>CAWJSS010000010.1:0-241022 GCA_963845605.1 uncultured Acidimicrobiaceae bacterium
GCGGTCTCGAGCACTCCGGGGGCTCAGATGGTGCTGTACCGATGGCACCGGGAGCCCCGGATGGCCGACGTGTGCGCCGACCTCGAGCGAGTTCACGGCGCCGCCGCGTGCCTTGGGCCGGGGCTGCTCGGAGCCAGGCGTACCTTGGACGCCCGCACCGGCGATGTGCTCTTAGAGACGCTGGCCGCCCCAGTGGCCACTTCGGCGCGAGCCTCCATCCATCAGCTCTTCTACCACCGTCTCGCCGACAGGGCGGGCCAGTTCCCCGGCGCTCGCTATCTCACTTACTACGAAGCCGACCCGGCATTTGCCGTATTGGCCGGCAAACGGTGGCGGGTCAACGGCGTCGAGTACCGGTCGTCCCTGGCCCAGGTAGCGGCGGAAGCGGCCGAGTTGCTGGCGCCGATGGCTCTGGCCAAATTGCCGGTGGTGACGGCGCACGGCGATGACCATCACGGCAACGTCTGGGTCGTCGCGGACGCCTCATCGGACGGCGGCTCTGGAGGGCCGGTGCTCCGCCTCTTCGACCCCGCTTTCGCGGCCAACGACATACCGGCTCTTTTGGCGCCCGTAAAAGCGACTTACCACAACGCGCTGGCTCATCCCTTCTGGCTCTACCACCCGATGGAGGCGGCGGAGCGGTTCAGTGTCAATAGCACTCTGACCGGTAACGTTGTCGAAATCGTCCATAACGCCGAGCTATCCACGCTCCGCCGAGAAGTTCTTACCAGTGTGGCGGAACTCATCTGGGCGCCCCTTTTGCGGGAACTGGCCCGGCGCTCGTGCTTGCCTGCCAATTGGCGCCAAATTGTGCGGTCGGCGTTGTTTTGTTGCCCAATGCTGGTAACCAACCTGCTGGCCCCCGACCGGCCCTCTGACATCCGTTTGCTTGGGTTGGCGCAGGCAGTGGCCGGCGGCAGCGAACCCGTCTCGGGCGGTCGGGACGATATCTCCTGCTTTCTCGACGAGGTGGCGCCGTGAGGCTGGCCGAGGTCAGAGAACTCATCCGCCTTCAGCGGCCGGAGCTCGACCCGGTGCAGCGGGTGATCGCCCGCTGCCATTCGGTAGAGGACGTACGCGAGGCGGCGCGGCGCAGATTGCCCAGGGCCGTGTTCGATTATGTGGACGGCGGTGCAGACGACGAGGACACCGTTGCCGCTAACCGGACCGCCCTCCGGCAGTGGGCTTTTCAGCCCCAGATCCTGCACGACGTATCCACTCCGGACCTGTCGGTCGATTTGTTCGGGCACCGGTTGCCGGCCCCTTTGGGCCTGGCCCCAACGGGTTATACACGGATGGTCAACCCGGTCGGGGAGACCGGCGTCGCGATGGCCAGCGCGCCTACGGGGTTGCCCTACGGGCTTTCGACCGTGGGCTCGACGTCAATCGAAGACCTGGCCGCCACCGGGCATCCCCGGCTCTGGTTCCAGTTGTACGCGTTGCGAGACCGGAGCGTGACAAGGTCGTTGGTGGAGCGCGCCGCCGCCTCGGGCTACAAAGTGCTGGAGGTGTCCGTGGACACCCACGTGGCCGGGAACCGCGCCCGGGACGTGCGCAACGGGATGACCATCCCGCCTCAACTGAGGGTGCGGACGGTCCTCGATATCGGCCGTCATTTGGGGTACTGGACGGCTATGTTGCGCAGCCCGATGCTCACCGTGCCCAATATGACTGTGCCCAATATGACTGTGCCGAATGAAGCTGGCCCCAATTCGGCTGGCCCCAGTTCGGCTGTGGCCCAGTTCGGCTGTGCCCAGTTCGGCTGGGGTTAGCGGCGGCCAGGCCAATGGGACCGATGGCCATCGCAGGACGGAGACGGTAGCCGATATCACCTCCAGGTTCGACCCGTCCCTCGACTGGGACGACCTCTATGAGATCCGCCAGTGGTGGTCCGGCCCGCTGTTACTCAAAGGGCCGGTCGGCCCGGTGACGCGGTGCGGGCCATTGACGCCGGCGTCGATGGGTTGCACTTGTCGAACCACGGAGGGCGCCAGCTCGACGGGACGATAGCCACCATCGACCTTGTGCGCCCGGTCCGCGACGCCGTAGGGGACCGGGCCGTGATCGTGATGGACTCAGGGGTCCGCCATGGCGCGGATATCGCCGTCGCCTTAGCCCGGGGCGTAGACATGTGCATGATCGGGCGGCCATACCTGTACGGCCTGGCCGCCGCCGGCCCCGCAGGGGTACGCCGCGTCATCGACATATTGGTGGAGCAGTTCCGCCGGACCATGCAGCTGTTGGGGGTGGGCTCGGTGGCCGAGCTGCGCCGGCACGCCGACCAGCTCGTGATCGAGAAGAGACCAAGCGAGCGGGTTTGGCCCGAGGTGGGAGAGCTGGCCCCGTGAGCGACCGAGCCGGGCCCGCCGACGATGGCTCGCGGCGCGACCCCAGCCGGCCTCCGAGGCGCGCCCTGATCTCGGGAGGGACGAGCGGGATCGGGTTGGCCTGCGCCGAGTTGTTGGCCTCCTGCGGTGACCAGGTCTGGGTGCTCGGCTCTAGTACCGCTGGCGTCGGCGCAGCTCAGGAGAACGTCTGCCTGGCTGGCGCCTCGGTTTGCGACGTGTCAGTCGAAGACGAGGTTGTGGCGGCCGTGGACGCCGCCCGCCACAAAATGGGCGGTATCGACGGCGTCTTCGTCAACGCCGGCATCGACGGGCAGGGATTGCCGGCGGCCCAACTGGACGTGGAGCACTTCCGCCGCGTCCTGGATGTCAACGTGATCGGCGCTTTCCTGGTGGCCCGCGCCACGCTCAGGGGATCGCCGCCACCATCGGCGATCGTGCTCAACGCTTCGGTAAACGCATTGAGGCCAGAGCTCAACTTCCTCGACTACAACGCCAGCAAGGCGGCCGTCGTGAGCGTGGCCAAGTCGCTGGCCATGGAGGTGAGCGGACGAGGGGTGGCAGTGACGGCTCTTTGCCCCGGTTACTTCCCGACCCGAATGACTGCTCATTACCTGGAGGACCCGGGCACGAGAGACGAGTTGCTGGCGCGCATCCCGGCCGGGCGCTTCGGCGACCTTGGTGAGATCGCCGCTCTGGTGGATTTCTTGCTCGGGCCGCAGGCGGCATTCATGACAGGAAGCGTGGTCAGCATGGACGGGGGGGCCAGCATTTGACTTCGTCCATTTTCGTATTCCTGCATTTCGGGTTTTAGTTGTACAGCGCGGGGGTCAGCCTTCCTGAACCGCGGCCAGCCCTGCCTCCAGTGTGGGGTAGAAACGGTTACCGTCGAGCGTCTCGAGCAAACCGTACCGCTGCACCTGGTCCTGAAGGCGGCTGCGCATTTCCACGAAAGCCATATGCGTGCCTGAACCGTTCAGCTCACGATCGAGTTGTTCGAGCATTTGTGCCGCGGAAACGTCAATATCGGTGACGGCTTCGCACTGCACGACGACCCACGACGGGTGACGGTCAGCGCTGAGCCGGCGGACCTGAGACCGAAAAGCCGAACAATTGGCGAAGAAAAGCGGGGCTTCCCAGCGGTAGACGACAATCCCGGGGAGTTCTCGAGCCTCCGGGTACTCCTCCACGCTGTGCCATCCGGCAAGACCCTCGACTTGCCCGAGCACCGACCCTCTCGGCTGCCATCCACGACGGAAGTACAACAGGACGGCCAGGACGATGGCTACAACGATGCCCTGCAGCACCCCCAACAGCACGACCCCGATTGTGGCGGTGAGCGACAAGGCCAAGGCGCTCTTCCGCGCCACGTAATAGCGGCGCAGAACACGAAGGTCCATCAAAGAAAAAGCGGCGGCGATGAGGACGGCGGCGAGGGCGGACTGAGGCAGGTCCGACAGGATCGAGTTTAGGAACAGCAACAGGACGGCCACCATCCCGGCTCCCACCAGAGACGCCAGTTGTGACCTGGCGCCGGCCTGCTCGACAACCGCGGTGCGGGATCCACTGGTTGACACGGCAAAACCTTGTAGAAGCCCGGCGGCCAGATTGGCCGCGCCAATGCCGATCATCTCCTGGTTGGGGTCCACCTCTTCGCCCCGGCGGGCGCCAAAACTGGCCGAGGTGGCGATCGTGTCAGCTAGCGAGACGAGCGTTATGCCAACGGCGGCCACCATTAGTGGGGCCACGTCGGCCAGCTTCGTCCAGGGCAGGGATGGTGTCGGGACGCCACGGGGCAAAACGCCCACCGTCTTTACCCCGTGCGCGCTCAAGTCGAGGACAGCTGAAACGATCGTGGCACCTACCACACCGACCAGGACGGCAGGGACGCGACGGGTAATCCTCGGTAAGACCACCAGGACGGCCAGCACGGCGACGCCGGTGAGCAGGGCCGGCCATACGGTTTGGTTGAGATTGGTGAAGAAAGCTCGCACTTCGTTACCGAACCCTTCGGCGTCGGTCGAAAAGCCAAACAGCTTCGGCAGCTGGCCCACGATGATGATCAAGGCGAGCCCGTTCATGTAGCCGACCTGGACCTCGTTGGACAGGAGGTCGGCCACAAACCCGAGTTTGGCCAGCCCCAGACCGATCTCGATGAGGGCCACGATCAGGGCCAGCATGCCGGCCAGCGCGATGGCCCGCGATGCGCCCCCGCCGGCCAGGAGGGGAAGGATGGCGGCGAATATCATCGGGGACACGGACGAATCCGGCCCCAGGACGAGGACCCGGGACGGCCCGAACACGGCGTAACCCACCAGGCAGCCGATCGTCGTGTAAAGGCCGGTAACGGGGGGCAGGCCGGCAAGTTCGGCGTAGGCCATGCCCTGAGGAACGAGGATGGCGGCCAGGACGACGCCGGCCACAATGTCCGGCCGGCCCAGGCCCGTTGGTAGGTTCGAGCCGTCCTGGCCCCCGGAAGCCACCGTTCCCACCATGGGCTTTGACGGGGCCCGGTCCCCTCGGCTCCCGGGTTTGTCGATGTTGCCCTCACGTCAACAACTTCCCGGGTTGCGCCTTAACCACAAAGAGGTGCCCGGCCATGAGCGCAAAACTCAACGTAGTGTCGCCGGCTTCGTCTGGTGAAACCTGGGTTTGGTAAATATGGTCACCAAATATGGGCCGTACTCAGGTGGGCGCGTACCACCCGCTAAGGGGTGGAACGCCCAGTTCGGCCGGTCAATTCGGTCCGAACGTCCCCGACTATGTGAGCTCGGGCGCGGGCCGACCAGTGTACACATCGTCCCCGGCCTCGAACGCCGGGGTGTTGAGGACGAGGTACGTTGCAGTGCCTTCGAGGTAATAGGGACAACCTTTCGGGATTACGAGCAGGTCGCCGGGGGCGAGGGCCGTCGGCCCCCGCCCGTCGAGGACAAAGGTCAGGCCGCCGCTCAAGACGTAGTAGAGCCGGGCCGAACGGCGCGAAGCGAGCTCCTGGTGCCGGCCATCTATCGATACCCACGTCACGCTTACAGACGAAGCCCCCTCGGCCGCCCGGACCAGCGGCCGCACATAGGCGGCGTTAGCCGGTTCCTCGATGACCTCGGCAGTGGTCAGGCTGGCCCGATACGCACCGTCCGGTAGCTCTCCGTCGGTCACGTGGCCACCCGGTCCCGAAGGGCGCCGTAGACCTCGGCCGCCGAACCAGTGCCCTCCCAATCGATGTCGACGACCACCTCGTCGATGCCGGCGTCACGGAGCCGGGGGATTGATTCGGCCACCATTTGTGCTAGTTGAGCCGAGTCGATGATGCGAAGCGTGGTCCACAGCGTGTCGGGGTCACGGCCGGACCGGCGGGCGTGCTGGCGCATTTTTTCCACACCGTCGCGGAGTTCTTCGAAGTCGAGAGCGGTGGCAGACTGGTGGGCGAGCCACCCGTCGCCCGGGGTCGCAGCCCGGGAGATGGCGGTCGGGGAGTGGCCGCCAACCAGCACGGGGATCTGGTGACGGGGGGCCGGAAGGCTGAAAATCCCTGCGGGGAGTTGATAAAACTCACCTTTCCACGCCTGCGGTTGGCCACTCCAGCACGCCCTCAGAACGTGCACCCACTCCACCAAGCGCCGCCCTCTCGACTCAAACGGAACGTCGAGGGCCTCGAACTCCTCGGCCAGCCACCCGGCTCCCACACCGAGGACCAGCCGGCCGCCACTCAAGACGTCGATCGAGGCCGCTTGCTTGGCCAGGACCACGGGGTGGCGCAGCGGCAGGACGAGCACCGCCGTGCCGATGGCCGCTGTCTCCGTCGCCGTCGCGATGGCGCCGAGGGCGATCATGGCGTCGAAATAAGGAGTATCCGATGGCCATGTGGGCTTTCCGTCGGCGGCAAAGGGGTAACGCGACTCTATGTCGGTGGGCATCACGATGTGGTCGCTCACCCATAGAGACTCGAACCCGGCCTCTTCTAGTTCACGGGCCATGGGCGCGATGCCGCGCTCCACCGGGAGCGGCCCACTGTTGGGGACCTTGGCCCCGATGCGCATCGTCACTCCTCCTGTCCCCACCTGTTCATGTAATGCGGGCCAGGAACTGCTGTGTACGTTGGTGGGATGGTCGCACCAGCACCTCCCCTGGCGGTCCGGACTCGACGATGACGCCCCCGTCCATGAAGATCACGCGGTCACTGACATCGCGGGCGAACGCCATCTCGTGCGTTACGACAAGCATCGTCATACCCTCCTCGGCCAAGCGCCGCATGACGTTCAGGACCTCTCCGACGATCTCAGGGTCGAGCGCCGACGTCGGTTCATCGAAGAGCATCAGTTTTGGGCCCATGGCCAGCGCCCTGGCAATGGCCACCCGTTGCTGCTGCCCGCCGGAAAGTTGGGCCGGGTAGCTGTCGGCCTTGGCGCGGAGGCCCACCCAGTCCAGTAGCTGGCGGGCCTGCTCCTCTGCCGCCGACGGCGACTGGTGCTTCACGTGCACCGGGGCCTCAGTGATGTTCTGGAGCGCGGTCAGATGGGCGAACAGGTTGAAGTTCTGGAAGACCATGCCGATTTTTGTCCGTTGGGCCGCCAGTTCGTCATGGCGTAAGTCGACGAGGTGCCCCTTTTCTTCCCGGACGCCCATCAGCTGGCCGTCGACGTAGACCCGGCCGCCCGTGGGCGTCTCCAGGTGGTTGACGCAGCGCAGGAGCGTGCTCTTTCCCGAACCTGACGGGCCTATAAGGCAAAGCACTTCCCCGGCGGCCACATCGAAACTGATGTCGTGCAAGTACGGGTTGGTCCCCGAATTGCTTCGACAGGTTTTCTATCCGAAGGATCGTTTCCTGGTTCCCGTTGTCCTCAGCTGTGCCTTTGACTGTCCGTGAGCCTTGACGTGCCCTTGATTGCGCCCTTAACTGGCCCGGCGGCCCATGGCTCAGCGCCCGGTTCTTTGGTGGTCCCTTCTTCGGGTTCGCCGGTCATCGGTATTGCGCCACCGGAGGGCCGAGCGACTGAGCGTCTACATCGACGCCAAGCCCGGGGCCGAGCGGCACCCGAGCCCGGCCGTGCACAGGGATGAGGGGCACCTGGGCGATGTGCTCCCGGACCTCTGTGACCGGGAGGAAAGCGTCGAAGCGGCGGTCCGCCGGCACGCTGGCGGCGACGTGCAACGCGGCGGCGCTGACCACGTCGCCTCCGGCGGAATCTTCGATTGACACCGCGACTCCCATCGCCGAGCAAATATCCCGCGCTTTGCGCAGCGGCGTTATCCCGCCAAAACGGGACAGTTTCAGGCGGGCTGCGTCCAGTGCACGATGTTCGAGGGCGTTCAAAAGAGCAGGAAAATCCGTCAGGCTCTCGTCTAGGACCATCGGACGGCCGGATTGCTGGCGCACGGCCTGGCATTCTCGCGTTGTGGCGCACGGCTGCTCCAGGTACACATCGAAGCCTTCAAGGTGCCGGGTGAGCCTGATCGCCTCGTGCTGCGACAAATGACCGTTGGCGTCAACAACGACACGTTCGAAGCCGGGTGCGGCCTCTACGCAGGAGATGACGCGGCGAACGTCTTCCCTCCACGCGTCGCCCACCTTGACCTGCAAAAAAGGGAACCCCTCCCGGTAGATCTGCACGCTGCGCTCCGCCATTGCGGAAGGGTCGCCGAGGCTTACGGCCTTGTAGAGGAGGACCGACTCGTCCCTGGTGCCGCCCAGCAGCTCACTTACCCGAAGGCCGGTGGCCGTCCCCAGCAGATCCCAGCAAGCAATGTCCAGGGCTGACTTGGCGTACTCGTGGCCCACCACGGCACTATCCATGAGGTCGTGGACTTTCTCGACCTCGCGGGGGTCGGAGCCCATGATGGCGGTCACCAGTAGAGGTAATACCGCCTGCGTGGCCGCGGCATGGCCGGGGATGTAGGCCGGGCTGAAACTACACTGCTCGCCCCAACCAAAGTCGCCGGTGTCGGCTTCGACCCGGACGATGGTGCCGTACTGTTCGCTGACGACCCTGTGGCCCGACATGGTGAACGGCCCCCGTGCCACGTGATAAGTCTTCTCGAACACGTCGACGGCGACGATCTTCACAGTCAGTGCCCCTTTCGGCGCGCTTCGGGGCTTTCGGCGTGTTTTAAGCCGGGATTCGACAAAAAACACGCCGAAAGGGGCAACCTGCACCGAAAGTCGGGGTCCCTTGGCCCAAATGGGCACTTCAAGTGCCGGCCAGACGGCGTTGAGTGGGCCGCGGGCCGCCCGCCAGCGGGTCCCGAGGGCCGAGCGGTCATGCGGGCACCGCCGGCGAGGCCCGGCCGTCGGCCTCCCGTCCGGCCGTCCAAATCCCCGCTACCGGACAAAGCCTGCTACCGGCCAAAGCCCTGCTACCGGCCAATAGCCCCGCTACCGGCCAAAGCCCCGCTACCTGGCGGCAAACGTACGCCGGTCCCCGGTGAACATGCGCCTGAGAGACTCGTTGATGTACGGCATCGGCGATGCCGGCGGTGGCTTGGCACTGGACCTGGCCAGGTGGCGTTCGAGGTAGTACTGCCCGATAGACAACACGGTCGTGAGGACCAGGTACCAGATGCTGGCTACGACCAGCAACGGGATCGTCTGGAACGTGGTGTTGTAAATCAGTTGCACGGAGTACAGCAACTCGGCCATTGAGATCACGCTTACCAGGCTGGTGCCCTTCAACATGCTGATCGTCTGGTTGCCGGTCGGAGGGATGACCACTCGCATGGCTTGGCGCAGGACAATGCGCCGCATCGCCAGCCGCTTCGTCATGCCCAGCGCCAACGCCGCCTCCGTCTGGCCGGGGTCGACGGACAGGATGCCGGCCCTGATGATCTCCGACATGTAGGCGCCCTCGTTGAGGCCCAGGGCCAGGACAGCGGCGACGAGGGGGGTGACCAGGTGGTTGACGTCTGCAGAAACGAAGCTGGGCCCGAACGGTACGCCCAACGAGACACGCGGTACGAACGAGGCAATGTTGTACCAGAAGATTATTTGCACCAGCAGGGGCGTGCCTCTGAAGAACCAGATGTAGCTGCTGGCCGTCCCGCTGATCAGGGCACTGCGAGACTGGCGCATCAGGGCGACGATGGTCCCGATGACGATCCCGGCCGCCATGGCGATGGCCGTCAGGTAGACGGTCCGGGTCAGGCCGGTGATGATGTTCGGGGCGGTGAGGTAATGGCCAACCACGCCCCACTGGAGGCTCTTGGCCGTGACCAAGAGGTGTACGAACATGGCCAGGAGCACGAGGATGGTGATGCGCACCACCCATCGCCCCGCCGCCCGCGCCCGGCCCGTCGACCTCGCACCATCTCCTCGGAGCACTGGTCCCCGAGGAGATGGTGAAGCTCTCTCCTTCGCATCCTCGAGCAATGTCATGCGGCTTTGCCACTTTCTCGAGGCACTTCATTACCCTGAAAAAAGGGGCCCGAGCCTCAGTTCGAAGGTTACTTGTTGTAGTCGACCGCCTTTGTGAGCAGTCCCCCCGTCACACCCCATTTGGACATGAGGGCTTTGTAGGAGCCCGTGGCGATCATATGGTTTACCGCTTTGGTGATCGGGATGTCGAGGCCGATGCCCCGGCTAATGCCCACGCCTTCCGGGCCGGGCTGGAGGTTGAGCGGCTCCTGGATGAACTGGTGACCCGTCTGCTTGATGAGCCAACCGATGTCGTCCACGGACGTCGCGTACAGGTCAGCCCGTCCGCTGGCCACAGCGAGCTCGGCGGCGGCGTCAGACGGGTAGGTGTGGACGTTTATGGTCGGTTTGCCGGCCTTCGTACACGCCGGGTCCAGGCCGCTCAACTGGCCTATGAACGCGGACGCGACGATCACGGCCACGTTGTCGCCGCACAGGTCGCGGTTGCTGTTCACCGTCTTCACGGAGCTGCCGGCTTTCGCAGCGAAGCCGGTTCCGACGTTGTAAAGCGAGACGATGTCGATGACTTTGGTCCGGGCGCTCGTAACGATGAAGGAAGTGAACGAGCTGTTGAAGCGCCCGTTCTGAAGGCTCGGTATGAACGTGTCGAACGACGCCGACGAGGTGGGTTTCCAGGCCAGACCGAGGGTGGCCGCCACTGCGTGGCCTAGGTCTACTTCCCATCCGACGAGCTGCCCATTGCGCACGTACTCGTCGGGCGCAAAGTCGTTATAGGTGATGTCGAGCAAGCCGGCCTTTTTGACGGCTGCGGGTACGGTGGCGGCCAGGGCCGTGTCCTCGGCGATGCTGACGCCGTCCACCGTGGTGGTCATCGCTGTCGTGGCTGCCGGCTTCGAGCTGCCGGACGCGCTCTTCGGTGCACCGGCGGCCGAAGCTACCGTGGCGCTGGCCAGCAGGACGGTGCTCGCCAACGCCACAGCGCCGGCGAGGAGACCCGGTCTGTGTCGTGACGCCCCATAGAGCCGGCGGTTGCGAAAATTCATTGGCACACCCCTTTTCCTCTGTGTTCCTTGTGCGAGGCCCTGGTCGATCGGGCCTCTTTTTTGGCTTTCTCCCTGTGGCCGCCCCCAGCGGGGCCGGCCCGCGGCGTCCCTATTATCCCGTGCCCGGTCGCAGCCGGGTGGTCGGGCTGGGCGCAGTCAACGCCTCCCAACGCGATGCCCGGTCTCGCGGAGCCGTTCTCGGGGTCGCCGCTGAATTTAGGCTGCGTAGAGGCGTTCGTCAAGCGTTCAGCTGTGCGTATAGCGCACACTCAGGGGTTCGAGAAGCGGTCTAACCTGAACGGCCCGAGGTCGATCCCCGGGTCGCGCCCAAGCGCGAGGTCCGCCAGCACTCGCCCCATAAGCGGCCCAGCCGTCAACCCCAGGTACGGGAATAGGCCGGCAAGGACGCGAGCAAACCCGGGCAACCTCCCGATGACCGGCCGCTCATCGGGTGTCCCGGTCCCGACGCCGGCCCACGACCGGATCACCAGGACGTCGCGGAGGCACGGGGCGACGCGTATCGCGACGGCCAGGTTGCCGCGCAGCGACTGCATGTCCACCAGCGGGTATCCCGTCATGGGGTGCGTCCGGGCCGGCCAACCTCCCCCTATCAGTAAAGAACCGGCCCGAGCCTGCTTCAGCGTGAGGGGTGCCCCGGCGTAGTACACCAGGTGCTCGACGAGCGGCTCGACGGGTTCGGTGGCCGCCACCTGCACGGGTTCGCTCGTTATGGGTAGGTGGAGGCCGAGGTTGGCGGCCTGGGCGGACAACTCCCGGCCCGAGGCCAGCACGACCTGGTCCGCCAGGATTTGGCCTGACGTCGTAATGAGCCTGGCGTATTGCGCTGACGGTTCGACGGCGAGGACCGTGACCCGGGACCGGATCTGTGCGCCGGCCCGTTGGGCCTGGCGGGCGAAGGCGGGCGCGGCCACCATGGGGTTCGCCTTGCCTTCGACCGGGCTCCACCCCGCCCCGATCATCCCATCGGCTACGTAGGGCGCCATGTCCCGCAGCTCCTGGCGCGACAGGACCCTGGAGTCGAGCCCCCCTTCTCGCTCTATGGCCACCTTCTCCTCTACTCCTCGCAGCTGCGTGGCGTCGTCAACGAGGAGCAGGCCGCCGTTGGTCTTGACCTCCAGGTCGACCCCGAGCTCTTCCGAGAGCCCGCGCCAAATGGCCAACGAGCCGAGGACGAAGGCCAAGGCCGGTAGGAAGTCTCTGGCCCATTTCGGGCCTTTTTGGAGGTAAGAAACGGACTGGATCTGGCCGTGGAGGCTGCCCGCGTTCCGCCCGGAGGCCTCCGCGCCTATCTCGGAACGTTCGAGGAGCACGACGCTGGCCCCCGCTCGAGCGAGGTGGTAGGCGGTGGCACAACCGGTGATGCCCCCACCCACCACTGCGACGTCGAACTGTGACCTGGGCGGGGGTAGCGGGGGGCCGGTATGGGCGGCCGTCGACTCGGGCATACCGGCTCGGTACACTAAGCCACAAATAGGCCGCAGACGACAGCCCGCGGCCGATCTGCGACAGGTTTAGCGAAAGGGGCAGGTATGACGGCTTCTTTTCATGGCGCTTACACGGTTTGCGTGACGCCGTTTTCCGAGGATGGGTCCCGTATCGATACTGGGGCGTTTCGCCGGTTCCTCTCCTGGCAACTGGAGGCCGGTGTCCCGGGCGTCATCGTCCTAGGGACTACGGGCGAGTTCTTGACCATAAGTGAGGAGGAGCGGGCCGAACTGGTGGATACGGCTGTCCGCCACGTCGCCGGGCGCGTCCCGGTCTTGGTGGGCACCATGAACACCTACACCCCACGCGCCGTTGCCTATAGCCGTCAGGCCGAGGAGCTCGGGGCGGACGGTCTGATGATCCTCCCGCCGTACTACTACACCCCGACCGACGACGAGATCTTCCGTTATTACGGGGCCATCTGCGCCGCCGTCGACCTCCCGATAATGCTGTACAACAACCCCGTCACCTCCAATGTCGACATGTCGGCGGCTCTCGTCGCCCGGTTGGCCCGGGCCTACGAGAACGTCCGGTACATAAAGGAGTCGAGCCGGGATATTGCTCGGGTGAGCGAGGTCATCGAAGCCGCTGACGGGGTCGTCAGGGTTTATGCCGGCGAGCGTCCGGTGGACTCGTTCCTCCTCGGTGCTATCGGCTACGTAAACCCCTACGGCAACTACATCCCTCGGGCCTCCAACCGCATGTGGGAGTTGCTGGAAGAAGGCCGCATCGATGACGCCCGCCGTGTCCAACGCTTGATCGACGCCATGGACCACATCATCGCCGCCGGCCATCCGACGTACGGCCATCAGTGTTATTCGAAACGGCTGGCCGCCGTGGCCGGCTACCCCGTCGGTGACGTCCGGCCTCCGATCTCGAGGTTCTCCGAGCTGGGCGAGGAAGGCGAGCGTCGGGTGGCCCAACTGTCCGGGATCATGCGCCAGCTCGACGAGCTCATCGGTGAGATCGACGCCAAACGGAAGGTTTCCTGAGCTCTTAGCCGGTGGGGCCGGGTTTCGCCTCCCAGTGGGCGCTTTTTGGGCCGGGCAAGCCGATCTGCAGGGGGATGGATCAATTTGTGGGCAAAAGTGCCTGTTGTCGGTGCGGCACCCCGCATCCACAGGCTTCATGCGGTATTGGCTCAGGCACCCTCGGGTCGAGGTAGCCGTTCGAACCGGTTGATGTTGACGTCGAAACCGGCGTCGTTGCCGGTCAGCTCCTGCCGGCGCCGGCTGATCCGCCACTGTCCGTCCAGCTTCACCAAGCGGTCACGGTACTGGCCCATCATCGTGGCAGTAGACCCGTCGGGTCGCTCGTGCCAGGCAATGACGTAGCTGGTGGCGCCGGCATTGGCGCCGTCGCCGTCCAGGGCGACCATCACGTTCGAGAGGTGGTGAGACGTCCGTGCCCAGCGCCACATGCGGGCCAGGTCCCGGCGCAGGCCGTCGGAGCCTCGGCTCTGTAGGCGCGGTTCGGGCCCGTACTCGACCACGCAGTCAGCAGTGAAGAGGGCGGCCAGAGCGTCCAGGTCCATCCGGTCGAGGTGGGCGCAGTAGGAGTAGAGCACTTCGGTGATGGCCTGTTTGTCCTCGAGTTGCCGGAGGCGGTCTTCGGCGGGGGGCATAGTCATCGGGCCTCAAATGCCATCGACGCAGAGGTACTTGACCTCCAGGAACTCCTCCAACCCATGGTGCGAACCCTCCCGACCGAAGCCCGACTCCTTCATCCCGCCGAACGGAGCCCCTTCGTACGAGATGACGCCGGTGTTCACGCCGACGACTCCGAACTCGAGGCCCTCACCGACCCGGAAAGCCCGCCCCAGATCCTTGGTGTAGAAGTAGGCGGCCAGCCCCGACGAGGTGGAGTTGGCCAAGGCCAGGGCCTCGTCCTCGGTGTCGAAGCTAAAGAAAGGCGCCACCGGTCCAAACGTCTCCCCCCGGGCCAGCTCCATGCCGGACGTGGCACCGACGAGGATGGTCGGCTCGAAGAACGTGCCCCCGAACCGGTGGCGCTGCCCGCCGGTCAGGACGTTCGCCCCCTTGGAGGTGGCGTCCTCGAGGTGACGCTCGACCTTGGCCACGGCCGCTTCTCCGATGAGTGGCCCGATGGCGACGTCGACGTCCAGGCCGTGCCCTACCTTCAGCTGGCTTACGGCGGCGGAAAAGCGCTCCACGAACTCGTCGTGGACCCGCGATTGCACCAGGATCCGGTTGGCGCACACACAGGTTTGGCCGGCATTGCGGAACTTCGAGTCGATGGCACCCTGGACGGCGCCGCCGATGTCGGCGTCGTCGAAGACGATGAACGGCGCGTTCCCTCCCAGTTCGAGGGCGAGCCGCTTCACAGTGCCCGAGCACTGGGACATCAGCAGCTTGCCTACTTCCGTCGATCCAGTGAAGGTGAGCATCCGGACGGTCTCGTCCCCAGTGAGCACGGCTCCCACCGCTACCGGGTCACCGTGAACGACGTTGAATATCCCCGCCGGGAGCCCGGCCTGCGCCCCCAGCTCAGCCAGGGCCAGTCCGGACAGGGGGGCCTCGCTGGCCGGTTTTAGTACCACCGCGCAACCGGCGGCCAAAGCCGGCGCCACTTTGCGGGCGATCATCAGGGCCGGGAAATTCCAGGGGGTGATGGCAGCGACGACGCCAACCGGCTGGCGCAGCGCGAAAAGACGCCGGCCGCTCCGGTTGCTCGGGATCACCTCGCCGTACGCCCGGCGCGCTTCTTCGGCATAAAATCTGACGAAAGCGGCGCTGTAGGCGATCTCGCCCCGCGCCTCTCCGAGGGGCTTGCCCTCCTCGATGGTCAAAAGAACTGCCAGCTGTTCCTGGTTCTCTTTGATTAAGTCGTGCCAGCGCAGGAGGACATCGGCTCGTTCTGTGGCCGGACGGGCCCACCAACCGTGGCGAGCCCGCTCGGCCACTGCTATCGCGCCGGCGAACGTCGTCCGGTGTGGCGGAGGCCACGTGGCCGACCGTTTCGCCGCTGGCCGGGTCGCGGATCTCGAGGGTGGCACCGTCGCTGGCCGGTACCCACTGGCCATCTATGAAAAGGTCCTCGCGAAGCAGCCCGGAGGCGCGGAGCTCGGCCAGGTGCCCGGCCACCAGCGGGACCAGCGACTCAGTTAGTGCCGTCATCATGGCCGAGATTGTATTGCGGCCCCACTAACCTGTGTCTGTTCGTGCCTGCTGGTCGCCAATTTGAGGCGGTGACCAGCAGGTATACGAGATAGACGGGGCCCGGCTGGCACCGCCACCGTGAGAGTTGCTAGTCCGTAAAGGCGGTCATCGAGCAAGCTAATTCTGAAACCCACCGAGCCAAGAGAATGGTCGCTCAGGCTTATGCGATGGCAAATAGCGCCAACCAAGTTGAGAACTATGGCCAGGCGCTCTATCAACCAGAGAAAGTCTCCCATCTCCGGTGGTCGTCGCCGCTTTTCAACCCCGAGTTGGTTGCGTTCTTGCTCGACGATGCGTAGCGGTACAAGTATCTCTCGAACAGTGGTCCCGCCGCCGGCGGGCGTCGAACACATCTCCGGCTGGGGCGGCGCGCTGGGGACCGGGGCCGTGGCTCAGGCTACTTTCGCGCTTGGGGCACGAATTTGGTTGAACAGGAAGCGTTCTTACCACCGGACGTCACCACAACACTGACGACGACAGTGAACCCAGGTGTAGCGCTCGATATGCGGTACGGCACCGTGTCCTTGCCGCGCAAGTTGGCCACGGACCTCTTTACCGTGTCTGTCGTCTTGTACTTGGCGGTCGTCTGCACCCTGGCCAGGGCGACCGTCGATACCAGGACGCTCGTTGTTGAGTACTGCACTGGTCTGGCGTTGCTCATGGACGCTCGGCACGCCAGTGGCGCAGCAAAGGCCGCTGGTGCCAGTTCGACAGCGTTAACAGAACTAAAGCCGAGGCTGAGCACCGTTACCAAAGCGACCAGAAAAGCACACCTGGGCCGCTTAGAGGCTTGGGAGGATTGTGGTTCCATGACCGCTGACAGTAGTCCGATTTTGGGCGGGGCAAAAGGCCATGGCGAGGAGTTGTTTCGATTGACCCTGTTGTCATTCGGAGGGCACCCCGGAGAGTAAATAAGCAGCTCAGAGCGGAACGGGAGCAGCCTGTGTGAGCTGGTGCCGTCATCGTGGCCGAGATACGATGTTGGCCGCTGTTCGTAAATCGAGCGGTGCGTTCGCTGAGCGAACGTGAGGACGACAGCGGGGAGGGAGCGCCAGTGCAGCCGCTCGACGAAGCGAGCCCAGGAACCCTGACTGCAGGAGCACAGGCCCCAGGAGCACAGGCCCCAGGAGCAGAGGCCCTGTCGGAGCTCGACCTGAAGTTTGCGTTTCACCCTTTTACTTCGATCCGGGACCACCAGGCCTCAGGCCCGCTCGTAATTGTTGAAGGCCAGGGTTGCCGGCTGACGGACAGCAAGGGGCAGACGTACCTGGACGCCATGGCCGGCCTTTGGTGCGTCAATATCGGGTACGGCAACCTCGAAATGGCCGACGCCATCCGGGCCCAGGTGGCCCGGTTGCCTTACTACCATTCGTTTTCCTCGATGGCCAACGACGTTTCGACCCTTTTGGCAGAGAAGTTGGTGACCTCGGCGCCGGTCCCTATGGCGAGGGTGTTCTTCGGCAACAGCGGCTCCGATGCCAACGACACCAACATGAAACTGGTCTGGTATTACAACAACGTATTAGGCCGGCCGGAGCGGAAAAAGATCATCTCGCGCCGCCGCGGTTACCACGGGGTGACCATCGCAACGGCCGGCCTCACCGGCCTGGACAGCCTCCATGTGGGATTCGATGTGCCCTTGCCGATGATCCGCCATGTCCGGGCCCCTCACCGTCTCTGGGAAGCGCAACCGGGGATGACGGACGCCGAGTTCGTGGCTGACCTGGCCCGCGAGCTCGAGGAATTGATCCTGGCTGAAGGACCGGAGACGGTGGCTGCCTTCATCGCCGAGCCCATCCAGGCGGCGGGTGGTGTGATCGTGCCGCCCCCCGGTTATTTTGCCGCCGTCCAAGAGATTTTGCGCCGGTACGACATCCTTTTCATTGCTGACGAAGTCGTATGCGGATTCGGCCGGCTGGGGCGCTGGTTCGGGACAGAGACGTACGACTTGCACCCTGACTTGATGACGTTGGCCAAGGGCATCACCTCCGCCTATATCCCGATGTCGGCCAGCCTGGTGTCGCCGCGCGTTTGGGACGTCTTGTCACAGGGGAGTGAGCGCTTCGGCGTGTTCGGCCACGGCTACACGTATACCGCCCACCCCGTGGCGGCCGCCGCCGCCCTCACCAACTTGGGCATCCTGGAACGTGAAGGGCTGGTCGAGCAGGCCGCCAAGCGGGGCGCCTACCTCCGTGAGCGGCTTCACGAGCGCTTCGCCGATCACCCCCTGGTCGGCGAGGTGCGGGGTGAGGGCCACATCGCCGCCGTGGAACTCGTCCGTAGCCGTTCTCCGCTCGAGCGCTTCGAACCATCGCTTCGCGTCGGCGCTCGCCTGGCCCGGGCCAGCCGGGACCACGGCGTTATTACCCGGGCGCTGCCCAATGCGGACACGATCGCCTTTTCTCCTCCGTTAGTCGTCAGCGAAGCGGAGCTCGACGAGATGGTCGACGGCACGCGCAGGGCGCTCGACGACGTGGCGGCCGAACTGGCGAGGGGATAACAGGCTCCGCCAGATGGCCCCGCTCCTCGGGCTGCTCGTCAACCCGGTCGCCGGGATGGGCGGACGCGTTGGCCTCCACGGCACGGACGGGCCGCTGCGCCTGGCGGAGGCCCGCCGGCGGGGTGCTGGTTCAGTAACGGGGCCAAGGGCCAGACGGTCGCTGCAGCGCCTGGCCGGCCGTGACGTCGTCGTCCTCACCGGGCCTGGGCCGATGGGCTCCGATGCGGTCGCTTCAGGAACTCTCAGGGTACGACCACTGGAATTGCAGGTGGGCGCCGAGACCACCGCCGCCGACACCCAGCGGGCGGCCCGCATGATGGCGGACGCCGGAGCGGCTCTGGTCCTGTTTGCCGGGGGCGACGGGACAGCGGCCGACATCGTCCGGGCTATCGGCCAGCGCGTCCCGATCCTTGGTATTCCCAGTGGCGTCAAGATGCGGTCGGGAGTGTTCGCGGCCAGCCCTGAGGCGGCCGGCGAACTGGCGGCCGAGTTCTTGGCCCGGGCCGACCAGCCCGTGACCGCGGCCGACGTTGTCGATGTGGTTGAAGCCGGCGGTCCAGAGGGGACGGGCGGGTTGCCCCTGGTCGAGCTCCGGGGCCAGGCCAGCGTGCCGAGCCTGGGGCGGGGCCGGCTTCCCGGGCCGAAGAGCTCTTCGGTTATGGGCTCGGAGGTGATGCTCGACTCCTTGTGCCGCGCGGTGGCCAGAGAACTCGCCCCCGGCACGCTCTACATCTTCGGCCCGGGCTCGACGACGGGAAGGATCCTGGGGGTCATGGGCCTGCCGAGTTCGCCGCTCGGCATCGACGCAGTGAAAGACGGTGCCCTTATCGGCGCCGACCTGGGAGAGGCGGCCATCGTCGAGCTCATGGATCAGTACCCGAAAACTAAACTGGTCCTGGGCGTGATCGGTGGCCAGGGCTTCCTGCTCGGCCGGGGCAACCAGCAGCTCGGTGCAGCGGTGCTCTCCCGGCTCGCCCCCGAGGACCTCATAATCGTCTCGGCCGCCGACAAGCTGGCCGGGCTCCAGCCCCCCCTGCTCCGCGTCGACGTGGGCGACGAGTCGGCCTTCGATTGGGCCACCGGTTTCCAGCGGGTGCGGGTCGGCCCCAACCGCTTCATGATGATGAGGGTTTCGGGGTCGGCGTAAGCCCGTCCGACTGACAAGTTTGTCCCACCAATAAAGCCGAAAAAGGAGACGTTGCACTGGTGTCACATCCGTACATGGCGAGCTCCGTGGCTGCGTTGCGGCACGAGATGCTGGCCGAGACCGGGGCAACGGCGGTGGAGGAGCTGTTCGCGCAGGTCCCGGCCGCCCACCGGCTCCGCCGCCCTCTCGAGCTCCCAGAACAGCTCTCGTCTGAGGCCGCCCTGCGCCGGCACCTGGTCGAGCTTCTGAGCCGGAACACCTCCTGCGAGGACGCCTTGAGTTTCCTGGGCGCCGGTTGCTATCGCCACCACGTCCCCGCCATCTGCGACGAGGTAGTGGGCCGCCAGGAGTGGCTCACATCGGTATGGGGGACGTCGTCGTCTGATTTCGGGCGCTTTCAGGCCTGGTTCGAGTACGCCAGCCAACTCGGAGAACTGCTCGACCTCGACTTCGTGGGTCTGCCGGTCTACAGCTGGGGCTGTGCGGCGGGCCACGCCCTGCGGATGGCCGCCCGCCTCACGCAAAGGTCGACGGTGCTCGTCCCCGCGCTCTCGACCCCGAGCGCATGGCGGTGATCGCCAACTATTGCGGTAACCACAGCCTTGAACGTCACCTCGACGTCCGCACTTTCGGCTACGACAGACAGGATGGGCGCCTCGACCTGGCCGACCTTGAGGGCCAATTAAGCGACAAAGTCGCGGCCGTTTATATGGAAAACCCGAACTTCTTCGGCGTCATCGAAGACCAAGCCGGCGCGGTGGTCGAGGCCGCCCTCCGGGTAGGTGCCGAAGTGATCGCCGGCGTCGACCCCATCTCACTGGGGGTCCTGGCCCCGCCGGGCGAGCTCGGCATTGGGTTGGCGGTGGGCACGACCCAGACGCTCGGGGTCCACATGAACGGCGGCGGCGGGGCCGGCGGTTTTATAGCTAGCCGGGACGAGGAACGCTACGCCCGGGAGTACCCCACGCTTCAGGTCAGCATTTGTGACACGACTGAACCGGGCGAACGCGGCTTTGGCATCTCCCTTTTCGAGCAGACGTCTTACGGCGCACGCGAGGAGGGCAACGACTGGACCGGCAACTCGGTTTATATGTGGGCCATCGCCAACGCCGCGTTTATGGCGGCGATGGGCCCGCAGGGGTTCGGCGAGGTGGGTTCATCGATCCTGCAACGCAGCCACTACGCGGCGGCTCAACTGGCGTCCATCCCCGGCCTTTCGGTGCGCTTTCCCGAGGGTTTTTTCCGGGAGGTCGTGGTTGATTTCACGGGGACCGGCCGGCGCATAGTCGATATCAACGCCGCCTTGCGCCAACGCGGGATTTTCGGCGGCCTCGACCTCGGCCGCCAATTCCCCGAACTGGGGGAGAGCGCCCTGTACTGCATAACGGAGCTGCACACCCAGGAAGACATCGACCGGCTGGCCGGCGCCCTCCGCGAGGTAACCAGATGACCACGAGCACTCCTATGCCCGCCACCGTCCCCCGGCGCTACCACGCCGCCATTTGGAGCGAGCCTTTGATCATGGAGCTGGGCCGGCCGGGCCGCCGAGGCGTGTTCGCCCCTCCGGTGGAGCCCGCCATCGCCGCCCTTGCCGGTGATGCGGAGGGGCTCGTCCCGGCGGCGGCCCGCCGCAAGACCCTCCCCGCCCTGCCTGAGCTGAGCGAGTGGGAAGTGCTGCGCCACTATCTCCGTCTTTCTCAGCAGACACTCGGGATGATGGGCATCAGCTTGTTCGGGACGTGCACGATGAAGTACAACCCGGCGGTGTCGGAGGCTCTTTCCCGCCGGCCCGAAGTGCGAGAAGTGCACCCGCTCCAAGCCGAAGAGACCCTGCAGGGCCTGCTCCAAGTCGTGTACGGCCTCGACCTGGCTCTCCGGGAACTGTCCGGAATGGCTCAATTTGTCTTCCAACCCGGCGGGGGGGCGGACGCCTCCTACCTTCAGGCCTGTATTACAAGGGCCTACCACGAGGCGCGAGGCGAGCTGTCTAAAAGGGACGAAGTCATAACGACAATTCAGGCCCACCCGTGCAACTCGGCCACGGCCGCAGCTGCCGGCTTCAAGGTCATTACGCTGCCGCTGGAAGAGAAGGGCTACCCCTCCCTGGACGCCCTCGAGTCGGCAATCTCCGACCGCACGGCCGCCCTGTTCGTGAACAACCCGGACGACATGGGCATCTACAACCCGGAAATCACCAATTGGGTCGACGCGGTTCACCGCGTCGGGGGCCTGTGTTTTTACGACCACGCCAATTTCAACGGTGTCATGGGCAAGATCCGGGCCGCCGAGCTCGGGTTCGACGCCTGCATGTTCATGCTCCACAAGACTTTTGGTGCCCCCAAGGGCGGGGGTGGACCGGCGGTCGGTGCCTACGGTTGCTCCGAACGGTTGGCGCCTTATTTGCCCGGGCCGGTCGTCGTGGCCGAAGACAGCCGCTACCGGCTGGAAGAACCCGCCGCCGGGGTCGGGAGGGTGCGCGAGTTCATCGGGAACTTCCCTCAGATCCTCAAAGCGTACGCATGGGTGAGAGCTATGGGAGCCGAGGGGATCAGCGAAGCGTCGGACCTTTCCGTACTTGCGAGCAACTACATGGATTCTCGGCTACGCCGGGTACCCGGGGTCACCCGCTCCCACCCGTCGATCACGGGGCCACGCATGGAGATGAGCCGCTACAGCCTGGAGACGCTCACTCGTGACACCGGTATTACAGCCGTCGACGTCCAGAACCGGATGACTGACTTCGGGATCGACGCCTTCTGGCTGAGCCACGAGCCCTGGGTCGTCCCTGAGCCGTTCACTCCAGAGGTGGGCGAAACCTGGTCCAAGGAGGACATCGACGAGTGGCTGGCCGTCCTGGAGTTCGTCTGCCGTGAAGCCTACGAAGACCCTGAAACGGTCCGCACCGCCCCCCACAACCAGGCCGTCCACCGGGTCGACGGTCGCCACCTCGACGACCCCGAGGGGTGGGCCACGACATGGCGGGCATACCGGGCCAAGCACGGCACCTCTTGAGCGGGCCGATTGCGGGCTGATAGCGCCGGCCGGGGCCGGCCGTCCCGGCCCGGCCGGCCCGGGCCGAACTGCCGCCACCAACCGGCTGCTCGATGAGGGCCCGCTAGATGCGGGTGACCAAGCCGGGCATCGCGCCGGGGGCAGAGGACACGTCGGTGACCTTCGACGGCAGCGAGGTCCCGGCTCGCCAAGGCGAGAGCCTGGCCGCCGCCTTGATCGCCGCCGGCCACTACGCCTTCCGGCGCACGGCCAAGACGGGGGAAAGGGGCGTGTTCTGCGGGATGGGTGTTTGCAGTGAATGTGCGTTACAGGTCGGAGGGGAAGCCGGCCGGCTGGCATGCATGGAGCGGGTCGTCCCTGGTCTCGCCCTAGGCCTCAACCCGCCCGCCCGCCGCCTCGAGCCCTGGTCACAGCCGGCGGCCCAGCCCGCCCTGCCCGAGGAAGCCCGCGAGACGGATGTGCTCGTCGTTGGCGCCGGGCCGGCCGGGATGCGAGCGGCCATGGCCGCCAAGCGGGCCGGGGCTCAGGTCCTGGTAGTCGACGAGCGAGCCGAGGCCGGAGGCCAGTACTTCAAGCAGCCCGCAGGCTCGATGACCGTCGATGAACCGGGCCTCGATGCCCAGTACCGGGCCGGCCGGGCGCTGCTGCGAGAGGCGCAAGAGAGCGGCGTAGAGATCCTGCATGGCACCCGCGTATGGGGTCACTCCGGCCACCAGGAGTTGTACGCCGTCTCGAAGAGGTCCCGGTACATCCTTCGCCACCACGCCCTTGTGCTGGCCACGGGCGCTTTCGAGCGGGGCGTGCCGTTCCCGGGCTGGACGCTGCCAGGGGTGATGACAACCGGCGCCGCCCAGACGCTGTTGCGCTCCTACCTGGTCGCGCCCGGGCCCGGGTGCTGGTCGCCGGCAATGGCCCTCTCAACCTTCAGGTGGCGGCCGAGTTGGCCGCTGCGGGCGTACGGGTGGTAGCCGTGGCCGAAGCAGCCGCCCTGTTCCGGGCGTCGAACGCGGTACACCTGGCCCGTATGACCGCGGCCGGCCCCCACTACACCCGGGAAGGTCTGTCCTACCTCGCCGTGCTGGCCCGGGCCCGGGTGCCCGTGTTGTCGCGGGCAGCCGTGGTCGAAGTGGTGGGACCAGGCCGCGCTGAGGTGGCCACCGTTGCCCGCCTCGACGCCGGCGGGCGCCCTCGAGCCGGTACGAGCCGCCAGTACGAAGTCGACGCAGTGTGCCTCGGGCCGGGCTTTGTCCCGTCGAGCGAGCTGGCGCGTTCGCTGGGCTGCGAGCACTTGGTCGATGAGCGGACGGGGGTGCTGGTGACCCGGCGCGACCGCAACGGGCGGACATCTGTGGACGGCGTTTGGGTGGCCGGCGACGGCGGAGGCATTGCCGGCGCCCAGGTGGCCCAGGCTATGGGGACGCTGGCCGGCTTCGACGCCGCCTCTTACGTGGGCCGGCCGCTCGGCTCCGAGTTGGCGGAGCGGCGTCGCATCGCTGAGCGAGAACTGGACCGCAGCCAACGGTTCCAGCAGTCGCTGTGGCGTCTTTACGCCGCCCCCAAACTGGTGGACCAGCTGGCTACGCCGGGGACCGTGGTTTGCCGGTGCGAAGAGGTCACGCTGGCGGAGCTGACCGCCGCCGCCGCGCCGTGGCTGGCTGCGGCCGGGTCGTTGAAACGGGCGACACGGGCGGGGATGGGCAAGTGCCAGGGGCGCTATTGCGCGCCGGTCCTGGCCGTGCTGGCCGCCCGCCAGTCAGGGGAACCGGTCGGCCCGTACTCAGGTTTCGCGCCGCAGGCGCCAGTGGTGCCGGTGGCGGCGGGCACGATTGCCGCTGAGGCACCCCCGGTTCTGGGCGGGACGTGAAATGGACGGCGTCTCGGCGCGCTTTTTGACTCCCGGTGTGGTTTCTGCGCGATCTGGGTGGAAAACACGCCGAAACAGCCAAATTGCACCGAAAGGGGCTCCGTTTTCGGTCGCCGGGCTCCGCTCCGCCGGTTCGCAATAAGCGTTCTCTCGGCGCGCTTTTTCTCTGGCGCGATCCAGGGCCTGAAATGAGAAATAATTTACCGAGAATCCGCAATGCACCGAGACCGCGCGGAAGCGACGGGTGGCGGCCTCCATTTCCATGTGAAAACACCGCACGCTTTGGTGTGAGCCCTGTGCGTGTTCGCGACTGGCCAAGCCGACGCGGCTCGAGCGGATCCACGGGGAAGCACGCGCTCCAGGCTCCGCCTCAGGAAAACTTGCCTGCTCGACCACCAAATCCTACGACTCCCATTGGAACGAGGCCTCGAGCGCGCAAGTTGTCCTTCGGCGGTCCCTCATCGGACGTAGGCCGCCCCGTTGATGTCGAGCGTGGCTCCCGACAGGTGGCGGCACAGCCCGCTGGCGGCAAAGGCCACGAGGTTGGCCACTTCTTCGGGAGGCACCATCTCGCCGAGGGGCAGGATGGCTCGCACGGCGTCCTCGCCCCCCCTCGTCGCCGCCGAGATCTTCGACAGGCGCGTGTTCACGATGCCGGGGGCGATGACGTAGGCCAACACACCCTCCTTGGCGTGGGCGCGGGCGAGCGTCTGGGTCATGGCCTTGACGGCCGCTTTCGTTGACGCATAAGCGGTGAGCTGAGGGATGGCCGAACCCTGCTGAGCAGCCCAGCTCGACATGGAGATGAGGATCCCGCCGCCGGCGGTGCGGAAATGGCGGACTGCCTCCCTCATAAGGCTGGCCGGTTCGACCACGTTGACCTGGAGGATTCTGAGCCCAGGTGGCGTCCCACACTTCGTCGTCGGAATCGATTGGCGTCTCCGGCATGATGGCGGCGTTGTTCACGAGCACATCGATCCGGCCCCGCCAGGCCACCGCCTCCCGCCACAGCGTCCTGGCGGAGCCCGGCTCGGTGAAGTCGGCCGGCAGGATCAGCTTGCGGTCGGGCTCGATGGCGGCCGTGGCCTGCTCGACCCCCTCCCGGTCGCCGGCGTAGTGGGCGATCAGTGACGCCCCGGCGGCACCCAGGACACCGGCCGTTGACGCGCCGATGCCGCTCGAGGCACCGGTGAGCAAGATCGTCTTGCCCTCTAAGTCGATCACTGGGTCCTCCTCCGGGAGCCTAGAAAGTTAGCCAGCGACTAAAGGATGCCAGCATCCACCGAGCAGCAACTGGCCTGTGATGCCAGACGAGAGGTCGCTGGCCAGGAACAGCACGGCATCGGCCACCTCGTCGGCGGTCGCCATGCGGCCGAGCGCCGACGACGTGCGGGCTTGCTGGAGCGCTTCGTCCCCGGCCAACCCGCCGGAGGCGGCCCGGGCCGCCATCCGCCCCAGCAACGCGTCGGTGGCGATCGGGCCAGGCGCGACGGCATTGACGCGGATCCCGAGGCGGCCGACGTCGGCGGCGACAGAACGTACCAATCCGACGACGGCGTGCTTGCTGGCTACGTACGCCGGGATGTGCGGGTCACCCCTCCAGCCGTTGAGAGAGGACATGGCCACGATGACCCCTCCGTGGCCGGCCATAGCCCGGACGGCCTGGCGCACCGTCAGCATCACGCCCCGGGTGTTCACGGCGAAGACCTGCTCCCACTCGTCCAGGTCGATCTCAGCTGTCGAGGTCCAGGGCGGGACGATGCCGGCATTGGCCACCACGATGTCCAGGGACGCGAAGAAGCTGGCGACGGCGGAGAAGGCCGTTTCGAGGGAGCGGGCGTCGCCGACGTCGGCGTTCAGGGCTACCCAGGTCTCAGGCACGGCCGGGGTGATGCCCGGCCGGTCGATCACCGCTCCGGTGGCGCCGGCCTCCGCAAACACGCGCACAATGGCGGCGCCGATCCCGCTGGCCCCGCCGGTGACGACGGCGGTGCACCCGGATAGGAGGCCGTGGCGGGAGCTCACCGCCCTGGTCATCCGGTTACCATTGAGCCCAGTTTCTGCCCGTGCAGCCTGAACACCCGGCCCCTGGAGAGGAGGAAGCGGTGCGGACCTTTCCCCGTGGGCGCCTCCCACTTGGCCCGAGCAGGGGCTCCAGCGGGGGCCTGAGGTCGCAATGCGCCTCGACGGTCAGCCGGTGCGGGCCTACGCCGGCGAAACGGTGGCCGCGGTGCTGATCGCCGAGGACGGCCCACGGACGCGCCGGACCGCCGGCGGGGCGGCCAGGGGCGTTTATTGCGGGATGGGCGTGTGTTTCGACTGCCTCGTGGTCGTCGACGGTGTGCCCAACACCAGGGCCTGCATGACGCTGGCGGCCGAGGGGATGCGCGTCGAACGCCAGGTGGGCCTGGGACGGAGCACCTAAGAGTGGCACCTCGCTGGCCATCGGCTGGCGCATCCTGTCCAGTGGGTCACCGATAGACCTGGGTGCGATCGCGGCCCTCCAGGGGCGGCGATCTACCCCAGTTTCGCCCGCCCAGACCCTGGCACGTTGGATAGCGCAGGAACGTTGGATGATCACCGTGGCAACAGGCACCAAGAGAGGGCGAGGGAGAGCACAATGAACGAGCACCAGCCACCAAGTAGGTCTGCTTTCCCTTCGTCGGGGCGCGCTTCATTCGAGCGACAGGGGGCTCAGGTTAGCCGAGGCGCTGCTGAGCCGACGCGGGCCGCCGCCGAGCCCAGGCGACCTGTAGCGATCGTGGGCGGCGGCAGCATCGGCGTCGCCTGGGCCGTGGTGTTCGCACGAGGGCGGCGGCCAGTGACCGTCTTCGAACCCGACGAAAACCGCTGCCGGCTCGTCCCCGCCGAGCTGCAGCGCCGGCTCGAAGCTCTTGCCGAAGCCGGGCTGCTCGACGAGGAGCCCACCACCATTGCCGGTCGGGTCGAGGTCCACGACGACCTCGTGGCCTGCGTGAAGGCCGCCTGTTACGTGCAGGAATGTGCGCCTGAGAACGTCGCCGTCAAGCGGTCACTGTTTCAGGAACTGGGCCGGTTCGCGCCCGATGACGCCGTCCTGGCCTCGTCGTCGTCGGCTCTGCGGGTGTCGGACATCGTCGGGGACCTGGGCTGCCGGGCGCGCTGTCTGGTCGCCCACCCGGGTAACCCGCCTTACCTGCTCCCGGTCGTCGAGCTGGTGCCGGCTCCTTTTACTGCGCCGGGCGCCGTTGATTTCGCCGAGTCCCTCTTGAGCTCGGTCGGCATGTCTCCCGTCCGGGTCCGCCGGGAGGTCGAGGGTTTCGTCTTCAACCGGCTGCAGGGGGCGGTGTTGCGCGAGGCCTACTGCCTGGTCCGAGACGGCGTCGCATACGCCGGAAGACATCGACCGGGTGATGCGGGATGGTCCTGGGCGCCGATGGTCCATCCTCGGCCCCTTCGAGGTGGCCGAACTGAACACCCGGGGTGGCATCGACGCCCACGCCAAGCTGCTGGGCCCGGCCTACGCCCGCATGGGGGCCGAGCGGGGCCAGGACGACCCGTGGACGGACGACCTGGTGGCGACGGTGTCCGCCTCGGTGCAAGCGCGCTTCCCGCGGGACGTGTGGGAGGACAACGTCGACTGGCGGGACCGCGCCCTGATGGCACTGGAGGCTTGCCGACGGGCCAACCCCGTCCTGCGCGGCCCTGCGCCCGCACCCGTGAACGTGGGGATGGCAGCGGAGACCGGCCCGGCGCCAAGCGGGCCAGACGGCACGCGGTCGCCACCCCCGCCTCCGGCCCGAGGCGCCAGAGGCTGAGGGACGCTATCGCCGCGAATATCGTCGTCGAAGTGGTGTACTCGTTCCGCCCTGCCCGAACCGTCCCACCTGGCCCGACGAGATTTCGTTGACCGAGGTTTCTTTGCCCGAGTCGGGACAACCGCCCGGCAAGGTGGTCGTCCAGCTCCGGGGCGTCCGTAAACGCTTTGGGGCGGTCGAGGTGCTGAAGGGGATCGACCTCGACGTGTACACCGGCCAACACGTCGTCGTCTTCGGGCCCTCGGGGTCGGGAAAATCGACCCTGCTGCGGACCATCAACCTGCTCGAGCAGCCCGACGCCGGGTCGCTGCGCGTACTCGGGACGGAGTACGGCCCGGCCGAATGCCCCAAGGAGCAACGGGGCAAACCGCTGGAACTGCGCCGCCAGGTCGGCATGGTCTTCCAGCAGTTCAACCTGTTCCCCCACTTGACCGCGCTAGACAACATCACCCTGGCGTTGCGGTACGCCAAGGGCTCTGACCGTCCGGCCGCCGAACAGCGGGCGGCGGAGGCCCTCTCCAACGTCGGCCTTTTGCCCTGGGCCGCTCACTACCCCGCTCAACTCTCGGGCGGTCAGCAGCAGCGGGTCGCCATTGCCCGTGCGGTCAGCCTCGACCCCCAAGTCATGCTGTTCGACGAACCCACATCTGCCCTCGACCCCGAGCTCGTCGGTGAGGTCCTGGCCGCAATGCGCAAGCTGGCCCAGTCCGGGATGACCATGGTCATCGTCACCCACGAGTTGAACTTCGCCCGAGAGATCGGCGACCTCAACGTCTTCATGGAAGAGGGTGCCATCGTCGAGTCGGGCCCCGCGGCTTTTTCGACCAGTGCACGAACCCCCGTGCCCGTGAGTTCATAGGAGCGGTGCTGTGATGCTTGCCACCATCTTCAATTGGTCCATTGCTTGGCAGTACCGCGGCCAGCTGCTATCCGGCCTGCTGGTAGCTGTCGAAGTCGCGGCGGTCGCCCTGGCCCTTTCCGTGGTCGCCGGTATCATCCTGGCCCTCGGCCGTATGTCCAAGCCGCCCGTCAGCTGGCTCGCCACCTTGTGGGTCAACGTCTTCCGCGGCATCCCGGCGCTGGTCAGCGTGCTGTGGGTCTATTTCGGTTGGTCTCTCCTGCTCGGGATCAACCTCACGCCGTTCGAGGCCGGCGTGGTGGCGCTCGTGCTGCTCTACAGCGCGTTCATTGCCGAGATATACCGCTCAGCGCTGGGGGCCATACCCCGCGGCCAGCGCGAAGCGGGCCTCGCTGTCGGAATGCACCGCTCGCGCGTGTTCCTCCACGTCATCCTCCCGCAGGCGACCAAGATCGCCATCCCGAACATAGGGAGCATGTTCATCGGCATGGTGAAGGACACGTCGGTCTTCTCCGTCATCGGGGTGCTCGAAGTCATCAGGGTGACTATGAACATCGAGTCGACGACCTACCAGCCTTTCGTGCTGTACACCGTGGCCGCCGGCATCTACGTCGTTCTTGCTTTCATTATCGACTTTCTCTTCCGGGTCATCGAGCGCACCCTGGCCAAACCGGCGACAGGGAGGCTGTCCCGGATGGTGACCGGCCGGCGGCGCCGGCACCTCGAGCTCATTGCCGGCGGGACGACTCTGGGCGCCACGTCTGCGGCCCCAGTGCTCAGATAATGTTGGGCCGTCGCCATGAGGCGACTTCGGCCTCCAGCCGCCGGGAGGGCCCTCGGGCCGCACGCGGCCGGGTCACGTCAGGCCGGGAGGGGCAGCACTACTTACAGATGTTCCCGAAACATCTATAGAAGGGGAAGCATGACCGCCAAAACAAGGTTCCACCACATCACAAAGATGGCCTGCGCCGCCGCCATCGGAGTGGGGGCGATGACGGCAGTGGGCAGTGCGCCCGCCATAGCCGCAACCAGTTCGTCGTCGAACCCTTACCACCTCATCCAGCCCGGCACCTTGACCGTGGGGATGGACCTGGTGTTCAAGCCGGAGATGTACCTCAACGCCGCAGGCAAGCCGGCCGGTTACGACGTTGCCCTGCTGAACCAACTGGCCGCCGCCATGCACCTCAAACTGAAGATCGACAACCTTGATTTCACCGGTCTGATCCCGGGGCTGGAAGCAAAGAAGTTCGACATGGTGTCCGTCGGGTTGTCCCCTACTCCTCAACGGGAAAAGGCCGTGTCTTTCAGCCGTGCTTACGTCCCGTACGCGCTGATCCTGGCTGTACCCACCAACTCCAAGGTGGCGGCCTCCGTCAGTGCATGGAACTCCTCGACCGAGACCATCACCGCCCTCCAGGGCTCGACCGACGCTCAGCTGGCTACCAAGGAGTTCCCGAAGGCCAAGCTGCAGACGTTCTCGGACGACACCACCGCGCTGCTGCAGGTGGCCACCCATCGGGCCGACGCCGCTGTGGTCGAGGACTACATCCTGGCCGAGTTCAGTAAGTCGAACCCAGGCGAGCTGAAGCAGGAAGCCTTCAAGACACCGCTCGAGGTCCAGTACGGGTCTTATGCCGTTCAAAAGGGCAATACGGCGCTGGTCGGCTACCTGAACACCTGGCTGTGCAAAGCTCAGAAGTCCGGCGGGCTGGCGTCGGCGTACAAGAACACAGAGGGCGTGACGACGTTCCCGCCGATGCCGGCGTGCCCGTGACCGGCCACTCAGGCCCCGCCTCAGGAAGACTTGCGCGCTATACCACCAAACGACGCGGAGCCAGAAGAGGTTGACGGCTTGGAGCGCGCAAGTAGTCCTTCGGCGTTTCCTGACACTGAACCGTCAACGAGCGCTGGAGCGGGATTCGACCTGCTCGTAATCGGGGGAGGCCCCGCTGGTCTGGCCGCCGCCACGGTGGCGGCCAGCCACGGCTTGCGCACCGTATTGGTCGACGAGCGCCCCACCCTCGGAGGCCAGATATTCCGCCAGCCGGGGCCGGGTTTTGTGGTGAAAGACCACGGGAAAATGGGGCACGATTTCGGCCACGGCCTTGACCTGATGGCTGCCGCAGGGCGGGCCGGCGCCGAGTTGTCCACTGGGACCACGGTGGTTTCGCTCCGAGGCACTTCGGTCGTTTTATATGGCTACGGTGGGGCAGCCACCACGACCACGCTGCGAGCGCGACGTGTCCTCGTGGCGCCCGGCGCGTACGACCGGCCTGTCGCCTTTCCTGGCTGGACGCTCCCCGGCGTTCTCACGGCCGGCGGTGCCCAGGCTCTAGTCAAGGGATCGCGTGTCGTCCCTGGCGACCGGGTCGTCTTCGCCGGTAGCGGCCCGCTGGCGCTGGCGTTCCCGGCCCAATTGCGGCACTACGGGGTGAACGTCGTCCTCGCCCTCGAGGCCGGGCCCGCCCCTACGGCTCGCTCGGTGCTCAGGTTGCTGTCTGCGGCGCCGGGCAACATGACCCTCTTGCGCGACGGGGCGGCGTACCGGCTGCAGCTCCTTCGCACCGGCGTGCCCCTGCGCTACCGCCGCATGGTCGTCGCGGCCGAAGGTGACGGACGAGTCGAGGAGGTGGTCCACGCGGCCGTGGACGCCAACTGGCGGGTCATACCGGGCACCGATGAGCACCTCGCGGTTGACACGCTCTGCGTCGGGTATGGCTTCGTCACTTCCACCGAACTGCTGCGTCTGGCCGGCTGCCGGTTCGGTTATGACGAGGTCCTGGGCGGGCCGGTGGTCGAGGTGGACCAGTGGCAGCGCACGAGCGCGCCAGGCATCCTGGCCGCCGGCGATGGCACCGGGGTGCGGGGCGCCCCGGTGGCCGCGGACCAGGGACGCCTCGCCGCTATTGGTGCTGCGGTCGACCTGGGTTTCTTGTCACCGAGCCAGGCAACCACCCTCGTCCGCCCTTTGCGTCGGCGGCTGGCGGCCAAAGAACGGTTCCGGAGGGCGCTTCGTCCCCTGTACGCCGTTGGCCCCGGTGTCTACGAGCTGGCTACCCCGGAAACCGTGGTGTGCCGGTGCGAGGAAGTGACGCTGGCCTGCCTCGACGAAGCGGCGGCCGCCACTGGCGACGCCAATGTGGCCAAGAGTTACACCCGGGCGGGTATGGGCCTCTGCCAGGGCCGGAACTGCCACCGCCAGGTGGCCGCCGTCCTGGCCCGCCATAGCGGCCGGCCTATTTCGGACGTAGCGTCGACGACAGCGAGACCGCCGGCTCGTCCGGTCCCCATAAGTGCGCTGGCCGACGACTCGGTGCCAGATGACGGTCTTTTCGTCAAGTGACAGGCCTTAGTTAAAAGTGGCTCGGCGAGTATGAAGGCATGACTGAGGCCCACGGTCGTCCCTCAGTGGGACCGGCTCCGGGTCGTTCTCTGCTGCTCCCGTCAGTGGGCGACCTGGCGGCTCCTTTGCCCGCCACGACAGATGTGGCGGTGATCGGTGGCGGACTGGCCGGTTGCGCCCTGGCCTATTACCTGGCGAGGTCGGGTGTGGACGTCGTGGTGCTCGAGCGCGGCGAACTGAACCGCGAAGCGTCTGGTACGAATTCGGGCAGTTTCCACTTTCAAATTGCCATCCACCAGTTGACGGGGTCTGACCTCGGGCCTGATCGCGACCGGCTGCTGGCCGACGTACGGCTGCACGCGGCCGCGGCCGGCGTCTGGTCCGAGCTGGAGGCCGAGCTGGGTGCGGATCTGGGTGTGCACGTGACCGGTGGGTTGATGGTGGCCGAAACGGCCGAAGAGCTGGCGATCCTGGTGGCCAAACAGCAGATCGAGAAGGACGCCGGGCTCGAGACCGAAGTCCTGACTGGGGTGGCGCTTCGCGATTTCGCCCCATTTCTGGCCGAAGATCTGAGCGGTGGCACCTATTGCGCCCGGGAGGGGCACGCCAACCCGCTTTTGGCCGCGCCGGCCTTCGCCGCTCGGGCCATCGAGGCAGGGGCGCGCATCCGCACCCACGCCGCCGTCACCTCTATTGCAGACATCGATGGGCGAGGTGCGCTCCGGTTTAAACTTGTCACGGCCGCCGGGCCTATCGAGGCCCGTCGCGTGGTGAACGCGGCCGGCGCGTGGGCGGGTGACGTCGCCGCCATGACCGGGTTCAGGCTGCCGCTGAGGGCGGAAGGGCTGCACGTCAACGTCACCGAACCTCGCGAGCCGATGCTTACACCTATGGTGCAGCACATCGGCAAGCGACTGACACTGAAACAGACCAGCAACGGGACCTTCATCATCGGCGGGGGTTGGCCCGCCCGACCGGAGGCGGCCCCGGAACGCTATTCGGTGCGGTGGCCCAGTGCGGCTGGTAACGCCGCCATCGCGCTCAGGGTCATGCCGGCGTTGGCAGATGTAAGGGTTACTCATATGTGGGCCGGCGTATGGGCGTCTTCGGACGATTTCAACCCCATTATCGGGGAGTTCGGCCACCGCCCCGGCTTATTCGCGTGCATCGCTCCCACGGGGTTCACGCTGGGACCAATTGTCACCCGCATGCTGGCCGAGTCGATGGCCAAATCGTCGGCCGGGCGCGATAGCCCGAGCCTGCCAGCGGCGTATAAACCTGACCGCACAGGTGTTTTGACCAGGAAGTGACCGAGCGAAGGAGGACGAATGGACCGCGACACCGTTGACTGGAAGGGGTATTGGGCCTCGTGCCCCACGCCCTTCAAGCGGGGCGACGAAGGCCTGGACCTCGACGCACTGCGTGCCCTCCTCGAGTTCTACGTTGGCTGCGGGTTCCACGGGGTTCTGATCAACGGCACAGTGGGGGAATGGTTTTCGCAATCCGAAAACGAACGGCTGACTGTAGCGGAGGCGGCCATCGACCAGGTGGCGGGCCGAATGACCGTCGTTATTGGTTGCACCGCCTACACCGCCGACGAGGTCGCTTCGTTCGGCCGCCACGCTATGGCTTCCGGGGCCGACGGCGTGGAAGCCGAGCGCGCCACCGTACTCCAAGCCGTTCCCTGACGAAATCCTTCAGTATTACCGGGATATTTCGGCTGCTGTAGACGGGCCGCTGCTCGTATACAACTGGCCCCACGGGACCAACGTCGAGATCCAGCCAGAGTTGTTCGAACAACTGGTCGAGGTCGACACCGTGGTGGCAGTCAAGGACAGCACGCCCAGCGCCGAGCAGTTCTACGAGACGACGCGCCGCGTTGTCGGCCAGGCGCGGGTGTTCGGGCCGTTCATGACGGTGCGCGGCCTCGAGGTGCTGCGCACCGTGGGCGGAGATGGCTTCATCGGGGGTGGGAGCGTTTTTGGCCCGCCGGACGGGGAGTTTTGGGAAGCCTTCTGGCGGGGCGACTTGGCCGTGTGCGAGGCACACGCCTGCCGGACCGAGGAACTCTTTCCTCAGCTCTGGTTGCCGGGGGGCTGGGCCGGCACCCACGGGGCCTACCAGAGTGAACTGAAGGCCATTATGGCTATGCTCGGCCAGCCCGGCGGGACCACCAGGCGGCCCCGGTTGCCGGTCACCGACGAGGCTGCCCTTGATGAGATAAGGAAGGTGCTCGTCGGCGCCGGCCTTTTGGCGGACTGACCAGCGAGAGGAGAAGCGATGTTCAAAGGCGTCGACCATGTGGGTATCGGAGTGGCCGACATGGATGCCGCGCTGGAGTTTTTTGGCCACCGGCTTGGTTTCTCCAACGTCCTGTTCGACCATACCTGCGACCTTCCGGGCCTCGATGAGCTCACTCTCCGCCTGCGCACGCGCGCCCGCGTGGTCATGCTGGCCAGCCGGTGCCCCACCCCGCTCGGGCCGGGGCGCGTAAAGCTGGTCCAGATCCTCGAAGATGGGGGCACGCCGGCCGCTCCGTTCGGCCTCGGTTGGGGCGAAGTCGGTATTTGCGAGGTGTGCGTGCACGCCCGCGGTGTGGCTCAGGTGCACAAGGAGCTGGTGGAGACGCACCGCTGCATCGAGCTCATGGAGCCGGTCAGCGCGTCGGTAACGCCTTTTGACGTCAGCGTCGACCTTTCCTATGTAGAGAGCCCGGGCGGGGGCAAGATCGAGATCATCGAGTGGACCGGGCTATGGAAGGCGCTCCCAGGCGAGCCCCGGCTCGAGGGGGTCAACCACGTCGCCTTCGGGGTACACGACATGGCTGTCACCCGGGAGTTCTACGCTCAGTTCGGTTTCAGTCACCTGGTGTTCGAGACGAACGGCTACTTCGAACCCATGCGGCCCTGGTTCTCCGGCCCCTTGCCCCGAATGCACATGATCCTGGTACTGCCGGGCCAAGGTGCCGGTATAGAGCCCGTACGGCTCCACCCCGAGACGCTCGACGGCAGGGGGGCGTGGGGCCACGTCGGCCCGATGGAGTTCGCCATCGGGGTCACGAACATCGACCGCGCTTATGCGGAGCTGAGTGCCGCGGGCATCACCTTCTACTCCGAACCGCAAACGGTCGACGTTGTCACGGGCGAGTGGCGTTACGCGTACTTTCAGGACCCTGATGGCCTGGCTGTGTCTTTGGTCGAAACCCGTTATTGAGCGAGTAGCGCTACTTACCCGTCAAGCGAAGGAGACAAGAGTGCTCGAGCACGGCCAACGTAGAGAACGCCTCGAGGAGGGCATGGAAGCGCTCGGTATCGACCTCGTCTTCCTGCCGCCGTCAGCTGACCTCGAATACCTGACCGGCTTCAAACGCCGGGTCGTCACCTTCGGCAATATCGAGTACGCCCACAGCTGGGTAACCGGCTGCTTCATCGCTCGGGGCCGGGAGCCGGCGTTCGTATTGCCCCGGATGGTCGTGGCTTTCGACTTACCAGAGGGGCTCAGCGGCGATGTGAGCATCGTCAACGAGCTCGACGACGGTGCCGCCATCTTCAACCGCGTGGCCAGGTCTTTTGGGCCGGTACGAAAGCTGGCTGTGGGTGCCCGGGCGTGGAGCGACACCACCCTCAGGCTGCTCCAGATTTTTGCCGGCGGTGACGTCGTCAGCGCTGACCTTCTCCTCAACCCCATGCGCAGGGCCAAGTCCAACGAAGAACTGGAAGATATGACGAGGGCATGTCGGCTGGTCGACGACGTTATGGCCGAGGTCAGCCCACACGTCGTGAGTGGTGTCAGCGAGCTCGAGCTGGCGCGTGACATCGATTTCTCCATGCGTTCCAGGGGTTCTCTGGTGCCCTCGTTCGACACCGGGGTTTGGGGCATGGGCCCCGCCAGCGGCCGCGACGCCACGGTGCGGATCTCCGGCGGCGCCGTCGAGCGCGGGCTCGCCATTTCGTTTGACTTTGGCTCGGTCGTGGGCGGTTACTGCTCCGATTTCGGCCGGACGATCCAGGTGGGTGAGCCGTCGGCGGAATTCACCCGTGTGTACGACACAGTTATGGAGGCCCAGGCGGCCGGCATCCGGGCCGTGCGACCGGGAGCCCCCGTGTCTTCTGTGCATGCGGCCACGCGGCAGGTGATCGTCGACGCCGGCCTGGGAGAATGGTTCCGGCACCGTTCCGGCCATTGCATCGGGCTCGACGTCCACGAACGCCCCTTTATCTCTGAAGAGGACGACACCCCGCTTGAGGTGGGCATGACGTTCACGATCGAGCCGTCGGTTTTCCGCCCTGGGTACTACGGCGCCAGGGTCGAGGATGTCATCGTCTGCGAGGAGGCCGGCGGCCGGAAGCTCAACGACTACCCCACGGCGATGGTGGTCAACGACTGACGGTCGGGCGGCCTCGTGTGGGCCGCAATCTACTGCCTCTTTAGGGTGCGGGCGTCGGGTCTCGGGTCTCCGGCCGGCCTCGTACTGGCGGGAATTTGGGGGCGAAGCGCCGACCTGGTAGCCAAAAGTGTTGTACCACAACAATTCTGGCCATCACGTCGTCGAATCGCCACCAGATCGGCGGCGAAATGGCCATGGAGCCTGCGACTCCGCTGGCAGCGCTCCGGCGCCAGGTGCCTCCCGTCAGCCCGTGGTGTAGGTGGTCGAAGTGGTGGTGTCCGATGATGTCGTGGTGCTGCTATCGGTAGTCGTCGTCGTGCTCGAGGTGGTGCCGGACGGGCAGGTCGGCTTCAAAGGAGGTTCCTTGGCCCCCAGCGCTAGCGCCTCTTCCTGGAACTCGACCACCTGGTGGTGGGTGAACGACGCGCAGAAAATGCCGGCTTGGCAGTCGGAGGGGTCACAGGATATGGCCTGGCCGGCGAGCATCTGGTGTACCGCACCGCTCGGGTCGGTCACGTTGACGACGCCATTGTAAACCTGTACCAGGAACAAGGGGTCGGGGAGGCAAACGCCGTTGAACTGAGTGAAGTAAGTGCCACTGGTATTGACATAGCCGCCGTTGCAAATCGCCACCGGCGCGTTGGTGCAGCTGAGGTACCCTTGTTGCAATTGTGCCTCACCGTTGGGCGCATAGCGGGTTATGGCTATACCGTTTTTCCCTTCCCAAAAGTCGAGGAGGCAATCCGCCGGGACGGACGGGAACTTCATATTGGCCACGGCTCCGCCCACAGCGATAACCTTCGATTTGGCTTTCATTACCTTCGGCCGGTTCGGGACAACCTTAATCCGGCCACCGACGCCACCGTTTACATAAAGGACCTCCACCGTGGGGGGGTGCGATGGCGGTAGCGCAGCCAGAACGTCCGCGGACGCAGCCGCCGCCGGCTGAGCGCTCCATGCGCAACTGGCCCCGGTAAGGAGCAATAAGGTGAAAATGGTCCGTCCCGCCGGGAATGGTGACCGATGGTTCATTGGTCGTCTGTCCTCTTTTTCTTGGCTGCTGACGGCCGCCGCTGGAACAACGGCGTGAACAGGCTGATCACCGCGGAGGTCACGGCCAGGAACACAGGCAGCGTGATACTGCTGTAACGGTCCCAAGCTGAGGTCACCAGATTGGTACCACCAGTGGAGGCCCAGGTCACGTGGGCGGGCTTGATCGTTATCTCAGTGGCGCTTTCATTCACGTCCACAGCGACGTGAATGCCACGTGATGTGCCGGCGGACAGGGCCAACTCGGTCGGTGGGTCGAGAGCTTCGGTGTCACCGCCGAGGTACAGCGCCCCGCCAAGGGCCCGAGCATCGATGCTCCCGGTGTCTGCGCCCAGCTGGAAGTCGGTTACGGCGCCAAATGTCGTCTGCGGGGGGCGCTCGAGTCCTTCCACCTTCACGGTCTGCAGTACCAGGGGTAGGCCGGCGGGGCATTCGAGGTCACCGGCCGGTACCGTCGCCCGCCAGGGGCCGTTTTCGAGGGTGAGCGTCCCGCCGTTTGGAGATGTACACCACTCGATGGGGCTGGGCCCGGTGGGCGTAACCGTAACGTCTGTGTTGTTCGTGCCCGCAGTCGCTCCTGCCGCAGGCGCGTTGGCCCGGAGTACCTGAAGTACCAAAGATGTGGGATCAACTTCGGGATGGGCGGAGTTGAGGAACATCAACTGGGGAGAGCTCCAGGTAAGGGATATTGAAGCCGGCACCGCCAGGCTGCCTTTGCTGCATGTGAGCTTTAGCTCGAGCGCGAGGGAGGCGCAGTCTCCCTCTGGGATGGGCAGTACGAGCCGGCCCGGCTCAGTCGCCGGCCCGCTCAGCACGACGGACCGGGCATAAACCTCCGGCGGGGAAAGGCTAACTCCGGCGCGAACGGTCCCCATGCTGATATTGCTCAGGGTCGTAGCGCTGCCTGTGTAGGACGCGCTCACCGGGGGGTGCCAAGAGTGAAGGCCGACCCAGGCCCCGGCCAGGGCGCCCACCGCGACCATTAGCCAAAGCGTGCTACGGATGACCTGGGGCCGAGGGGCTGCCGTCGGGAGCGGAACCGGCCTTAATTGCCTCCGCTAATAACTTTACGTCAGCCTCTGTCAAAAGCGGTTCGCGCCTGGTTTGGCCCTCGATGTCAGCGGGCCGTTCCGACGTTGTGTACTCAGGGCCGGGAAAGCTCATTTACGGTCCTCCGCGAATATTCGACCGTACTTAGAGGCTACTGGCTTTCCCTCTGGCCGATGACGTGAGGGCTGCGACTCCCGAGAAATTCACCTGAAATCCACACCTGGGCCGGCTGATCGGCGGCCCTGCCCGCGTAATCGGGCGCATATGCATGGCTGTTTGACTGGCCAAATTGGCCAGTCAAACACCGAGCCAACCGGACTTGTATATCTTGGCCGCGCCCGTCAAACTCGCCAGGAACGCCGGGGCCGTTCGCCAGCGGGCCCGCCGCACCTCGGCTGACGCTCCTCATCGCCCACATCGCAAGTACCAGAGGGCCGGCGATAATGCCGCCTCGTCATCTGCTGCATCAACACGACCGGTAGGCTTCACTACCGTGGGCGCTGTCCCGAAAAGTGATGACGAGGGCGGTCCCGACACCGGGTTAGCCGGTCTACCACCCGACGACGAAGCTGGCGACCCCGCGTGCTGGGCCGGGCTGCTCTGCCCCGAGTGTGGGGTCGTCCTCGACGGAGCCCCCCACGAGGAGGGCTGCTCCGTGCCGAGGCTGGCGCCATAGCAGCATCGTCTGGCCCTTCGCTTACTTCGCGCCGAGCGGAACCTGCAGCACTCCCGCCTCCGAGTGCTGGAGGTCCTACCACCGGTTCGGCCGCAGTGGGCTAGAGCCGAAAGCGCCCTTCGGGCGCTGGCGCGGCGCCCGGTGCTGAGTGCGGGGCGCCGGGTGCCGGGTGCTGGGGGCTGGCTGCCAGGCATCTCTGGCCAAAAACGGGCCACTATTGGCCCACGTGATCACCATTGCCCTGGGGGACCGGAAAAATTTGCGTCAGAGGTCATCCGACTGCCCCCCCGGTATCGAAGAGCTATCTGATGAGACAACACCGGCTGGCCGGTAGCTCATTCGTCGGCTGTTCCACGGGACGCCCACATAGGAGGAAGTACGCGTGAGCAAGCGGAGACATTCCTACCTCCTCCACCCCTCGCGCTCGGGCGCGGCAATGGAAGACGAACACCCCGAATCCTCCGGCAGCGTGGCCGGGGCGAGGAGTGGCATCAGCCGCCGTGTCTTCCTGGTCCGGAGTTCCCTTGTCGCCGGGACAGCCGCCGTCGTTGGTTCGGTACCCGGGCTCAGCGGCTTTTTGTCGTCCGCCGAAACTGATTCACCCGAAATGAGTGGGGCGACAGGTGCTGCTGAGGCCGGTGCCGTTGCGTCTGAGGCCGGCCCAGGGCTCAGCCAACCGCTGGTCGTACACGTTGTTGACGCCAGTACGGGTGAATTGAACCTTTACCAAGGCACGGACCAGATCGTAGCCAGGAGCCCGGAACTGGTCCAGGCTATCGCTCGTTTGGCGGCTTCCAAGGGCTAACCCACGCCCCACGCCTCACGCCCCACATTTTACACCAATCCCCTTACCGCCTTCTCTCTCCCCCGAGGTGAGCTTTGTCTTCTCATCGTGAAGCGCCCCAAATTTCCAAGGATCCTACGGCCGATTCAACCGACCTGTACGCTTTCGTCAGCCCGGACGTGGCCGGCACGGTCACGATTATTGCCAACTACGTCCCCCTCGAGGCACCGGACGGTGGCCCGAACTTCTACGAGTTTGCCGACGATGTCCTGTACGCGGTGCAAATAGATAATACGGGCGATGGGATACCCAACATCAGTTACGAGTTCCGATTTACCACTGTAAACCGGATCCCCACGTCCTTTTTGTACAACGACGGGCCGATTACGGCCCTGACCGGGTCGGGTGCCGCCAACTGGAACCGGCAGCAAACGTACACATTGACCCGGGTGGACTACGGCCAGCGAGGCTGGCCCCACGTAGTGTCGAGGGTGGTGCTCGGAGAGGGACTGCCCGTCCCTCCTTGCAATATTGGCCCGCTCTCCACACCGAACTATGCGGCGCTGGCTGCGCAGGCGGTGTCGAGTGTGAGCGGCCAGGGTTATTCAGGCAAAGTATTTTGCGGCCAGAGAGCCGATGGATTTTACGTCGACCTTGGTGCGGTGTTCGACCTCGGGGATCTGCGCCCGTTCGAAAACGCCCACAATATGTTCGGTCTGTCGTCAACGGGCCTGATGTCGGCCATGCCGGGTGTCAATTCGCTGGCGGCCAGCAACGTGCACACTCTGGCGTTGCAGGTCCCCATCCGCCAGTTGACTCGCAACGCGTCGACGCCAACAAGTGTGACCGACCCGGCGGCGGTGATCGGGATCTGGACTACTGCTAGCAGGCAGAAAGTGGGCATCCTTGGCGGGGGTAGTCGGATTGGCTTTGGTACGGGGCCGTACGTCCAGGTGTCCAGGTTGGGCAACCCCTTGATCAACGAGTTGCTGATCGGGATAGGGCAAAAGGATTACTGGAACACTCAGTTCCCCGCTGAAGACAAGCAGTTTGCGGGGTCGTATTCCAACCCGCTCCTGGCCCAACTCTTGCCCACGCTGTACCCGGGGGTTTTCCCGAACCTGGCCCGCTACAACACGGTCAACGGGTCCTCCTCCACCAATGCCAACGGACCGGACCGGGCCGACCTGGTGGCGGTCCTGCTCACGGGTATCCCGTCGTCGGTGCTGCCGAGTGCTCCCACTTACTCGGGCACAGGCGTCGAAGCTGATGAGTTGCGCCTCAACGTCGCGGTGCCACCGACGAAGTCCAACCCGTCCAACCTCGGCGTCCTGGGCGGCGATGTAGCCGGCTTCCCCAACGGCCGGCGCGTCTTCGATGATGTAGCCACTATCGAATTGATCGCGGTGGCTGGGGCGACACTCGGCCTGGTAGACAAAAAATTCACCCCTGACACCGCCGCTACCCCCGGAAAGAACGTCTCGTTCGGGCTCACCAGTTCGAGCACCGACACATCAGCCAATGGCACGGTCAGTTACCTCCCGAGCTTCCCCTACCTGGGGACGCCGTGGTCGGGTATGTGGTCGCCGTTGACCACTCCCAAGGGCAACCTCACCAACCCGGCTGTGCCCGGTTCTCAATGATGCCAACCGGGAAGACGGGCCCCGCACCGTCAGAAACATCCCCGGTACCGTGCGGTACCGGGGATGTCGTCCTCGAGCTCGGGGGCACCATCGGGGCGGCGGTGATCTATACGGGGCCGGAGCTCGACGGCGACGAGCTCGAGATACGCCCGGCCAGTGCTCCGTGGATCGGTACTCACGTCGCCGTCCGGGAACGCCGGTTGGAAAGCGGTCCGAGGTGGGCGGCCCTTTTCATGCCCCTGCATGAGGGCACCTACCAGGTGCGACTGAAGGACGAGCCCACTTCACCGACGGTCAGCATGGCGGTTCGGGGCGGTCAGATCGCCCAGGTCGAGTGGCCGAACCGTCTACAGCCGTTGTCCTTGTAGGCTCCTCCGGCCGCGCTCAGGAAGGAGCGACAAAGATGCAGAACGGGTGGCCGGCCAGGTCGGCGTAAGCCCGGAGAGGCTCCTCCTTGTCGTCGGACCGGTCAAGGAGGAGCCGGGCACCGAGAGCGGTGGCCCGCTGGTGCTGGATGACCAGGTCCTCCACACTTGGCACGCGCAGGTCCAGGTGAAGCTGCTGGGGCACACCATCGAGCGGCCACGTCGGCTCCAAAAGTTGCACTACGGGCTGGAACGCGATGCGAGAGCCTCCGTCCGGAGCGCACAGGACCAGCCAGTCTTCGGCTTGCTCGTCGGGCATGCCGGGTGGTGGTGGTTCATCGCCGGCCCGGTAGGTGTAATCGAGCAACTGGCGGTAAAACTCGGCCAAACCACGGGCATCCGTCGTGTCCAGGACCACTTGATGAAGGACCGGGAACGGGCCATCCATTTCCTGTGTCATGCGGCCATTATGGGGACACGCGTCCCAAAACGTGCTCAGGAGGGCGGTTCTGGGCCCGCTCCGCCCGTTTTGCGGTCGATTTTCTGCAGCAGGGAGACGAAGCGGGCGGTTCGGTTGGTGATGACAGCGTCGACACCGGCCGTGAGTACTCGCCTCATCTGCCATTTTCGGTCAACGGTCCAGACGGACACGCTGAGGCCGGCTGTGTGCATTTGGTCGACAACTCGTGGAGTGGCCAGAGGCCAATACGGGTTGAACCACTCGGGCTTGGTGCTGGCCAGCAGTTCCGCATCGGGAAGCTCACGCTTGTCCCAGCTGAGGGCGATGCGTGCCGCTGGCGCTATTTGGCGCAAGCGGACAAGGGCACCAGTGTGGCCAGCGAATACACAGCGGTCCAGTGCGTTGGCGGCTCTTACGACAATTAAGGAAGCCTCCAGGACCGTCACACTGGGCACGTCTACCATCAGGGGCAGCGCAACGGCGCTGAGCGCCTCCGCCAGGCGGGGGATTCGGTACCCGCGGCGCCCGACCGCCGACACCTCGTCCCACGCCATCTCGGCGACCGGTTTGCGCACGCCCCACGGTTTGGCCAGGGTCTCGTCGTGCACCACCACGACTTGCCCGTCAGTCGTCAACCTGCAGTCAAGCTCGACCATGTCCGCGCCAAGGGCGGCCGCGCTTTCAAAAGCGCGGAGGGTGTTCCCCCAGTGGTTTACCGGGTCCCCCCGGTGGGCAATGGTCAGGGTCACCGGGGGGAACTTTAGAACCCTGGCCCCGCACGACCTGCCAACTCGGGGCTGCGCGCAGAGCCGAGAGTCGGGTAGTGCGACCCTCTGATCGGTATCGGGAGGTACTGTAACAGGGTGTGGAGGTGTAGCACGCCCAGAGGTGTTGACGAGTACGCTAGTAATTGTCGCCGGATCCCGGGTACGGAGCCCTGAGGGTCTCTTGACGTCGTCGGGCCGCTGTGCCGGCGTAAGGGTGGGAGACGTGATCGCTTGTGGTAGAACTTGCAACACGGCCTGGCACTCAACACAGGAGCCAACACGACCGGGTTGGCCGTCGTGAAGACTAAACCGCGCCGCGGACCGCTTCGACGCAAACTGGCGGTACTGGGCGCCGCCGTGCTGGCTGTTGCGCTCGGCGCCATGGCTCCAGGCATGCCCGGAGCGGTGGCGGAAAACAACGGTGCGGGGTTGACGCCGGCCATGGGCTGGAGCAGCTGGAGCTTCCTGCGCCACGGCCCCACTGCGAGGAACGTTGAAGCGCAGGCCAGGGCCATGGTGACCAGCGGTCTGGCCAAGGTGGGCTACTCCTACGTCAACCTGGACGATTTCTGGTACATCTGCCCCGGCAGCCAGGGCCCGCAGGTGGACAGGTACGGCCGGTGGGTGCCCAACCCGGCCACGTTCCCGCCCGGCCCTCACGGCCAGAGCGGTATCCAGGTAGTAGGCGCCTACGTGCACAGGCTGGGCCTCAAGTTCGGGCTGTACGTCACGCCGGGCATTTCCAAACAGGCGGTGGTCAAAAACACGCCAATCCTGTTGGCAAATGGCCACCCTTCGGGCTACACCGCCGCTGAGATCGGCGAGCGGTCCAAAAGTGAGTACAACTACAACTGCGGGGGCATGGTCCGCATCAACTACAAGGCGCCGGGGGCTCAGGATTTCATCGACTCTTGGGCCGACGAGTTTGCCTCCTGGGGGATCGACTACCTGAAGCTGGACGGGGTCGGCAGCTTCGACATACCCGATGTGAAGGCGTGGTCACAGGCTCTGCGCCAAACCGGTCGGCCTATCCATCTCGAGCTTTCGAACAGCCTGGACATCAACTTCGCCACCACCTGGGCCAAGTACTCGAACGGATGGCGCACAGGGCGCGATATCGAGTGCTATTCGTGCGAGACCGGCGGTTCGAGTTATCCCCTCACTGACTACGCCAGTGTGCAAACGCGCTTCGCTCAGGTGGCGGCGTGGCGCCCGTACGGCAGACCGGGCGCGTTCAACGACTACGACTCGATCGAAGTCGGGAACGGCAGCAACGATGGGCTAACCCTGCCGGAGCGGGAGACTCAGCTCAGCTTGTGGGCGCTGGCCTCGTCGCCATTCATCCTGGGCACCAACTTGACCCACTTGAACCCCACGGATCTGGCGCTATTGAAGAACCGGGCGGTGATCGCCGTCGACCAGGACGCCATCGACGCTCACAGAGTTATTAGCACTTCGAGTACCCAGATCTTCGCCAAGACCGAAAATAACGGTGACGTGATCGTGGGCCTCTTCAACACAGGCACGCGCGCAGAGAACCTGAGCGTGAACGCCGCTTCTCTCGGGTTAGGTCGCGGTCGGGACTATGCCGTTGACAACCTGTGGCTTCATCGGGCCGTCAGTTCGCCCGGCCCTATCAATGCCGATGTGCCGCCCCACGGGGTCGCTCTTTTCCGGGTCAGTACCGCCCGGTGAGGAGGCCTGCCTTCCGCCGCCGGTTTTGACGTCATTGTGCCCGGCTAACCCACATACGGTTTGAAGATGGCAGCAGGGAAAAGTGGCGGCGAGTGCGTGCTCGCTGTCGACATCGGGACTCAGAGCACCAGGGCTGCTCTCGTCAGCTACAGCGGTCACATCCTCGGCACAGCGGCGTCGCCAGTCCGGTTGCACGCGCCGCGGCCTGGGTGGGCCGAGCAGGACCCGGAGGAGTGGTGGTCGACGACGCTCAGCAATGTCGCCACCGTCGTCGAGGGTCGCCCGAACATGCGCATAGGCGCCATCGCAGTGGGCGCCCAGATGCACGGGTTGGTAGCGCTCGATGGAGAGGGCCGAGCGATCGGCGGGCGCTCAGCCATTTGGAGCGACAAGCGGTGCGCGGACCAGGTCGAAGGGTTCAAGCGACGTTCGGATGCCGGGACGTTGGCCACATTGGCGGGCAACCGGCCACTGCCCGCCTGGTCCGGGTTTAAGATGGCGTGGCTGCGTTGTCATAGGCCCGACACCTATGCCGGGGCGGCCAAACTGTTGGTGGTCAAGGACTTCGTGAACTACCGGCTGTGCGGGGAGGTGGCCACCGACCCGTCCGAGTCATCCGGGTCCTTCCTCTGTGACGCCGCCACTGGGCAATGGTCGGACGAACTGCTGGATGCCCTGGGTGTGCAACGCTCCAAACTGCCGCAGATCGTCAGCTCCACGACCGTGATCGGAGGCCTGGGCAGCGAGGTTGCTGGTCCGACGGGGCTCTTGGCCGGGACGCCGGTCGTGGCGGGGAGCGGGGACATGATGTGCCAGCTCCTGGGCGCGGGGCTGACGGACAATGGCCGGGTGGCGCTGGTCGCCGGCACCGCTTCGATATTGGCCATGGCGGCCGACCGGCCATCAACCGACCTCCGCGTAATGAACCTTCGCTCAGCCAGCGGCAATTGGGCCCGTTTCGGGATTGCAGACGCGGCCGGCGTCTCGTTCAGGTGGTTTGTCGACCAGTTTTGCCGCACACCTGGCGAACCTGATCTCGTAGGCGGCGCCTTCGACCGCTTCACGGAGGAGGCGGCCGAGGTCGAGGCCGGTTCAGACGGGCTCCTTTTCTTCCCGTACCTTCTTGGAGAGCGAACATTGGGCACGGACCGGTCCCGGGCGTCGTTCATAGGGGCTACCTTGCGCCATGGGCGGCCACATTTCGTGCGGGCCGTGCTGGAGGGGATCACGCTCGAGGACCGCAGGTCGCTCGAGTGCGTGTGCCCTGACGGCTTTGACGAGCCGGTGCGTTGTACGGGGGGAGGAGCCGCCAGCAGCTTGTGGAACCAGATCAGAGCGGACGTGTTCGGCCACCCTGTCCAGACGCTCACGGCGACAGAAGGCGGCATCCAGGGCGCTGCCATCCTGGCCGGCGTGGGGGCCGATTGGTACGCGAACGCCGCCGCGGGCGCTGACCAGGTAGTCCGGGCGGCCGAGACGTGGTCACCGGACCCGGGGGCGGCCCGACGCTACAACCGTTCGTACCAAACGTTCTGTGAAGTCCATGATGTCCTGGGCCAAGTGTGGCCACGTTGGGACGAAGGCGCGCCCGAGTGAAGCGGTGGCCGCTCGGGCTCATAGTTGACATGGACGGGGTGCTCTACAGAGGCGAGCGGCCGATGCCCGGTTTAGAGGATTTCTTCTCGCTAATTGGAGATCACTCCTTTGTGTTGCTGACCAATAACTCAACTTTGAGCGCGGTGGATTGCGCCGAAAAATTGGGCCGGATGGGCGTGAACGTACCGGCCTCGGCCATCCTCACCGTCTCCGATGCCGCTTCGCGCTACCTCAAGTCCATGGTCCCTCCCTGTGGTCAGGCCTTCGTGCTCGGCAGCCCGGCGCTGAAAGTGGCAGTAGCGCGGGCGGGCTTGGAAATCGTCCCGGAAGGCGACCGGGCTGACGTCGTCGTCATCGGTCTCGATCGCACCTTCTCTTATACGGCGCTTTCCCACGCCGTGCGCCTCGTGGGGGCGGGGGCCGCCTTCGTCGCCACCAGCCTGGACCCAGTGCTCCTGACTGAAGAGGGGGTCATCCCAGGCGCAGGGGCGCTGATCGCCGCTGTCCGCGCTTGCGTCGACGCCGCGCCCGTCTGTGTGGGGAAGCCGAGCCCAGGGATGTTCGAAATGGCAATATCGCTGATCGGGGTCCCCGCCGGCGAGAGCCTGGTCGTGGGGGACAACCTGGCCGCGGACATCGCCGGCGGAGCGGCCGCCGGTGCCCAAACGGCCCTGCTGCTCTCCGGGGTCACCACGCTCGACGGGCACGTCCCCAGCGAGCAGGGGAGCCCGGGCGGCTGCGCCGGCGCCCCCCGGCCCGATTTCGTGTTCCCGGGCCTACCGGAGCTGTCCGAATTTCTCCGGGAGTCATGGGCGGTTTAGAAGCTGTGGCCGTTCAGGGAACGTGCTCTTTCAGCCGGCAGGCGGCGTCCTCGGGATCGACCGGGTTGAACATGACGCCCGACCCGAGCTCGCCGGAGGCGACGAAACGGGCCACGCCCTGGTCCCGCCTGGTGGGAGTGATGTGGAAGTGCAAATGGGCCGTTGGCCAATCGCCTCCGTCAGTCGGTCGCTGGTGGCACCAGAGCATGTACGGCATAGGCTCGCCGAACAGGGCGTCCAGCGCGGTGAGGGTCTTCTTCAGCACCTTTACCAATCCGTCGTGAACCGGTCGAGCCTCGGCCAGGTCGCCGACGTGTTGCTTGGGCGCGATGAGGAGCTCGTATGGGTATGACGGCGCCCAGACCGTCCACGCCTGCCATCCCTTGGCCGACGCCACCACCCGGCACCGATGAGAGGTGCCCGGCGCTCCCTTGCCGGCGAGTTCGTCGCAAACCGCGCACGTCGGCGCCCGCAGCTCTGCCGCGGGTACCGGAGGTATATAGCCGAAGGAGTAGATCTGGCCATGGGGGTGGGAAATAGTCGCTCCGACGTCACGGCCACGGTTCTCGAAGACCAGGACGTAGTCGACATCGGGTCTGGCCCCCAGCGCTTTTGTGCGCTCGGTCCACAAGGAGACCACTAGGCCCAGTTGGTGCGCGCTCAGCGAGCCGAGGCTTTGATTGTGCTCGGGCGAAAACAGCACTACCTCGCAGCGCTCGTCGGGCAACGGCGGCCAGCGGTTTTTGAACCAGCGGACGTCGTACTTTTCAGGCGCCTCCAGGCCGCCGGGGCAAAAGGGGCACACGTCGGCGCTCGGGAGGTTGGGCCTGTCCTGTCGCCCCCGTGCCACGACGACCAGCGCCTTGCTGAGCGGGTCTTGCCGGACGTCGGCCCTTTCGGGGGCGCGCTGCGCCGAGCTACGAGCGCGTTGGCAGGTGCCGTCTCTTGAGGTCGGGGAGCGGGGATCGAGGGTTTCAAAACACCACATGTTAGCGCAGGATCTACTACACTAACGACGCGGTGACGGTCGTATGACAGTCTACAGTGGGCTCACGTCCGGGGGGCCTGAGGCCCGACGAGCGAAAATGTTAGGGCCTGCTGGGTCGGCTAGGAGCCATCCGTGCTGGCCCGACTGAGGCGCAAGCAGATCCTGGAGGAGCTGCGGGCCAAAGGCGGGGTCCGGCTCACAGAGCTCAGTGAAGAGCTTTCGGTGTCCGAGATGACGATCAGGCGCGACCTCGACGCGCTGCAAAAAGACGGCTTGATCGAGCGGGTCCACGGTGGCGCAGTGCTGGCTCAGCTGGGCACGGAGGAGCCCGGCTTCGAGAAGAAGGTACTCCGGGAGCAGGGGGAGAAGGCCGCCATCGCCGAGCGGGCCGCCGCGCTGGTCAAACCGGGATCGGCGGTGGCGCTGTCGGCTGGCACCACCACGTGCGCTCTGGCCAGCCGGTTGTCCTCTTCCGAAGGCCTGACAGTGGTGACCAATTCCATGAACGTGTGGAACGAGTTGCATCACGCGGGCAGCAAAGGCACGACGGTGATCCTGACGGGTGGGGAGTTCCGCACCCCGTCTGATGCCTTAGTGGGGCCCACTGCCGACGCGTCGATCAGGTCGCTTTATTTCGACGTCCTCTTCCTTGGCGTCCATGGTCTCGACCCGGTGGCCGGCCTGACGACCCCTAACATTTCCGAGGCCGAGACGAACAGGACTTTCATCTCCCGCTGCCGGCGACTGGTGGTAGTAGCCGATCACACCAAATGGCGCACTACCGCTCTTTGTACTATGGCCGACCTTTCGGATGTGGACACCCTCGTCACCGACGACGGTCTTGCTGAGGAGGCCAGGCGGCAACTGAGGAGCCAAATCGGGGAGGTCGTCATCGCGGCACACCGGGCGACCGACGTGACTCGCGTTGCCGTTTCTGATAGCTTCTGATCGGACTCGGTAGCATCGTCCAGGGGGGACCGTTGGAGAGGCGGTTGCCAGGGGAGGAAGCCAGAGTGACGTTAAGGGTGACAGGGGGATAGCGAGTGGCACTGGCTACTGGTGTCGTACCTGCAGACAGCGAGGAGTTCGCCGAGGACAGAGGCCGCGAAGCCGGGAACCGGCGCTCGGGGTTAAGGGCCTTCGGGCGCGCCTTCCCGTTCATAGCCCCAAGCATGGTGGGGGTTGTGGTGTTCCTGGCCATTCCCGTTGTCGTGGTCATCGTGCTTAGCTTTCTCAATTACAACCTCGCCTCACCGGCGAGCTGGGCAGGCGTCCAGAACTACATAAACATGTTCAAGTTCGACGGGGCCGCCCATTCGTTGGGGGTCACGTTCTACTACGTCCTTCTGAACATCCCGGCGCAGACAATCCTGGCCCTCGGCTTGGCCGTAATGCTCAACCGAAAGCGCATCGGGACGGGACTGTTCAGGATCTTGTTCGTCGCCCCTTACTTGTCCACGCCGGTGGCGATGGGCATCATCTGGTATTGGGTATTCGACCCCAAGCTCGGCGCTATCAACCACTTCCTCGCCATCTTCGGTATCCAGGGCCCCGCCTGGTTGTCAAATAGCACGCTGGCCATGCCGATCGTCGCTGGCGTCAATATCTGGCAGTACCTCGGTTTCAATATGCTTTTCTTCCTGGCCGGCCTCCAGGCCATACCGAAGAGCCTTTACGAGGCGGCCGAACTTGACGGGGCAAGCAAATGGCGCCAATTCTGGAAGATAAGCATGCCATTGCTCAACGCAACGCTGCTCTTTGTGTTGATCACCGACGTGATCGGCTCCTTCCAGGTCTTCGACACCCTTTATGTGCTCACTCAAGGTGGCCCGGGCGACTCGACCAAAGTGATGAGCCTGACTATTTACCAGATCGGTTTCACTGACTACCGGCTGGGGGAAGCGGCTTCCCTCTCGGTCCTTCTGTTCGGCGTCATCTTGGTCTTCAGCGTCGGGCAGTTCATGTTCTTCAGGAAACGCACGACCTACGACTACTCCTCATGAGGAGCGAGCCGGCATGACAACTATCGCCATCAGTTCTCGGCCTAAGGCTGCCGCCAAGAAGCGGAGCGGTGCCCGTACTGCTCTGAGCATTGGCAAGCTCAGCGGTTTTTACATCGTCTTGATCGCTTTCGCAGTCATTTTCATGGTCCCGTACGTCCTTGCCGCTTTCGGTTCTCTCAAGCCGTCCAGCCAGATCTTGTCCCAGTCACCATGGGTATTGCCGCACCCATTCACCTGGTCCAACTATCACACTGCACTGTTCGAGCAGGATTTCATCGGGTACCTCGGCAACACGGCGCTTGTGACGGTGATCCTCACCGTGGGCCAGGTGGGCTTCAGCGTTATAGCTGCGTACGCATTCGCCCGCCTCAGGTTCCCCGGACGGGATATAATTTTCTGGTTTTACCTGATAACGCTGATGATCCCCAATATCGTAACGATCGTCCCGCTTTACACCATAATTCGGGAGATGCACCTGCTCAACACGTATTGGGCCATATTCCTCCCCTACGTGTTCGGCACGCCATACACGATCTTCCTCATCAGGCAGTTTTTCATGAACATACCCCAGGAGATCATCGACGCTTCCAAAATGGACGGGTGCAGCGAGTTCGGGACGCTGCGCCGCGTCGTCGTCCCGCTCTCACGCCCAGTCATCATCACGGCTACGCTCATCGCTTTCGTATTCAGCTGGAACAATTTCCTGTGGCCACTGATAGTGACGAACCCAACTCACTACCTACTCACCACCGGGGTCGCCAATCTCTCGTCCTCCAATTATGGGGCCGAGTGGAACATCGTCCTGGCCGGGGCCATGATCACGTTGTTGCCGCTGATCATCATCTTCGTGGTGTTCCAGCGGCACATCATCAGGTCGATCCAATTGACCCAGGGTCATTAACGCCCGTCCCACCCACCAAAACATACGATCAGAAAGCGTGGCAGGACTGCCACCCACGCACCGAATCGGTGCACCAAAAAACAGAGAAGAGGAGGCCAAAAATAATGAAACTTAGGCGGCTGATGCCGCTCGCTATAGCCGCGACGACGCTCACGAGCTCGATGGGGCTGGTTGCGGCCATGGAAAGCACCGCCCATGCCAGCGGTACGGTGCACCTCACCTACACTCTTTGGGACCCCAACGAAGAGGTCGGCTACAAGAAGTCGATAGCCGTTTTCGAGAAGAGCCACCCGGGCATCACCGTCTCGGTTGAGCAGATCCCGTACACCGCGTACCAGACGAAACTGCAAGAGGAATTTGCCTCGGGCAGCGGCCCCGATCTCTTCTGGATCAACACGCCCTGGCTGTCGACCTGGATCAAAGACGGCTTCCTTGTGAACCTGGCCCCGGACATCAAGAAGGCCAACATCAACATGAAGCAGTACATCCCCTCGCTGGTCGCCCTGCACGAATACAAGGGCGCCATTTACGGGTTCCCCAAGGACTGGGACACGATCGGCATCTATTACAACGAGAATTACATGAAGGCCCACCACCTGACCCCGCCCAGCAACTGGACCTGGAACCCGACCAACGGTGGCACCTTCCTCAAGTTCCTGCAGCAGGCCACTACCGACACCAGCGGCAACAACGCCACGTCGCCGAAGTTCAACCCGAGCAAGGTGGCGGTGTACGGGATGGAGATGGACAACGCCTTCCAGACCGGGTTCGGCAGTTTCTGGCAGATGGACGGTTGTCACGTGATACCGGCAGCCTGGGCCTCGTCGACCAGCTTCAACACCCCGGCCTGCGCCCAGACGACCCAGTTCATCAACAACCTGATGTACAAGTACCACGTCCTCGTACCAGGTTCTGAGCTAGGTTCCAACGGGACAAGCCCGAGCGGCCAGGACAACTCGCTGTTCGAGTCGGGCAAGATAGCCATGGAGTTGGAGGGTGACTGGAACACCACCTCCATAGCCACCGGAGTGGGGACAAAGTTCAAGGTGGGTGTGGTTCCTTTGCCCGCCGGCCCTGAAGGCCGCTGGAGCGTGTTCAACGGCTTGATAGACGGTGTCAACGTCCACACGCCTCACTTGCAGCAGACCTGGGAGCTCGAGCAATGGCTCGGCTCGGCGGCGTCGCAGAAGATCATGGGCTCGGGCGGCTACATCTGGCCCGCCATCCCGTCGCTCGACAAGTACTTCACGGCCGCATGGGCAGCCAAGGGCATCCCTATGGGCCCTTCGCCCAAGAGGCTGTGGGCAACGTCGTCGACTGGCCCAACACGCCGGGGATGAACCAGGCCCTCACCGACATGGGTACGGCCATGGGCCCAATTTGGTTGGGACCTGAGACGCTGTCGAAGACCAAGACCGCCATAAGCAGTGCTTATGCGGCTGCTAATCACGACTTGCAGGCCGCCGGCGCTTAGAAACCCGTACCGGCTTTTTCAGGAAGCCGAGTTGACCTGACATCCAACGGGCCGCCCCCGGTGCCGCTGGCGTGAAGCCTCGGGCCGGGGGCGGTCCTCTGCGTTGCCCCCTTTCCCTATCAGAGCCAGGAGAACCCCCGTGCCCACAATTGCCACAGTTCCTTGCGGTGACATGGTCGCCCGCTACGAACAAGACCAAGTAACCGGTGACGTTCGCTTCATGTTGTTGCCAGCGGCGGACGGGTTGGTTTCGCCCCGCCCGAAGCCGGGTAGCGAGGCCTTGCCGGCGGGCGGAGCAGGCGACGGAGGCGAAGCAGGCGAAGAAGGCGAAGAAGAGGCGATGGAACCCGGCGCTGTGGCCGAACCCGGGTTTGCTCATGAATCGCTCGTACAGCTCTCCGTGGTCGGCGATATCGCTGGTGGCGCGCGTGCCCAAGGCCGGACGCTGCGTAACAGTTCCTCGACCGGGCAGCTGCAACTGGCCGGCCACCGAGTGGCCGAGTCGGGGGGCACCGTCGCCGCCACCTTCGACCTCGTGGCCGAAGGGAGATTGGCGGTATCCCACCATCTCCGCTGGCAGGACGGCGCAGAAGCCGTCGAAGTGGATGTCACCATAACGAATATTTCCGACGACTCATTTACACTGCAGCTGCTGGGCAGCTTCTGCCTGGCCGGCATCGGCGGCCCGGCACTACATGACCCGCCCGGGCGCTTCCTCGTGCACCGCATCCGTACCGGGTGGTCGAGCGAGGCGCGGTTGGTGAGCGAAACGTTCGAAGACCTTCATATGGAACGAGCCTGGACGGACCATGCCGTAAATGTCGAACGATTTGGCCAGGTCGGCAGCATGCCGGTCCGGGGTTTTGCGCCCTGCGCCGGCATAGAGGACACGGTGGCCGGTCTCACCTGGGCCGCGCAGCTGGCCTGGGCCGGCTCCTGGCAAATGGAGCTGTTTGGCAAGGGGGGCAAGGTCTCTCTTTCGGGCGGGCTGGCGGACTGGGATTTTGGCCACTGGCGCAAGGTCCTGGCGCCGGGCGAGAGCTTCACGACGCCACGGGCGTGGCTGACGGTCGCGGCTGCGGACTTCGATACGTGCTCTCAGAGGTTGGTAGGGATGCAGGAGTTAGGCGGTGACCGCCAGGAACGGTTGTCGCGGCTGGCGGACCTGGCCCCGGTGGCCAACGAGTGGTGTACCACCTGGGGCAGTCCTAGTCACGACGAGGTCGTCGCCATGGCTGACCGCGTGTCCGGCTCAGACATCAAATACCTTGTGATCGATGCCGGATGGTACGAGTCGGCATCGGGGAGGTGGATCGACGCTCATGGTGACTGGGTGGTCGACCGCGCTGAGTTCCCGGACGGCCTGGCCGCCACAGCCAAGGCGGTGCGCGAGCGCGGTCTGGTGCCCGGCCTGTGGGTCGAGTTGGAAACGTGCGGATCAGCGTCGTCGGCTTTCTCGCTGACAGACCACTTGCTGCACCGCGACGGAGTGCCGATTACGGCCGGCGCCCGGCGATTTTGGGACTTCCGGGACCCGTTTGTCGCCGACTACCTATCCCAAACAGTGGTCCGCCTGCTCGAGGAGTGCGAGATGGGCTACATGAAGATCGACTACAACGAAACCCTCGGGGCGGGCTGTGACGGGGCGGAGTCGGCAGGTGAAGGACTGCGGCAGCAAGTGGAGGCCGTATATGACTTTCTGGCCGGGTTGCGGCGCCGCCTGCCCGACCTGGTGATCGAGAACTGCGCATCGGGTGGCCATCGCCTCGAACCTTCCCTCATGGAAATGTCTGACCTGGGCTCATTTTCAGACGCCTTCGAGTGCCCTGAGCTTCCTGTGATCGCAGCCAACGTCAACCGGCTGCTTGCCCGGCAAGCGGAGCCTGGTATGGATCGTCCTGCACCGGTCTGACAGCGAGGCGCAACAGATATACAAGCTCTCGTCGGGGCTTTTGGGGCGACCGTGCCTCTCCGGGGAGCTGTTCGAATTGGACGATGCTCAGTGGCACCGGGTCCAACAGGCACTGGAGCTGTTCAAAAAGGCCGCCCCCGCCTTCGAGAATGGGTGGTGGCGCCGGTTCGGGCCACGCGTGGCCCGCTACAGCGCACCGACCGGATGGCAGGCCTTTTTGCGTACCGCCCAAGGAGGGCAGGGGGCGCTGGCGGTCTTCCACGCCTTCGGCGATCCCCCGTCGGAGCCGGTCCGTCTGGACCTGCCGGGCGATGGGCCCTGGACGGTCGATTTTGCCCTCGCCGGCGAGAACGAACCCCGGGTGGAGGGAGGCGCCGTGACGTGGTCGGCCCCGGCCCCATTCACGGCGGCGGCGGTGTGGCTGCGCCCCGGCGACTCGCGGCCGGCGGCGTCATAGCCGCTGTTGTTTGGGCGGGCGTAAGGGTTTCAGGTTTCTTGGCGCCATATTGGGCCATGCTCGGTGCAGAAAGGGATTATAGAGCCGTATTTGGGGCATTCTCGGTGCAGTTTTTGACTCTCGGCGCGTTTTCTGCCTAGATCTTGAAGAAATTACACCGAGAGCCGTTTTTTGCACCGAAAGAGCAGGCTTCTCAGCGCTCAACAGCCTCAGCAGGCCTCCGTCGACCCGAAAGGGCACGCCCCGCCGCCGGCAACGGCCCCGCAGACCACCGCCGCACCGAAAGGGCACGCCCCGCCGCCGGCAGCGGCCCCGCAGACCACCGCCGCACCGAAAGAGCACGCTCCTCAGCGCTCAACGGCCCGGTAGCCCACCCTCCGACGAGTTAGTCCACGATGGGAGCGAGCGGGATGCCCTTTTCCTGGCAGTAACTGACGTACTTGGACAGCTTGGTCTCGGCCGTCTCAGTGAAGATCGTCTCCCCGCCGGCACCTATGTACTCGATCGGCCCATGGATAGAAAACAGCGTTACCATTTCTTCCTTGCCTGTGTTCACCAGGGTATGGATGTCCCCGGGTGGTTCGAAGACATAAGTCCCCGGGCGGGCCACCCAATCACGCTCGAGATAGCGCCATTCGCCTTTTATTACCCAGGCTTCTACCGCATCGAGATGACGATGGAGGTTTATCGTCCCCCGTTTGGTTACCCGGAGGAGGTTTGTCCACGTCCCGGCGCGGGGAGAGATGCGGAGCGGCTTGAAGGAAACACCGTCGACCTGGGGCACCCAGGGGATCGTCTCGGGGTCTCTCAACTGGTCGTCGGTGGCCCTTAGCTCAGCGGGGACCACTACTTGCTCGGCGTCCATGGTGCTCCTACCTGTTGTTAGCCCTCGGCCTGGGAAACCTCCGGTTGTGAGCACACGCTACACCCACACTCGCCGGATGTGCGTAGTTGCTAGAACATGTTAGGACTTGCTAGCGTCCCGTAAGCCTAGGACGACAACATCCCAGGGCAGAGCCCGACTTGGAGGGCCTTGCCCCTGGTACGCTGTCGGCCCTGCGGGCCGGCCCGGCTCGAGCGCCGAGCCGTCCCGGGCCAACGATCCCAAATCGGGTGCTCCCACAGACGAATAGGGACAAAACCATGGATCTCAACTTGAACGGACGCGTCGCCTTGGTGAATGCCGCCAGCCGGGGGCTGGGCCGGGGCATAGCCGAGGCTCTGGCCGCCGAGGGCACCAGGTTGGTCGTGTCGTCCCGAAGCCAGGAGGCCATATCACGCACTGCAGCCGAAATTGCCTCGCAATACGGCGCCGAAGTCGTACCAGTGGCGGCTGACGTAGCCCACTCCAGCGCGGCCGAGATGCTCGTGGCCACCGCCCTTGACCGCTTCGGGCAACTTGACATCCTGGTCAACAACAGCGGTGGTCCACCAGGCGGTTTCTTTGCTGATTTCGACGACCAGGCCTGGCAAAACGCCTTCGAGTTGCTTTTGCTCAACGTCGTCCGCATGGTGCGGGCATCGCGGCCCCACCTGCGGGCCAGTGGCCACGGGCGCATAGTGACGGTGGCTTCGACTTCCGTGCGCCAGCCCATTACGGGGTTGATCCTGTCCAACAGCTTGCGGGCGGCGGTGGTCGGGCTGGCGAAGACGCTGTCCGACGAGTTGGCCCCGGACCAAATCACCGTCAATACCGTGCTGCCCGGTCGCATCCTCACCGACCGCCTGCGAGAAGGGTTCCTGGCGCCGGCCCGGGAAGCGGGGATCCCCGTCGACGACCTGGCTAGAAGAGAAGTGGCGAAGGAGGTCCCCTTAGGCCGGGTGGGCGAACCGCAAGATATGGGCAGCCTGGTGGCCTATCTGTGCTCGGACGCCGCCGCTTACATCACTGGCCAGTTGATCGCGGTCGACGGCGGCCAGGTGCGAGGCACCTATTGACAGGGGTGCGGGGCACCTACTGACAGGGATGCGGCACCCACTGAAAGGGATGCGGCACCCAATGAAAGGGTGCTTATACGCTCCCGTACGGCATTGACGGCCCAAGAAACGAAACGCTTTGGACGGTCTATTCGCCATAGCGTAAGGAACCGTCCAAAGCGAGCAAGCGTCGAAGGCCTCCGGTCGGTGAAGGGGCCAAAGCCCAAAACCCAAGGCTCCCGCACCGGGAAGGGCAATTACGAAACCAACCACTGGACATGGGGAGGCGGCCTCCAAGCCGAAGCGCGGCCCCCTATTTGCCCACGGCCTGGTGCACCCAGCTCACAGCGGAAGCTCCTTCGCCCACCGCGGCAGCCACTCGCTTCATCGAGCCTCTCCGTACGTCGCCGGCGGCGAAGACACCGGGCACGCTCGACTCGAAGGGGAACGCTTGCCGGCCCAGCAGGTCGAACGCGCGCTGGGCCGCCTCCGGAGGGACGGCGTTGCCCGTGTACACGAAGCCGGCGTCATCGCGCTCGACGCCGTCGAGCCATCCGGTCGAGGGGACGGCGCCGATGAAACAAAACAAGCCCTGACAGCCGATCTGGGTGCGAGCGCCAGAGGACCGGTCTTCGACGGTCACAGCTTCGAGCCGGTCCCCACCGGTCAAACCGACAACTTCGCTCGATAGGTGGACCTCGATCCGCGGATGGGAGACGACCCGGTCGACCAGGTAGCGGGACATCTTCTTGGCCAGGTCGTCGCCGCGGACGATCAGGCGGACGATACTGCCTTTACTGGCGAGGAAAAGCGCCGCCTGCCCGGCCGAGTTGGCCCCGCCGATTACCGCCACCTCAGAGCCGCGGCACGAGCGCGCTTCCAGCTCGGTGGCCGCGTAGTAGATACCGGCGTTCTCGAACTCAGACCACCGCTCCAGCGGGAGCCGCCCGTAGCGAGCCCCGCTGGCCACCACTACAGCGTGCGCCGGCACCTGCGCCCCGGTGGACAAGGTGACCACGAGCTGGCCGTCACCCGTCGTCAGCGAGCACGCCTCGCACGGGCTATTGACCAGCGCCCCAAACTTGATTGCCTGCAATAAGGCGTTCGCCGTCAGGTCGCCACCGGAAATGCCGCGGGGAAAGCCGAGGTAGTTCTCGATGCGTGAACTGCCTCCGGCCTGGCCCCCGATCGAGGTGGATTCGACCAGGACAGTGTCCAGGCCCTCAGAGGACCCGTAGAGCGCGGCCGCTAGGCCGGCGCCGCCCCCCACTACCACCAGGTCGAAAACCCGCCCGGGTACCGCCTCGTACACCAGCCCCAGCTCCTCGGCGAGGGCGCCCGGGGTCGCATTATGGAGGACTCTGGTGGGTGTAACGACGACCGGGAGTTCGTCGGTGCCGGCTCTCAAGAGCTCCCGAAGCGTTTGGCCCTCGTCGGACTCGACGTCGACCCACATGTGCGGCAGCCGCAGCCGGGCGGCCCAGTTACGCAGGGCCAGAGTAGCGGCCGACATCTCCTCGCCCAGGATCTCTACGCTCCTGGCCGCGGGGCCGCGCCGGAGTACCTCTCGCCGGGCCATGAACGCTCCCAGGACCATGTCGGAAAGCTCTGCGTCTTCCGCCATGAGACGGCGGAAGTCCGAACGTGGCATCCGGTAAAGCCGGGCGGGCGTAGCGGTGCGGGCGGTGAGGTAAGCCGCTTGGCCGGTCAGCAAGTTCAGCTCGCCGAGGAACTGACCCGGTGCCAACCTGACGACGACCTCTGCAGGCACGCCGGGCGCCTCCTGGAGGATGACCTCGACCTCGCCGGCGCCGACGACAAAAAAGTCGTAGCCCCTCTCGCCGGCCCGGTAAAGCACGTGACCGGCCTCGAACTCCGCTGGCTCGGACGCGGCCCGGAGCCGTTCGAGGTGCTCGTCCGACAGAAGCGGGAAAGCTGCGTCCGTCGCCAGGTCTGGCCCCGGGGCATCCGTCCTCTTCGGCTCGTCGACGGTCATCGCCTCATTATGGTCGCCCTACGCCGAACCCGGGCGCGAGCTGGGCCCGTGCAGCCTTTACAACACCACCCACGTGGTACGGACGGGCGGGCCTTCATCCGGGGTGAGCCGGAGGCTGATAGGGCCGGACCCCACTGGGTAAGCCTCGAACCGGCCCCACTCGTCACAGCGGACAAACAACTCGGTTTGGCCCGGGCCGGCATCGCCCTGGCGGATGTTCACCCGCCCGGCCACGCCCGGCTCCACCTGGCCGATCACCCGGTACCGCCCGGAGGCGTCGGGGCTGGCCTCGAGGGTGATGGCGTATGGAGAGGCCTCGAAGCGGAGCAGGACCTCCTCCTTGCCGCCCCGCACCGCTCCGGCCAGCTCTCGGGAATCAGCGATCAAGGCGGCCAGCTCGGCGTCGGGGTCGCGCCAGGACAGGAGGTCCATGGTGAACTCGAACACGGAGGCGGGCGGCGGGTCGAACTTGGCCACCGCCTGGCGTAGCTCTGCCAGCAGGTTGTCGTCGTCGTCGGTCACAGGGCTTTGTTCTCCAGTCCAGCCGACGCCCTTTCCTGAGCCAGGCACATAGGTCATGGCGAGCTCAACAGGTCGTCGGGGTGCGCCTTGGCACCTATGTTCTGGCGCAGCTTGTTCAAGCAGCGGGCCCGGGTCGGGCCAATGCTGCCCACGGGCATCCCGAGGGCGTCACCCACCTCCTGGTAGGAAGGGGGTGGGTCACTGGCCAGGATGCGCAGAAGTTGGCGGCAACGTTCCGAAATATGCCGGAGCGCCGCCCATAGCTCGGCGTCACGCTCACGGACGAGTACTCCCTCGCCCGGTGCGGCGCCGGAGTCGGCCACCTCGGGGACGACTTCCAGCGAGACCCCTTGCCGGCCACGCCTGCGCAGGTGAGCCAGGCATTCGTTCCGGGCGGTGGTCGCCAGCCAGGACCCGACCGCGTCAGGGTCCCTGATGCGGTCCAGGTGCTCCACGAGACGGAGCCACGTGGTCTGCACCACGTCTGAGGCGTCGTCACCGCTGAGCCGGTACGACCGGGCGATCGACCACACGAGCGACTGGTACCGCTCGACCAGTGGGCTCCAGGCTGCCTTGTCGCCTGCCGCGGCGCGACGCACCAGAGCACCGGGGGCGCCGTCCATGGCGTGAGTATAGTCAGGCACCTCTATGACAATGGTCACGGTACGAACCAGCCCAGGTTGGGCACCGGGCGGGCCTCGGGGTCGCTAGCCAGCTGGGCGAGCACGCCCTGCCGGTCCAGTTTGGGGTTCGATTGCAAGAATCCGGCCACCTTTCCGCTTACGTGAGCCGCGGCGAACGACGTCCCGCTCCAGACCGCTTCGCCGTGGAACTGCTCAACCTTGTGCGGGCTCGAGGAACCCTGGTAAGGCTTGGCCTCGAACGCGCTGGCTACGTCCACGCCCGTCCGCGCACACGTCGACCCATTCGCCGAAGTTGGTGAACGCGGCGGGTTTCGGGTTCTTTTTGCCTGTCCCGGTCAACTCGACCGCTCCCACCCCGATCGTCCAATCGTCGGCGGCGGGGAAGACCTTGCGAGAATCGCCGAGGTTGCCGGCGGCCGCCACCACGATGGGCGCTCTGCCGGCGCACCGCCCCCTGGCCGCCGCCTCGAGGGCGCTCAACCCCACCAGCTTCTGGTCTGACCTCGTGGTTGTGCCGAGCGACAGATTGACCACCTGGGCCCCCCCGGCCAGGACGAGCGCCAGCTGGTGCCCCAGGTACCACTCGTCCGTCACGCCGTCCGAGTCGAGCACCCGGTACGACCTCAGTTCGGCGTTTTGCGCCGCCTGGCGCACCACGCCGGCCACGAATGAGCCATGGCCCTGGGGCGAAACGAGGGTGGGGGTCGGGCTCTCGTAATCCCAGGGTTCTTCTTCCGAGGGCCAGGTTTCGACTGTCGCCAACAACGGGTTCACGTGGTAGCCACGTGGCATCCCGGTGTCGACGATGGCCACGCTGACGCCCTCGCCGTCGCCGCCCAGCGCTATTTTTTCGCTCTTTCTGGGGGGACGGGGGTCGCCATAGGGATCCATCCCCCAAAGGGGCAAGCCGAACAGGACGTGGTTCGGCGTGGCCGAGAACTCGCCGTGAGCGTGGTCTTCCAGACGACGCAGGACGTCTTCCAGGGGTTCATCGCTGTAGACGTGAAAGCGGGCGGCGGCGGGCAAGGGGGCCGCCAGCTCGGAACCCTTGCCGCTTAACTTCGGGCGACCGTGGTCCTCGCGGCGCCGGTACCCAAGGTGGAGCTGGCTGGCTACCCGCTCAAAGGCGTCGACCTGTCCGGCTTCGTTCGTGACCAGCAGTTCCCCCGGCCGGTAGCAATGGTGAGGGACAGCGGCAGTTTCCGAGTCGTCTGCTAAGGCGTTCCTCGGGTGGACCAATATGTCTGGCCGCCTCTCGAGCAGCTGACGGGCGCGGGCATGGCTCCTGGGCGCATTGCTACTGGCCATAAACAGGATCTCCTGTGGTAAATGTCACGGCGCTAACGGGAGTCCGGAGGGCTCCCGCGAAATACGAGTTCCGTCTATCATCTCGCAGGGCGCATTTCCAATTACGCCCAGTCCAGTTTGCGTGAGGTACCAGATGGCCCCAAGCTCCACCGCCGACCTCTCGAGCTTGACGCTGCGGTTGGCGACCGAGGACCCGGACCGGGCGGAGAGCCTCGCCATCGAGGCTCGCGACCGTGCCGTCGAGGCCGGGTTGCCCGGGGAAGAGTCGACCGCTCTTCGTGCCCTGGGCGTGGCCGCCAGGTCCCGCCATCGCATCCCCGAGGCGCTCGTCCATTTGCGCGCCGCCGTGGCCGCCGCCGAGCGGGCCGGCGATGCCAACCTGGCCGCCGAGGCTCGCCTGAGCCTGGCCGGGGCACTGGTGCTGGCCGGCAAGGGCGAGGAAGCGATCAGCACGCTCGATGGTGCGAACGCCTCAGGAGCGATCGCCGTGGCCGTCGAATCGCAACGGGCGATGGTTCTGGCCATGCTCGGCCGCTACGAAGAGGCTCTCCAGGCCTACAGGCAGGTCATACCCGGTCTTCGCCGGATCGGCGACCGGGTCCGGGAGGGCCGGGCCCTCAACAATCGCGGCCTGCTCCACATGTACAACGGGCGGTTCACCCTGGCCGAGACAGACCTGGCCCGAGCCGAGCGGCTGATGCTCGAGATCGGCAACCCCACGGAGGCGGCCCGCTTCTGCCATAACCGGGGCTTTGTGGCCGCTCGCAAGGGAGACTTGCCAGAAGCCCTGGCCTTGTTCGAGGAGGCCGACCGGCGCTGCCGCGAGGTCGGTGTCGACCCGGGAGTGCGCGCCCTCAGCCGGGCCAGCGCTCTTGTGGCGGCGGGCCTGTTCCGGGACAGCCGCCAAGTGGCCGAGGATGCCATCGAACAGCTCAGAGAGGGTGGCAACCAGCAAGACCTGGCCGAAGGGCTTGTGCTGCTGGCTGACATTGCCCTGCTCGACGGAGACCCGGCGGCGTCGCGCCGGGCGGCCGAAGAGGCGGCGGCATTGTTCGAGGGTCAGGTACGGCATGGCTGGCAGTCTCTGGCCGAGGCGGCCATCGCCCGCGCCGGGCTGGCTCAGGGAGACGACCAGGTCCCTCTGGCTGTCCTGGCTACGTCGGCGGCGGCGCGACTCGACGAAATGGGCCTGGCGGACCGGGCTGTCATGGCCCACGCCGTGGCTGGCCGGTTGTGGCTGGCCGCTGGCAACTTTGACTCCGGTATCGAAGAACTGGACCGGGCCGGGTCGAGGCGCCGGCGAGGAACTGCGGCCGGACGTTTGGCGGCCTGGGAGGCGGAGGGCGTCGCCCGCCTGGCTCGTGGGGATCGGCGTGGGGCCATGGGCGCCATGCGCTGCGCCTTGGCCGTTGTCAGCGACCAGCAGGCGAACCTGGTGGCCACCGAACTCAGGGCTCACATCGCCTCGCACGCCGGTGACGCCGCCCGCCAGGGGCTGCAACTAGCGCTCGAGACCCGCCGGCCCATCTGTATCTGGCAGTGGATGGAGCGCCACCGTGCCAACAGCCTCAGGCCGTTGCCTGCTCGCCCTCCGCGCGACGAGGTCCTGGCCGCACAGCTGGCCGAGTTGCGCCGGTTGGCTCAGGAAATCGCCGCCTGCGCCACCAGCGGCGACGATCCCGGCCCACTTCTGGCCCGGCAGTCAGACCTGGAGCGCCAGGCTCGCGAGCGGGCCTGGCAAGCCTCCGGCGTGAAAGACGTCCAGGACGCGGACCGGCCCACGAGCCTGACCGATTTGTCCGATGCGCTTGGGGGCACGGCGCTCGTCGAATTTGCCGATATCGACGGGGAATTGCATGCCGTCGTGGTGGCCGAAGGCCGCTTCCGCCATCGCCGCGTGGCTGCCGTGGCGGACGTCCGCCACGAGCTCGGCCACGTCCGACTGGCCCTGCGTCGCTTGGCCTACGGGGGAGCGCATGCTGCCCTGGGCACCGGGGCCGAAGCCCAGCTGGCCCGGTCCGTCGACCGCCTCGACCGGCTGTTCATGGCCCCTCTCGCCCCCTTCCTCGGGTCGAGGCCCGTCGTGGTCGTGCCCACCGGGGAGCTGCACGCCACCCCTTGGGGGGCATTGCCCACGCTGGCGGGGCGCCCGGTCTCCGTGGCCCCGTCGGCGCGCTTGTGGTTGGGGACAACCTCCAGGGGACACGTCAACAGCGGACCGGCCAGCAGGGGACAGGCCAGCAGGGGACAGGCCAGCAGGGGACAGGCCACCAGCGGACCGGCCACCAGGGGGTCGGCCACCAGGGGATCGGCTCCAGGGGATCGGCTCCAGGGGGTCTCGCCAGCCAGTCGTCGTCGCCGGCCCGGGCCTGGCCGGGGCGGCGCACGAAGCGGTCACCATCGGTTCGCTCTACCGGTCCGCCCGAGTGTTGACGGGCGCTGGAGCCGAAGTGGCGGCCGTCCTGGCCACTCTGGAAGGGGCCAGCATTGCCCACGTTGCCGCCCACGCTTCGTTCCGGGCCGACAACGGGTTGTGGTCCAGCCTCGAACTGGCGGACGGAGTGCTGACCGTCTACGAGCTGGAGCAGTTACGCCGCCCACCCGAGGTGGTCGTGCTGTCGGCTTGCCAATCCGGCTTGTCCGCCGTGCGGCCGGGAGACGAAGTGATGGGGCTGGTCGCCGCCCTGCTCACACTGGGGGCCAAGTCGGTCGTAGCCTCCGTCGTGCCGGTCGAAGATGCGGCCAGCGAGGAACTGATGGTGGCGTTGCACCGCCGCCTCCGGGCCGGTGAGGCACCCCCGGTGGCGTTGTCTGGAGCGCAGTCGGTCACACCAGGCACCGCCAGCCTCTCGTACGTCTGCTTCGGGGGAGGTTGACCGCCAGGCTAACTGGCCGGCCCCGAGGTGCAGCCCCACCGGTCGAGATATTGTCCTCGTGGGCAACGGGTGGAGGTGGCGTGTATTGAGCATTCTTGGGAACCGGGTCCTGCGCAAGGAGGACGTGAAGTTCCTCACCGTGGGTGGGACCTACGTTGACGACGTAGAGCTACCCGGCGCCGCGTGGGTGACCTTTGTGCGCTCTCCTCTGGCTCATGGCCGCATAGAGCGGACAGACGTCGCGAGAGCCCGGGAGGCTCCGGGCGTGGTGGACGTTTTTTCCTCGGCGGACCTTGGCCTCCCGCCGAACCGGATTGACGCCGACGAAATCCCGGAGGCCATGGCCCGCCCTCTCCTCGCCGATGGCGTCGTCCGCTTTGTGGGGGAACCGGTGGTAGCAGTGGTGGCCAGCACACTGGCGCAGGCGGTTGACGCGGCCGAGTTGGTCGAGGTCGACTACGAGCCGCTCGTGCCCGTCGTCGACCCGGCGGCTGCGCTCGACGATGCGGTCCTGCTTTTCCCCGAGACGGGTACGAACGTCGTCACCAGCATTGGTGAGCCCGGCGAAGGCTCCCTCTTCGATGGTTGCGAGGTGGTGGTGCGCCAGCGCATCATCAACCAGCGAGTGGCGCCCTGCCCTATGGAAGTGCGAGCCGCCGCCGCCGATGTCGGCCCGGATGGGCGTCTCACCTTCTACGCCTCTTCCCAGGCGCCGTTCATGATGCGCGAACAGCTGGCCAAGACGCTCGGAGTGGAGGAGAGCCGGATCCGCGTCATTTCGCCTGATGTAGGTGGGGGCTTCGGGGCCAAGGCTGAGCCCTACCCGGAGGAGCTGCTCGTCGGCTGGCTGGCCGGTCGGGTAGCGCGCCCGGTGCGCTGGACCGAGACCCGTTCGGAGAGCATGCTGGGCCTGGGGCACGGGCGGGGCCAGGTCCAGTACGTGACGATCGGCGGTTCGAGGGACGGCAAAGTGATGGCGTACCACCTCGAAGTGGTGCAGGACTCCGGCGCGTACCCCCAAGTAGGGGCGCTTCTACCGGACCTCACTAAAAAAATGTTGACAGGGACGTACGACATACCGAGGGCCGGGTTTTTTTCCCGCTCGGTAGTGACCAATACCACTCCGGTCACTGCCTACCGGGGCGCGGGACGGCCTGAGGCCACGGCCGCCATCGAGCGGTCTATGGACCTGTTTGCGGCCGAGATCGGAATGGACCCTGCTGAAGTCCGGCGGGCCAACCTGATCAGCGCGGACCGGTTCCCTTTCACCACCGCCACTGGCACCGTGTACGACATCGGCGACTATCACCGGGCTCTCGACCTCCTGTTGGAGTCCAGCGGTTACTCGGAGCTGCGTACAGAACAGGCGGAACTGCGCCGTTCTGGCTCGGTCTCGCAGCTCGGCCTCGGCCTGTCCGTCTACGTCGAGATAACCAACGGAGGACCCGAGGACGCCGAGTTCAGTTCAGTCGAGGTGCGGCCCGACGGCAAGGCGGTGGTAAAGACGGGCACGTCCTCGCACGGCCAGGGCCACGCCACGGCGTGGTCGATGCTGGTGGCTGAAAAGCTGGGGCTTTCCATTGAAGATGTCGAGTTCATCCAGTCCGACACCGACGTGGTCAAGAGCGGCATCGGCACGTTCGGGTCACGATCCCTGCAGACCGGCGGGGTAGCTACCCGCCGGGCCGCCACCCGGGTCCTGGACATGGCCAAGGACCTGGCGGCCGATATGTTCGAAGCGTCCGCCGACGACATCGTCGTCGACCCCGCCGGCGGCGGCCTGCACGTAGCCGGGGTCCCGTCGTCCGCTAAGAGCTGGGCTGAACTAGCGGGAGCGGCAATCGAGAGAGGGGCGCAGTTGCTGGCCGAGGTCGACTACGACTTCAACGGGGAGACGTTCCCCTTTGGTGCCCACCTGGCCGTGGTCGACGTCGACACAGAAACTGGCAAAGCCGTGCTGCGCCGCATGGTGGCGGTCGACGACGCTGGCCGGATCCTCAACCCGCTGCTGGCCGACGGTCAGGTGCACGGCGGGTTGGCACAAGGTATCGCCCAGGCCCTTCTAGAGGAGTTCCGCTACGACGAAGACGGCAACCCGCTCACCACCAACCTGGCCGACTACACCTTCATCAGCGCGGCGGAACTGCCCAGTTTTGAGTGCGTGCGCATGGAGACCCCGACTCCACGGAACGAGCTCGGGGCCAAGGGCATCGGCGAGTCTGGGACCATCGGCTCCACACCGGCTGTCCACAACGCGGTGATCGACGCAGTGGCCCACCTGGGAGTGCGTCACATCGACATGCCAACGACTCCCGAAAGAGTATGGCTGGCGACCAGGGCGGTGTCAGCGTGAGGGCCCGGATGTCCGTGACCAGGATGACTGTGAACGGCGTCCCGTACGAGGACGAGGTCGAACCCCGGCTCCTGCTGGCCCAGTACATCCGCGACTCCCTCGGGCTCACGGGCACCAACCAGGGCTGCGACACGACGTCGTGCGGGGCGTGCACGGTGCTGTTGGACGGTGAGTCGGTGAAATCGTGCACGGTCCTGGCTGTCCAGGCGGAAGGCGCAGAAATCACCACTATCGAAGGCATGGCCCTCCCGGACGGCCGTCTCCACCCGCTCCAGCAGGCGTTCCGCCAGAACCATGGCCTGCAGTGCGGGTTTTGCACGCCCGGCATGGTCATGGCCGCCGCCTCCCTGTTGAAGGAAAACCCTCGGCCGACGGCCAGAGAAGTCAGGGTGGGCCTCGAAGGCAACCTCTGCCGTTGTACGGGCTATCACAACATCGTGGAAGCCGTGCTGGCGGCCGCCCGCCTCCAGGAGCCGGCATGATCCCGGCCAGTTTCGAGTACCGGCGGGCCGGATCGGTAAGAGAGGCTGTAGACCTGCTGGCGGAGCACGGCCCGGACGCCAAACTGCTGGCCGGTGGCCACTCGCTGCTCCCGCTCATGAAACTTCGCCTGTCGGTGCCGTCGCTCCTGATAGACGTGGGCCGCCTGTCCGAGCTTTCGTACGTGCGCGACGAAGGCAGGCTCATTTCGGTCGGCGCCCTTACCCGCCATCATGACCTCGAGCAGTCAGGACTGCTACGCACAGAAGTGCCCCTGCTGTCCCACGTCGCCGGTCAGATCGGCGACCCTCAGGTGCGCCACAGGGGGACGATCGGCGGGTCGTTGGTCCACGGGGACCCGGCGTCGGACTTGCCGGCGGCCGTGCTCGCCCTTGACGCCACCCTTGTCGTAGAGGCGCCCGGCGGCCGCCGCCATATCCCGGCCGGCGACTTCTTCGTCGGCTTCCTGGAGACAGCTGTCGGTCCCGACGAGATGCTGACGGAGATCCGGGTACCCAAGGCCACCGGGGGCTGGTCCTTCCAGAAGTTCAACCGCCGGGCGCAGGACTGGGCGACCGTCGGCGTCGCCGCCGCTAACAATAGTTCTGGCACCAATGGGTCTCGGAACGGGCCGGTCCGGGTGGCGCTCGTGAACATGGGGTTGACGCCTTTGCGAGCCAGGGCGGTCGAGGAGGCCGTGGCCGGCGGGGCCAGCCCGGCCGACGCCGCCGCGCTGGCGAGCGAGGGCGCGGAACCACCCAGCGACCTCAACGCCAGCGCACAGTTCAGAAGCCATCTGGCCTCGGTACTGGTCCGGCGGGCCCTCGAAGAAACGTTGGCCCCGGAGCTGAGGGATGGGGCCAACCGGTGAGCACCCTTTCTGATTTTCCGCCCCGCCCGAGAGCCGGTCTGCTTCAGACCGGGGCCAGTCCTCCCCGGCCCCGGTACCCGGTGCCGGCCAGTGGCCCTGCTGAGGTGAAAGATGCCCTGGCGCGGCATGGCTACCTGTCCGACGAAGGGTTGGCCACGGTGGTCTACCTTGCGCTGGTCATGCGTCGCCCCCTGCTCCTGGAGGGGGACGCCGGAGTCGGCAAAACCGAAGTAGCAAAGGCGCTGGCCCGGTGGACGGGGGGCGAGATGCTCCGCGTCCAGTGCTACGAGGGGATCGATGTCTCCCAGGCGGTTTACGAGTGGGACTACTCGCGCCAGTTGCTCCACTTGCGCGCCGCTGAGGCCAGAGCGGCTACGACCGGCGAGGGCGTCACCGCCGAAGTGGAGGACGAGCTCTACTCCGAACGTTTCCTGGTCCGCCGGCCCCTCCTGGCCGCCATCACGACGGACCCAGGCGACCCGCCCCCGGTCCTGCTCGTCGACGAGGTGGACAGGGCCGACGACGACTTTGAGGCGTTCCTCCTCGAGGTGCTCTCCGAATACGCCATTACGGTGCCGGAGCTAGGGACGTTCAGGGCCGATGTGCCGCCGATCGTGATCATCACCTCCAACCGGACGCGGGATCTTCACGACGCCCTCAAGCGGCGGTGCCTCTACCACTGGGTCGACCACCCCGACTTCGAACGCGAAGTCGAGATCATCACTCTCAGAGCGCCCGGCGTCGGCACCGTCCTGGCCCGCCAGATCGCCGCCGCCGTGGAGCAGCTGCGGGTCCTGAGCCTTTACAAACCACCCGGTGTAGCCGAGACCATCGACTGGGCTGAGGCGCTCGGGGCGCTCGGCCGGGCGCAGTTGGACGAGGCCGCCGTCGAGGCCACCCTGGGCACGGTCCTCAAGTACCGGGAGGACGCTGAGAAGGCGCGAGCGGCAGGGTTCGGAGAACTGGTCCGCGCCGCGTCCGAGCGAGCGAGTTGAAGGACAGGCGGGGGCGTGACCGAGGGCTGGGCTGTGAACCGCAGGGACGGCCTGAGCGTTGCCGAACGGCCTGAACGCCTGGCCGTCGCCTTCTCCCGTTTGCTTCGAGGTCGTGGCGTCAAGGTCCCCGCCGGCGCCTCGCTGGTGTACGCGGAAGCGCTCTCTGTCCTCGGCTTCTCGAGTAGCTGGCCCCTCTACTGGGCGGGCCGGGCCACGTTGGTAAACCGGCCCGAAGACATCCCCGCTTATGACGCCGTCTTTTCGACGTTCTACCTCGGCCGCGCCGAGCCGGTGCCGGCGGGCCAGCGCCCGCACAACGCACTGGCATTAGTGGGTGACCGGCTTCATGCCGCTGATGGCGGCGTCACCGAAGCCGGACAAGACCAACCCCAGCCGGTGGTTCGGTACAGCCGCGTCGAGATCTTGCGCCGGAAGGACTTCGCCTCCTGTAGTCCCGAGGAACTGGCGGAGCTGGAGCGCCTCATGGCCACGACCCGCCTACGCGGCCCCCTTCGCCGTTCACGGCGGTACAAGCCGGTGAACCGGGCCACGCACCATCCTGACCTGCCGCGCACCGTTCGCCGCGCCCTGCGGGCCGGGGGCGAGCCGGTCCGGCGGGCGTGGAAGGCACCTGGACAGCGTCCCCGCCGCGTTGTCATCCTGTGCGACGTGAGCGGTTCGATGGAACCCTACGCCCGGCTGCTCATACGCTTTCTGCATCTGCTCGTAAGCGGCGCGGCTCAGGTGGAAGCGTTCACTATGGGGACGCGACTAACGCGGGTGACCAGGGAACTGGCGCTACATGACCCCGACGTCGCCTTGGCCCGGGCCGGTGGAAGGGTGGTGGACTGGTCCGGGGGCACCCGTCTCGGCGAGGCGATGCGGGAATTCAACGACCGATGGGGGGCGCCCGGGCTGGCTAGGGGTTCTGTAACGGTGATCTTCTCTGACGGGTGGGACCGAGGCGACCCGCAGGCCCTAGCCGGCGAGATGGGCCGGCTGTCAAGGGTGGCCCACCGGGTGGTGTGGGTGAACCCGCTGAAAAGCTCCCCGGGTTACGCTCCGCTCGCACGAGGCATGGCTGCTGCGCTGCCGTACATCGACGATTTCGTGGAGGGCCATTCGCTGGCCTCCATCGAAGCGCTGACTGGTTTGCTCAGCGAGTAAGCGGACCGCGGTGAGGCACTGGTGAGAGAGGTCATCAGCCAGGTGGACCGGTGGCGTCTGGAGGGACGCCGCGTGGCGCTGGCCCGGGTGGTGGGAGTGGAGGGTTCGGGACCTCGCGAGGCGGGCGCCACTATGGCCGTAAGCGAGGACGGCGAGGTGGCCGGGTCAGTGTCGGGCGGCTGCGTCGAAGGGGCGGTGGTAACGGAAGCTCTGGCTGCCCTGGAGGCCAGAGCCGGGGCCAGACGGTGCACGTTCGGTTACTCGGATGACGAAGCCTTCGCCGTAGGGCTCACTTGTGGCGGGACCGTGCACCTGCTGGTAGACCCGGAACTTCCGGCCGTGTATGACGAGCTGCGAGCGGCCATCGAGCAGTCAGAGCCAGTGGCGTTGGCGACGGTGACCGAGATCCTGGCCGAGTGGACTGCCAATGAATGCAGCGGCCCGGACCTCAACGGGGCTAATGGTGAGGTCGATAGCACCAGGCTTGGCGCCACCATGTTGGTGCGAGAAGACGGCACCTGTGCCGGGACGCTGGGAGAGATCCACCTCGACGAAGTCGTGCGCCGTGACGCCACCGGTGCGCTGGCCAGCGGGTTGTCGGCCACCCGCCATTACGGGCCGACCGGCGAGGCGCGGCAGGGTTCGGTTGAGGTGTTCATCGAAGTGTTCGCCCGCCCGCCCCGCCTGATCATCTTCGGCGCCGTCGACTTCACGGCCGCCCTGGCCAGGCTGGGCAAAGTGCTCGGCTACCGGGTCACTGTTTGTGACGCCAGACCTGTATTTGCCACGGCCGCTCGCTTTCCCATGGCGGACGAGGTGGTGGTCGACCGGCCCGAGCGCTACCTGAAAAGACTAGGGACAGACCTGACCGCCCGCGACGCCGTCTGCGTGCTCACCCACAACTCGCAGTTCGATGTGCCGGCCATCGCGGCCGCCGTTTCGACCAAGGTGGGGTACCTGGGCGCCATGGGCTCGAGGCGGACGCACGCGGATCGCGTGGCTCACCTCGAACGGGCCGGCGTGAGCGCCGACGCCATCAAACGAGTTATGGCCCCGATAGGCCTTGACATCGGGGCGCGGACACCGGAGGAGACGGCCGTGGCCATATGCGCCGAGATCATCGCCCTAAGGACGGGACGGCCCGGCTTGTCGCTTCGGGACCGAAAAGGCCCGATCCACTAGTGGCGGGGCGAACGGAGCGAGCTGCGAACCGCGCCTCGAGGGCCTGTAACGGCATAAGCGCCTTGTGGCCCTGCCGGTCGTCGCTCTGGACGGTTTATTCGCCATACCGTAAGAAACCGTCCAAAGCGATGTCCGGATGGCGGTGACGTAACACGAGAAGGGAGCGGCAATGGAACTCACGAACGACTTCACCGTGGAGGTGCCGGTCGACGAGGCCTGGGAGGTCCTGACCGACCTCCAACGGATCGCGCCGTGCATGCCCGGCGCTGAGCTGAGAGACGTGGAAGGCGAGGACTACCACGGCGTCGTGAAGGTGAAGGTGGGGCCGATCACGGCGGAGTACAAGGGCAAGGTCACATTCGTCGAGCGCGACGACGGCGCCCACCGGGCCGTCCTGCGCGCCCAAGGCCGAGAAGTTCGAGGACAAGGGCACGCCAACGCCACCATTACGGCGACCCTGGCGGAGGTCGATGCCTCCACCCGGGTCTCGGTGGTTACGGACCTGAACATCACGGGCAAGGTGGCCCAACTCGGCCGAGGGGTCCTGGCCGATGTGAGCAGCAAGCTGATGTCCGAGTTCGCAGACAGCCTCGAGGCCAGCCTGTTGCCCTCGGCGGCGACCGAAGATGAAGGCGCACAGGGGGGAGGGCCGGAAGAGACGAGCGAGGACGCTGCGGGCGCCGCCGCGGGGACCAACGGGTCGGTCCCGGCGGCGAACAGCGCCGTCGTCGGCGAGCAACCTCCTGTCCGTGAGGTGCGTGAGGTGCGTGAGGTGCGTGAGGTGCCCCGCCCTTCCTCGGCACCAGCCGCAGCCGCGCCGGTTGACCTCGTGAGGGTGGCCGGGCCATCCGTGGCCAAGAGGGCCGCCGTGGTCATCTTGGGGTTCGTGGCGTTGTGGTTGGTGACGAGACGGCGCCGGCACGCCCACAGCTAAGCCGGGATGCTCAAGTAGCTCCGGTCAGGTCGTCCCTGGTGTCGATGTCCAGGGGGTCACCGGCGCATGGGACGTCGACGACGAGCTCCGGGCGGGCGCGCATGACGGCTCTGGCCCCCTCGTCGCCCGTCACCGGCAGTTCGTCCCAGACGCTCCGGGCCAGTTTCACCGGGTTGCGCCGCCGGCCCTGGTAGCTGGCCACGGCGATCAGGGCGTCTACACCGGCCACTGCCCGCCAAGCGTCGGGCTCAATAAGGGGCTGGTCGCCCAGACCTACGACGAGCGCCTCGAACCCCGCCATCCTGGCCGCCGAGATGGCCGCCTGCAAAGAAGTGGCCTGGCCGTCGCGCCAGTTCGGGTTGTCGACGAGGGTGACGGGGCCGGGGAGCAAGCCCGACAAATCGGCCGCGCCGGTCACTACGAAGGTTGTCCCCAGTCCGGCCGCCAGCGCGTGCTCGAGGGCCCAGACGACCAGCGGCCTGCCCCGGAACGGGGTCAGCAGTTTGCCGCCCGGCCGTTCGGGGTCGTAACGGGTGCCCGCTCCAGCACAAAGCACAGCCGCGGCGACGCCCGGGAACGCCCTCTGCGCTGGCCCGCTCGAGCGCGTTCGAGGACTGTTTGTCTTCCATCAAATACCGACCTTAACGATGGGGCACTAACGACGTGGGCCTCTACCGCGAGGGCGCACCCCGAGCCCCGTTCTTCCGCCAGCCCTATACGATTGCCGGGGATGACGAGGACCACGACGGCGGCGGGCCGGGCTCGGTGTTCTTCGCTTCGCACAGCCAAACTTCGAAGAAATCAGGTGGTGCCGTGGGCGCTGTTTGGGACCCGATAGATCCGGCCTTCCGGGCCGACCCGTACCCGGCGTACCGGGTCCTGCTCGAGGAAGCGCCCCTGTTCGAAAGCCCCTATGGCCTTCTTGTCGTGTCCCGTTACGAGGACTGCATGACGATCTTGCGCAGCTCGGGCACCAGCAACGACTTTCGGAAGTCGCCCCGCTTTGCTCCTGGCGCTGAGGACGAAGGCGACGTCACTCCCTCGTTCCTTTTCCTCGACCCACCCGACCACACGCGGCTCAGGGGTCTGGTCAACCGGGCCTTTACCCCCCGCCGCGTCGAGGAGTTACGCCCTCGCGCCCAGCGGATCGCCGACGAGGCGTTCGACCGGGCTGCTCTCACCGGGAGCATGGAGGTGGTGGAGGACCTGGCCTTCCCCCTACCCGTATTGATGATCTGCGAGCTGCTTGGTGTCCCCGCCGAGGACGTGGACGAGTTCAAGGAGTGGTCGGCGGCGACGGCGAGGGGGCTGGACCCGAGTTTTACCTGGCCACCCGGCATGCTCGAGCGGTTCCAGGAACTGAGACGCAGGGCCATGGACTATTTCAGCGACCTCATCGCCCGCCGCCGTCGCGAGCCGCGTGACGACCTCCTGTCCGGGCTGCTCGAGGCAACGGAGCAGGGCGACCGGCTGAGCGAGGCCGAGGTGTTCAGCACGCTCAACCTCCTGCTCATAGCCGGCCACGAGACGACGGTAAACCTGATCGCCAACGGCGTGCTGGCCTTTGGCCGCTATCCCGAACAGTTCGCGCGAGTGCGGGAAGACCCTGCGCTTGTTCGCAATGCCATCGAAGAAATCCTCCGTTTCGACCCTCCGGTGCACATGATGGGGCGGCTGCCAATGGAGGACATCCCTCTGTCGTGCGGGACGGTCCCGGCCATGTCGGACCTGGTCATGCTGCCCGCTGCCTCGAGCCGTGACCCGGCCCAGTTCTCCGAGCCAGACACCTTTGACGTCACCCGAACGGACAACCGCCACCTCGGTTTCGGCTTCGGTATCCACCACTGCCTGGGTGCTCCGCTGGCTCGCCTGGAGGCGCAGGTTGCTCTCGGCACGCTCGCCCGGCGGTTCAGTTCGGTCGAGCTGGTGACCGACCCGCCCGCCTACAAGGACAACATAACCCTGCGGGGCGTGGCCTCTCTTGATGTGAAATTGGTCTCCGTGTGAAATTGGTCTCGAGGTGGAGCTCGCCAGCGAGTTCGTCCTCAAGCGGGGGGATGAACTCCATCCGCGCCGGTCGAAGGTTTGCGGAGGCGCGGGCGAGCCCTTGGCCCTAGGCGGCGGGGCTACAGTCCAGGGCGCGGGGCGCCAGGTTGATTAGGTCCTCCGTGCGCCGTGTGGTCACTTCGTCAGCGGGCGTGTAAGCGATGAAACGGTTCCCGACCCGCTCCGTGCACGAGTAGACGGTGGCATAGTAACTAAGCCGCCCCAGCTCGGCGTGGGCGAACCGCTTCAACGTGGTATCGGTCCCGGTGACCTCGTGTTCGCCCCAGATGCGAGTGAACTCCTCGGAAGCGGCGGCCAGCCGCTTGACCAGGCCGCGCCAGGCTGGTTCCGATGCATGGGTCGCCATACGCCGCCCGGTAACGGGCCACACACGTTCGGGCCACCTGTTCCCAGTCGACCAGTAGCTCTCGCATCGTCGGGCTGGTGAAGATCAACCACAGCACGTTGCGCTCGTCGAAGCAGAGCGAGCCCAGGTCGCCGACCAGCGCCTCGTAGGCGCGGTTGTAGGCCAGGACGTCGTAGCGCCCGTTGAGGACGACGGCCGGGTAGTTGCCCAGGCGCTCGAGAACAAGGAGGGTGCCCGGCGCTACTTCATCACACTCTCTGGCCACGTGCGCGGTGGCCGAACCGGCCAGCGTAAACAGGTGCTCGCGCTCGTAGCGGTCAAGTCGAAAGGTGCGGGCCACTGCGTCAAGTACCTGGTCAGAGGCCTTGATATCGCGCCCCTGCTCGAGCCACGTGTACCAGGTCACCCCCACACCCGCCAGCTGGGCCACCTCTTCTCGGCGTAGGCCGGGAGTTCGCCGGCGGCCACCCGGGACAATGCCAACGTGTTCAGGCGTGGCCCGCTCCCGCCGGCTGCGCAGGAAGTCAGCCAGCTCCTGGCGTCTCGCCTCGCCATCCGGCACCGGCTCGAAGTCGATCTCCGCCGCCATTAAGTCTGCCATCCCCACATTTTGGGCCAGTCCGCTGCCAGGTGCAAGGTATTGCTAATACCAGGATAACTGCCAATTGATACTTGGCTGGAAGACGCCCGCAATATGGGCGGCATGAGCACCTCCGTGAACGCCGCTCCCGCACGGCCCGCTCTTTTGGACCTTAGTGAGAGCGCAGAGATAAGCGCCGAGCCGGGACTACGGTCCACTGCCTTGGCCGCCCTGCTGGTGGGCTACGCCATGGCTGTAATGGACTTCTTCATCGTCAACGTGGCCCTGCCGACCATGGGGCGGGACCTGCACGCCTCGACGAGCCTTCTCGAACTGGTGGTCTCCGGATACGGGGTGTCTTTCGCCCTCCTCCTCGTGCTCGGCGGGCGGCTCGGTGACGCCTTCGGTAGGCACCGGCTCTACATGATGGGCATGGCTGGGTTCACGGCCAGCTCGCTGGCCTGCGGGCTGGCCCCGTCGGCCTGGGCGCTGGTGGGTGGGCGGATCGTCCAGGGAGCCACCGCCGCCATGATGGTGCCTCAGGTGCTGGCCACCATCCAGGCCCGCACCCAGGGCGAGGAACGGACCCGGGCCGTCGGTCGTTACGGCGCCACCGCCAGCCTGGCCTCGGCCGCTGGCCAGGTGGTGGGGGGAGCCGTGGTCGCGCTCGACATCGCCGGGAGCAACTGGCGAGGCATATTCCTGGTGAACGTCCCCGTCGGCATCGTCGGCCTGTACGTGGCCCGGCGCCGCGTCCCGGCTACGCGCGCTGACGTCCGGACCGGGGCCGACCCGGTCGGTACGGCCCTCCTCGGCGCCGCTCTGCTTTGCTTGCTCGTCCCGCTCAGCGAGGGATCGGCGCTGGGCTGGCCGGCGTGGAGCTGGGCCCTGCTCGGGCTGACCCCCTTCTTTGTCGCCGGCTTCGTCTCCTGGGAGCGGCGCTTCGAGGCCACGGGGCGGACCCCGTTGGTCCCGAAGGCAGTGGCCCACCTGCCCACTATGAGGTCGAGCCTCGGGCTGGTCGTGCCGTTCTTCGTCGCCTTCAGCGGTTTCATGTTCGTCTACGCCCTGGCCACGCAAAGCGGCCTTGGCTTAGGGCCGTTAACCGCCGGCCTGGCCATCGTGCCGATGGCGGTGGCGTTCGGGACGGCATCCCTGGCGGCGCCGCGGCTGCTCGGGCGGATCGGTCCCCGGGTCGTGCTGGCCGGGACGGTTGGCCAGGGCATCATGCTGACGGCCCTTTCGGTGGCCATGCTGCTGACCTGGCCCCGCGTGCCGTTCCTGCCGGCCGAGATATTGATGATCCTGCTCGGCTTCGCCATGGGTTGTGTCGTGAGCCCCACCTTCCGCTTGGCTCTTTCGGGGGTGGCCGCGCACCAGGCCGGGGCCGGCTCCGGTGTTCTAGTCACGACGCAGCAGGTGGCCATTTCACTCGGCGCCACGGTGCTCGGAACGCTGTACGCAAGGCTGATCGGGCCGGTGGGAGAGGCCGGCGCGGTGGCGCTAGTTTTGGCCGTCCTGGCTTGTTTCGCCGCCGTGGCCGCCATCGCAGCCAAGAACCTGGTTGCGTCGACCGCTCGTTGAACTTTCACCGAGCGGGCCACTAACGGGCGATGGAACACCGGCGGCGGCGTTCCATGCTTCTCGGTGCCGTAGCCATTTCTCTTGGCCATTTCACTTCGCATTGCGCGTGGTCGAGCAACGATGCAAGCCTGGGACGACCCGGGACGGTGACCAAAGCACATGGCCGACTTTGCCCATGACCTGTCGAGCGTGCCCTTGACGCCGTATGCCGCGTCTCTCGACGACGTCCCCTACACCAGGATCCGCGAGCTGGGCGAGCTGGCCATGGCGATGGATGGCGTGCTCCGGCTGTACTTCGGTGAATCGAACTTGCCTACGCCCAAGTTCATCGTCGATGCTGCGGTGCGGGCCTTGAGGGAAGGCCATACGTACTATTCGGAAAACGCCGGGCTGCCCTTGTTGCGGGCGCAAATCGCCCGCCAATACGAGCGGCTCCATGGGGTTTGTCTCGACCCGGGCACCGAGATCGTGATTACCGCCTCGGGGCTGCAGGCCCTCCACCTGGCCATCCGGTCGGTGGTGGACCCCGGCGACGAAGTCGTGATCCTGTCCCCGGCTTGGCCCAATAGCACTTCGATCGTCGCCCTCTCGCACGGGGTACCGATCGATGTCCCGCTGCGCCTCGAAGGAGAGCGCTATCAAATCGATTTCAGCGCCCTCACTTTCGCCCTTAGCCCAAGGACGCGCTTGGTGCTGTTGACGTCCCCGTCGAACCCTCTCGGCTGGGTCGCCACCGTAGAGGAGCAGCGACGGCTGCTCGACATCTGTCGTGACAGAGGGATTTGGTTGTTGGCGGACGAAGTCTACGAACGCATCTATTACGCGGGGGACCATATCGGAGACCCGGCGCCGTCCGTACTGCGCCTCTCTCGGCGCGACGACCCCGTGCACGTCGTCCAGTCGTTTTCGAAGACCTACTGCATGACCGGTTGGCGAGTCGGGTGGCTGGTCACGCGGCGCGACCTCGGGCCGAAAGTGGCCCAGTTGAACGAGTTTTTCGTTTCCCATGCGGCCACATTCTCCCAGATCGCGGCCCAAACCGCTTTGGCCGACGGCGAGGGGGAGGTCCGCCGCATGGTGGGCACACTGAAGCACAACCGTGATTTCTGTATTGACGCGCTACGTCAGATGCCGGGCCTTACCGTCCCGCACCCCGACGGCGCCTTTTATGTGTTTCCCCGGGTCAGCAGCCTCGATGATTCCTTTGCGTTTTGCTTACGGTTGCTACAGGAGGAAAAAGTCGGTCTGGCTCCCGGTTCGGCTTTTGGAGCCGGCGGCGAGGGCTCGATAAGGATTTGTTACGCGGCAGAACGTTCGGTGCTGGAGCCCGCCCTCGAACGGCTGGACCGTTTCCTCACCGCCGGGTGAATAACTGCGCTATTTGTCGGCCACCGAGAAGTCGCTACCCCGTAGCGGCGACGAGGCGTTGCTCTTGGCGGCCCAGTCCATCGATCTCGAGCGCCATCGTGTCACCGGGGCTGAGGAACGGGAAGCGGCCTGAGGCGGCGACGCCCTGCGGAGTGCCAGTATTGACTATGTCGCCCGGCTCCAGGACCAGGAACTGCGACAGGTGCCAGACAAGGTAGTTGACCGAAAAGATCATGTCGGCCGTGTTCGAGTCCTGGCGGGGTTCGCCGTTGACAAAGGAGCGCAAACCTAGCTTCTGGGGGTCGGGGACCTCGCTGCCAGGTACCAGCCACGGCCCCAACGGGTTGAAAGTCTCACAACTCTTGCCCTTTGACCACTGACCGCCCGATAGCTCTGATTGAAATTCTCGCTCCGAAACGTCGTTCGCAATGGTGTAGCCGGCGATGTGGCCGGGCGCGTCGTCGACGCTTTCCAGGTAGCGGCAGCGAGACCCGATCACTACGGCCAGCTCGACTTCCCAGTCAGTCTTCTTACTTTTGCGCGGTATCACCACATCGTCGAAAGGCCCCACCACGGTATTCGGGTGTTTGAAGAAAATGATCGGTAATTTAGGGGGCGTCGAACCGGTTTCGGCCGCGTGGGCGGCGTAATTTTGGCCGATACAAATAACGGCGCGGGGGTGGGCTATGGGCGGCCCTACCCTCAGCCCCTCTATGGAACGTTCCGGCAACTCGCCCCTTTGGAGGGCCTGTGCCGCCAGGCTGACGCCGCCACCCCCGAAGAAGGCGCCATCGAGGTCACCCGTCCCGACTACCGGGGACAGGTCGTACGTACGTCCCGAGCCGTCCTGAATAACCGGGATCTCCTGGCCCACGTCCCCGACCCTGAGGAGCCGAAGTGAGCTGTCAACCGTGCCGTTGCCCGTCATATTTGCCATTGCCGTACGTTAGCTCCCGCTGGCATCACCTAGCGTAGACGGGTGGCGCGGTGGCCAAGAACGGCGCCGGGGAGCACCGCCGACACGCGCGGTGAGAGCCGCTAGAGGAGGACTAAGCCTTGAGTTCACAACCCACAGGGCCGCCGGCCGTAGTCCTCTTGAGCGGTGGCCTCGACTCGGCGACGGTGTTGGCCATAGCTATCTCGGAGGGCTACCGGCCGTACGCTCTCAGCTTTCGCTACGGGCAACGCCATGAGGTCGAGGTCGCCGCCGCCCGCAACGTGGCCGCCGCCATGCACGTGGAGGGCCACGTGGTCATGGACATCAACCTCCGCGTCTTCGGCGGTTCGGCGTTGACCGACGACGTGCCCGTGCCCCACCACGACAGAGTCGAGGATCTCGAGCCCGAGATCCCGGTCACGTACGTGCCTGCCCGCAACACGGTTTTCCTGTCGTTCGGGCTGGCGTGGGCCGAAACCCTTGTCTCCAGCGACATCTTCATCGGCGTCAACGCCATCGATTACAGCGGTTACCCGGATTGCCGGCCCGAGTACCTGACCGCGTATGAGGCAATGGCCAACCTGGCCACTAAGGCCGGTGTCGAAGGCCGGCAGCGACTACGGGTGCACGCTCCACTGTCTCAGTTGACCAAAGCCCAGATCATCATCCGGGGCCTTGCCCTCGGAGTGGACTACGGACTGACTCACAGTTGCTACGACCCCGGGACGGGCGGCCGTCCTTGCGGGACGTGCGATTCGTGCCTGTTACGGCGCAAAGGTTTTGCCGAAGCCGGTACCGACGACCCCGCCCTCGGCGCCTGAGGGGGGGCGAATTGCCGTCCCCGGTCAGCCGGTCACTAAGGTAAGGCGGCGAGGCCGCCGGGTAAACCTGAGGCGCCCGGGCCGGGATGCTTCGACTGATGCGGCACGACGACGTTTTCGAGGTTTCGAGGGAGGTTGACGCCATGGAGGTCCGGGGGCACTCGGTTCATTTCGGTGTGCAACTGCAAGGGCAAGCGACAAGCTGGGCCGAGTACGCCGCGGCAGTGCAGGCCGTCGAGGAGATTGGGTTCGGGTCGGTGTGGGCCTTCGACCACCTCTTGCCGTTCAACGGGGCCGACGACCGGCCGGCATTCGAGACGTTGACCACGCTCGGTGCCATGGCGCTCCTGACTAGCCGTGCCCGGATCGGCGTGCTCGTAAACGGCGTGCTTTACCGCGACCCTGCTGTGCTGGCCAAGGCCTCGGCCCAGGTCGACGAAATGACCATGGGCCGGCTCGAGTTCTCGCTCGGGGCGGCCTGGGCGGAGCGGGAGTTCCGGGCCTACGGCATCCCGTTCCCTGCGCTGGCCGAGCGCTATGCCCGTCTCGATGAGGCGTTGCAGATCGTAAAGGCCCTGTGGTCGCAGGACCGGACCACTTTCAAGGGCCGCTATTACCAGCTGGAGGAAGCACCCTGCCAGCCCAAGCCGGTCCAATCACCCCATCCTCCGATCACGATCGGTGGCTCGGGTTTGGGTTCGCTCAGGATGGCCGCCCGTCACGGCGACCGCCTGAACGTCCAGGGAACGCCGGCAAAATGTGCCGGGCACTTCGCCAAGCTTCAGGAGATCTGTAGTCAAATCGGGCGGAACTTCGATGACATCGAGCTTTCGGTGCACCCGGCGGTGTACGTGGCCTCCACTCACGCAGAGGCGGAGGCGATGGCGCGGGGAGGCGGCGGCGGCCAACTCGACCGATCTCGACGCCGTCCGCGGGAATTGGCTGATCGGTGACCCGGGAGAGGTGGCCACCGGGTTGCGGGGCTATCTCGACGTCGGGATAAGCCACTTTGTGTTCGCGGCGGGCCACCCCTTCAACATGGCGCCATTACGGCTATTGCAGGAAGAGGTCTATCCCGCTCTCGGCTGAACGGTCTCGGCCGCAGAGAGGGCGGCCGGCCCGCCCGCCCCTTTCCACTGAAGGTCGGGCCCTTGCGTCCGCTCCAACCGCTGCAGCGGCCGAAATCAGGCCGGCCAGGCCTTGACGGGGCCCTCGACAGACAAGGCAACGGCGCTGTCAGCGCCCAGCGGCGCTTTGCCCGTCAGCCGGGCGTGCAGGACCGGGCGCTCGCCGGGCACCCCTCCCGAGACTTCCACCGTCACCAGCATGTCGTGGCCGAAATAATGACATTCGACCACCCGCCCCTTGAGACCTCCAGTGCCGTTGCCGGTGCCGGCATGACTGGCCCGCAGCTCGAGTTGCTCGGGCCGCACGAGCACCATTACTCGCTGCGCTTCCGCGAATGGTGAACCTCCGTCGGCAATGGCCAGCGCTCCCAGGGTGGTCACGGCCGTCCCGGCCCGCACCGTGCCTTCGAGCAGGTTCGCATCGCCGACGAAGGTGGCCAATGCGGGATCGAGCGGGTCGGTGTAGAGCTCCTCCGGGGCGGCACACTGCGCCACTTTCCCATCACGGAGTACGGCCACCTTGTCTGCCAGTGACAGGGCCTCGTCCTGGTCGTGGGTGACCAGGACCGCCGTCGTGCCTGTTTCCGACAGTACGCGGGCCACATCCGCCCGGACCCCCGCTCGCAACGCGGCGTCCAGGGCCGAGAACGGCTCGTCGAGCAGGACCAGGCTGGGCTGGCCGGCCAGGGCTCTGGCCAGGGCGACCCGCTGTTGCATACCGCCGGAAAGCTGGTGAGGGTAGCGCCGGCCCTCCCCTGATAGGCCCACCAGGCTGAGTAGTTCTTCGACCCGGCCGCTCTTGCGGTCCCGGCGGGAGAGCCCGAAACCTATATTGCCGCTGGCGTTCAAGTGGGGGAAAAGAGCACCGTCTTGCGGCACGTACCCCACCCGCCGAGCCTCGGGAGGGATATGGGTGCGGCCGTCTTCAACCACTGTCTCCCCGAGCATCACGCTGCCGGCATCAGCGCGCTCGAACCCCGCGAGTAGGCGCAGAAGCGTCGTCTTGCCGCTGCCCGACGGCCCCAGAACGGCGGTCAGCGAGCCTTCGGCCACGTCGAGGTCGAGACCGTCGAGCACCAACCGGGAGCCGAACGACTTTTTGAGCCCGGAGACGACTACGCGTGTCAAGGGGTCACCGAGCACTGGCTCGAGCAGCCAGAGACCGCCGGCCCCAAGACGCCATGGGCGCGTCCCGGTATCCCCATGACGTAGCCGCTATCTCCACTGGTTCGAGCACTGAGCACCATATGCGTCGTTCACTACCTCTCCGTCCACCAGTTTTCCCTATGTGGCCAGCAAAGATCTTGCGGGCCGGCGGTCGAACCAGCGACCGAGCAGGTAAGTAGGCACAACGGCCACCGCCAGCATGGTGGCGGCGAAAGGGGCGGCCGCGCCGTAGGAGAAGTCCGTGGTGTAGGCCCAGAACTGCGTGGCCAGCGTCTGTACTCCGGTAGGCACGAGGATCAAGGTAGCGGTTAGCTCCGTTACAGCCGTCAGGAACACTAGGAAAAAGGCGGCTAGCAGGCCGGGGAGGACGAGGGGCAGCGTGACCCTCAGCATGACGATGGGAGGGGTTTGCCCCAGGGAACGAGCCACCTCTTCTAGGGAGGACGGCACCCGGGCTACGGACGCCCGGACGGCGATGAGGGCGAGAGGGAAGAACATCACCGCATACGAGGCGACGAGCAGGAACGCGCTTTGGTAGACGGCGCTGGCGTAGCGAACGGCGAAAAACACCAGCGCCAGGGCTATCACCAGCCCCGGGAGGGCCTGGACGAGCAGGCAGGTGCGCTCGAACACCATGGCTATGCGGCCCCGGTAGCGCACAGCCAGGATGGCTACCGGCAGCGCCGCGGTAGTGGCGACGGCGGCGGCGCAGGCGCTGTACAGGGCGGTATGCCACGCGGCGCTGCCCAATGAAGACGCCGCCGGCAGAGTCGTGCGCTGGCTCGATGCCATCCAGTGCCAGATGGCCCACAGGGGTGCTCCCAGCGCCAATACCACCAACAGGATCATGGAAAGCACCACCGGCACCGTGGACGGCCCCAACCTCGCTCGGGTCACGACCCTGGCGCGCGGCTGAGGCCGTCCCCGCCGACCCGACCGCGTCAAGAAGGCTTCGCCCGTCAGGACGACGAGGCCTAGGGCCACCAGCACCAGGCTGAGGGCTGACGCCGCCGGTGTGTTGAAGCCCACCTGGAACTCGGCGAAGATCTCCGTGGTGAAGGTCTGGTAGCGGAGGATCTCGAACGCCCCGTACTCCGCCAGGAGGTACAAGGCGACGAGCAGGCAACCGCCGAGCAGGGCCAGCCGGGCATTGCGCAGGCTCACCGACCAAAATGTGCGCCAGCGGCCGCGACCCAGGCTCCTGGAGACCTCTTCTTGAGCGGGATCTGCACTCCTGAAGCTGGCCGCCACAGGGAGATAGACGAGGGGGTAGAGGCCCAGCGACAGCACCAGGGAGGCACCCCATAGGCCATGAAGGGATGGTGCCAGCGACGTCCAGCCCCACGCGATCACGAAGTCGGGGACGGCTACTGGCAACACGATGAGAGCAGACAGTGCGCGGCGCCCGGGCAGGTTCGTCCGCTCTGTGGCAAATGCGGCCGCCGTGCCAATCACGGCGGTGGCAGTGGTGACAACGGCGGCTAGAGAAACCGTGTTCCAGAGCAGGACCGCCGTTAAGTGCCGGAAGAGGAGGTCCGACAACTCGGACCACCCCACCTGAGCCGCCTGGACCAGCATGAACACAAGAGGCAGGAGCATGGCCCCGGCCACAACGGCCCCCGCGGCGATTAGAGCCGGAGGCGCCCGCCGGCGTTCGTACGCCTCGGCCGATGCCGAAGTGCCAGCGCTGGGTTCGGTGCCGGTTCGAGGCACCGCTGTGACGGCCACCTCAGCCGGGTTTCTCCTGGTCGGCGCGGGGGCCTCCTACGGGGGGAGCGAGCCTTTGGGGACGGCCGCAGCCACGGGCAACGGCCGGTGCTGGCGAAGCCAAAACTCGGCCGGTGCCTGTGCCGGCCAGGGCCCTGTTCCTCACAAGAGCTGGGCCTCGTGTAGCAACGCGACAGCCGCGGCGCCGTCGCCCAGCTCCGAGATCGTGAGCGGCGTGGGTTGCAGCTGGCCGAAGGGCTTCAACGGTTGGGCTGTCGCCACTCCCGACCCGAGGGGGTACTCGTAAGACTGGGAATGAGCGATGATCTCCTGACCGGGCTTCGACACCAGGAAGGCCACGAACCGTTGTGCCTCGGACTTGTGGCTGCTGGAGGCGAGCACTCCGGCCCCTGAGACGTCTATTACATAGCCGGGGTCGCGTGGGGCGAAGTAAGCGATGCTCGAGTGCATGCGGGAATTGCCCGTTTCGTAGCGCAAACGGTACCAGTAATAGTGGTTGATGATCCCAACGGCCACCTGGCCGCTGTTGACCGCCGCGACCAGCGTTTCGTTGTCCGGGTACGTGTGGCTGGCGGCGTTCTTTTTCATCCCCTCGAGCCAGCGCAACGCCTGAGCCTGCCCGTAGGAGTGGACGACCGAAGTGATGATCGGCTGAAAATCGGTCTCACTCGGGGCCAGCCCGAGCTTGCCGGACCACTTGGGTTTGGCCAGGGCCATGACCGAGGTGGGCAACTGCTTGGATGACAGGAGCTTGGTGTTGTAGACGATGACGCTAACCCGAGCCGAGACGCCGACCCAGTTGCCCGAAGGTGAGTTGTACCTGGACCGGACTTTGGCCAACGTGCTCGAGGGGATGGCTGCTAGCAAGCCCTTTGAGTGCAGGAACTGGAGGGCCTGCGAGTTCTCGGTGTAAATGACGTCGGCCGGGGACTTTTTCCCCTCTTCCGCGATCTGGTTGGCCAGGACGTCTTCGTCGCCGTTGCGGACGTTGACCTTGATGCCGGTGGCCTTCTCGAAGGCCGCGACCAAAGAGTTGGTCGTCTCCGGGTGTTGGCCGTTGTAGAGGGTTATGGAAGTCGTGGTGGCGGCGCTGGCCGCCTGGCCCCCACACGCCGGCAGCACGATGCACACCGCTACAGCTAGCGGCACCAGCAGCCGCCGCCACCTAGGACGGCCTTGAATTGGTCTTTGTCTCAGCACAGAATGCACTCTAACACTTTGTGAGGTCCACCTAACAAAAAAATATAGGCCGACCTCACTACACCTTTGAAGTTAGCGCCCTTAGCGCTTGGCCCTGGGGTGCCGTCGCTCGACCGAGGCCGTTCACTGGACGGCGCCGAGCGATATCCCCTCGACGATTTGCCGCTGGGCCACGATGGCTACGAGCAGGATGGGCACGATCGCGATCAAGGCGGCCGACATGATGAGGTCGTAGTTGGTGCTGAACTGGGTCTGGAACACAGACAGGCCTTGAGAGACCACGCTCATATTGGTGGTGTTGACCACGATCAAGGGGAACAAGAAGTTGTTCCAGTTCATCAGGAAGGCGATGATCCCCAACGCGGCGATAACGGGCCGGGCCAGCGGGGAGTACACCTTGTAGAAGATGCGCCACTCTGAGGCGCCGTCAATTCGGGCGGCTTCGCCTAACTCGGGGGGAGCACCATAGAAGAACTGGCGGAAAAGGAACGTCCCGAGGGCAAAGGCAATGTTGGGGACAATGAGCCCCTGGTACGTGTTGAGCCAATGGAGAGTGGCCAATATCTGGACCACAGGCACAATGACGACGGTGAAAGGCACCATCAAGCCACACAGCAGGACGTAGAACAGGACCCGCTTCCCCGGGAAGTCGAACATGGCGAAGGCGTAGCCGGCCATCATGGCCGTGAAGATCTGGCCCAGCGTGGCGGAGACGGCGAAGATCACACTGTTCAGGTACCAGCGACCGAACGGGGCCGCGTTCCAGGCCTTTACGATATTGTCCCATTCGAACTGGCTCGGCCAGAGAGATGCCCGCAGGTCCAGGATCTGCCCGTTGGGTTTGACCGCCGTACCCAGCATCCAGATGAGCGGGAAGACGACCACCGCCACCGCGATGATGACGAGCCCATAAAAGAAAACCCGGTTGGCAACCCGGCGGCTACGCGTCACGACGAGAACCCCGCCCAATGGTGGTGACCGCGACGATCGTGATCACAAGCGAGATGAGGAACAGAATTCCGGCCAGCGCGTCGGCTTGCCCGGTGTTGAACTCCTGGAAACCCTTGTTGTAGATGGCGTAGACGATGGGAGTAGTGGCCCCGTTGGGGCCGCCCCCGGTGAGGACATATATCTGCGTGAAAACCTGCAAGCCGGTCAGAGCCGTGATGACGAAAATTACGGCGGTGGCGCGGCGCAGCAACGGCCAGCGGATAAAACGGAAACGACGCCACGGGCCGGCGCCATCGACGCTGGCCGCCTCCAGGAGGTCGACGGGCAGGCTCTTCAAGGCGGCGAGGTAGAGGATGACGTTCTCACCAAAGAACTGCCACACACCGAAGCTGAGGACCATAATCAGGGCCAGCGAAGGCGACGACGTGAAATTGGCTTGATGGAGCCCAAAAGCTTCGAGGATGCGGTTTATAAACCCGAACTGCGGAGCGAACAAATTGGACCATATCAGGGCGGTGGCCACGACAGGGACTACCAGGGGGATGATAAAAGGGGCGCGGAGGCGGTCGATCCCGGGCAGTTTCATGTTGAGCAGCAGCGCTGTGGCCAGACCGAAGCCCATGGCCAGGACGATGAAGCCGACCGTATAAATGGCCGTCACTTCCAACGCTTGCGTCCCGCCGTTGGCTAGCGCGTCGCTGTAGTTCTGGAGCCCGACAAAATTGAGCTTGGTTTGGAAAATATTGGTGCCGCCGCCATAAAAGCTGCGGTGGATGGCGATCGCCAGTGGCACCACCGAGAAGAGGGCCGTGAGCCCGACCGCCGGGGCAATAAACAAATAAGGCAGCAGGCGTGGCTGCCGTACCGCACCGCGTGGGGCCCTGGCCGCCGGCCGGACCCACCGTCCCCTTCCCGGTAACCGGGAGGCGGGCACTGGTCGTGTGCCTGCCTCCCGGCGGCGTCCTGCCGTTGCTTCTAGCACTAGCCGTTCTGGGCGAGCGCCTGATCTACCTGGTGCGCGGCCGTGGACAGCGCCTGGGCGGGCGTGACTTTCCCGGCTATGGCATTACTGATCTGGGTATAGAGGTACGACGAAGCGGTGTACCACTGGGGGTTGAGGGGACGGAGTTGCCCGTACTTCAGGTTGTTGGCGAAGACGTTGTACCACTTGGCTGACTCGGCTTGCTTGAGCACGGGCTGGCCGATCTGGGCCGGGCTGGAAGGCAGGCCACCCGATTGTGCCGTCAGGTAGGCGCCCTGGGCCGGCGAAGCCACGAACTTGATGAAGGCCAGCCCGGCCTGGTCTTCGGCCGGTGTCGTTTTCAACAAGCGGCGACGCCAATACCTATGTTGGTCGACCCTCCTGCGCTGCCCGAGGGATAAGGTGCGACCCCGTAGTCCAGGCCCTTCGGCACTTCACCTTCGAGCCACGGGCCGTCGGTGATCATCGCCACTGCGTTGGACGCAAATGCGGTGGGGCCGTCGAAGTTGCCGTCGGCGGCGTAGCTGGCCGTCGGCGCCACCTTCTGTGACCGGACCATGTTCACCCACGTCGACAGGGCCTTGATGCCGGCGGCACTATCGAAAGTGGCCTTTGTCTGGTTGCCGTTGAGGAGGCTGCCCCCGTTACCCCACAGGACCGGTTCCCAGTCGTACGAGATCCACTCGGCGTCACCAGTCGGAACGTAGAAGCCGTAGCGGTGCGCCGAGGCGTCGGTCAGTTTGGCCGCGTCGGCGGCCACTTGCGCCCACGTCGTGGGGGGCGAGGTGATCCCCGCCTGGGCAAAGTCGGTCTTGTTGTAGAACAGGGCGATGTCGCCCACTCCACCAGTAGCCATGCCGAGCTGCTGCCCGCGGTAGAACAAGGACTTCCTGATCCCCGGGTATAGCTGGTTGGTCAGGCCGGTCATCTTGCCGGTCAGCGGGATCAGCTTGCCGCTCTCCTGGACTATGGGCAGGTCGTAGGGTTGCTGGTCGGTGTACACGGTTGGCTGCGTGTTGGTCTTAAGGGCGGCGATGACCTTCGGGAAGTACGTGTCGGACGTCGAGATGTACTGGCCCTTGGCCTGGTACTGCGGGTACGCCTTGTCGAAGGCGCTGTCGAGGGTGGCGATCTCCGATGGCTTCCAGCCGCTCGTCCAGTACGTGAACGAGACCGGTGATGCCGCGCTGGCGGCGCTGGCCGTGGCCACGGCACCCATCGCCGGGGCGGCGGTGAGCAGAGCCAATGCGGCAGCTCCGAACGTGATCCGACGTCTTTTCTGCACTTGTATTCCTCCTATACCGATCGGATTAGTTAGATTTACCTTAACACCCCGTAACGCATGATGTCCTGGCGCGAAGGCGACGGGTGAGCGCCATCGCGTCGCCACTAAGCCGCACCGGCTGGCGCGCTCGCCAACGGCGGCGACGACATCGTCGGGCACGCTCGCGTACAGACCTGTCGCGCCGGGCACTCGATGAGTAGCGGCGGGAGGAACGCGTACGCCCGGCGCGCCTCGGTGTCGTCCAGCTTGTCCCAGAACGCCCCGAGGTCGCGCCAGCACGGTGCGGCGAGCGACCCACCTTCGTGCTTGACCGACTCGGCGGCGCAAAGGTTGGCGAAGCGCATCGACTGGTCCAGGGGCCAGCCCGCCAGGGAGGAGTAGATGAAGCCGGCGTCGAAGACGTCCCCGGCACCCGTCGTGTCCCGAGCTTCGACAGGCAGTGCAGGGACGCGTAAACCGGCGCGTGTCACCGGGTCGATGGCGAATGCCCCGAAACTCCCATCCTTGACGACGACGAGGCGGGCGCTCGTAGCCAGGACAGCGGCCGCTTGCTCGACATCAGCTGCAGCGGTACCTGCTCGAGCTTCTGCGGCATTGGGCATGAACACGTCGACTCTGGCCAACTTGTCCGCCAGCCGGGACGGGTCAAGCTCGCCGACGTCCCAGCCGACGTCGGCGAAGACGACAGGGGCAAAACGGTGCAGGTCGTCCAGTACCTGAGCACTGGCGTTGGCCAGCGACACCACGAAGGCGTCTGCCCGGTACCCATCAGGGACGACGGCTGCTATGTCTACGGGCGGGGGCGGTTCGTACGTTATGAGGCTGCGCTCGCGTTCGTAGGCGATCGAGGTCGTCACCGGGGTGGTCCAGTCACGCGATTGCACGGAATACCTAAGGTCGATGCCCTCGTAGGCGAGGGCGGACCACAGGTACTGGCCGAAGGCGTCCTCAGCGAACACCGCCGAGAGGCCGACATCGAGCCCCAGGCGAGCTAGCGCCACTGCGATGTTGGCCACCCCTCCGGGAGAAATACCGAGGTGCCGCGCCTGGACCTCCGTGCCCGGTCGGGGCGGGGCGGGAAGACCGGAATAAACCAGGTCGAAAAACACGGTGCCCAGCACGTGTACTCGGCGCTTGGCCAACGGGCCTGAGCACTGGCCGTAACCGAGCCCGCACGCATCTGGGGCCGCGCACGGCCGCATGGCCGCCGGCGCCTCTGACGCCGTGCTATCAGCCTCCGTCCCGGTAAGGGTCACGTCACCGATGCTATAGGAAGGCAGACCTTATTTTCCTGGCGCCTTATTCCCTGGCGCCGGTGATGTTGTCACGGGTGTAGAGATGGGAGAGCCCTCGGAGCTACAAAGTTCGTCCAGTCGCAGTAGGTACTTCTGGGCAGTGGCGGTGTCACGCCGCCTGAGCGCCAGTTCGAAGGCTCTTGTATCGGATTGGACTCGACCACCGACGGCGTTGGCATCTTTATCAACGACTTTGTGGAAAGTGCTTAAACCGCCCCTGTGGTCATAGGCCAATTGCATCACCAGGCCAACCGAATTGCAAAACGTGCCCATCGCCTTCGTCGTGCTGCTCCTGTCGAGCTCTTGTACAAATGCATAGATCCCGACGCCCAACGCGACGACGAGACCGACGAGGGCGAGCCCTGCGGCCATGCGCCGCCGGGCCTTGGCCCGCCCCGGCGGGTCGTCATCCTCCAACGGGTCGGGCTCGGTGGAGTTCACGTGGTCACTCAGTGCGTGCTCACGGGCCACGCAACGCGCAGCCGCCATCTACCAGGAGCGGTGAACCCGTCATGTACGACGCCATTGGGCTACATAAGAAGGCAAACGTGTCGGCCACGCTGTTCGGGTCCTGAAGCTCCCCCAGGGCGATGGCATCTTGTGCCCTTCGCCGGTACGCGGGATCTTCGTCCCACTGGCGGCGCGCCATGCCTGCGGACACGATCCCTGGCAAAACGGCGTTAGCCTGGTGCAGATGCAGCGGCCCAGCGCTCCTGCTCCGCCGCTGATCACCACCAGTTCACCTGAAAGGTCGATGTCGGTCACCGCCGGCCCACATTACAGAGGCTTCGGGAACTGCGTGAGAGAGACAGAATAAAGGCCGTTTTCCTTGGCCGAGGTCCGGGAGCGCTAAGGCGGGTGGCGGGTTTCGCCCCCACGGCAATAGCCCTACGACGTACCGTGAACCGAACGCCTTGCCTCCGCCTTCGTCCCACCGGTGGCCGCATAGCTGGACACGGGCACGCCGAGCATGTCCCCGACGTCGCGACTGACACCGACGAGGGCGTCCAGGTCGATACCCGTGGATACGCCCATCTCTTCGAACATGTTCACCAGGTCCTCCAGGGCTATGTTGCCGTGATAGCCGGTCCCTTCAGGAAAACGGATCCCACCGCCGATGCCGCAGACCGCTCCCTCGAACGTCCTGACCCCCGCCTCCATGGCAGCCAATGCATTGGCCAGCCCCATACCGTTCGTGTTATGCAAGTGCACCCCGAGCTTCATTGATGGATATTCGCTGAGAAGGAGGCGGCTGAGTTCGTACACGCGCCGGGGGCCATCGAGCCCGGCGCTCGTGGCGATGTAGTACTCGTCGATCCCGGTCCGTGCCAACCTCGAAACGACCTGGAGCACCCGCTCGGGTGGGACATCACCTTCGTACAAGCAGTACATGCTCATCCCGACGGCTACGACGACGTGGACACCATTTTGGCTCGCCAAATGGGCGATCTCATCTATGACATCCAGGTTCCGTTCAATAGACATGTTCTGGTTTTTTTGGTTATATGTCTCGCTGACAGTAATTAACGCCAGGACCTCGTCGATGCCGGCCGCGACCGCTCGCTCGATACCGCGGCGGTTGGCGACCAGTGCACGGAACGTGCAGCCGTGGCGCGAAGGCAAGCCGCTAACTACGGCCTCGGCATCGGCCAATTGGGGGACGACGTCGGGGCGTACGAACGAGGTGACCTCGATTCGTTTTACACCCACGGCCATGAGCCGGCGCAGGATGTCGAGCTTCACGTCGGTGGGGTAGACCTTCGCCAGGCTCTGCAGGCCGTCACGCAGGGTAACGTCGACGATCTCGACCTCGTGAGGGAACTGCATGTGCGTGGAAGTATAACGACAAACGACCGGGAGCCGGGTGGCCGCGCCGCGGTCGAGCGCCAGGTGCTCGGCCGGTTTGCGCCGGTGCCGGGTCGCTTTGGACGGTTTGTTCGCCCCAGCGTAAGAAACGCTCCAAAGTGTCGCCGCTCAAATGAACAGCCGGGACTGCGCCTCGGCCCGGTCTGCAGCTCTCCGTTGGTCCCTGGCGAAAACAGCACGTGCCGCCCGAGCCATAGTCAGGCCCGGCTCTACCAGGTCCATCCGGCTGCCCGTAGCAACTGCGTCGAGCCAGTCTGCGGGGATGCAACCGGCGCCGTTCAGGGCGCCGGCGATGGCACCCGTCATGGTGGCGATGGAATCGGCGTCCCGTCCGTAATTGACGCCTCCGAGCACGCCCTTTCGGTAATCACCGCCCGCTGCCACCAGCATTCCGAGGGCCACTGGGAGCTCTTCGATGGAATGAGTACGGCTCGGCCGTCGTGCCTCCAGGCTCGGGCTCCTGTAGTCGGGCCGACCGCGTCGAAGGGTGACACGGCCAAACGTATTTCTGCCACTCCTTCTATTGGTTCGGAAAGCTCGGAAGCGCGGCTGCACACCGCCTGGATGGCGTCGCGGGTCCCGTCCCTGGCCACCCCGAGGCATGTCGTGATGACCGTGGCGACGGTGGATGTCGTGCTCATGGCACAAGCGACGGCGGCGGCGAACACCCCGGCCGCCTCTCGGCCATAGCTCGACTGATGAGCCCCCGCTATCTCGATCGCCTCGGCGTAAGCGCGCTCCGGGTCACCCGCATTAGCTATGCCCACTGGCGCCATGTACATTGCCGCGCCACAGTTGACGATGTTGCCCGCGCCTGCTTCGCGCGGGTCCACGTGGCCATAGTGGAGCCGTGCTACGAGCCACTTTTCGGCCAGGAACAGCCGTTGCAGCGGGACCGTCGTGGCCTCCAGGTCTGGTACCCATACGGGCTCAGACATGAGCTTTGGCACCAGCGTTTCAGCCATGTCGTACGCGTCGAGGTGATCGAGCTTGTCGGCGTACGTGCTGACCAGGCAGCGCGTCATCAACGTGTCGTCGGTGACGTGGCCGTCGCCTTTGTGGTAAGGGGAGGCGGGCCGCCTGGTTTTCCAGTCCTCATAAAACGGGCCGACTACGCCGGTCACGGCGCCCCCGTAACGCTGGCGGATGGCCTCGGGAGAATAGCCTTCGGTGGCGCCGCCGAGGGCGTCGCCTATGGCCGCACCCGCGAGGCACCCGACCGCACGGTTTTCGAGCTCGCCCCAGTGTGGGCTGGGGAAGCCATCTTGTTCTGACATGTACCCGCCCTTCGCGTGGTCGGTTAGTCCGGGACAGGCCACTCCGGTCCGTCCCCCATGGTGGCGGCTGCGAGCCCGCTCGAGCCATAGCCCGGGCCACTCTAGGTTTGGCCGCAACCGTTATGCACTCCCACGTGCCCAAAAGACCTGCGGACCACGCCACCGCCGACGGCCTGGCCGGGGCCAGTACTAGCGGGCACGGGTGGTGCCTTGACAAGCTTGTGGCCCCGACGCAATGTATAGGCATCGGTTATGCAGAACGTTTTGCATAACAGCGTAGGGGGTAGGGCACGAGAGCTGGGCGTCGCCCGGCGCCGGGAGCATCGGGGGGCAGTTTGGGCGTAAGAGGTCGACGGGCGACAATAAGGGATGTTGCAGACGCGGCTGGGGTGAGCCCGGCAACCGTGTCTCAGGTCCTCAACGGGGCCCGGCCCGTGGCCGGGGCCACACGAGCACGTATTACTCAGATCATCGAGGAGCTGGAGTACCGGCCCAACACCTTCGCCAGGGGCCTCAAAACGCTCCGCTCGCACCTTGTCGGCATCGTCCTCCCCGACCTCTCGAACCCCTTCTACCCGACCCTGGTTAGAGGCGTACAAGATGAGCTCAGCGCCAGCGCCTACTACTCCGTGATCGTCAATACCGACGCCGGGCCCAAGCAAGAGAGGGAGCTGGTGTCGGAGCTGGTGTACCGGCAAGTCGACGGCCTGATCCTCATCACCTTCACCCTCGGGGTGGACGACATAAGCAAGCTGATAGGCGAGGGAACTCCGGCCGTGGCCATCGGCACTTTTGCCGGCGTGGACCACGTGCACACCAACGATTTCTCGGCCGCACTGGAGATGACGGAGCACCTTCTCGACCGCGGCTACACCAGCATCGCCCATATCGCCGGCCCCGACGGTGCCGGCCCCGCCTCCCCCAGGTTGGCCGGCTACCGGGCGGCCATGAGCGGCCACGGCTTCCCGGAGGACGGTCAGCTCATCGTGCACGGCGACTTCACCAAAGCAGGGGGGGCCAAGGCTATGGGTCAACTGCTCGAGGCCGGCCGGCCCTCGCGGGCAGTCTTCTGTGCCAACGACCTCATGGCCTTGGGTGCCATGGAGTCGGCCCAATCGGCCGGGTTCTCGGTGCCGGAGGACATCGCGGTGGCCGGTTTCGACGATATCGAGGCCGCCTCCCTGGTCCGTCCTTCGCTCACCACGGTTGGCCACTCTGCGGGTGATATCGGGGCCAAAGCGGCCGCCCAGCTGCTTGACCGGATCGCCGGGGCGACCGGGCCACCCGTCGATATCGAGGTCGGGTTCGAGTTGAGGAAACGGGAATCGGCCTAGGAGGTCGCTTGGGGCCACAAGTGAAGAAACAGACCGGAAAGGTGGTAACCAATGCACGACGCCCTTGACTTGCATGAACTGCTTGGCGACGAGTTGGTCCAACGGCGCCAGAGCGGGTACCAAGTGAGCACTGCGTTGGCCGACCGGATCCTGGTGGCCTCCACCGATCACGAGACGCCTGCGGCGGAAGTGGAGGAGCTCTACAACGAGCTGGAAAGCGCCCCCTTGCGCCCCGGCTGGGAGTATGAGGAGCCGACCGTCCTGGACCATATCCTGGACGAGGCGCCCGGGGCCGCAGCGTCAGAGGCGCCCGACGACGCTGGCTATGGGGACAGGGTGCTCGCCGCGTGGTTAGGCAGGTGTGCGGGCTGCAACCTCGGCAAACCGGTCGAGGGCCACGGATGGAACCGCGCCAAGCTCAGGAGCTACCTGGAGGAAGTGGGGGCGTTCCCCTTGGACGACTACATCCCCGTGCCAGACGAAATGCCCGACGGGTACACGCTCAACCCGTCCTGGGCGGTGGCCACCCGGGGGCGCGTACGGGCCATGGCGAGAGATGACGACCTTGATTACACCATGTTGGGGCTGCGAGCCCTGGAGACGTACGGGCGGGGCTATACGAGCCGCGACGTGGCCCAGGAGTGGTTGCGGGGCATGCCTTTCCAGATGGTCTACACGGCCGAACGGGTGGCGTACCGGAACCTGGTTCGGGGCGTCCAACCGCCGGCGACGGCCAGCCGTCGCAACCCGTACCGGGAATGGATAGGCGCCATGATCAGGGCCGACATCTTCGGGTACGTATCTCCCGGCCAACCGCAGGCCGCCGCCGTCCTCTCTTATCAAGACGCCGCCTTGTCCCACACGGCCAACGGCATTTACGGCGAAATGTGGGCGGCGGCGCTCGTCGCCGCGGCGTTCGCGTCTTCGTCGGCCAAGGAGGCCTTGGAGCAAGCCGCCCTGGTGGTGCCGGCCCATTCCCGCTTGTCCGAATCATTGCGCCTGACCATGATCACCTTTGAAGAGGGCGGCTCGTGGGACGATGCCATGCAGTCCATGGAGAAGCGTCTTGACGGCTACCACTGGGTGCACACCATAAACAACGCCGAGGTCGTAAGCGCCGCCCTTCTATGGGGAGATGGCGATTTTTCCAGGACAATCGGGCTCGCAGTCGAGGCCGGCCTCGACACCGACTGCACCGGCGCTACCGCGGGATCGGTATTTGGGGCCTTGCACGGCACAGCCAGGCTGCCCCGGCATTGGACGGCCCCCCTCGAGGACAGGATGCATAGCGCCATCTTCGGTTTCGACGGGACTTCGATATCTGGACTGGCCGACCGGACCGTCGCTCTGGCCCGCCGGCAGGCGGCGTGATTGTGGCCCACGAAGACCAAGGTTGGGCTGCATTTAACCGGGCTGGCAGGGACGTTCACCATACGGATCAATAGGAAAAACCACTCAAAGGAAAAACCACAAGAAATAAGCCCATAGCAAAAGGAGCCTCTACGTGACACAAGACCATATTTTGCGTAGGCCGCTGAACCGGCGGCAATTCATGGCCGGAGCGGCCGGAGCCGCCGCCGGCTTCGGGGCCGCGAGCCTCCTCAACACCCCCCTGGCGGTCGCGTCCGCCCGTCGCATCGAGTTCGGGGGCAAGTCCGAGCCCATCCTTATGTGGGCCTCCTTCCTTGAGGCCCAGCAAGAAACATTCTGGAAAGAGCAGTACCTCAACCCGTGGAACAACTCGCACCACAACATGCCCATCAGCCTGGTCGTGAAGCCCCTCAATTCGTTCGCCCAACTGCAGCAGACCGCCATCGAAGCCGGCACGGGCCCGGACATCGTCCAAGAGGATGGCTCCAGTACGGTCGTGCCGCTCGCCGTATCCCAGCAGATCCTGCCTCTGGACGACTATGCGAAGAAGTACGGCTGGAAGGACCTGATACTCCCGTGGGCTTTCGAGGCATCGACCTACAAAGGCAAGTTGTGGTCACTGCCGAACTCGTACGAGACGATGGTCATCTATTACAACCCCGCAACCTTCGAAAAGTACGGTTGGAAACCACCCACAACCCTCGACGAGACCGAGAACCTGATGAAGGAGGCCATGGGCAAGGGCCTACAACCGATTACAGCAGGCAAAGCGGACTGGTCGGGCGTGAACGAATGGTTCGTCACCATGATGTGGAACCATTACTCTGGCCCTGACGCTCTGTACCAGGCCCTCTCGGGCCAGATCAAGTGGACCGACCCCGTCTTCGTGGACGCCATTGCGCTGCTCCAGAAGTGGTTCAAGGCGGGGTACATCGGCCAATCAAGCCAGGACTACTTCACTACGCATTTCGCCACCGCCTACAACAACCTGGTCCAGGGCAAAGGCCTCATGTACTGGTCGGGGACATGGGAGTTCGCCAACCTGCCCCTTTACTTCGGCAAGGCGGGGCACAACGATCAAAATTGGACGTGGGCCAACGTCCCCCAGATGCGGTCCGAGGTGCCCAAGGTCCTCAATGAGCTCTCGATCGGTGGGACGTACTCCATCAACGCCAAGTCGAAGTACCCCGACGCCGTCGCCGACTTCCTGGGCTGGTACTTCGCCAACAAAAAGGCGGCGACGCTGGGGCTCAAGGACTTCGGCAACGAGCCCCCACCGCTGCCGCTGACAGCTAGCGACTTTGCGCCGGGCACCAACCCGAATTACGTACGGGTCTACGACGAGCTGGCAACCAACTCCAAAGCGGGCAACATTGGCTACACGACGTGGACGTTCTGGCCGCCGAAGTCGGACACGTACATAATCAACTCGTTCGACGGCATCATTACCGGCTCGATGTCCCCAAAGTCCTATTGCGCAGGGTTGCAAGAGGTGTTCAGCAAGGAGCTGGCGGCCAAGCTGGTCCCGCCCCTGTTCAAGCCACGCGCGTACGCCGCTATCTAGATCCCGGGGAGGCCCCTCGATGCGCCGAATTAGTGAAGCCTCGCCTCACGAGAGAGCGAGGCCGAGACAAGAAGGAGGCTGATGACCGCACCCGTGATGGAGGCTGCGGTTGCGCGGCCTACCTCAGCGCCGCAACTGGACATACCCAGCCTCCTGGCCGGGGTCCGTAAGAAAAACCGTCGCCTCCGGAGGCGGGCATGGTACTTCATGCTCCCTCTCATCCTGGTCAACGGGCTGGTGATCGTGCTGCCCACGTTGGAGGCCATCTACTACGCCTTCACTGATTGGAACGGGTACGGCGGCGCGAAGTTCATCGGCGTGTCCAACTTCGAGCAGATGTTCACCTCTAGCCAGTTCTGGCAGGCCTGCTTCCACAACATCGAATGGACGGTATTTTTCCTCATTGTGCCCATGGCGATGGGCCTGGCCGGGGCGTTCATGCTGTCTCGCATAACCAGGTTCCGCAACCTGTTCCGGACCCTTTTCTTCATCCCTTACGTGCTATCGACTGTCGTCAGCGCCGTCATTTGGGAAAACCTCCTCAACCCGGACGGCGGCGTCGTCTCCGGCTTGGGTATCAGCTTCCTGAGCAACATCAGCTTTTTCGGCAACACTCGCCTTGCGCTCGCCTCTGTAGCCTTCGTGAACAATTGGCAGTGGTGGGGTTTCCTGGTGGTGATGTTCCTGGCCGCCATGCAGGGCATCGACCCCGTTCTCTATGAGGCCGCCCGCCTCGACGGGGCCAATACATGGAAGGAGTTCCGCCACGTGACCGTCCCTTCCATCCGGCCCGTGCTTATGTTCTTGATGTTGATGACAGTCATCTGGTCGTTCCTCGTGTTCGACTACATCTACATAATCACCCAGGGGGGGCCGGACAACGCCACACAAGTGGTCGGCACCCTCATGTACCAGGAGGCCTTTAGCGACCAGGCTGCAGGCTATGCCTCGGCCATGGGCCTATTCCTAGGAGTGCTGAGCGTGATCATCGTCATCCTCTACACCAGGCTCCGGCGACGCGGGTGGAACGTATGAGTGCGGTCCTGGGCGCCGCGCCCGGCACCCGGTCGTACGAGACCGGCGTGCCCAACTTCTTGAGGGGCCGCCGGCTTACCCGTCCGTTGTTTTACCTCGCGTTGACCGCGCTGGCGCTTTATTCGCTGGCGCCCCTGGCCATCGTGGTCTTCACCTCTCTCAAATCCGAGATAGGCCTGGCGCAGAACCCTATCGGGCCTCCAGTCCACCCCCAATGGGGCAATTTCGTCCAGGCGTGGAACCAGGGCTCCATCGGTGTCGGCATGGAGAACAGCGCCATCCTCACCCTCGGGACCATCGCCGGGGTCTGCGTCATCGCTGGCTCTGCCGCCTACGCCATGGCTCGGCTCGACCTGCCCGGCTCCAATTCTGTGATCGCTTATCTGATCTTTACTGCCGCGCTGCCGCTCCAGCTCTTCCTGGTACCGCTGTTTTTCTTATGGACGCGCCTGCACCTGTACAACACGCTCATCGGCGTGATCATCATTTACTGGGCCATTTTCTCTCCCTTCGCCACCCTGTTGTTGCGGTCGTTCATGCTTTCCATACCACGGGACTTCGAGGAGGCCGCCCGGGTCGATGGAGCCAGCGAGATTCGCGTCCTCTGGAAGGTCACGTTGCGGCTGTGTGCTCCTGGGTTCCTCACCGTCGCCCTGATCTCGGGCCTGGCGGCCTGGAACAACTTCATAATCGCCATAACCTTTCTACAGTCGCCCGGCGTCCAGCCCGTCTCGGCCGCGCTCTACGCCTTCCAGCAAGGCTTCTCGTCCAACTACACCCTGATCGCGGCGGCCGGCATCCTGATGCTCCTCCCCATGATCCTCCTGTTCATCGCTCTGCAGAGGCATTTCGTCGCCGGGATCTCAGCCGGGGGCCTGGGGGGTGCGTAGGACGGGTCGCTCTCCCACAGGGCAGAACCGGAAGAGTGGGCTGCGTACTCCGCTGCTCCGGTCGTGCTTGCGCCCGGCCCATTGATGGTTTAGCCCAACCGGAAAACGGGGACCGTGAACGACCGCAAGCTAAGCGTAGTGGTAGTCGGCCTTCGGTTCGGGGCCGAGTTTGTGCCGATCTACAAAGACCATCCGTCCGTCCGCGAAGTTGCGGTGGCGGACCTCGACGGGAGCCTCTGCGAAAAAACCAGGAAACGGTTCGGCATAGCAAAGTCGTACGCCAGCTTGGAGGAGGTGTTGGCCGACGCAAGCGTGGACGCCGTCCACATTGTCACCGGTCTCGCCAGCCATGCATCCGAGGCCGTTTCCGCGCTCGACGCGGGCAAGCACGTCGCTTGCGCGGTCCCGATGGGGCTTTCGTTCGAGGAGCTGCGCGCGGTCGCAGAGGCGCAGACCCGGTCGGGCCGGTCGTACATGATGATGGAAACGGCAGTGTTTACGCGGGAGTTCATATGGGCGTCTGACCTCGTGCGTAACGGAGACCTGGGGGAAATATGTTACGCCCGCGGTACTCATTTTCAGGACATGACCAATTGGCCTGAGTATTGGCTCGGTCTCCCGCCTATGCATTACGTGACCCATGCCGTGGCGCCCGTCCTGGCTCTGCTGGTGGGCCGGGCCGCCGGTGTACAGGCCATAGGCGGTGGGCGGCTGGCCGACGAGAACCGCGGTAATTACGGGCCGAGTTTCCCGGTGCAATGCGCGCACGTCTCCGTGGAGGGGACGACGGCCGCAGTCGAACTGGTCAGGTCGCTTTTCCAGCTGGCCCGGTCCTACACGGAATCCTTCTCGATTTACGGGGACAAGAAGAGCATCGAGTGGCCCCAGTACGAGGCGACGGCGGGGGAGATGGTGTTGTACGAGATGGCCCCGGAGGCCCATGGTCGGGGTAAACCGGTGATCGCGACCAGGGTAATTGTGCCGGACCGGGCGGACCTTTTGCCCGAACCGGTCCGCCGGTACACGACGAAGTTTATGTACGGCGGTGACGAGGGTACGCATTTGTCTTTCACCCAAGGTGGAGGCCACGGGGGTTCGCACCCCCACCTCGTTCATGAGTTCATATCGAGCGTGATAGAGGGGCGCCAGCCCGCTGTGGACTCCCTCACGGCGGCGAACTGGACGGCGGTGGGTATCGCGGCGCACCAGTCATCCCTGCAGAAAGGTAAATATGTCGAAATCCCAACCTTTATTTAGCCGGCCAGAGCTGATGCGTTTAGATGCGCTTCAGCGAGGCCACTGAGAGCCAGCACGTGACCATTAGCTATGACCGGGTTTACGGCGCCTTCATCGGACAAGCGGTAGGGGACGCCTTAGGCGCACCGACCGAAGGGATGACGAGAGACGACATAGTGGCCAAGTTCGGGTGGGTGTCCGGCTTTGTGAGAGACGACCCGGCCGGGACGGACGATACCGAGTACGCCGTCCTCACCGCCATGGCTGTCCTCGAGTACGGGCACGAAATGACCCCGGCGGACGTGACGCGGACGTGGCGGGATAAGTTACTCGGTCAGGAGGGCGGCTTCAACCGTGGCGGTTTTAGTGAGATGACGGCCATAAACAATCTGCGGGCGGGACTGTCAGCGCCGGAGAGTGGCCGCGATAACCACGAGATGTGGAGCGACGGGGCGGCGATGAGGATTGCCCCGGTCGGGGTCTTCTGCGCCGGCGACCCGCAAGAGGCGGCTCGTTTGGCCGCTGTGGACGCCGAGGTGTCTCACGCCCGTGACGGCATTTACTGCGGGCAGGCGGTCGCCGCCGCTGTTTCTGTGGCCCTGGTGGCCGAGGGATGGGAGACGGTGGTCGAGGCGGCATTGGCCGCCGTTCCCCCGGGCTCGTGGTCGGCGCGCACTATAAGGGCGGCGGTCGCCATCGGCTCGGCGGCTGCAGACATTCACGCCGGCGTCGACCAGTTGTACCAAGAAATTTCTATTTTCCACTACCCGTGGGCCGATGTGGCTCCCGAGGCCACAGCCCTGGCCTTCGGCGTTTTCGCTGCCGCTCGGGGTGAGTACGTCCCCGCCGTCCTGGGAGGCGCCAACATGGGTAGGGACGCAGACACAATCGCAGCCATGGCCGGCGCCATGGCAGGCGCGCTGAACGGTGCTGACGCCATACCCGCCGAATGGCGCGAATCCATCCAGCGGGTACGGGGAACTTGCATCAGAGCGGTCGCCGGCACCGATCTGGCCGAGTTGGCTCTGCGCTTCCACGGCGTCCTTGCGCTCCCGCGGTACGGCGCTATGACCGACAGCGTCCGTCCGCCTGGGTCAAAGGCTGATGGCCGGCGCGAGCGGGCGCGTGGCGCCTTCCTAGGCGTGGCGGTAGGCGATGCTGCCGGCTTCCCGTCGCTGTTCCATCGCAGCGCGCGGCTCGGGTGGCGCCGGTCCGTGCTTTGGCGCTTCGCCCTCGACTTGGACCAACAACAGGTCTTGCGCTTTCCCCTGCCATTTACTTTGGGCTCCCCCGAAGCACTTTCACTGTCCGGGACCGACGACAGTGAGTTCCTGGCTATTGCCGCTCTCCTGCTTCTCGGGAGCGACGACGATTTCGGCCCGGACCGCTTGTTCGCCGGATGGCGCGAACGTGTGGTCGACGTGGCCGATGAGGTGTGGTCGGGCATCGCCGAGCGGTCGTCCATCGTCAACGCGCGACGGGGCTTGGTGCCGCCGGCGACCGGCAACGACAACCCGGCCCACTTCGACGACGGGGCCGTGACCCGAGCGGTGGCCGTAGGCGTGCGGTTCCCCGGGGACGTCAAGCGTGCGGCCGAGGTGGCCACGACCATGGCCGAGATCACCCATGCCGAGGATGGTGTGTGGGCCGCCGCGGCCATGGCGGCCAGCATTGCCGCCGCTGTCGCGGGGGCCAGCCTTGAGCAGGCCGTGGAGGAAGGTTGCCGTCAGGTCCCCTCCGGGACATGGCTGTCCCGTCAATTGGCATTGGCTTTACCGCTGGCCGCGGGGGCGCCTTCGGCATTCGCACTGGCAGCCGAGCTGTCTGACCGCGTGGCCAACGCCAGCTACAGCTTCGGGACAGTGGCGCCCGAAACACTGCCGAGCTCCTTCGCCCTTGCTCTGGCCGCCCGCGGCGACCCGACGGTGGCCATCCCGGCGGCCGCCACTGTGGCCAAGCAGGCTGACAGCGTCCCGGCCATGGTGGGAGCCCTCACGGGGGCCGTCAATGGGGTGCAGAGCCTGCCCAAAGCTTGGGTCTCCCGCGTCGAGCGTCTTCGGGGCCTATGCCTTCCGGCGCTGGCCGGAGTCTCCCTGACCGAACTCGCCGACGCCCTTTTGGCCGCTTCTGAAGCCAGTACCACCGGCCGGAGCTAGTAGTTCCGCCTAGCAAACAGGCCGAGAAGTTGCGAAATGTCGTGCGTTCGAACCCAAAAGCGGGCGCCCGCGGACAGAGGGGCGGGGCAACAGGTATTTGCGCTCCCGGAAGACTTCGAGTTCTCAGTGATTCGCAACGCAATCTGCGCCTGAGGCCGCGCTATTGGCCAGTTTTGTTCGTCTAAGGTCACAGAATGGCCAGGCACGATGTCGTAATGAGCGGGGGAAGAGTCGTCGACCCGGAATCAGGTCTCGATGCCCAGAGGAATGTGGGCATCAGCGGTAGCACCGTCGCCGCCGTGACGGAAGCCCTTCTCGACGGGACGACCGTCATCGATGTGTCCGGTCTGGTGGTTGCGCCCGGCTTTATCGACCTGCACAGCCATGCCCAAACACTGGCCGGCCGTCGCCTGCAGGCTCATGACGGGGTCACAACCGCTCTCGACCTAGAAGCCGGCCGTAGCCCGGTGGAAAAGGCGTACGACGGTGAAGCTTTACTTGGATCTCCTATTCACTACGGTTTCTCGGCCTCATGGGCTTCGGCCCGGATGCGCGCTCTGACGGGCGTCGTTGCCGATGGCGGGGTCGACGGTGCGCTCTCCATTCTCGGGAACCCGGAGTGGACGGTGCCTTGCACGCCAAAGCAGCTCTCCCAGACCCTCGCTCTGCTGTCTGACGATCTGGCGCGAGGTGCGATAGGCGTCGGCTTACTGCTTGGTTATGCTCCTCAGGTCGATCCGGCGGAGTTCTTGGAAGTGGCGAAGTCGGCGAGCGAACGCGGCGTCCCGACCTTCACCCACTGCCGCGATCTTGTTGAGATATTACCCACGACGAAAATAGACGGAGCAGAGGAGATAGTTCGCGCCGCGGCCGAGACGGGCGCCAGCATGCATTACTGCCATATCAACAGCACGTCGGGACGCCACATCGACCGCGTCCTCGACCTCATCGAGCGCAGCCAACGGGCCGGCAGCCACGTGACCACGGAGGCGTATCCGTACGGCTCGGGAGCTACGGCGATAGGGGCCGCTTTCCTCGCACCTGAGAGGCTCGGTGAGCGGGGGCTGACAGCAGAGTCCCTTACGTACCTGCCAACCGGGGAAAGAGTAGCCAGTGATCACAGGCTACGCGAACTTCGGGCCAGTGACCCCGGAGCTCTCGTGGTTATCGAGTTGCTACACGAAGATGACGACACGGAGTCGGCGCTGTTAAGGCGGGCCTTGAGTTTTGAAGACACAATCATTGCCAGCGACTCAATTCCCCTTGTGCCCACCTCAGCCGCCTTTGACCCTCTTCAATGGCCCCTCTCGGACGGGGCTGTCACCCATCCCCGCTCGGCCGGCTGTTTCTCGCGGGTCCTGCGGCTCTGGCGGGAGCAAGGCCGGCCCTTATCTGACGCTATACGGCGATCCTCCCTACTTCCGGCCAAAGTTTTGGAGGCCAGCTGCCCTTCGATGCGAGCCAAGGGTCGAATTCGCGCCGGCGCCGACGCAGACCTCGTCGTCTTCGACCCCGTCCGAGTGACAGATCAAGCCACGTATGCGCATACAACGCGTCCCTCGTCGGGGATAAGGCACGTGATCGTGGACGGGGTTTTCGTCGTCCGGGATGGCGCTCTGGTAGAAGAGGCGCGACCGGGCAGGCTGATTACTTCCAGCGCGCCATAGTTTATTCAACTATTGCGCGCATTGTCCGCGAAGGACCACCAGCCCGCCACGCCGTTTCGCGGTGGCCGACTAGTGAGCTAAGAAAGTGAGCGGGATCGCGGTTGTGCTCTAGCTTCCGGGTACCACGATTTGGACCAGGCGCACCATCCCGAGCTGGGTGTGCTCCCGACCGTCCTGGGTATCCATGAAGCAGGCCTCGACGTAGTAACCAGGTGGAGCGTTTAGCACCTGTTGTTGTAGCGCCCCCGGTGAGGCGGGGCCTTGGAGGCCGACGAACGCCGAGTTCGGGCCGAGCAGGTGCATGGCCTGGTTGTCCTCGCCCGCCTTGAGCAGAGCGATGACCTGCATGGCCGTCGATTCATGAGGAGCCCGGAACAGGAAGATCATGTGCACGAGGTAGCCGTGGTTCTGCGCCCGCACCATCGTCCCGTCGTGCAACACGCGCCGGCCCGCGAAAAGCGAACTCGATGGCCGTTTGCGTGTTCGCCGCCGCCGGCAGGGCCGCGGGCGACGTGGACTGGGTCACGGTGAACGGGGCGAACCCTGGTTGGCCGTTGCCGGTGACGTTGAGCGCCACATAACTGCCGGGTGTCAGCACGGTCTGCACCGTGGCCGGAGCGGACGCTGACACGAAAAGGCTGCCGTAGGGGGTCAGCGCGTTGAGGTCCCCGCCGGCGGCATTGACGGCGCCGGCCGCTTGCTGGATCGTGGCCCCGGGTTTCAGATGGACGATCCCAAAGGACGGCCCGTTGCTGTTTGGCCCGCTCGGCGCCTTGCCTGTGAAGGTTGCCGTGATGGAGACCGCTCCCGATACCTCGCTGCCTGACACCGAGACGCCGGTGATGCCTTTCAGCGCCACCGTGAGTGTGGGTAGTGAGCCGTCGGCGTGGGCGGCACCAGGGAGAGCGAACACGCCTGCACTGGCCAGCAGGCCGGCGGTGGCGGCGAGCGAAGCAAATCGCCTAATCATGACTGAACCTCCCGTTCTGTCGGTTCGCGCAGCATAGATGGCGTGGTGTAGCGTCGTGGGCGCTGTTCGCCCAGATGCTGATTTCCTACACTAAGCGTAGCGCCGATACGCACTATGGGCGCGCAACAGGCGTTCGCCGACTGGGCGTCCCCGCTGGCGTGCACGAACCAACCTCGGTTCGGCTGACGTCGGTGTCCGATGGCGTCTTTGGTGGCCCGGTCTCCGTCATCTCAACTTGATCACGAGTGCCAATTCGATAGCAGCTGCTAACAGCTCCTTCGGCCTTCTCGAGGCCTTGTACTAAAAGGCTTTTTCGGGAGTAGGTTCAAAAAGTGCACCGCAGACAAGTTAGTTTTGACCCGATAGGGTGCCGGTAGGGTGCCGTCACACCAATAGTTTTTTGCGTTGTGATAACTGAGCCTGTCGTCCCGCCGTCGCAGTGAGAAGGAAGCCAGGCCGTAAAAACCATAAGTAGCGTTACAACCGCAACAGCGCTCACGAACGCCGTGGCGAAACAATAAAGACAGTTGTAACGACCCGATCTGCGCCTTTGCTCCGAGCGGGCGACGGGAATCGAACCCGCATGACCAGCTTGGAAGGCTGGAGCTCTACCATTGAGCTACGCCCGCGTCGCTCCCGAGGCTAGCAGACCCGTAGCCGCACGGCCCCTAAGGGCCCCGCCTCGCGCCAGGCCCAGTTCAGCCCCGCACTAACCCTGCCCGGACTAGCGCGGAGACCGTCCTCCCCACCGCCTCTTATTTCGGAGGCGTACCTTGCACGCCAACGACCGCCAGGAATAGCGTCGACGGCTGACCGGAAAGGACCAATGCGCCGAACCTTGGCGACAATGGTCCCGCAGCTGGACATAGGCGCTAGCTGCTGGAGGAGGAGGCGTGGTGAACTTGGACGACAGCCGTAGAGCGGTTCGGACAGAAGGGGCCCCGATACCACAGGGGTCGTATTCACAAGGGGTGATTTCGGGCGGTCTGCTCTTCGTGTCGGGACAGGTGCCACTCGACCCAAGCACCAGGACCGTCCCCCCGGATTTTGCTGATCAGGTGCGCCGAGCGCTCGACAACGTCGCCGCTATCGCAGAGGCGGCCGGGGCGAGGTTGGCCGACGCGGTCCGGGTCGGTGTCTTCCTGGCCAACCTCGACGATTTCAGCAAAATGGACGCTGTGTACCGCGATTACTTCGAGGACCCCATGCCTGCCCGCACCACGGTCGGAGCCGGTATCCGAGGCTACGACGTCGAGATCGACGCGGTAATCGCGTTGAGAGCGGGTACGTGACGCAGACCGCTCCCCAAACCCCGGCCGCGGGGCACGTCACCGGAGCGAATGCCGTGCTCGGCGATGTCGCCCTGCCGGCCATGTTGCTGAAAGAGGCGGCCCTGGAAAACAACCTGGCCGTCATGGCGCAGTACGCCACTGCGCACGGGTTTGTGTTGGCCCCACACGGCAAAACGACCATGGCGCCGAAGCTTTTCCAGCGCCAGCTCGAAGCGGGCGCCTGGGCCATCACCGTGGCGAACATGACCCAGGCGACGGTTGCGTTTGAGGCCGGGGCCCAGCGGGTCCTGGTCGCAAACGAGGTCGTCAGCCTGGCCGACGCCCGGGTCATCGTCGACGTTCTGGCCACTAGACCGTCGGCGGGACGAACACGCTTGTCCACGGGTGTTCCCGAGCCCTCGTCGCGCCCTGCCGCGCATCAGCCGGCCTATCCCGACGAGGACGGCCGGCGCCAGCTTTATTGCCTGGTCGACTCCGTGGCCGGGGTCGCGCTACTCGACAGCAACCTTGGTCGAGCAGGCATGGACGATCGGGTAGGGGTATTCGTCGAGCTGGGCGTGCCGGGCGGCCGTACTGGCGCTCGCAGCGAGGACGAAGCGGCCGTCGTCGCCGGCGCCGTGGGCGCCAGCGCCCGACTTCGGCTCGTCGGGGTCGAGGGCTACGAAGGCCTGCTGGCGCCCGATCGCTCCCCACAAGCACTGGCAACAGTCGACGAGTACCTCGACGGTTTGCGCCGCCTGACGAGGCGGTTAGCCGACGCAGGGGCCTTCTCGTCAAGCGGGCCCATCCTGGTTTCTGCCGGCGGGAGCCGGTTTTTCGACCGTGTGGCGGCCGTACTGGGAGAGAAGGCGGAGTACGGAGGGCACGACGTCCGTCTTGTCGTGCGTTCCGGTTGCTACGTGGTACACGACCATGGCACTTACGCAAAAGCCTCTCCCCTGAGCGGCCACGATGGGCCCGCCCTTAAGGGGGCGCTCGAGGTGTGGGCCGATGTGCTCTCTGTCCCGGAGCCCGGTCTGGCCATTGTGGGCCTAGGTAGGCGCGATGTGTCCTACGACCTTGGGCTGCCCGTAACTCTGGCGGTGGCCCGCCGCCAAACCGGAGTTGTCGAGCCGTTGGCCGAGCGGGCCCTGTCTCAGCTCAACGACCAGCATGGCTATCTCCAATTTGCAGATGAACCACCGCCCGTGCAGGTCGGTGACCGCGTCGGTTTCGGGATATCGCACCCCTGCACCGCGATAGACAAATGGAAGACGGTGCTGCTCGTAGATGACCGTTACGAGATCCGCGACGAGATCACCACGCTGTTCCATTAGTACGCGGCCGAGCCACCGTCTGCCCGGCATTGCTGGCGCTGGCCGCGTGCGCGATGATCTTGTATGCGTGTGACGCCGATCATTGGCCAGAAGCCCTGGTTCGGGCCGCGCCGGGTGGGCTGGGGGCTAGCGCCAATATCGCTGGAGGGTTGGGCATTGACGGGCCTCTTCGCAGTGATTACCTCGGTTGCGAAGAAGAAGGGGCTGTCGAGGCAGCCCATGCAGATCCTTTTGGGCTCTTTTTCTGTGGCCGTGGCGTTGAAGGGCACGAGCCCCGGCGGTCCTCGCAGACGTCGCACCTTCGACCTCGAGAGAGCCCGCCTGTCGCCGTCAGCCGAACCACAAAGCGCCTAGCCCGGGGTTTGGTCCCTCAGCGGCTCGCTGTCTCGGCGCGCTTGCTGACTCTCGGCGTGTTTCACGTTCGATTTCGACGAAAAGTACGCCGAAAGCCAATAGGTGCGCCAAGAGTCGGCCTGAGGAGCCCGGCTCCTACCGGGCCGGCTTGAAACAAACAGTCGGGGCGTCGCTATTTCCACTTAGGCCCCGCCTAAAGAAAACTTGCGCGCTCGAAGGCCAAAAGACCAAGACCTCCAAACGGAACGCAGCTTCGAGCGCGCAAGTAGTCCTTCGGCGGTCCCGTAGCGTTGCTAGCCCCAAAGAGCGTCGATATTTACGGCCACATTTACTGCCGCATCAGCCTGCGCGCCGGGAGTAACCGGGAACCGCTTTGGGGCTTCGTCGACTACTTTCAGGACGGCCAACACGTCTTGGTCGATAAAGCGGCTGACGGCGGCATAACTGTGGCGGTCATCCTTGGCCCGGCGGTGGTGCGGCATCCGTAGGGGAGTGTAGAGGTGAAGCTCGTCACGGGCACGCGTCACCGCTACGTAAAAGAGCCGCCTTTCGTCGTCCAAACCGGCGCGGGATCCGAGGGCCATGTCTATTGGTATGGAACCGTCGACCACCTGCGGTATGTACACGATGGGCCATTCGAGGCCCTTGGCCGAATGGATCGTAGAAATAACTACATAATCTTCGTCAAGCGCCGGCGGCCCGGCCAGGTCCCCCGTCGATGCGGGTGGGTCGAGTATGACCTCCGCCAGCCAGGCGGCCAGGTCAGTGGCGGTACCGGCCGCGCCCACCAGGCGTTCGAGGTCGGAGAGGCGGGCTCCGGCGTCCGCGTACCTGGCCAGCACAAGGGGGCGTACCGCGTCCAGTGCTCCTTCTGCTCTCTGGCCGGGCTTGGTAAGCGCTCTCGCCTTAGCCAGGGCATGAAGGGTGCCGGAGAGACAGTTGCGGGCCGGGGCCGGAGCTTTGGCCACGATGTCCGGCCATTTGTCGATCGGGTCGTGCTCCCACGCCAAAATGGCCTCTGTCATCGACCTCGCACTTGTTGGTCCAAGGCGGTCGTGCAACCGGAGCAGCCGGTACCAGGCCAAATCGTCGTGGGAGTTATCGAGCAGGCGGGCGGCGCAGACGAAGTCTTTGACGTGCGCCGCCTCCAGGAACCGCAAGCCGCCGTACTTGCGGTAGGGGACTCGCCGGGCAGATAGCTCGAGTTCCACCAGGTCACTGTGATGAGCCGCCCGCACCAGGACAGCCTGCTGACGCAAGGGCGTGCCCTTTTCGTACGCGTCCAGGATGGTGTCAGCGATTGCTTTGGCTTCCGCAGGAGCGTCGTGACAACGCACCAGGCGCGGCGGGGGACCGTCGACACGGTCGCCGAAGAGCAGCACCTTTGTGTCTTCACCAGCCGGTGGTAACGCGTTGGCGACGTTCAGGATGGGTTGGCGCGAGCGGAAATTGTGTTCAAGGCGGATGACCGAGGCGCCGGGGTACTCGAGCACCAGCTGGCGTAGGTGCCCCGAGGCTGAGCCCCGGAACCCGTAAATCGCCTGTCCTTCGTCCCCCACGACAGTAAGGCCACTACCGCCGGGAGCCAAGGCCCGTACGATGTCGACCTGAAGCTCATTAACGTCCTGGTACTCGTCGACCAGGACATACTCGAAACCTTCGGACAGTCGGCGGCCCGAGCCCTCGCGGCTAACAAGGGCGCGCCAGTAGAGGAGGAGGTCGTCGAAATCGAGCAGATCGGGTTTTGCGCTTGCGGGCCGTAAACGCCCGGAACAGCTCACTCATTGCGCCCATATGGGGTTCGCACCACGGGTACTCAATCGGCACTACATCTGAGAGCTTCCGGCCGGTATTGACGCAGCGGGAGTACATTTCGACCAACGTGCCGGGACGAGGAAAACGGGCCGTGGTGCCGGCCAAGTCGTGTTGGCCGCGGAGCAGGTCCATGAGGTCGCTGGCCTCGGCGGGGTCGATGACGCTGAACCCCTTGGGCAGCCCGAGAGTCTCGGCATAGGCGGCGATATAGCGGTGAGCCACGGCGTGGAACGTGCCGCCGCGGGGTCGTTGGTTGCTGCTCAATCTGGCCAACGCCGTGGCCCGGGACAGCATCTCGTCGGCCGCCCGCCTGGTGAAGGTCAAAAGCAGGATGCGTTCGGCTGCTACCCCCCTCTCGAGCAGGCAGGCGACCCGCGAGGTGAGAGCCCGGGTCTTGCCGGTCCCTGCTCCAGCCACCACCACCAGGGGTGACCGGCCATGTGTGGCCACCGCCAGTTGCGCGTCGTCGAGCCCTTCGTCCCATCTGGCAAGGTCGAACATATATTCGATCCTAGTACCTCTCCGGCTTGCGGCCACCCGTCCGAGAGCCAAACTTGGGTCGTGCAGGAACCCCAAGAGCCGCTGCAACTTCCTTCGCCTTGCCTCGTTGTCCTCGTGGGCCCCGGTGCGTCCGGCAAATCGACCTGGGCCGCAGCGCATTTCCCGGCAGAAACCATCGTGTCGAGCGACGCCCTGCGCGCCCTGGTCGGCGCGGCCGAGGACGACATCAGTGCCAGCGCAGATGCCTTCGGGCTGCTTGATGAGATCATTGACGCCCGGCTGCGCCGGCGCCTCACGACCGTGATCGACACTTTGGGCCTGGACGGCGCCAGGCGCCGTGCCTGGGCCGAAGCGGCCCATCGGTGGCAGGTGCCTTGCGTGGCGGTCACCTTTGACACGTCGACGGCAGAATGCCGCGCTCGTAACCGCGAGCGGGCCAAACCGATCCCGTCGGCCGCGCTGTCGGCGCAGTTGCGCAGTTGGCCGAGCGCCCGGGAACAGCTGTCCACGGACGGCTTTGACGTCGTCATCCCGGCGGCGCCAGTTCGGGTCGTCCCAAAGGCGTTCGCCTCCGCCGCTGATTCGGCCCGCCGTCAGGCTGAAGCGCCCACGGGTCTGCGGTTCGGTCTTCACATCGGGACGTTTAGCTTCCCTGGTGGAGCTTCGGCCACCCGTCAGGCATTACGCGACATGGCCGCGGCGGCCGAATCCGCCGGGTTCGACTCGATATATGTCATGGACCACTTCAGGCAGATCCCTCAGATCGGCCGTCAATGGGAGGATTTTCTCGAGAGCTATACGACACTTGCCTATCTCGCTGGCTGCACCGAACGTGCCCGTCTGGGTGCCCTTGTCACTGGCATCACTTACAGGAACGTGGCTCACCTCGGCAAGATCATTGCCACTCTGGACGTGCTGAGTGGTGGAAGGGCAGTGTGCGGGCTGGGCTTGGCATGGCATCGGGACGAGCACGTCGCGTATGGCTGGGAGTTCCCGTCCACCGCTGAGCGCTACGCGCTCCTGGAAGACGCCCTGCGCCTCCTCCCACTGCTTTGGGGTGCGGGAGCCCCTTCGTACGAGGGCCGTCGGATGAGGGTGCCCGAGGCCATGTGCTACCCACGTCCTTTGCAAAGCCACGTGCCCGTCCTGGTCGGCGGCGGTGGTGAGCGGCGTACCTTGCCCCTGGCCGCCCGGTACGCAGACGGCGCGAACGTTATCGGCGACATCGAGACGGTGCGCCGAAAGGCGGCAGTGCTTCAGTCTCATTGCCAATCCGCCGGCCGCGACCCGGCCACGGTCGAGCTGACGCACCTATCATCGGTCCTTGTCGGCGCCGACGACCGTCATGTCTCCGAGTTGGTGGAACGGCTCCGGCCGCGTGGTAGCGACCGGGCTCGGGCCGCCGCCGCCCTCAATGCCGGGACGGTGCGGGACCATGTGGGCCGCTTCAGGGAGCTGGCCGAGGCCGGGGTTGGCGAGGTCATGGTCAGGTTGGTGGACCAGCCCGGAGGGGGGTCAATGGAGCAAATGGCCGCAGTGATCTCCGCTTTCCGATGAGCACCAGTCGAAATGAAGGGAATACTTGACGAAATTCAAACGCCACCTTGCGACCACCGTACGCCTTGGCGCGGCGGCTTAGGTGGTCCGAGCGGAGGCAGAACCGCTAGGGTGAGCGCCATGCGCTACCGGAAACTAGGTGCCAGCGGATGTTCCGTCTCGGTACTCGCACTCGGCACCATGACGTTCGGCTCGGAGACTGATGAGGCAGGCAGTCATGCCCAGCTGGACCGTTTCCTCGAGGCCGGGGGCACGCTGATCGATACCGCCGACGTCTACAGCAATACCGAGTCGGAATCGATCATCGGGCGTTGGCTGGCCAAGCAGTCCTCGGACGTGCTCGACCGGGTCGTCATCGCCACCAAGGGCCGCTTCCCGACGGGGTCGGGGCCAAACGACGTGGGCCTGTCCAGGCGCCACCTGAGCCGGGCGATCGATGCGTCATTGCGCCGGCTGGGGAGCGAGTGCATCGACCTATACCAGGTCCATGGCTACGACCCGTTGACTCCGATCGAAGAAACACTGAGAGCGCTCGACGACGCTGTCCACGCCGGCAAAATCAACTACGTGGGCCTGTCCAACTTCGCTGGGTGGCAGGTGCAGAAAGCAGTCGACACCGCCGTCGCCCTCAACCTCAACCCGCCCGTCACGTTGCAACCGCAGTACAACCTGTTGTCGCGCGAAATCGAGTGGGAGATCATCCCTGCCTGCCAAGCGGAGGGCATCGGCTTGCTCCCATGGTCGCCGCTCGGAGGCGGCTGGCTCACTGGCAAGTACCAGAGGGACCAGGTCCCCACCGGGGCGACTCGGCTCGGCGAGGACCCCAATCGGGGGGTCGAGGCCTACGGGCCCCGCAGCGCCCAGGAACGGACCTGGGACGTCCTGTCCGCCGTCGAGACCATCGCTAAGGCACAGGGGGGTTCCTTGGCCCAGGTGGCGTTGAGCTGGGTGCGGGACAGGCCGACCGTGAGCTCGGTCATCCTCGGCTGTAGGACCGTCGAACAACTCGACGACAACCTGGGAGCGGCGGACCTGGACCTCGACGAACAGCAAACGGCGGCGTTGGACAAGGCCAGTGACCCAGGGCCGGCCCAATACCCATATGGCCCTATGGCCCTACAACAGCGCAGCCGCAAAATCGAGGGGGGGCGGTAGGGCCACTTTGGGGCGCTCGTCCATGTTCGAGTTTGCCGGTGGGGAGCCCGCTTTCCTGGCGTTGGCGGCGGCTCATCATCAGCGCTGCCTCGACGACCCGGTGTTGAACCACCCGTTTTCACATCCGGGGCACCCCGAGCACGTCCAGAGGTTGGCCAGCTACTGGGCCGAGGTGTTCGGTGGGCCGCCGCGCTACTCGCAATCGTGTGGCGGGCAATCGTTCATGCTCGGGCTCCATGCCGGGACGGGAGCAGAAAGCGACATGGGGGACCGGTTCGTCGACTGCTTTGTTAAAGCGGCAGACGACGTGGGGCTGCCGGATGACCCTGACTTCCGCCGTGAGTTGCGCTCCTACATGGAGTGGGCAGTGAGCCAGGTGATGGCGATATCGCCGGTGGGAGCGACGGTACCGGCCAACCTCTCTGTGCCTCGATGGTCATGGGGCGGCCTCCAGCCCGTACCGCCTAGCGGTTCGAAGTGACAGGCACCAGGCCAAAGGTGGTGCCCGGTCGCCAGCTCCATTAAGTTGGCTGACCGCAATCGGCAAGCAGGTATCAAGAAGACCGGTGGGACCGGTTATCAGCCGCCTGCGGCCCCCCGCCTCCCGGCGCAGCTGGCGCCGGCCGATGACGCCGTTCTCGGTACCGATGCCCACTGGGAGGGGCTTCGGGTGGGGGCCGATTTATCGGGTCAGATAGCCGAAGACCCAATTATCAGTGGTTGCAGGATAAGCGGGACCGCGTTCGTCGGGACTGAGCTAATTCGGGCTCGGGTCAACGACACTCTGTTCGAACGCTGCGACATGTCGGGGGTCATCCTGGCCCACGCGGTATTGACCCGCGTCGAGTTCCACGACTGCCGTCTTTCGGGGGCCGACCTCTCAGCCGGTCATTGGCGCGACGTCTGTTTCCGCGAAACCCGCTTGGTGGACGCCACTTTTCGCATGTCGTCCGGTGAACGTGTACGGTTCGAGGGTTGTGACGCGAGCAGGGCAGACTTCTATGCCACGCAGTTGTCCCTGGCTTGTCTTTTCAGTTCCAATTTCAACGAAGCCCAAATGTCCAAAGCAACATTGGAGGGGGCCAGGTTGCACGGGTCGACCTTCGACGGCATCAAAGGAGCCGAGGCCTTGCGCGGGAGCACGATTAGCTCCGAGCAGGTAATGCCTCTTGCTTTCCAGCTGTTGGCCAACTGGGGCATCACGGTGGATGACGACCCCGATCCAGGACGGGAACCAGCGTAACCGTGGGGGCGGTGAGGCCTATCCCACGTGTTCGTCACCCGGCCCAGTGGCCATGGTCAACGCAGTCCCGGTCGCCAGTCGTTCCCGGCCGTCGGGGGAAAGCAGCCACACGGATTGGCGTCCTTCTACGGTCCAATGCTGCGGGCCGCCGACCAAAGCCGTCTCCTCGTCCACGCCTATCACCATGACTTCGGGGTCGTAGGGTTCCAGGAACCGCTCGACGAGGCCGGGAACGCGAGCGGCGAAGGTGTCGAAATGGGGGATGACCCTCAAGTAAGGCAGAAGGCCCAACCCGGCGGTGCCTTCTTTATCCGGCGTGCGGATCCTTGGCACCCATGATGTAAGGGCCATGGCTCCCGCGCTACAACCAGCCAACGCCGACCCTGATCGCCAGGCCGTCACGATGGCGGCCCACACTGCGCTGTCGCGCAAAGTTTCGGCCAGGTAGGAGGGGTCGCCCCCCGACAGGTAAATCAGCCCAGCACCGGCCATTTGCGCTGCCATAGCCGGGTCGTCCGCGTCCGCCCGGTCATTGACCGGGACCACGACCGGCTCCACGCCAAGGCGTTCAGCCTGCGCAATGCCGAGGTTGTGCCATCGTTCAACCACCGCCGGCCCGTCGGGGACCGCAGCCGTAGCGAGCTGCACGTAGCGGGGTGGCCGTCCCGCCAGCAATCGGGCCTCTATGTCCGCCATTTGAGGTAGGTATTCCCCGGAGCCAACGAGGGCCAGAGGGCCGGGCGCGGCCATCAAACTCACTTTGGCCGGGTTGTGCAGCTGAGTGCCCACGTCACGTTGAGGCCAGTGTGGCACAGACGGTCTCAGGAGGACCAGGCCGTCCTTTGTCTGGTTGAGGACTCTTGTCGTGTTAAGGCCAAGGCACTCCATTGCCGCCAAGACCACCCGTACGTACAGTTTTGAGCATGACTTCTTGCCCACGTCTAGAAACGCCGCGGCTAGTTTTGCGACCGTTCACTGAGGCGGATCTTGACACTTACACGGAGATGCTCCAGTCAGGGCCGGTCCGCAGATCGCTGCATCTTCCTGACAACGTCGGGCGATGGGACGCGTGGGCTCAGATGGCGGCCTGGCTCGGGCAGTGGGAGCTCCGTGGCACGGGCCAGTGGGCGCTGGAAGACAGGTCTACCGGAGACTTCATCGGCCGGGCCGGGCTGCACAACCCGCCCCGCCACGATTGGCCGGGAGTGGAGGTGGGGTGGGCCCTCCATCCAAACTACTGGGGCCGTGGCTATGCCACCGAAGCGGGCGAGCGAGCGGTCCAGTACGCTTTCACCACACTCACGGTCCCTGAAGTATTCAGTTTGATCCTGCCCGAGAACGCTCGCTCGATCGCCGTCGCTCAGCGGCTGGGTTTCTCATTCATGGAAGAGCGGGTCGTTTCGCATTTCCCAGCGTCCCCGCACGGCATCTGGCGCTTGCGGCGGAGCGAGTGGGGCGGGCTACCAGCCTGAGGCGCCGCTATAAGTGGCAGGCCCTTACAAGGGTCACGTAGCCGGGGTCCTGGGCGGGGATCCACTGCCGGGCGACCAGAGGCCCCCCGGCCGCTTGCCAAGCGGTCATGCTCTGCCACTCGCCGGCGCCTTCAACCCATTTGCCAGTGCCCGCGGTCTTCACCATGAGATGGTTGCTGGAGATCACGTAGTGAAGGTTGAACCGGAACTCGTTCTCCCCGTTGTAGCGTCGGATCGCTTCTCGCTGGAGCTGAGCGGTGCTCAGTGGCGGGACCCGGAGCGCTACGGTTCTCAGGATCTTCATCCCCCGCTGGGCCCTTAGCCCGTTCACCACTTTCAGTACGGCCGTAAGCTCGCCGCTCAGTCGTACCTGCTCCGCCTGGCGCCACCCCTTGGCGGCGGCCTTGTCTTCTTGGTACACACTGATACCGCTCTGTACGTTCGCGTGCCAGTCCCACTGTTGTGCCGGGAAACTGGCAGGATCCTTTTGAGCTATGCCGATCCCGGCAAATTCGGCGCCGAACAATGGCCGCAGCGGGGCCGGGTCTGGCCCGATATCGTGCGGCACAGTGGTTGTTGCGGGCTCGCGGGGTTCAGGGTCGGGGTTGAACTGGGTGAACCGGCTTTCGTGGCAGAAGAGCTCGTTTTCGACCGGAGCATCGGCCGGATCCTGTGCGGAGACGTAGGCCTCAATGGTGGGGACAGCGGGGTTCGTGCCCGGGATGTCTATCCACCTTGGTTCCGACCGGACCGGCTCATCGAGCACACCGGGAATGTCAGCCGACGCGGTCATGCGGCCGAAGCCGCCTTCAATCGCAGTAGAGTCGCCCGCCCACGGGGAGCGGCCGGTGGTAGTCCCCGAAGCTACGGTGTCGTTGTAGGCGTACCATTGCCCGCACAACCCGTTCGGGTTATGGCCGCACCGGTCTCTGTACTCTCCACGCACACTGAGGGCCCAGTTGAAAATGACGGCCGAAACGTTGCCCTCGTAGCCCTGTACGCCGGCGACTGCACCCAAGCGCGGCATAGCCGGCGCCGTCGTGATAGGCAGTATGGCGCCTTCGGCCGGCGTGGTGATCACCAGGTCGATCAGAGTTACTTGCTCGTCCGCCGTGGCCCCCACATTGTCTCGAACGCTCAGCACCGTCTTCCCAGGCCCCTGGACGGGGATCTGGATGCTCCACGTACCGTCACTGGCGATGCGACCAGAAACGCGGCCCATGGTCACGACCGATGCTCCGGGAGAGGTGTCAATCCCTTTGATGGTCAGCTCTCTTTTCGTTGGTGCGCTTTGGCCCGGTCCGGGCTGGGGAGAGAGGTAGTTACCGTCAGTCAGAGCAATAGTGGAGGTGGCGACGGGGCTCGTAATGTCCAGTCCGGTCGGCTTGACCCTAAGGTCCCAAGCAACGTGGGGCGGCCCCAGAGCCGGGTAAGTCGTGCTTCCCCGGAGTTCTGTTTCACCCAGTCGGTACGAACCCTCGAAATCGATAGGAATGTCCCACGTACTCGAAGGCAATTTTATGCCGCACGTCGCAGCTGCGGCCCGGTTGGTGTATGACAAAGCCATTTGCACGGCTACGTTGCCCGCCACCCTATAACTTCGGGCCGGGGGCAAGCCCGACGGGCCAAATGGCAGCACAGAGGCCGGTACTGGCTTGACACCCTTCGTGCCGTTCGAGCCGGATGGGTTGAAAACGATGTCCAAACCCAGCGGCTCTGGAGTTGACACTGACTTGTAGGTGCCGGCGGCCGACGCCTGCACGGAGCACCTGTTCGGTACGGCCAATTGGGAGGCAAAATGGTAGTGCACGGAGGCGGACTCGACTGTTAGTGACGCCCAGAAACACTTGCTGGCACGGCTCGCGGCCTGGGCGCAACCTTCGACGTCCGGGTTGTCCCAATCAGGGCCCGGGTTCGCCGCTTCACCCTCCATTGCGGCGCCGGCCACGGCCATGGTCACGCTAAGGTCCTCCGAAGTGCGGCAGCCCGGGCAGGGGCCTGGGACAGTGTAGGAAGACGCGTACGAGACCGTCCCCGACAGAGCTACGGGCCCTTCGTTAGGGCTGGCAGCCACGGGTTGCGCTTGCGCCCCTGTTGAAATGGTGACCAAGATCGAGCCCACGACGAAGGCGCACAGCAGGACGACCACGGTGAGCCCGATCGGTGGCAGATGCGAGCGGTTGCCGCCGGCTTTACTCCTGGTCCCTACCCACGTAGCCACAAGCTTTCCCTATCCACTTCCGGTTCATGTTGGCGCAAGGCTTTCATGCACATCATGGCGCATGGCACCTAAGAAGGTCGTGCCCCTCCATTCGGTTCTGGCCGTGGAGGGGCCATCGGCGGCGTCACGAGAAGACCACCCATCGTATGGAGCACAGAAGAAGGCCGGGAACAAACTTCGAGAGCGTCGCGTGGCGCCGCGAAAGGTGCGCCAAACGCACGCCCGCACTGCATAGACATGCCGGCGCAGCACCGAGCACAGAGACATCGAAGAAGGCGACGACGTCGGCAGTTCCTGTGCTGGCGTACCCTGCTCGTGGTCCCGTGTCTTGTCGCCTTGCTGCTGGGAGTTTCGCTGATCGGTGCGGCCGTTTCGCCCGGGAACGTCAGCTTCGAGGCCAAATGGGCCGATTGGCTGCGTGCACACCACGCTGGGCTCCTGGCGCAACGCTTCGAGGAGCTGTACTACTCGGCTGTGGCACCGGCCAAAGGTGGCCGGCCAAAGGCCCTAAACCAGGTACCTGTCACCGTCGGGGTGGCGTCGAGCACCACCGATCCTGAGCAAGCCAGCCCAACCAGCACCGTGGTGACGCGGCCGGCGTCCACTACGACCAGCGCCCCGCCCGGCTTGCCATCGCCTTCGCCCGTACCCCTTGTGGTCCATCCGGCGCTCACCGGGGAAGGCAATTGGCAGCCTACCGGCCCCCTGGTTCACGGTAGGCCGGCGATGTACGTAGCCCAGTTCCGGGCGGACGACGTCTACACGAGCCAAATAACCTCGGCGGTCTGGATAGACACGAAACTCCTCAGGATCCAGCTGGTCCCTGGTTCGACGGAACCCGGTGGGACGTGGGCACACCCACCATACGTGACACCAGCAGAACTGCCGTTCCTGGCGGCCGCGTTCAACGGTGGCTTCCGGTTCAGCGATGCCCGGGGCGGTATCTACGTCGAAGGAAGATGGGGAGTGGCACCCGTTCACGGCGCCGCCTCGTTCGTCATGTACAAGGACGGGCACGTCAACATAGGCGATTGGGGGACCGACGTTGCCATGTCGACAGGGGTTCAGTCCGTGCTTCAAAATGTGGTCCTGCTGGTCAACAATGGCCAGCTGGCCCCTTCAGCCACCTACACCGACAATGCCATTTGGGGCTACACCCTGGGGGGTGGTTATGTAGTGCCTCGGAGCGGCGTGGGAGTGACGGCGGACGGGGGGCTCGTGTACGTGGCCGGGCCGGCCCTCACCGCCAGGTCTTTAGCCGAGTCCCTGCAACGGGCCGGTGCCGTTCGGGCCATGACCCTCGATATCAACCCGGAGTGGGTGACGTTCAATTTCTATTCCCACGCCACCGGCCATCCGGCGGAACTGACGGGCGCAAAGCTTTATCCCGAGATGCAACACTCAGCCGAGCGCTACCTCCCGCCGGCGTGGGAGGCTCGTGACTTTTTCGAGGTGCTTTTGCCTGGCAGTTCGGCCGCTGGCGGTTAGAAAGGCCAGAGGTGTAGGGCCGGAACACTGTCCCGTCGGTACCTCCTGCGCCATAAGACCTCTATGTGGGCGCCGCCGCCCGGCGCGTTCACCACGTTCCATTTTCCCCCCGTGGAACTGGCCACGGCATCCGCGATCGCCAACCCAAGCCCGACGCCGTCGCCATCATTGCTGACCCGATTGAACGTCTCGAACAGGAAGGGCCGTTGTTTTGGTGGGATCCACGGCCCGCTGTCTTCGACCGCCAGGCTGACCACTCTGTGATTCGCGCCCACAATCACACTGACCGTCCCACCTTCACCGGTGTAACGACAAGCATTATCGATGAGGACGTCACAAAGGCGGTCAACCCATCCCGGCGGGGCTCCGACAAGAGCGGCGCTGGCACCTGTGGGAACGACGGACAGGTGGATGTTCTTTGATTCCGCTTCGCCCGCAAACCTCGAAACTCCGGCGCCGGCGAGCGCCACGAGGTCCACAGGTTCGACGCCGGGGAGCTGGGGCCGAGCGTCGAAGCGGGCCAGGAATAAGAGGTCCTCGACAATGTGACGGAGTCGCTTTCCCTCTTTGCCAATCCGGCGCAGCGTGCCACGATAACTGGCGCCGTCCCGGGGCGAACTCAATGCGAGTGCAACTTCTGCGTGTATAACGGCAATCGGGGTGCGGAGCTCATGGGAGGCATCGGCGGTGAACTCGAGCTGGCGACGGCGCGTTTGCTCCAGCGGGCGCGAGGTCATCAGGCCTATGGCCAAGGCCGCGAAAAACATGCTGAGCACAAGTACGGGACCGGCTATCAGTTCCACGCGCCCCACAACTCCTTCAACGTGTTGGGTTTCGGCCAGGCTCTCGCCGGCCACGAGCCAGCCGTTACCGATCCTGGCCGCTAAAAGCCGGAATTCGCCACTTTCGGTTACCACGCTCGATGGTTGTCCGGTGCGAGACCAGACGTTTGGGGAGAGGGAAGAAGCTCCTGTAGTAACAGGTAGGGTGTGGCCATGCCGGTCTGCGCGCCAGATCACCACGGGGGCCATGTCGACGTCGTTGTCGGATGGGAGCCGACCGTGTACCTGCCCACCCTCGCCGCGGAGCGATGCGATCCTATTTAGCCTGTCCGCAACGTGCGTATCGACCTGGGCCATAAGGTGTTTCGCATCGAGGATGTCAAAAGGGACGACGACCCCGACATACAGCACGGCTGCCAGTAACGCGGCGACGACCGCAACCCGGGCTGCGTGCACCGACCGAGGTCCTCTACGTGACCCGAGCGCCCTCACGCCTGCGATGTGCGACAGCTCACAAGTTCACCTGGGCGACAAATGCCCGCATAGTAGTCATTTGTACAGCCTCATCATGAAGTAAAGATGACGTGGCCGCCCACAGCCAGTCCCAACGACATGAGGGTAATTGTGCGCCTGGTCGCTATAAGGCATAACCGCAGGAGGCCCCGCTGGTGGCGTGAAACCGGGCGGCCGTCACCGGGATGTTCATCTCGCCGTAAGGACTTTCTCCATACCATGAAGTCGTGGACGGTGGGGCCGGGCCAACCTTGGGGAAACGGGGCACCACCCCTCATTGGTCGAATCCTTGCCCTCCGGGCTACTTTTGCTCAACGACGACTACAACGACCGCATGGTCGCTATCGGCCCGCAGACCGGCGCGCTCGTTTGGCACTACGGCGAAACGGGCGTGCCCGAGACCACGGCCGGGTTCTTGAGCACCCCGGATGGCTTCGACATCCTCGGGCCGGCGGGCTCGACTCCAACCCACCCGGCGACTGGCTGAGTTCTCGCCCCGTGGCCGTTGGGGCTGGTTCGGCCGACCGGGCATTGTCGGCCAGGTCAGCTGGGCGGCCCAGTCTCGAGCCGCGTACAGCCGACCGTCCGTGAGGTGAGCCCGGCGACGTTTTAGGCCAACCTTGAAGGTATGGCGCACCGAGTCGCTCGAGTACGGGCCTGGCGGAGTAAGGAGATGCCGCCTCGATGAGGAGCGGACGGCCATGATGGAATAGCAAAATGCTTGTCATGTTGTTGAGCCGCTCTAGAAGTGGATACGAGGAGACGCCTCGCCGTGGCCGAACGTAAGAACGTACTGATCCGGATGGACTCGCTGGTATATGACGCTTTGGTGCGCTGGGCCAGCGACGAGCTCCGCAGCACGACGGCTCAGATAGAGATGCTTCTCCGCGAATCGCTTCGTCAAGCCGGGCGGCTCCCCTCGAAGGCGGAGCCTATGCCACGGCGAGGACGGCCTCCCCGAGCTGAGAAAAAGGGCGCCTGAGGAGACGACCGCCGGCCCGAGCGCCAGCACCCCTTGTAGGTGCCCGCCGAGTCGTAGCTCGTGCTCCCGGTGTCGCCGTCGCCACCAGCGGTACGTTCAATGGCGAGGCGGTTACGTTAGTGCTGGTCCCCGCGCCAGCACGCCTACGGCTCTCCCGGCCACAACGCCTATCGGCGCCCGGCCACGACGCCTATCGGCGCCGCCGACGGCGCCTTAGCGGCCAGCTCGTCGAAGCACCGCGTTAGACCTGGGCGGGCGAGGTCATGGCCGGCGCGTAGGTCAATAACAGTACGCCGCTTCCGAAGCGCTTCACGTCGATGAGCGACAAGGCTGGGGCGCCGGTGACGTCCTCGAAGAGATGCTGGCCGGCTCCGACCGCTACTGGAGTCAAAAGGATATGGAACTCATCAATGAGGCTGTGCTCCATGAGGACGCCGTCAAGGGGGCCATTCCCGTACTTCAAGATGTGGCCGCCCGGTTGGCGCTTGAGGTCGGCGACGAAGTCGACCACGTCCCCGTCGATAACCGTCGAGTTCCAGGTAGCCCCGGTCAGCGTCCTGGACGCCACGAATTTCGGGATGGAGTTCATCCGGTCCACGAAAGGGTTCGGCGCCATTCCCATGTAGGCGGACGACAGCCCTTCGTAGGTCCGCCGACCAAGCAGTAGGGCATCGGCCGCCTTGAGCAGGTCGTTCGCGTAAGCCGCGTGCTCCTCGTCCAAGTAGGGGAACGCCCAGTCTTGCGGGGAGCCGATCTCGCCTCCGAGCGACACGTGGGTCGCCTCGATCAACCTTCTCACTGGGTCACCATTCAATCAACTTCGGCCAATCGGCTTCGGGCAATCGGCTCGGCCAATCGGCTTCGGGCAGGCGGGCAATTTAACTTCGGCATGGCGATGGACGATTAAAACGTCATAGACCACGTGCGGACAAAACTGGGCGCGGAAATGGCTGACCTCACCCGAGAGCGAGGGGGGCCGAAAAAAGCCGATAGTTGTAGCATGGCGATCCGCACTCTTCACCTCGACCTCGAAATACGAACCGGTCCCGACCGGGGTGGCCCGGCCGGTGGTTGACGGGATGCTCCGGCTAAAGGCCTCGTCGGGATCGCTCGTGGATGCGAGGACCGCGGCAGGGTTGGTCGGCGGTCCCGCACTCGGCCCGGCCCTAAGCCACGCGTGGCCGGACGAGCAGTGGGGCCTCGAAGAGGGCGAGCCCCCGGCGGGCCGCCGCCTCCTCGGCGTGTTTGCTCATCCGGATGACGAGACGTTCTGTGCCGGCGGCACGTTTGCCCGTTACGCAGGACAAGGGGCCGAAATCATGGTGGTGTCCGCTACGCGAGGGCAGGCAGGGCAGATCCGCGATGCGGCCGCGGCCACCCGGCGCACTATCGGCGCCGTTCGCGAGGCCGAGTTCCGACTGGCCTGTTCACGTCTCGGGATAAAGCACGTGCGCTGTTTGGACCACGCGGACGGCAATCTCGCAGGGGCCGACTTTTCGGCCATGGTGGACGAGATCGCCGAGGTCATCGAGGAGTTCAGACCGGACGGCGTTATAACTTTTGGTCCCGACGGCGGTTACGGCCACCCCGATCACATGACGATCAGCGCTGTTACGACAGCGGCCTGTATGCGGGTTGCCAGCGCCAGGGTGGAGCCCGACCGGGCGGGCGCGGCGCGTCCCGGGCATCGACGGCCTCGCCTCTACTACCGGAGTTTTCCCGCCGCCGACATACTGCTCATGGAGCGCCTGGCGGAATGGCTCGTCGACCAACCAATCCGGTTCGCGGGGACCTCAGCGTTTGCCCATGCCCTGCTAGTGCTGGCTGAAGAGGCCGTCACCCTGCGCCACATCCGCGACCACGTCCAGGTCCGCTGGTACCCGGCCGGAGCCTACGTCGTCGAGCAGGGTGAGGCGGCCACGGAGCTTTACCTGGTCTTGTCCGGGGCGGCGCAGGTCTGGAAGGAGGCGGACGGCGGCCAGCGAGAACAGCTGGCGCGGCTCGGGGTAGGAGAGTTCTTTGGTGAGCTCGGTGTGGCCGGGCAGCGACGGCGCAACGCCGACGTCTTGGCCGCCGAGAGCCTTACATGCCTGGTCCTGTCGGCCACACCACCTTCCAAGTTCGCGGGTCGCGGTCGAGAAGTTCGTCTCGCCCGGGCTGTGCCCGACCTGGCAGACGACGCGCCCATGGGCGACGCGACCGGGCCATCACGACGGATGGTGGCGTGTGACGGATCCGAGCAGCTCAAATGCAAGGTCGACGCTCTTTGTGCTTATCGCACCCAGCTGGCGCTGGAGCCCGAGATGTTCCCTGAGTTCTTACTGCGGGAAATATTCGCCTGGGAGTACTTCGAGGTGGCGGACACCGCTTCGACCGTCAGCGGTGGCCCGCATACCGCTCCGGCCTCGACTCCAACTTCAGTGGACGGCAACGCCGAATGCCCCTCGACTCACCCCCATGCACGGCACGGCGATCGGCGGCGGCCGGCGCGTTTTGACGAGGAGGAAGCGCCATGACTGGTCAACATGAGCCAGCCCCAGCTGAGGGTCTCGCCCACCCGGCGGCTATCGAGGAGGCGCTGGCTGCGTTCCGGCGGGACTACCCGGTGTTCGAGGGCACCGCTGTCCTCGACGATTTACGAGTGCGAGACTACGCCCGGCTGGATGCGGGGGGCCATATTTACCTCGACTACACGGGTGGGGGCCTGTACGGCCAGAGCCAGCTGGCACGTCACCACGAGTTACTGGCGAACTCGATATTCGGCAACCCGCACTCCCAAAATCAGCCGTCGCAAGACGTAAGTGACCGGGTAGAGGCAACCCGCCGGCACATACTGGAGTTTTTCCGGGCTTCATCTGATGAGTACGAAGTTATCTTCACGCCGAACGCCACTGGAGCACTGCGGCTGGTCGGGGAGTCGTACCCTTTCGGCGCCGGCTCGCAGTACTTGCTGATCTTCGACAACCACAACTCGGTAAACGGGATCCGTGAGTTCGCCAGGGCCAAAGGCGCCTCCGTCACCTACGTGCCCCTCAGCCCCGACGACCTGCGGGTCTCGGATGAGACGTTGGCCCGCCATCTCGAGGCGCCGGCCGACGGTCAGCTTCATCGGCCGGGCCAGCTCCGGCCACAGGCAGCCCACAACCTGTTCGCCTTTCCAGCGCAATCCAACTTCTCCGGAGTCCAGCACCCGTTGGCCTGGATCGCTCGCGCCCAGGCAGCCGGGTGGGACGTCGTGCTTGATGCCGCCGCCTTTGCGCCGACCAATCGACTAGATCTCTCGCTCTGGCATCCCGACTACGTCACCTTGTCGTTTTACAAAATCTTTGGGTACCCGACGGGTATCGGGCCCTGCTGGCCCGAAGGCCGGCGCTGGCCAAGCTGCGTCGACCGTGGTACGCCGGCGGTACGACTACCTTCTCGTCGGTGCGCGCTGAAGCCACCCCGGGTGGCGGCTTCTACCGGACGCCAGGACCGGCCGGCTTCGAGGACGGGACTCTTGACTATCTCGGGATCCCCGCCATCGGGATAGGGCTCGACCACATCAGCGCAGTAGGGGTCGAGACGATACATGCGAGGGTTATGTCCCTCACTGGTTGGCTGCTGAAGGAACTTGTCGCCATCCGCCACAGCAATGGCGCCCCCCTGGTACGGATCTATGGCCCCGTAGGTACCGACCGTCGAGGGGCCACCATCGCCATGAACTTCCTCGACCCGGCTGGAGCCCTGATCGATTCGAAGCGGGTGGAATGTCAAGCCAATATGGCGGGGATTTCCTTGCGCAGCGGTTGCCACTGCAACCCCGGTGTGCGCGAGGTCGTCCTGGGCCTTTCGACTGAGGAAATGGCCGCCGCGTTCAAGGACAAGGACCGCTCGCGCTACGAGGAGTTCCTCCACGTCATCGACGGCAAGACCACGGGCGCGGCCCGGGTCTCGCTCGGATTGGTCAGCACGTTCGCGGACGTCTTCCGGTTCCGTGAGTTCGCCGGGTCATTCCGGGACCTACCGACCGGGGCGGTCCCGACCACTCCTGCTCGTTAAGTCGAGGGCCGATTTAGGTAGAGGAAGCAACCCGTATCGACGTTCTCTTTACCGGGCGACGCTCAGCATCAAGATTCGCCGTCACACAAAAGGATTAGGTCAAGCGAAAGGCCTAGGGCCCCGGCCCCTCCCTCCACCATGGTGCCCATGATTGACACAATTGCTTTGGTGCACCGCCAAACCACAGTGTTATCTCCGGTGACACGGCTTGGGTGGTATTGAGGATATTTGTCGAGTTAATCCGATGGTCGTGGTGCGATACCCGTCAGTTGACGAGAGCGAGCCAGCGGTGGTTGCCGTCGGTGCAGGGAGTGAGACGGCTGGCGTTGAAGTCTTGGCGACGCGAACGTCTCGAAGGCCCGCACGATTCCGTCGAGTAAAAGGCGGTGGCTCAAAGTCCCTTTGCATGATTTACAGGGACACTTTGTCGGGGAGGGGGGACTTGAACCCCCGGCCTCCTGCTCCCAAAGCAGACACAGAGGTTCTGCTCAGAACGTTAATATGCGTGTGACAAGGGTTTTCTTTGCCCGTTGGTGACCCCTGGCGACACACATCGCCCGTTGCTTCGCGCCCGAATCGCGCACGAGTGGTTCGCCGGCCGTGCACGCCAAAGCAGGAGGCCAACAGCAGAAGGCCAACCGAAAAGGGGGCTTGAAGTGCAAATTTGGCATCGCGATTAGCAGAAGGCCAAGCCTCGCACGTACACGTCAGCCCGTTTGATCGCGACGCCATGATCGTCGACGCCCACACCGACGTGTTGCTCGAGTCAGCGCACAGTCAGTGCGCTGCTCTTCTGGACAGCTAGACGTGATGGCGACGGGGCGGGCAAACTTGGTGCCGGGTGGCCGGTGAGCGAGAGCGTCCTGTCCTGCTGGTGCTCGTGGGTACGGGGGTGAGGGGGGCCAAAAGGTGCAAATCAGTACAAAGCCCAGAGGCCGATCGAAGTTGGGACGTTCTTGGCATGCTGTGGCGAGCGTCTTCCTGGCGCTGACAACCCTGGCCACGGCCGTTGTAATCCAGGGGCCCATAGCGGTTTCGGCGGCGTCCCCGACCGCCCCAACCATAAAAGGGGGCAGCACCGCTACCGTGCAGCTGGTCCAAGACAACCTCCCATTGTCCGACTACTACACCGGGAGCATTCAGATTTCGAGTTCGGGCACGCCCACGCCGACCCTGACGATGACATCGGGGACACTGCCGCCGGGGCTCGCCTTTACGCCCAACATCTTCGGCGGCGCCTTGATCACCGGGTCGTCGCCCCCGAGCGCCGCAGGCACCTACACCGTGACCGTCACTTCCTCAAACGGGGTGGCCCCCGACGCGACCCAACGCATCATCTTTGTCTTCGCGACCACCAAGACGACCACGACCCTGTCTGTGTCGCCCAGCGACGTGTTCACCGGTCAGCCGGTCACGCTCACAGCGACGGTCAGCCCGGTGCCAAACGGGGGAACGGTGACCTTCACCCACGAGTGCGGCGGCCCCAAACCCGTCAATACCGTGACTGGCACCGCCACGTGCACCGCAGCGATCGCCCCCAACGCAGGGTTGCCCACGAGCTACAGCGGTTTTGGTGTGTTTGCGCCGTCGGTCGGGCAGAACCCAGTCCGTTTGGCCGTCTGGACCCCCACCTTCTGGCTGGCCACCGCCAACGGCCGAGTCCTTGGCTACAACCAGGCGAAGCCGCTCGGCAACGTCACCACCACAGCCACCACCGGGAAGGTCGTGGGCATGGCGAGCACCGCCGACGGGCAGGGCTACTGGGTGGCTACGGCCAACGGCAAGGTGAGTGCCGTTGGCGACGCCAAGGACCACGGGGACCTCCCCACCCTGGGCAAGCACGTCTCGGACATCGTGGCCATCACCGCCACCCCTGATTTCAAGGGCTATTACCTAGTAGGTGCGGACGGGGGTTTTTTCACTTTCGGTGACGCGAAGTTCCGCGGCTCGGTACCGGGCCTCGGCATCCACACCAAGCACATCGTAGGCATGGTGGCCTCGCCGACGGGTGTTGGTTACCTGCTGGTGGGCTGGGACGGAGGGGCGTTCACCTTTGGTGACGTCATGTTCCACGGCTCGTTGCCCGGCATGGGCATCCACGTAAAGAACATACGGGGAGCGGTGTTGTCGTCCGCCGGTACTGGCTATGCTTTCGTCGGCTCGGACGGGGGCATGTTCACCTTCGGCACGGGGGTTAAATTCCAGGGCTCCCTGCCCGGCGAGCACATCAAAATAAGCGACATCGTGGGCATCGCCCTCATGCCCAATGGCGGCGGCTACTGGATGGCCAGTGCCTCACAGGGGGGTGTCTACGGCTTCGGCAATGCCGAAAGTTACGGCCCCGCCGGAACGACGGCGGACCCGGTGGCCGCTATCGCAGCGTGGGCTCCCGGGCTCTGAGGCGGTGGGCCCGATCCGTTGAGCGACGGCCGCCTCCATGGGGACATCAGCGTGGCGAGGTATAGACGAACGCGGCCCCGCCGGGGTAGGCGGTGTCAGCGCCCACCAGGGCCGCCCGGCCATCGGCTGAAAGCGCCACCGAGGATCCGAGGCCCTCGCCCGAGCCGCCCCTGAAGGCGGCCACCGGGCTTGTGTGCCAGCGGCCGGCCGCCTCGGTGTAGACGTTGGCCGTGCCGCCGCCGAGGATGGCAGCGGGGCCGCCCACCAGGGCCACCTGGCCCTGCGCCGAGAGCGCCACTGAGGACCCGAGGCTTTGGCCCAAACTGCCGGTGAAAGTCGCGGCCGGGGCCGTTGGCCAGGAACCGGCCGACTGGGTGTAGAGGTAGGCGGCACCGTTCACCCCGCTGGCGAACGGGGCGCCCACCAGCGCCACCCGGCCGTCGGCCGACAGCGCCACCGAAGAACCGAGGCCGTTGCCCGCAGTACCGATGAAGCTCGCCGTAGGGGTGGTGGGCCAAGAACCGGCCGACTCGGCGTAAAGGTAAGCGGCGCTGTCCCGCGACCCGGCGAACGGGGCGCCGACCAGCGCCACCCGGCCGTCGGCCGACAGCGCCACGGAAGATCCGAGGCCCTCGCCCGAGCTGCTGCTGCTCGGGAAGCTGGCTATGGGGGTGGCAGGCCAGGAACCGGCGGACTCGGCGTAGAGATAAGCGGCGCCGCGAAAGCCTGCACCGGCAGCCGGGGCGCCCACCAGCGCCTCTTGGCCGTCGGCCGAAAGCGCCACCGAAGAGCCGAGAAAGTCGCCCGAGCGGCCGGCCAAAGTCGCCACCGGACGGGCGGGCCAGCCGCCAGCCGACTCCTGGTAGACGTAGACCGCCCCCGCCTCGTTGGAGCTGGTGAACGGGGCACCCACCAGGGCCTCCTGGCCGTCGGCCGACAGCGCCACCGAGGAGCCGAAGCCCCCCGAGCCGCCTCTGAAGGTCGCCATCGGGGTGGTGCGCCAAGTACCGGCGGTCTCGGCAAACAGGTAGGCGGAGTTGGCGAACTGGGCGCCCACCAGGGCCTCCTGGCCGTCGGCCGATATCGCCACCGAAAGGCCGAAGTACATGCCCGGGCTGCCGCTGAAGCTCGCCACCGGGGTCCTGGAGGCCGTGATCGCGAAGTCGATGTCCAGGGGATAGGCCGCCCCCGCGTCGTCGACGACTATTTGGAGCCGGCCCTCCGCGAGAGAAAGCTGCGCCGGGACTAGCCGCCCGGAGGCATCGATGGCTTGTAGCGGCCCGTAGGCCATAACCGGGCCTGCTGGTCCCGAGAAGCTGAGCCTTCCCGGGGCGACCACGGCCGGGTCGAGGGAGCTGCTGTAGAACTGGTTGATGCTGAAGCTTCCGCCCTTCCCGGGCGGCCGCCGGGAGACCGTGAAGCCTTGTTCGAAGCCAGAAGGCGTAGTCGTGTACCAGGCCGTGAGGCCATCGCCGAGCGCCTCGTTGGTACGCCTGGGGCCGAAGGCGAAAGGACCAGGGGAAAGGACCCGGGGACGCGACCTCCCCATCGACAGAGGGATCAGCTCGAACCGGCCGGCGGGGCCTTTGGACCGGCTGAACCACACGGTGCCGTCCCGGCCCCATGACAACGTGACGCCGCTGGGCGAGGTCACCGGCTGGGCAGAAAAGGCCCTTTCGATGGCAGCCTGAAGGCCGGCCGGCACCCGGGCTTGGCCCGCGGGCTCGAGGTCAGCCGCCGTCGGGGCTGGGGTCGTTACACCCGGCCGCGCCGAGCTGGCGCCAGGGGCGTCCATGGCGGCCGCGTTCGATGTCGCGACAAGGACCGGGCTGACAAGGACGGCCGCCGTGCAGCTGGCCACAGCGGCCCATCGGGAGGCCTCACGCCTTGCCTGTTTGCCTCTAGCTGGAGCCCTGCCCACTTTCAGCCGAGAAGGGCCACCGGGACGGCCCGAAGGTTTGCAGTGGAAGGTGCGGGTTTCGGCTAGGACATTCGTGGTCGCCTCGGTGCGCGTCCCCTTCACGCTGTTGGTAATGCTTTGACCGGCGCGTCGGTTGCAACTTTCTTCGAGTCGCTGGGACGCTCACGAGCCCCGGGAGGAGTAATAGTCGAGGGCGTTGGCCACCGCGTCGTCGCCCCGGCCTGCCAAAGTGTGCTCGTGGTAGGCGACGGAGTGAGCCCCCATCATTCTCATCCACGCCACGTCGCGCTCCTGCTCACTCCCGACATCAGGCGCTTTTGGCAACGGTACGTTGCAAACGTGTCAAAGGCCTTTTGTAGTTATACCGATAAAACTCAGAGACTGGAAGGGGCTTCTTGGTGGGCGGGCAATAGTGGTCCTTAACGGTAAAGAAGGATATTGGGGAAATGAGTGAGTGGGTCGAAGTGGCGAGGCCGCAAACTTCGATGACGAGCGATTTGAGTGCGGAGGCGGTGCTGATCGGTGGCGGGGTGCCGGAGCCCAACGGGCTCGTGATGCCCGAAGGTGCTTGTGCGGTGGTCGGTCCTTTTGGGACGGGTAGCGCTTGAGGGTGACGCCACGCAGTAGCTGGATTAGCGCTGACCGGGCATCCGGCGATGGCTGAAGACCGTCAAGAAAAATATTCGTGTCTGTAGATGTCTCCACGCGTGCCCAGACGGCACGAGATGGCCGCAGTTGTCGCCAACAGCCAATTATGGGCACCATCGGAATATCAGCGGTGAGGGAGATTCCTGTGCCACTGTTGCGAGCTGCAATAAGTGGACCGCAGGAGAACCGATGCCAGACGCAGCCTCACTTCCTCACCTCCTCACCATCGACCAACTCGCCGAACACCTTGGGGTGACCCAGCGCCATGTCCGCCGCCTCGTCGCCGAGAATGCCGTCTTTGGCCGACCGGCAAAGCGCTCGCCGCTTGAAAGCTCCGTCACCGTCTCGGCGACCCTGATCTTTCCGTGCCATAAATCCACCCGGTCACGCCGTAGGGCGACGAGTTCGCCAAAGCGAAGGCCGCACCAGGCGGCAATGAGCACCATGGCTTGATACAGCTCGGGCACGGCCAAGCCGAGTGCCTCGACTTCGGCGATTGTAGGGATCGCTTGCTCCTGGGACGGTTCCTTCGCAGCGCCCTTGACTTCAACAGGGCTGTGAACGATGCACCCATCGTGAACGGCTGCGCGCATGATTCCAGCCATTAGGCGGTACGCCTTGGGCGCCGTTCCAGGGAGCCTCGCAGCCAGTGCCCTGTACCACGCGACCACCTGACTGTTGGTGATAGCTGACAGCTGACGCTGTCCGAACGTCGCGTTTATGTGAGAGCCAGTAGATAGCTCTACGGTCAGTGGGCGCAGGTGGCTTTGGTTGGTGAGCCACTGGCTAGCGAAGTCAGCGAAGGCAATTTTGCCCGCGCTCGGGTCGACCCATTCGCCCCTCAGGATGTCCGTTTCCTTTGTGGACAAGAACGCGAATGCATCGGTTTTGACTGCGAAAGTCTCGCGAGCCACATGCCGCTCGCCCTTGTGCCAGTAGCTGGCCTGCCATCGGCCCGACGGCAGTTTGCGAACGCTCCCGAAGAGGCGTCGCGTAGGCATGGAGAAAGGCTGCCCCGTCGCGCACGATCGCGCACACAACGCGCACGACGGGTCTGGCCGTAGCGATAGAACTCGGATATACCGCCATTTATGAGGACTTATTAAGTCGGGGAGGGGGGACTTGAACCCCCGGCCTCCTGCTCCCAAAGCAGGTGCGCTACCAACTGCGCTACTCCCCGGCCGCTTAGGTAGAAGCAGTCGAAGGCGATGGTACCGCGTCCGACGATCCGACGGGCCTAATAGCCGTCCTGCGCGTAGCTTCCCACCCTTGACGAGAGCATGATGGCATGATGACGCCTCTTTGGGCGCGCTTTGTCATTCTCGGCGTGCTTTTTGCCGTTTCTGGGCCAAAATCGCGCCGAGAGCAAGGTTCTGCACCGAAAGCCGGCTCCTGCCGGGCCGAGAGCAAGGGTCGGCGGGGGGGGGAAGCCGGCGCCTGCCGGGCCGAGAGCCAGGGTCGGCGGGGGGAAGCCGGCGCCGGCCCGCACCCAGAGTTGCCGTCCTCCCGGAGCCGGCGCCTCCCCGCGCCGCGAGCCGGGGCCGGTCGCCCCGCTCAGGTCCCGGACAGACGAACCGGCTTCAGCCAGCGCGGGCCGCGCCCCGGGCCGAGAGACGCCGGCCGAGGGCTGGCTTAGCCTCACGACTAGGTGAGAACGCGCCACCCTCTGTCAGGAAAAGGCGGAAGACATATCGCCCTTGAAATTACGGCCTAGTTATTAGCGAGAACCGGGCCCGTACCGGGGCCAGGCCGGCGAGGGTGCGGCCGGCAGTTCCACAGTCATCCTTGTCGGTCACGCTCGGGCCGCCGCGTGCACCTGGCATCAAAACCCGAGAGTTGCAACACAAACAGTGGCCACGCCGGCATTGCTGCTACGGACTGCGTTGATGTGGCCGCAAGGACCCGAAGGCTTGTGGGTGGGCCGGGGCCTCTAATGAATGCCGAGCCGCTGGGCGAAGGGGAGCCAAGAGTGCCGTTGATGTCCTGCGTGACCGGGGTGGCAGCCAGCCGGGCCGACGGTTTGCGGTGGGTCGCAAAGGTCGGTACGGCCTTCATTGGCCGAGTTCACCGCCGGGCGTAACCCCCCTACCCGTCGGGGCGAGGTAGGCTCCGCATCTCATATGAAGGCCCAAGTGGCTCCGCTGGAGGGCAACAAGGTCAAGCTCTCCGTCGAGGTGGAAGAAGCCGACGTCGAGAAGGCCATCGACGAGACGTTCGCCAAGTTTGCCAAGGAGCTGCGCGTTCCTGGTTTTCGGCCGGGAAAGACGCCCCGGCCTGTGCTCGAGGCGAGGATCGGTAAGCCGGCCGTACGTCAGCAGGCGCTGGAGGACCACATCCCGGTCTGGTACGACCGGGCCGTTCGTGACAAGGCCGTCGACATCATCAACGAGGCCGAGATCGAGGTCACTGCGGGCAAGGACGAAGGCCCCTTGGCCTTCGACGCCGTGGTGGAGGTCCGGCCCCAGCTGAAGCTGGTCGGGTACGAGTCCCTCAAGGTGACAGTGCCGAGCCCGGTCGTGAAGGAAGAGGACATCCAGGCCCAGCTGGACCGGTTAAGGGGCAACTTTGCCGAGCTCGGGCCGGTCGAGCGGGAGGCCCGCAGCGGGGACAGCGTCGTCATCGACATGACAGCCACGCGCGACGGCCAACCCGTACCGGGGATGTCCTTCACCGACTACTCAGTCGAGCTGGGGGCGGGCAACGACCTGCCAGAGCTGGACGAGCACCTGCCGGGGGCGAAAGCGGGGGACACCGTCAACTTCGAAGCGCAGATCGGGGACAGCCCGGTGCAGGTGCGAAGTAGTGGTCAAGCAGGTCCAGGAGAAGATCCTGCCTGAGGCCACCGACGAGTGGGCCTCCGAGGCGTCCGAGTTTTCCTCCCTGGCAGAGCTGCGGGAGGACATCGAGAAGCGACTCACAGAGAGCAAACGTGTGCAGTCAGCGTTCACCCTTCGCAACGGGACGCTCGAGGCGCTGGTGGCGCTGGTGGACGAGGAGCCGCCTGAGGTCCTGGTAGATGCAGAGACGCGGCGCAGCGCCGAGGACCTAGGGCGCCGGCTCGACAGCCAGGGCATTCCACTGCCGCGCTACCTCGAAGCGCTGGGGCGCACCACTGAGGAGGTCATCGCCCAGCTCCGCGAGCAGTCGGTCCCCAATGTAAAAGGTGACCTGGCCCTGCGGTCGGTGGCGGAAGCGGTCGGCATCGAACCGTCGGAAGCCGAACTTGACGACTTCATGGACCGCCTGGCCCAACAAGCAGGAGTCCCCGCCGCCACTTTCAAACAACAGGTCGAGCGCGGAGGGCAGCGTCTCGCGGTACGCTCGGATCTAAAGAAGAGTAAGGCCTTCGACTGGCTAGTGGAACACGCCGAGATAATCGACGAGGAGGGCAACCCGGTGGACCGGGCGCTGCTACAACGAGATAGCCAGACGGCGGCTGACAATGACCTACCTGGTCAACCAATTCTCAGTGAGGCTTCGGCAGGTACCGGTGCCGAGGTCACTGCCTCGAGCGGCACTGGCGCCGGCGCTAGTGCCGAGGACGAGTGAGGAGCGACCGGGTGACAACTGGAGGTGCCAGGTGAAAGTCGTAAGCCAGTACCATGTCCCTGGCATCTTTGAGCAAACCAACCGGGGGGAGCGGGGCTACGACCTGTTCTCGCGGATGCTCGAAGAGAACATCGTCTTCCTCGGCACGCCGATCGACGACTATGTCGCTAACGCGGTGTGCGCCCAGTTGTTGTACCTCGAGTACAAAAACCCCGATAAGGACATCAGCATCTACATCAATTCGCCCGGCGGCGACATCACCGCCCTGTTCGCGGTGTACGACACGATGAAGTTCGTGCGCAACGACATCTCGACGTTCTGTTACGGTCAGGCCGCCTCAGCGGCGGCCGTGATACTGGCGGGCGGCACCAAAGGGAAGCGCTACGCCCTGCCCCACGCCCGGATCCTGCTCCACCAGCCTTATGGGGGCGCGGCTGGCCAAGCGGCGGACATCGAGATCCAGGCCAAAGAGATCGTCCGCATGCGTGACTTGCTCAACGAGATGATCGGTCTCGATACTGGCCAAACGCTCGAGAAAGTGGCATCTGATACAGACCGGGACTTCATAATGAGTGCCGCTGAGGCCCGCGAATACGGCATTATTGATGAAGTGATAACGACCCGCGAGCTAGCCGGCGTACCCCAGGCCGCCGGCGTAGCCTGAGCAGCGAGGAGCAGGGATGGCCAAGTTCGGCGAATCGAGCGAGCTTGTCAAATGCTCTTTTTGCGGGAAGTCGCAAAAGCAAGTCAAAAAGCTCATAGCCGGGCCGGGCGTCTATATATGCGACGAATGTATCGACCTTTGTAATGACATCATCGAGGAGGAGCTTTCTGAGCCCACTGAGGTTCGTTTCGATGAGCTCCCCAAACCAACCGAGATTTTCAATTTCCTGAATGACTATGTGATCGGCCAGGAGCGGGCCAAGAAAATCCTCTCGGTCGCCGTCTACAACCACTACAAACGTGTGCAGGCGGGCGGGTATGCCGACGGCGACGTCGAGTTGCAGAAGTCCAACATCCTGTTGCTCGGGCCCACTGGTTGTGGCAAGACCTTCCTGGCCCAGACGCTGGCCAAAATGCTCAACGTCCCGTTCGCCATCGCTGATGCGACCGCCCTGACGGAGGCCGGCTACGTAGGTGAAGACGTCGAGAACATCTTGCTCAAGCTCATCCAGGCTGCTGATTACGACATCAAAAAAGCAGAAACGGGCATCATCTACATCGACGAGATCGACAAGATCGCCCGCAAGAGCGAGAACCCCTCGATTACTCGTGATGTCTCAGGTGAAGGCGTCCAACAGGCGCTGCTCAAAATCCTGGAAGGGACGACGGCGTCCGTGCCCCCTCAGGGTGGGCGCAAGCACCCTCATCAAGAGTTCATCCAGATCGACACGACCAATGTCCTTTTCATTTGTGGTGGCGCCTTCGCCGGCCTGGACCGCATCGTGCAAAGCCGCTTGGGTCGGCAGGGGATCGGCTTCCGGGCCGAGATCCGCCGGGCGCATGAGGCCGACGAGGACGAGCTCTTGGCCCACGTCCTGCCCGAGGACCTGTTGAAGTTTGGGCTGATCCCCGAGTTCGTGGGCCGCCTGCCGGTGATCGGGACGGTTGCCACCCTGGACAAGCAAGCGCTCATCCGCATCCTGACGGAGCCGAAAAACGCGCTCCTGAAGCAATATCGGAAGGTGTTCGAACTCGACGGCGTCGAACTGGAGTTCAGTTCGGACGCCCTCGAGGCTGTGGCCGAGCAGGCGATGCTACGGGGGACCGGGGCACGCGGTCTCCGAGCCATCCTCGAAGAAGTGCTATTGGAGGTCATGTACGACCTCCCGAGCCGTTCCGACATCGGTAAGTGCGTCATCGACCGGTCGGTTGTGCTCGAGCGGGTCGCCCCCACCCTGGTGCCACGGACCGATGTCGTCCACAAGGAGCCAAGGGCTCGCCGGGCGGCCAGCTAACTCGGGTTTCAACGCCTCAAATGAACCTAGGTGAGGCACTGGCGTGGCTCGACCGCCACCAGAACCTCGAGCGCATTTTGGCGGACCGGCGCCTCCAGGCCCCAAACCCCGAGCGGATGCGGCGCCTGGCCCATCTCATAGGGGACCCTCAGAGTTCTCAACCCGTCGTCCACATAACCGGCACAAACGGGAAGACGTCGACGGCCCGAGCATTGAGCCAGTTGTTTATTTCGATGGGTTTGAAGGTCGGCACCTTTACCAGCCCGCACCTCGAGAAAATCAACGAGCGCATCATGGTTGGCCTCGAGCCCATCAGTGACGAGGATTTGGCGGAAGTACTGACGGATCTGGCCAACCTCGAGCCCATCATTGGCGACTTTGGGCGGCCCACGTGGTTCGAGCTTTTGACCGCGGCTGCTTTCCGGTACTTTGCCGACCGGCCCGTGGACGTAGCGGTCGTGGAGGTAGGCATGGGGGGTCGCTGGGACGCCACCAACATCGCTGATGGAGCCGTGTCGATCGTCACCAACGTGGCGCTGGACCATACCGAACTGCTCGGCCCCACCCGGGAGCACATCGCCGGGGAAAAGGCGGGCATCGTCAAGGCCGGCGCCACCCTGGTCCTGTCCGAAACTGACCCCGCCCTTTACGACATCTTCCTATCAGAGCGCCCCGAGACCATCTGGTTGGCGGGGCGGGATTTCGCCGTCGAGTCCAACGCCGTGGCTGTCGGGGGCCGGTTGGTCGACCTGCGCACCCCGGCCGAACGGTACGAAGGGGTCTACCTCCACCTTCATGGCCGCTATCAGGCCGATAATTTCCTGGACGCCCTAGTGGGGGCGGAGGCGTTTTTTGGCGGTCCCCTGGACCATGAGATCGTGGCGGAGGCAGCGGCCATGGCCAGCTCACCGGGCCGGCTCGAGGTCATAGCGCAACGACCCGTGGTCGTGCTGGACGGGGCCAAGAACGTGGCCGGCGCCCGGGCATCGGCGGCTGCGGTGAGCGAGGAGTTCGGCGCTGAACGTTCGCGCGTGATGGTGGTCGGCATGCTCGGAGGAAAAGACCCGGTGGAGATGCTGACGGCCCTCGACGCGCCCAAGGCCCGTCTGGTCGTGACCTGCCCGCCACCATCGCCCAGGGCTCAGCCGGCTGAGGACGTGGCCGACGCCGTCCGCTCCCTGGGTGCCCATGCCACGGTGGCCGGTTCCGTCGCCGAAGCGCTGGAGGTGGCGCTGGGCCAGGCCGGCCCGGAGGAGCTGGTCCTGGTTACCGGTTCGCTCTACGTGGTCGGGGCGGCACGGGCGTTGCTGATGGGGGCGGCTGGCCTCGAGCCAAGTGCCCGTTTCAACTGAGTTGGTTCAACCTGGGTTGGTTCAACTGAGTTGGTCCCAAGATGCGGCTAAGCCAGGTTGGTCGCTGGGCCCGCTAACCTCGCACCCTGGTGAACCAGCCATGACACATCTAGCGATGACCGGCCCAACGACGAGGAGCTCGTCAAGGAATGGGCCCGCGGTGAAACGATGAGTGGCAATTCAGGCGCCGACGCAGAGCTGACCCTCGTTATCTGCAAGCCCGACGCGGTTGAGCGAGGCCTCGTCGGGGACATCATCGCCCGCCTGGAACGGCGAGGATTGCGGCTGGTGCGGGCTGAGCTGCGGCTCCTGGACAAGGAGACGGCGGCGGTCCACTACCAGGAGCACCAGGGCAAGCCTTTCTACGAAGGGTTGATCGAGTACATAACCAGGAGCCCGGTCCTGGTTATGGCCGTCGGGGGCCCGGTTGGCACATGGCAGGTGGTCAGGCGCACCATCGGGGCGACCAACCCGGCCAACGCCGACCCGGGCACCATCCGGGGTGACCTCGCCCTCACCACCGAGGAAAACCTGGTGCACGGCTCCGACGGGGCAGAGTCCGCCCGGCGAGAGGTGGGAGTGTTCTTCCCCGACCTGTGACCTCGGGGAACGTCCTTAATCCTCTCTTCAGGCGGCCCAGGCTGCGTTGGCGCCACCGCCCCTCTCGCGTTAGCCTTAGTCGGACCCGCGGCGCCCAGGAGGCAGCCACATCGTGCGCGACAGACTTTTTTCATCATTCAGGCGGGGTCTTGCAGTGGACCTCGGTACGGCCAACACCCTTGTCTACCTGCAGGGGCGTGGCATCGTACTGAACGAACCGTCCGTTGTCGCCATCGATGCACGCGACGCCCGCCCGCTGGCCGTGGGCCTTGAGGCCAAGAGGATGATCGGGCGCACACCCGCCCATATCCAAGCTGTCCGCCCGCTCCGCGACGGCGTCATCGCCAACTTCGAGATCTGCGAGAAGATGCTGGCTTACTTCATCCGGCGCGTCCACCCGAGCCGTTTGTCGAAGCCCGAAATGGTGATATGCGTCCCGTCGGGGGTGACCGGGGTCGAGAAGCGGGCTGTCATGGACGCGGCCGAGGCCGCGGGTGCCCGCCAGGCGTGGATCATCGAGGAACCCATGGCCGCCGCTATCGGGGCCGGCTTGCCCGTGCACGAACCGACCGGCAACATGGTGGTGGACATAGGCGGCGGGACGACCGAGGTAGCTGTGATCTCGATGGGGGGCATAGTTACGAGCCAGTCGGTGCGCATTGCCGGGGACGAGCTCGACGAGGCCATTATCGCGTTTATCAAAAAGGAGTACAGCCTGGCGCTCGGGGAGCGTACGGCCGAAGAGATCAAGATCGCGCTGGGTTCGGCCTGCCCGCTCCAGGACGAGGTGAGCGCAGAAATCCGGGGCCGTGACCTCATCTCCGGTCTCCCCAAGACGATCGTCACTACCACGGAGGAGATCCGGGAGGCGATCGAAGAGCCGGTAGAGGCGATCGTCGATGCGGTCAAGGTAACTCTCGACAAGACACCGCCCGAGTTGGCCGCAGACATCATGGAACAGGGCATCGTCCTGACCGGTGGCGGCGCTTTGTTGCACGGCCTCGATGCCAGGCTGGCCGCTGAGACGGGCATGCCGATAGTGATTGCCGACAACCCGCTGCACTCGGTCGCGTTCGGGAGCGGCCAGTGCCTCGAACAGCTCGGAGTCCTGTCTGACGTGCTCATGACTAGTTCCAGGTAGGCTGTCGCAGCAGTGGCTGCCCCCCGGCGCCCCCGCGGCCGGTTTTTGTTGCTGGTGCTTGTGCTGCTCGGCGTGACCCTGATCACGCTGTCGGACCGCAATAGCAGTGAAGGGATCTTCAACCAGGTCCGTTCCTACGCGCGCGACGTGGCCAATCCTTTTCAGTCGGACGTGCATTCTGCGCTCGAGCCGGTTGGGAATTTCTTGTACGGGGCCGCGAACTACGGGACTTTGCAAAAAGAAAACGGGGTGCTGCGCCAAGAGCTCAGCTCCGAACAGACATCATTTGTCCAGGCTGAAAGTGAGATGACCCAGTCACAACAGGTACTTTCGCAGGAGCACTTGAGCTATTTGGGTAAAATCCCGAGCGTAGCTGCGGAAGTTATAGATATCGGCAGCGCCAACTTCGAACAATCAATTGAGATAAATCGCGGAGCCAGCTCAGGGGTAACGGTTGGGCAGCCCGTCGTCTCGGCCGGTGGGCTGATCGGCAGCATTACGACTGTTTCCACCCATTTGGCGACGGTAACTCTGCTCGATGACCCGAGCTTCACTGTGGGCGTACGGGTGGTGAGCAGCGGGATAGTTGGCGCCGCGGCGGGCGAGGGCCAGGGCAACCTCCTCCAGGTGGAGAACGTCGAAGTCGGTGCCCATGTCAAGCGGGGCGATGCCCTGGTTACAAGTGGGCTCCAGGGGGAGCGCTTCCCCCCGGGGATACCCGTCGGCACCGTGGCCTCGGTCTTCGCCCCCCCGGGGGGGCTCCAGCTCTCCCTGGCGGCCAAGCCCTACGTAAACCTGTCCAACTTGCAGTTCGCACGAGTACTGCTTTGGTCGCCGCAAACGGGCTGAGCACGTGCCTGTTTGTCCCGAGCGCTGAGTGGTGCCGCCGATAGCTGGGCCGCGCCGGGTGGTGCCCTAAAAGTGACCGGACGGTTGGTGAAGACCGGCCTCAAGGTCGTGGTCGTGTTGCTCCTGGGCATCTTGGCCCAGACCACCTTCGCGGCGGACTTGCGGGTCAACAACGTCGCTCCCGATTTCATGTTGCTGTTGGCCGTCTGCGCCGGGTACGTAGGAGGCCCCGATGAGGGAGCCGTGGTCGGGTTTGCGGCCGGCCTGCTCAGCGACCTGTTCTTGCAGAACACGCCTTTCGGGTTGTCCGCTCTGGCCTGCTGCCTGGCTGGGTTTGCCGCCGGTTGGGCCAGGACGAACTTCTTGCGTTTGCGGTTGGCGCTCGTCCCCGCCATCGCTGCTGCCGGCACCGCACTGGGCGTAGTCCTCTTCGTCATCATCGGGTACCTCGTTGGGCAGGCCCAGTTGGTGGCGCCGGGCAAACGATGGTTGGTCGAGGTGGTCGTCATCGAGGCCACGTACGCCGCCCTGTTCTCGTTGCCAGCGGTGGGGTTGATGTACTGGGCGCTGGTGGCACGCACGGCGGCCCCTCCTGCGATGACCGCCGGCACCCCCGTCGCCGCCTCAGACCTACCTAGCCGGCGGCGCGGGAGTGTTCGCAGCCGACGGCGCCGGCGGGTGCGGGCAAAGGTAGGGTAACCCGATGGCCCAACCGCCCTCGGCGCCCTCGTCCGAGCAGAACTCGCCCCGGTATTCTCCTCGGCTGCGGGCGACGGCCGTCTTGGTCGTCGTGGTGTGCCTGTTCGCAGCCTTGTTCGGACGGCTCTGGTACCTCCAGGGTGTCGAGGCCAACACGGTGGCGGTGAAATCCGTGGCAGGGCAAGGGATCGAGACCGTGTTGCTCCCGGCACCACGGGGTGAAATCTTCGACCGCGACGGGGTTCTTCTGGCCGGCAACAAAATCGAGCAGGTGGTGACGGTAGCCCCGGGCGCAGAGGCCGCCCACCCAGCCATCGTGGGCGAGCTTTCGGCCCTGCTCGGCGAACCCACCGCCGAGGTCAAGGCGGCCATCAATAACGTCCAGTACAGCCCGTACCAGTCTGTGCCCGTGAAAACAGGCGTGAGCAACGCCGTCGTCCTCGGCATCGACGAGAACCAGTCCCTGCTGCCAGGCGTCACTGTCCAGGCCGAACCGGTCCGCTACTACCCCCAGGGCGAGACCACCGCCAACATCGTTGGCTATGTCAGCGGGATCACCGGGCCCGAGTATGCAGAGACCGAGAAGGAACAGTGCGGGCCAGGGATCCCCTGCTACCAGACGACGTCCTTGATCGGCCAGGCCGGCGTGGAGTCGAGCTTCGAACGCTACCTGCGGGGTACGCCGGGAGTAGAGAAGGTGCAGGTGGACTCGCAAGGCCAAGTCCTTGGGCTACTTAGCTACCGCCCCCCGGTCCCGGGGGACAACGTCATCCTTTCCATCTCGTTAAATGACCAGCGGGCCGCAGTGCAAGCATTGAACGATTGGGTACTGAGGGCACGGGGCATGAGGGACACAGTGAGCGGTGAGGACTTCCGCGCTCCTGGAGCATCAATGGTCGTCGAAGACCCCCGCAACGGCCAGGTGCTGGCGCTGGCCACGTACCCCGACTACAACCCCTCCGATTTCCTTGGTGGCATCAGCGAAACGAAGTGGAAGTTCTACAACAACCCCCAGAATGATTTTCCTCTTATCGACCGGGCCATTTCTACCGGGTACGCCCCCGGTTCGACCTGGAAGATGGTCACGGCCACGGCCATGATGCGTTACGGCTTACGGTCGCCTTACGCCTATTACGACGACAACGGCAGCTATTCCATTGGCGGCCAAACCTTCCACGACGACGACAACCTGCCGCTGGGATCAGTGGACCTGGCGCAGGCGCTCACCGAGTCGAGCGACACCTACTTTTACAGTCTGGGCGGTCAGTTTTGGCAGTCATACGACTCGGGACGCCTTCTCAAAGGCCCTGACCCCCTCCAGGCCGTCGCTTCTCAATACGGCTTCGGCCACTTCAGCGGCATCGACCTCCCGGCCGAAAACCCCGGTATCGTCCCGGACGCCCAGGTTGTGGCCAACGAGCATCAGCAGTACCCGAAGGACTACCCCGACGGGGTATGGGAGCCGGGATTCGAGGTCCAGGAGGCCATCGGTGAGGGCCAGGACTCGGTCACGCCGGTGCAACTGGCCAACGCCTACGCCACCTTCGCCAACGGAGGCACCCTCTACGTGCCCGACATCGCCCTGGCGGTCGAGGCCCCGGGCCGGGCCGACCGGCCCAACGGCAAGCTCCTCAAGGTCTTCCGCGCACAAGTGAAGGACCACGTGAACGTCCCGGCCGGTAATGGCAGACAGGCCATGCTCCAGGGGTTCGAGGGCGTGACGGCCAACCAGAGCGGTACTGCGTATAACGCCTTCACCAGCTTCCCGCTGGCCCAGTACCCCGTGGCCGGCAAGACGGGTACGGCACAGGTCGACGACTACTGCGCTCCGTACACGACGTGCGCTCCCGGCGCTGTCACATGGCCGTCTTACAAACAGGACACGTCGGTGTTCGCCAGTTTCGCCCCCGCTTCGGACCCCCGGTTTGTCGTGGACGCCGTATTCGAACAGTCCGGCTACGGCGCATCCGTGGCTGCTCCGGCGGTGGCCGAGGAGTACACGTCTTTGTTCGGGCTCAACCAAGCGGCGCAACAGGGGTCGTGCGCCCCGCCGTCGTCGTCGACCACGACGACGCTCTACGGCGCGTCCCCGTCCACGACCAGTACGACGGTCGCCGGGTCACCGTGCTCGAGCACCACCTCTTCCACCACCACTTATGCCAATGGCGGGGCTGCCGGCTGATGGCGCTCACCACTCTTCCCGCATCGGCGCCCGGTTCCACCACCTCGGTACCCCGGCGCCCGGTGGCCTCGCCAGCCTGGCGCCACGTTGACGTCCTGCTGATCGCGGCGGCCGCGGGGCTAACGGCGCTCGGGGTGCTGATGATCTATTCGACTACTCGCGTCCCCCTGGCCGCCGCCGGTGCCAACCCCAAGTCCGAGATGACCAAGCAGCTGACGTACGCCTTTATCGCATTCGCGGCCTTCCTGGTCACCATCTTCTTCGACTACCGCCGCTACCTCTCATGGGCGCCGGTGCTGTACGTCGGCAGCATCCTGCTCCTCCTGGCCACGCTGGCCATCGGGCGCACGACACTGGGCGCCACGTCGTGGATCCAGGTCGGGAGCATCGAGGTCGAGCCGGCCGAAGTGGTGAAGGTCACGTTCATCATCTCCTTGGCCGCGCTGCTGGCCAGCCGGAAGGGCAACGTGACGGGCCGTGTGATCGCACTGGTGCTGGCCCTTTCGGTGCTGCCCTTCTTGCTCATCTACAAACAGGACGCGCTCGGCAGCGCCATGGTGCTGGCCGTCGTCATGATCGGGATGCTCTTGATGGCCGGGACCAAGGGCCGGCATATGGCGGTGCTGGCCATCCTGGCTGTGGTCGCCATCGGGGGCGTCTCGGAGACCGGCGTCTTAAAGCAGTACCAGAAGGACCGCCTCATAACGTTCCTTACGGCGCCCAGCGGAGTGGCCACCACCAACAACGCCAGCAACCCCTATGCCGCCTCCATCGAGTACAACCTGGACCAGTCCAAAGCCGCCATCGCAGACGGGGGTATCGGCGGTAAAGGGCTCTTCAAAGGCCCACAGACCAACCTGTCCTACGTCCCCAACCAGGACACGGACTTCATCTTCACGGCCATGGCAGAACAGTTTGGCTTTGTGGGCTCCGCGCTGCTATTGGTCCTGTTCGGGGTGGTGGTGTGGCGGTCATGGCGAGCATCGGTGGTATCCCGAGACCTGGCCGGGACGCTGATATGCGTCGGGGTACTGGCCATGCTCATGTTCCAGGTGTTCGAGAACGTCGGCATGACCATGGGCATCATGCCGGTGGCCGGGATCACCTTGCCGTTTATGAGTTACGGCGGGTCTTCCATGGTCGTCGACTGGGTGGCCATCGGCCTGGTCGTCAACGTGGGTATGCGCCGTTTCGCCTGACGACCCGGGGCCGGCGGCTGATGGCTGCCCGCTGACCGGGCGGTGCTGGTTTTTCGGCGTCGCTTACCGTACGCTTAGCTGCCTTTCAGCTTGTCCCTAAGTTTGGCGGTGCTTGGTCGCTACACTCGGGTGTTGGGATGACCTCGTTCGGGACAAGCCGCTCAGACGCTCTTGGTGCGTGCACATGAGCCGGCTGTGGTCCCGCCTCTGCAGCAGTCTTGCGAGAGGACGAGAAACGCGGGGAGCTGCTGTGGCGAGCAGCTCGTGCGGGTCGGCCAGGCCTACCGGGGTGAGCTCGGCGCAGCTAGAGCCCACACCTACTGCAAGGCTGGGTCTTGGCGTGGACCGGCGATTTTGTTTAACGATAAGGCGCGACGGCGCGCGGCTGGGATCCCGCTGCTCGGCCGGGGACGTCACCAGGCGTCCCGGTCGCGACGTGCGCATGGCGCGCTCCGGAGCGCGCCTGTTTCGAAGGGAAAGTTTCAATGTCGGAACCAGTGCTTGGCGAAGCAGGCAACGCCAGCTCCGAACCGGCCGCGTCAGGCCGGGACGGGGAAGAGAAGCCTGCGATGGACGACCAGCAACGCGATTGGTCCCCCATCGGACGTGAGCGCTCACATGAAGCCTCAGCTTCGGGTCGCCCCGAGGGCAATGGGGCCGTGGACGGCTCGGGCCCGGACGGTGCGCTAACGCCAGATAGTGCGGTAACAAAGGTTTCTCGTCGCCGCCGGCGAGGTTCTCGCGGCGGCCGGGGCCGGCATACGGGCATGTCCGTGGTCGGCCCACCGGACGAGGAGGACCGCGACGAGCCGGCGGATGCGGCGCCGGTGGTGGCTGAGGTCCTTCCCGCTCCGCCCCCACCCAAACCGAAGATCGGGGACACCCGTCCCGGATCCCCTCCGGTCACCAAGCGCAGGGTGCGCAAGGACCTCGTGGCGGGCACCGAGGTGACCTTGGCTGGGCGCGCCCGTGCCGGGGAGCGCTCCGACGAGGTAGCCACCACGACACCTGACACGTATGGGCCCCCAGGACCGGCGCCCGCGCCGGCGCAAGGGCGAGCCTGGCGAGGGAGGCGAACTGGACAACGGCTCGACGAACGGGCCAAGCATCGCGGCCGCCGCCGTCGGGGCCGCGACCTCGACGGCTCCGGCCAACGTTCCCGCTAACGCCAGCCTCTCGGGCGGCCGTCGTCGGCCCCGCAGCGAGGGGGGCCAGAACCCCACCGCCCAGAACCCAACCGCCCAGAACCAAGCGGGCCAGAACCAAGCGGGCCAGAACCAAGCGGGCCAGAACCAAGCGGGCCAGAACCAAGCGGGCCAGCACCCAGGGGGCCAGGCCCCAGGGGGCCAGGCCCGGACGGCCCAGGCGTCTGGCCGGACGCCGGACCGGGCGCCGGAGGGCACGTCTCGCCGGGGAGGCCAGGAACGACGTAACCGGCCTTTGGGTCGCTACCTCATGGTCGTCCACGTCGGCCCCACGGCTACGCAGATAGCCGTCCTCGAGGGCCGGACTCTCATCGAGCACTACGTCTCGCGCCCCGCTGACGACTCGACTCAGATCGACGGGAACATCTACCTCGGCCGCGTCCAAAACGTCCTCCCCGGCATGGAGGCGGCTTTCGTCGACATCGGTACGCCAAAGAACGCCGTCCTTTATCGGGGTGATCTCCGCTTCGACGATGATGAGGTGGAGCGGCCGGCGAACGACGACGGGGCCAAGCCCACCCGCGGCCGCCTCGGCGGGGCCGCCAGCGATGCCCGGATCGAACAGTTGCTCCGGACTGGCCAGAGCATCATCTGCCAGGTGACCAAGAACCCGATCGGGACCAAGGGCGCTCGTCTGACCCAGGAGGTGTCTTTACCCGGCCGCTTCGTCGTGCTCATCCCGGACAGCGAGACCTACGGCATTTCCAAGCGGCTCGGTGACGACGAGCGTCGGCGGCTGCGCAAGATCCTCGACGACATCCGCCCCGCGGGCCATGGCCTTATCGTGCGGACGGCGGCCGAGGGGGCCAGCGCCGACGAGCTCGGTCGCGACGTGGCCCGGTTGTTGCGCCAGTGGGAGCAAGTCCAGCAGCTGGCCAAGGCGTCAAGAGCACCTCAGCTGCTCTACCGGGAGCCGGACCTCGCCGTCCGGGTCATCCGGGAGGAGTTCAACCGCGACTACCGGGGCGTCGTTATAGACGACCACAAGCTGTTCGACGAGGTCAAGGAGTACGTCACCAGCATCACGCCCGAGCTGGCTGACCGCGTCGAGCTGGTCGACCCGGCCGAAGAACCGTTGCCGCTGTTCGAGCGGTTCCGGGTGCACGAGCAGGTGCACAAGGCCTTGGACCGCAAGGTCTGGTTGCCCTCGGGCGGGTCCATCATCATCGAGCGCACAGAAGCGCTGACAGTCATCGACGTCAACACAGGCAAGAACGTCGGGTCCTCCAACCTCGAAGAGACCGTGTTCCGGAACAACCTCGAAGCAGCCGACGAGATCGCCCGGCAGTTGCGCCTGCGCGACATCGGCGGGATCATCGTCATCGACTTCATCGACATGGAGATCCTGTCCAACCGGGCCGAGGTGATCCGCACCTTCAGGGAAGCGCTGGCCAGGGACAAGACGCGCTCACAGGTCTTCGATATCTCTGAGCTCGGCCTGGTGGAGATGACCCGCAAGCGCATCTCCGAAGGGCTGGTGGAGTCTTATTCGGAGACGTGCCCGACCTGCGGAGGTCGTGGCATCGTCTTCGACGAGTCCCTGCTCTAAAGAAGTTTCCCGAAGCCGCTTCAGGGGCTATTCGACCTGGTACAGCGCCGTCAGGGTGGCGCGGGCGATGGTATGGAAGGTCAGGTTGAACCCGAGTATGGCCGGGGTGGCAGCCTCGTCTACGCCGAGGTCGGCTGTGTCAAGGGCGTGCACGGCGAAGATATAGCGGTGCCGGCGGTCACCCTTCGGCGGCGCCGCCCCCATGTAGGCTTTGGTCCCCGCGTCATTGCGCAGCATGAACGCCCCGGCCGGCAGGCTCTTACCCCCGGCGGCACCGGCCCCGCGAAGAAGCTCCGTCACCTCATTGCTGAGGCCGACGACGGCCCAGTGCCAAAAGCCGCTGGCAGTGGGCGCGTCCGGGTCGAAGCACGTAACGGCGAAACCCTCGGTCTCGGGCGGGAAGCCTGACCAATGCAGCTCGGGGCTGTGGTTTTCGCCCCCTACCCAGTCGCTAACGTGCGCCAGCGGTTTGGTCGCCCCTTCGGAGATGTCGTCGCTGGCCAAGTTGAAACGGCCGACCTTGGGTAACAGGTCGTAAGGGTTTGGGCTTTCCGGCCGCTCGAGTGACATATGTCTGCCTCCTTGTCCATTGACCTCTTGTCGTTTACGGAGCCGTGTGGCGGGCTGGTACCGAGCGCTCGGCGGTGCCCGGTATAGACCTGCGTCGGGCGGCCGATCCGGTTGGCGCCCGAGCTGATGAACTCCAACCAGTGGGCTACCCACCCGGCTGTGCGCCCAACCACGAACATGGGGGTGAACATCTCGTCGGGGAAGCCGATCGCGGTGTAGACGATGCCAGAATAAAAGTCCACGTTGGGGTAGAGCCGCCTGGAAATGAAGAAATCATCAGCGAGAGCCACTTCTTCCAGGCGCAAGGCGATATCCAGCAGGGGATCTTGTGGGGCCAGCTTCTCCACCAGGTCCAGAGCTACTTGCCGTATAACCTTGGCCCTGGCGTCAGTGGTCTTGTACACCCGATGACCAAACCCCATTAGCCGGAACGGGTCGTTGCGGTCTTTCGCCTTGTCGACGAAATAGGACAGTGGCCGCCCGGAATCCTTTATTTCCTTGAGCATTTTTATGGCCGCCTCCGTTGCGCCTCCGTGGAGCGGTCCCCAAAGAGCGTTTATGGCCGCCGACGCACCGGCGTAAAACCCGGCTCCCGACGAGGCCACCAAGCGCAGCGTGGCGGTCGAACAGTTGAGCTCGTGGTCTGCGTGGAGGACAAGGAGAGTTTCGAGCGCCCGAGCGGTGGCATTGTCCGGCAAGTAGTCGCTACCCGGGATCGTGAAACATAGCTGCAGCAAGTCCTCGGCGTAATCCAGGGCGCGGTTGCTCTTCGCCCTGGGCAAGCCGCGCAGGGTCGAAAGGGCGTAGCCCGCAAATATGGGCATGGCGGAAAGGAGCCGTATCCCGGCCTGCTCTATCTTTTCCCGGTCGTTCGAGCCGACGGCGCCGTCGGCGTAGGCGCTCAAGGCTTCAGTGGCGATAGCCATCATCGCCATCGGGTGCATCGTCTGCGGGAAGGAGTCGAAGAGCCGCTCGAGACCGACGTGCAGGGCCAACTTCGGGTCGCGCACCTTGGCCGTGAAAGTGTCGGCCTGTTCCGCAGTCGGCAGTTCCCCGTAGATGAGAAGGTAGGCCACCTCGAGGAAAGAATGTGACGTCGCCAGCTGTTCAACGGGATAACCGCGGTAGTACAGGCGGCCCGCCTCCCCATCTACGAACGTTATGGCCGATTGGTAAGCCGCGGTGTCGGCATAGCCGGGGTCGTAGACCGACAGACCGTGCTGGGAGAGGCTGGACACGTCGACGGCTGTTCGTCCCATAACCGGTTCCTCGATGGGCAATTCGATGGCAGTACCGTTGAAAGTAAGCGTCGCGTCCGCATGAGCCTTTTCCGGACCGGTCATTTCACGGCCCTCCTTTCGTATTCTTTGACATGCTTGCCGTCGGTGCCCGGCAGCGGGCGGCCAGGAACGTCCAATTGCAGCTACGGTTTCGAGGCGAACACCGCCTCAGGGTTACCCGGGCCAAGGTGGGCTGCAACGGCACTCTGGCAGCCTATCGAGGCCACTTTGATGCCCGCACAGGGAGGGCGCGGCAAAGCCGGGCCCATGGCTAACCCAGCACTCTGCTCATTGCCGTTATACTTGCCAACCTGTGTATGCGGTGATCAAGACGGGTGGCAAACAGGAGCGCGTCGAAGAAGGGCAGCGGCTAACCGTCGAACGGTTGGGTGCCACCAACGGCGACGTGGTCTCGTTCGCGCCCGTACTGCTGGTTGACGATGGGACGGTACTGGCCACCCCGTCCCAGCTTTCCGGGGCCAAAGTGACGGCGCGCGTGGTCGGCGAGGAGAAGGGGCCGAAGGTACGCGGGTTCGTCTACAAAAACAAGACTCGCCAGCGCCGCTCCTGGGGCCATCGCCAGCATTACGACGTTATCGAGGTGACCGCGATCACCAGGGAGGCTTGAGAGGTGTCCAAGACCAAGGGCGGTGGCAGCACCCGCAACGGGCGCGACAGCGCCGGCCAGCGGCTGGGCGTGAAGGTGTTCGCCGGCGGTTCGGTAAAGGCCGGGTCGATCATTGTGCGCCAGCGTGGCACCCGGTTCCACCCGGGGACCGGTGTGGGCCGCGGGAGGGACGACACGCTGTTCGCCCTGGTAGACGGCCACGTCCGCTTCGCCCGCCGCAACGGCCGGCGACTGGTGGACATCCAGCCTGCCGCGGCGTCCAGCAACTGACACTGCTCGGGGCTGACCTCGAGCTGCTGGCGCCCTCCGTTTCCTAAAGCGGCGAGGAGCCGTTCGTGTTCGTTGACGAGTGCCAGATCCATGTAAAGGCCGGTGACGGCGGCGCGGGCGCGGTGTCGTTTCGCCGCGAGGCCCATGTCGCTCGAGGTGGGCCGGACGGGGGCGACGGCGGTAGAGGCGGTGACGTCTGGCTGACAGTCGACCACAACGTCGCGTCGTTGCTGTCCTTCAAAGACCACCCGTACCGCGCTGCCACCTCCGGCGTCCACGGCCAGGGCAAAGGCAAACATGGCCGCAGCGGCAACGACCTGGATGTCCCCGTCGCTCTGGGGACCGTCGTCCGTGACCTCGAAGGCATGGTGTTGGCCGACCTCAACGAACCTGGCGCCCGTTGGCTGGCGGCGCACGGGGGGAGAGGGGGGCGAGGGAACGCCCGGTTCTTGTCCAACCGCCGGCGGGCACCAAGCTTCGCCGAACAGGGCGAGCTCGGCGAGGAAGCCTGGTACGACCTGGAACTGAAACTGATGGCCGACGTCGCCCTCGTCGGTTTCCCCAATTCAGGCAAGTCGACGCTCATTTCTCGCATTTCGGCGGCCAAACCGAAAATCGCCAGTTACCCGTTCACGACGCTCGAACCCCACCTCGGGGTGGTGCGCTACGAGGAGCACGAGTTCGTGGTGGCGGACATCCCCGGGCTGGTCGAGGGAGCGAGTCAGGGCAAGGGCCTAGGGCACCGGTTTTTGCGCCATATCGAGAGGGCTAGAGCCCTGCTCGTACTGGTGGACCTGGCTCCCGATGACGGGCGGGGTCCCGAAGAGCAGGAACTGGCGTTGCTTACCGAACTGGAGCGCTACCAACCGGACCTGGCCCGCCGGCCACGCCTGGTGGTTGGTTCGAGAGCTGACATCGCCACCGACGAGTCCTGGGTGGGGGAGGGCCACCCGGCCGTATCGGCCGTAACGGGTGATGGCATCCCGTGGCTATTGGGCCAGCTGGCGCTGCTGGTCGAGGAGGCTCGGGCCAGCCAGCCCCGGCCCACACGGCTGGTGGTCCACCGGCCGTTGGCTTCGGGCGTGGTCGTAGAACGGGCCAGCGACGGGTCACTTGTAGTCAAGGGCCGCCAGGCGGAACGAGCGGTGGCCCTTTCGGACCTCACCGACGCCGGGGCTCTGGCTTACGCTCAGGAGCGACTGCACCGTTTGGGGGTCGACCGCGCCCTCGCCCGGGCCGGCGCCCGGGAGGGCGACCGGGTCCGTATCGGGCGGTTCGAGTTCGATTGGCAGCCTGACTGATGCCGCCGGGCGCCGGCCCAACGGTCGTCGTCAAGGTGGGCACCTCGTCGATCACCGACGAAGACGGGAGGATCGTCGAGCACGCCATTGCCAAGCTTTGCGCTGAGGTGGCCGAGCTTCGGTTGGCGGGGGACCAGGTCGTCGTGGTCACCAGTGGGGCGGTGGCCGCCGGCTTGCCCGTGCTCGGCCTGCACCCCAGGCCGAGCGACCCGGCGGTATTGCAGGCTGTTTCGGCTGTGGGCCAGAGCCGATTAATGGGCCACTATGACCGTTCGTTGGCGGCCGCCGGCCTGGTCGGAGGCCAGGTCCTGCTGGCGCCCCTGGACTTCTGGGACCGGTCCCAGTACCTGCATGCCCGCGAGACGCTCAGGCTTTTGCTCGGGCTAGGCGTCGTGCCCGTGGTCAACGAAAACGACGCCATCGCAGACGACGAGATCCGCTTCGGCGACAACGACCGCTTGGCGGCGCTGGTCGCCAACCTGCTGCAGGCCGATTTGCTCGTGCTCCTGACGGACGCCGCCGGCCTGTTCACGTCGGACCCTCGCTTGGGCAAGGAAGCCTCCCTCATCGAGGAGGTGCTCGAGGTCGACGAGGTGCTGGCCATGGCCGGTGGGCCAGGCAGCCCCCGCGGCAGTGGCGGTATGGCCTCGAAACTGGCGGCGGCCAAGATCGCCGCCTGGTCCGGCGTCAGGGTCGTGATTGCTTCTGCGGAGCGGCCCCGCGTTCTGCAAGACGCGGTGGCGGGCACGGCCGGGGTGGGCACCGTCGTCCGGCCGCGCCAGGGTCGCCTTCCCGCCCGCAAACTATGGATCGCCTTCGCCTTGGCCCCAGCGGGGACGGTGGTAGTGGACGCGGGAGCCAGGCGCGCCCTGGTCGAAAGAGGGGTCTCTCTGCTGCCGGCGGGGGTGCGGGAAGTGCGCGGCGATTTCATGCCTGAGGACGCCGTCGAGGTCGCCGGCCCGGACGGGTCGGTCTTCGCCAAGGGGCTGGTCCGCCACAGTGCCAAGGCGCTCAGGGAATGGGCGGGCCTGCGCACCTCGGAGATGCCGGCCGACGTGCCTCAGGAGGTCGTCCATCGCGACGACCTGGTCATCCTGCCCTAGGGCGCCTCAGGTACACATCCCCCACGACGAAAGGACGGGCGCAGGAACGGCCTGCCCGCAAGCTGTGATCCCGTACTCCCCGAGGTAAGCCCAGTCTTTACCGGGCACCTTGACGAACATGGCTGTGTCGTTGAACTGCGCCATCAGGGCGTTGCCCGCCGTTGTGCCGGCCTCGGTTTGGGCATGAGCAGAGGGTACGAAACGCGAGATGGCCCAATACGTACCGATGGCAGGCTGTTCAGCGTAAAAAACGGAACCAGGCAGGACGGACGCCACATCAGCCACCGTCATGGGGACGCCGCCCGGGTGACCATCGACCCACAACGACGTCAGCACCACGCCCAAACCGTTCGGAGCGGCGATGTTGTTGGCGGGGCTGGTGCTGGCGGCCGGGTTGAGCCTCGGCAGGGTGGTAGTCGTCGCCACCTTGGTGGTCTCGGTGGTAGTTGGACTGGCGGAGCCGGCACCGCGTGTTGACACGTGGCTGTCGGTGCTCGTCGGGCCGCCGGTGGTGGCGCTGGTAACGGTTGTCGGTGCCGGGCTGGTCCCCGTAGTCGTCGGAGCGGCCACCCCTGCGGTCGTCGTCGGTCCCGCCCCTCCTCCGCTACTCGCCATCAACGGTATGACGATGGCCGCGGCCACGATAACTGCGCCGGCTACCGCAACGCCGACCACCCGCGAGCGCCGGGGGTGCGCGCCGGTACGGGCAACCTCTTGGGACGAATGGCGAGGTTGGTAATGGGGCACACCGGTATTTTCCCCCAGCGGGTGGGCCCTGACGCGGATGCTCGGACGGTTTGGGCGAGAGGGGTGAGTATCAGCCGTTTGCGAGGCGGCCGAGCCGGCTCAAGGCCCACCGACAGAGCGCTAACAAACTCCCCGGGTGGTCTTGTCTTCCTTCGGACGTGGACGCGAGCGGGCGGCGGCGGCCAGGCCAGGCCGCCCCGGCCGGGCGTGGCTCGTACCGAGGTGCACCGGGCCTTTCGACTCCAGGTGCTCCACCGTGCGCTTCAGATCCTCGGCCAGCATGCCGGCGATATCACGAGAAAAGCCTTCCCTCACGACCACCCGGAGCACCGCGATCTCTTGGGCGTTCGGCGCCAGCGTGTAGGCAGGCACGATCCAGCCCCGCTGGCGCAAGTGGGCGGCGATGTCGAACACGGTGTAGGGCCGCGCCCCGTTCCCGGCGCCTTCGGCCAAGCGCCAGCAAACCAGGGGTAGCGTGCCTGGCTGGCTCATTATCTCGAAGCGGCCGACGGACTCGACGGCCTTGGTGAGGTAGGAAGCGGTCGCCTCCAGGCCTTGCATTATTTCGGTATAACCCTCTATGCCGAGGCGCAGGAAATTGTAGTACTGGGCCAGTACCTGGCCCGAGCCCTTGGAAAAATTGAGGCTAAATGTGGGTTGGTCGCCGCCCAGGTAATTGACATGGAAAATGAGGTCGTCCGGCAGATCTTCTTCGCTGCGCCACACCACCCAACCCACGCCGGGGTAAACGAGGCCGTATTTATGACCGGAGGCGTTTATGGAATGGACCGTGGGCAACCGGAAATCCCACTCGAGCTCAGGACGGGTGAAAGGAGCGACAAAACCGCCACTGGCTCCGTCAACGTGCAAGGGCACGTCCCAGCCGTGCTTTCCGTTCAGCTCCACCAGGGCATCGTTGAGCGCGCTGATCGGTTCGTACTCGCCGGTGTAGGTGCTGCCCAGGATGCCGACAACGCCGATAGTGTTCTCGTCCACCAGCGCCATGGCCTCGTCTACGCCTATTACGTAGCGGTCCGGTGTAAGAGGGACGTACCGCGGCTCAACGTCCCAATAGCGAGCGAATTTCTCCCAACAAACCTGGACGTTGGCGCCGAAAACGATATTTGGGGCGTCGGTCGGTTTGCCTTCGCTGCGCCGCCGCTGTCGCCAGCGCCACTTTAGGGCCAAACCCGCCAGATGGATGGCCTCGGAGGAACCCACAGTGGCGCAGCCGACGGCGTCTCCTTGCTCGTGGGCGTGGAAGAGCCGGGCGATCATGTTCACGCAGCGGTTGTGGATCTCGGTGGTCTGGGGGTACTCGTCGGCGTCGATGAAATTGCGGCCAAAGGACTCGATCATCAGCTTGTCGGCCTCTGGTTCCATCCAGGTGGTGACGAAACTGGCCAAATTGAGGGCCGGGTTGCCGTCGAGGTTCAGCTCGTCGTGGATTAGTTGATAGGCCGAACGCGAGGCCATCCCGTGCTGCGGGAGCTGGTAGCGCGGTACGGCTTCACAAAGCTCGCGGCTCCCGTACATGGGGGCAAGCTCTGAATTTTCTTCGTCGAGCTCAGATGTTTTGAGCTTTCTGGCCAGCATGTCTGCTACCTCCTCGGGCGTGGGCCCGGCCTGGGGCTACGGCGGCTGGTCATGGCGACCGGCCGAGCGACTTCAGCCCTGGCCTGTCGTAGCAAACGGGGGCTAGCAGTGTCTAATACCCGGTACTGAGCAGGACATCGGGCTTATGGCCTATGTCGAGGGCAGCTCCACGCAGGTGGCCTCGCAAGTGGCCAAGCGCCCATCGCGGACGTACCCGATCACCACGCGCTGGCCGATGTACTGCTCGCCAAGCAGGGCCTGTAGCTCGCGCACATCACCGATGGGCTTTGAGTCCACCGAAACGATGACGTCACGGGGCCGGAGCCCGGCTTGGCCGGCCGGGCTGGAGGCGACGACGGAGACAACCTCGACGCCCCGGGCAAACCCGGTGGCGCGGGCGACAGGCTGGGGGAGCGGGCGAGGTCCGCCGCCGATCCCCAGATAGGCGCGCCTCACCCGCCGGCCTGAGGCCAGGGTGCCGATAATCGCCCGGGTCGTCTCGTTCACGGGCACGGCCATGCCGAGGCCCTGGCCCACCCACGGCCCCACCAGGGCGGTGTTGATGCCGATCACCTCGCCCGCACTGTTGGCGAGGGCGCCACCGGAGTTGCCGGGGTGCAACGAGGCGTCGGTCTGTATGACGTCGCCCAGCAAGCGGCTCCCTGGGCCCGCCGATGCCAGCAGGCTCCGGCCCAGTGCGCTGACCACGCCGGCGCTCACGGAGCCCTCGAAGCCGAGCGGGTTGCCGATGGCCACCACCAGCTGGCCCACCCGGAGACGGCTGGCGTCGCCGAGAGTGGCAGGCTGGTAACCGTTGCCGGAGGCACGTACTACGGCCAGGTCGCTGAGGCGGTCGGCACCGACCACCTCAAAGGCGGCCTCGTCGCCCGTCGTAAATGCGGCGGTGCCCCGGGCCGAACCCTGGACCACGTGAGCCGAGGTGACGAGCAACCCGTCCGCCGAGATAAGCACGGCAGAGCCGGCCCCCGCTGGCCGGTGGGCCTGGTCCTCGACCCTTAGTGCGGCCACGGAAGGCAGGAGCTTTTCGGCTACCCACGACACGGTCCGGGAGTAACTGTCGAGAAGGGCTTCGTCGAGGTCAGCGGGGCCGAGTGCCGCTGGCGCGGCGTCCGTGCCGGCGAGCGAGATCGCGCTCGCGCTCGGGCCGCCTGCCTCTCGAGGCTCGCCAGGTGGCCGCCCTTCTGTGCCCGGAGGCACCTCCGCTGGTGCTGGCAGGGTGCCCGTCGACATCACGCGCTCCCCTGTTGGGACGCGGCGGCCTCACCGAAGTTGACGGCCACGGCCAGTTCATCGGTGCCCCGCACTACCACGAGGTCGGCCGAACCGGCCTCGCCGGCGGCGACCAGGGTGGCGGCCAGTTCCTCGACCGTGGTAACCGATGCACCGTTAACGGAGACGATCAGGTCGCCCCGCCGGATCCCGGCCCTGTCGGCCGGACCTGACTCCTCGACCGCATGGACAAGCAGACCGTCACGCGGTGGCAGGCCTACCGCGCGGCGCAGGTGGCGGGCCGCTTTGGGGGGGGCGAGGGCGACGCCGAGCCGCACACGGCGTGGCGATTCTCCCCGGGCCAAGGCGTCCACCCGGGCCTTGAGGTCCGCCCCCGCCGGCAATGCGAGGTAGAACCCCTCACCTGGCCGGTGCGTGTTGATCCCGACGAGACGGCCCTCGCTGTCTACTACCGGGCCACCGGACGAGCCGTGGGCCAGCGGTGCGCTGTGCTCGAGGGCGCCGCTGACGGTCCTTCCCTCGGGCCCCGGAACGAGAGGCCGAGCCCAGTGATAAACCCCACTCCAGCGCGCAGGCTGCGCCCGCCCGGGCGGCCCAGACCGATCACGACCTCGCCCACCTCGACGTCACCATCCGACCAGGTCACCGTCGGGCTGCCGCTGGTGTCAACAGAGAGCACGGCGAGGTCGCCCTCCAGATCTGCACCAGCCACAGAGGCGGTGGCAACACGGCCGTCCGCAAAGGTCACGGCCACCTCGCCGCGTACGTTGTGGGCATTGGTCACTACCAGGCCATCGCCGACGACGACGCCGCTTCCAGCCGGACCGACCCCAACTACAGAGGCCTGCACTGCGTTGACCACGTCAGTAACGGCCTTCGACAAATCTCCCAACGACGAGCTCACTGTTTCCTCCTGGCTCCTTGTAACTTGCAACTTGCAAGTAAGAAGTTACTCCAGCGAAGCGGTGTACCGGCGAACGAGCTCCGAGAAAACAGGACAGGGCAGAGAGCTGGTCTTTTGGCCAGGGCCTAATGGCCAGGTGCGCCCTGGCCGGGGCCATTTCCGGGAGCCATTTCCGGGCGGGGTTTCCAGAGCCGCCAGGCTGCTTTGATGCGTCACAAGTGGGAGGATGGAAAGGCAATGACGGACGTCGCTGGCAACTCGGCACTCGACGTGGCCATGGCCAGGGTCGGAGACCGTTGGACATTGCTGGTGGTGGATGCGCTCCTCGACGGTCCCAGGCGCTTCAAAGAGCTCGAGGCCGCCGTTCCCGGTCTGGCCCCCAACGTGCTCTCGGCTCGCCTACGTCGTCTGGAGCGAGAAGGCTTGATCGCGGCCGTTCCATACACCGACCGGCCCCCCCGTTACGAGTACCAGGTGACCGAGCAGGGACGGGAGCTCGCCGGTGCCCTCAGGCTGCTGTCTCGTTGGGGGGCGCGGGCCACGGGAGGCGAGGCCGAGGGGCCACGCCACCGCTCCTGCGGGACCCTGCTCGAGGCGCGCTGGTACTGTCCAACCTGCGAACGGGTGACCGAACGAGCCGACGAAGATGTCGAATGGCTGTAGCCGGCATGGGTCCCAGGGGAGCCATTGGGTAGAGCATGGACCTGCCGGCGGCGACCGGCCCGGCCGGCGGCCACAGAGCGGAGCCTCTTTCGGTGCAGCTTCCGTGTCTTGGCGTATCTTCCTCTCAAATCGAGCAGCAAACACGCCGAAAGTGCCAAAGCGCGCCGAGAAAGCGTCCGATTGACGCAGAAAGTACACGGTTGACGCCAGAAAGCGCCCCGGGACGCCGGCGAGCCCGGCCGAACGGCCGTCGTCCCTCATGTAGGCGCCGGCACCCCGACGGGAGCCTCTTTCGGTGCAACTTCCGTGTCTCGGCGTGTTTTGAGCCCGGATCCGACAAAAAACACGCCGAAAGTGCCAAAGCGCGCCAAGAGACCGCCCGATTGACGCAGAAAGTGCTCGGTTGACGCCAGAAAGCGCCCGGTTGTCGCCGGAAAGGGCTCGGCGCACGCGGAAAGGGCCGGTGGAAGGCAGAAAGTGACCGACCGGCGCCAAAACGACCTCGGAAGCGGCCAATCGGCCTCCGGGAAGGGCGGGGTTCTCGAGCGCAGGCCGGCGCCCGGGCGAAAGGGCCGAACAGCGGGGCGCCGGCCTTAGGCGACGGCCTCAGCCAGCAGGCTGACCTGGTCCAGGCGGGCCGAACCAGGCCCGAAGATCAGCTCGTCGCAGCCGCTTTCCCTGAAGCCTTCCACGTAGGCCTTCACCATCTCCGGGCTATTGGCCATCCCGGCCGCAATCTGGTCGGCGTACGGGCCAAGCCAGGCGTAGTAACGCTTGATTGTGGCGATGGTCTCCTGTCGTGCCTCATCGCCGAGCGCGTAATAGGCGAGGGCGAGCTTGCGGGGCCGGCCTGGCCGGCCTGCCTCTTCCCACGCCCGGTCGAAAGCCGCCGCCCCGTTGAGGAACATCTCCGGGGTGCCACCGCCCATAATCCAGCCGTCGACCAGGCCGGCGAGACGGCGGAACGTCTTGGGGCCGAAGGCACCCAGAATTAGAGGCGGGCCACCAACATTCACGGGCGTCGGGCCTATCGGCCCATCTATGCCGCGTTCCTCGCCTCTCCAGATCCGTCGCAGTTCTTCTATTTGTTCGGCCAGACGCCGGCTTCGGGCCTCGGTCGGCAGCCCACTGGCGGTGAAGTCGTCGTCGCGGCCCCCGGTCCCGACCCCGAGCACGAGGCGTCCTCCCGAAAGGCGGTCCAGCGAGGCCGTTTGTTTGGCCAGCAGGGCCACATTGGCGTGCAGCGGCGCCAGCAGAACGGACGTGGTCAACCGGATCCGCTCTGTGACGGCGGCTGCCGCTGTCAAGGCGATCAGGTCGTCGTAGTTGGGGTAGACGAGCCGACCCACGGTGCCCAGGCTGGCAAAGCCCGCCGCTTCGGATCGTTTCGCCCATTCCACCAGGATTTTCCCGTCCAGGTCGACGACCTGAGTGGGCAGCCCGATACTGATGTCCATTGTTGGCGCCTCCTTGTGCCCGTTCGGGCTCGAGCCAGCCTAAAGGAGCCCCGGGCGCAAAAGGGAATGGTCGAGCGGACGTGCGCAAAGGGGCTCCCTCAAAGGGGCATGCTCGCTAAGGGCATGCTCATAGGGGCACCTTCAAAGGGGCGTCCTCGAATGAGCATGCTCAAAGGCCCACGTTCATATGGACGGGGGCCAGAAGGCCGAAACCTCAGGCTGGTTGCGTGGCCGGAAGCCCGAAGGACTCCATCCACCCGGGATAGTCGAAGACTGTTATCCGGGAGACCCCGCCGGCGCAGATACCGAGGACCTGTACGTGCGTCGCGTGGAACAGGCCGTCGTCGCCGAGCCTGTACATGGCTAGAGCCGGCTGGCCATTGGCGGACGTCTCTACCATCCGCCTGACCCCCGCACCCTGTCGGGAAAAGACACTGGCGGTGAACCGAGCCGTCGCTTCGCGCCCCGAGAACCAGGTCAGGCTGGGTGGCATTTCGGTGAGCACGTCCTCGCGCAACAGACACGACGAGCCCGTCCACGTCCGCCGCTTCGAACGCCCTTACGTAACTCTCCAGCACTTGCCTCAGGTTCGGGTCAGCCGGGTCGAGCAGGTCGTCTTCCGTCGGCGCCAATTGGTCCAGCTGGGCTCGGGCTCGCTGGAGGGCACTGTTTACGGCGGCCGTGCTGGTATCGAGCAGCTCGGCTACTTCAGCCGCCCGCCACGCCAGTACTTCGCGCAACAGAAGCACGGCCCGCTGCTTGGGCGGCAGGTGTTGCAAAGCAGCCACAAACGCCAGCCTTACGGTGTCGCGTCTGACCGCCAGGTTGGCGGGGTCGGCGGGAGAGGACAGCCAAACATCGGGTATCGGCTGAAGCCACGGGACTTCAGTGTGCGCCGGCCCCAGAGCGGGTTCGTCGCTTGGGGCGCTCAGGTCCGACGGCAAGGTCCGGGCAGTGCGGGACCCCAGCCAGCTGAGGCAGGCATTGGTGGCTATTTTGTAGAGCCACGTGCGCACGCCGCCCTTGGCCGGGTCGAACCTCCCGTAAGCACGCCACGCCCGGACCAGGGTCTCTTGCACCATGTCCTCGGCCTCGCTGGCGGAGCCCAGCATGCGGTAACAGTGGGCTATCAGCTCGCGTCTGAACGGTTCGGCCAGCCGTACGAACTCCTCGTTCAGTTCTGCTTGAGCCATGCTCATTGGGCACCAACCGGTTGGGCGACCGCCGTCTCCACGATGTCGTCGACCGACACCGTTGGCTGGTGCCGTGCCGCCCTCGGCGGCGCCCATGAGCCAGCGGCAGCGCCGAGCAGCGACAGGCCGGCGCAGGCCCAAATGGCCGCTGAAAAGCCACGGCTAAAGGCGGCGGCCGAGGCGTAACCACCCTGGTGAGTGAACACGGCCGCGGCCACGGCGATGCCAAATGTCCCACCTAGTTGCCTCAATGTGTTCAGCGTTCCCGAGGCCTTCCCCATGGCCCAACGGGGGACGGCGCCGAGCACGCAGTTCTGCGCCGCCGGCATAGCCATCGAGGCGCCACAACCCGCCACCACCATGGGGACCACCATCGAAATATAGGTCAGCCCGGGTCTGGCGATCAGAGCCAGCCAGGCGAAGCCCACGGCCTGGAGGGTCAGTCCGGCGGCCAGCAGGGCGCGCTCCCCGACGCGGTCGACCAGAGCCCCCGCCCTCGGTGCCACCAGGAACAGCGTGGCCGTCCACGGCGCCATCCGGAGCCCGGCACCGAGCGGCCCATAGTGCAACGACGTTTGCAGGAACTGGGCCATGAAGAACGCCACCCCGAAGATCGACGCCGCTTGTAGAAGGGCGGTCAGGTTCCCAGCCGAGAAGCCTCGCGAGCGGAAGAACTTTATCGGCAGCATCGGTTGGCGGGCTCGCAGTTCCCAGAGCACAAAGGCCGCCAGCATTACTGTTCCGCCGGCCAGGCTGGCCACTACTTCGGCGTTCCCCCAGCCTAGGTCGCCGGCTTTTACCAGCCCCCAAACCAGCCCGAACGCCCCCAGGGTGACGCTGACCAGGCCGGGGACGTCGATCGCGGCCTTCGGCCCGAAGCTCTCGGGAAGGCGGGCCCGGACCAAGGGCACGAGCAGGGCTCCGATTGGTACGTTCAGCCAGAAGATCCACTGCCAAGAAAGCCACTGGACCACGGCCCCTCCCACCAGCGGGCCGCCCAGGGTGGCCAGACCCGTTATCCCGCTGAAGAGGCCGAGTGCTCTCGCCCGGATCTCCGGAGCGAACGCCTCTCCTAGCAAAGCCAACGCCGCCGGCACGACCATGGCCGACCCGGCCCCTTGAACAGCACGTGCGGCGATGAGCCAGCCGATGCTCGGGACCAGGGCACAGGCGGCGGATGCGGCAGAGAAGAGCATCAGGCCAGCACCCATAACCCGGCGCCGGCCGATGCGGTCGCCTACGGCCGCGGCCGTCATCATAAGTACGGCGAAGCTCAGAGTGTAGGCATTTACGGTCCACTCGAGCTCGCCTATAGGGGCCCGGAAATGAGCACGCATCACGGCCAAAGCGGTCGTCACCACCAGCATGTCCAACAGGACCATCAGCGCCGCCGCCGAAGTCAGCCCGAGCGCCCATCGCTGCCCGTCGGACCAGCGTCCCTGCAACGCAATACCTTTCTCTTGGCCCAGAACTGTGTTTGTGCTCACGCCTCCTCCTATCTGTGCCGTCCCGGCCCGCTTGAAGTCGGACGTATATACAGCCACCGTGCGCTGAACTCATCGGTCCCGCTGCCCGTTGGCCCCCGCCTTGGGAAACTGGCGCGCCTCGCAGGCCGGGAGGCGACCGGCAATGGCTGACCGGCTGCGTACCGAATATGGTGAGAGCGGTGCCAAAACCCCCAGTACGGGCGCTAACTCTTGGCGTCGCCGAACCTCACCCGCTCGATGCCAGGACGGTAAACCTGGTGGCGGAGAAGCTACGCCGCGCCAACGCCACGTTCGAACAGGCCGGGTACGAGGTGCAGACCGTCCGCCTCTCGACCCGTCCCGTTCTGTCCGATTTAGCCGGCTGGGCGCCTGACGCCGTCGCTGTTTACGCCGGTGACCTGGAGGGAGCGCTCGAGTCAGCTGGCATCGAGTTCTGTTCACTGGGGCCCGCCCGCCGTGGTACGGCCCCGGACAGCATCGCCGGGCTGGCCGACTTGATCGCAGGACGGGAGGCCCTGAACTGTTCGGTGACGGTGGCCACTGTGGGAGCCGGGGTCGACCTGGCCGCAGCCCGGGGGGCGGCCGAAGTGATGCTACGGCTGGCCGCAGAGACCAAGGAAGGCTTCGGGAACTTCAACTTCGCCGCTTTGGCGTGTGTAGGACCGGGGTCGCCGTTCTTCCCGGCCGCCTACCACGCCGGCCCGGCCAACCTGACCGTCGCCCTGCAGGGGGCCGGCATAGTGGCTGAAGCGCTCCAGGGGGGAGTGGGGCTGGCGGACGTCACCCGACGGACGAGGGAGCGCCTCGTCGACCACGCCACGCCTGTTGTCCAATTGGCTCAAGCGTTGGCACTTGAGCTTGGCGTCGACTTCGGAGGGATCGACCTGTCCCCGGCGCCCGACGGTGACGACAGCATCGCCGCGGCAATGGAACTGGCGGTGGCCGGGCCGCTTGGATCTCCTGGGACTCTCGCCCTGGCCGCGGCCATCACCCCTGCCATCCAGGGCACGGGCCTACCAACCTGTGGCTACAACGGTTTGATGCTCCCCGTAATGGAGGACGTGGTGCTGGCGCAACGCTGGGCCGAGGGCCGGCTCGGGCTCGAGCAATTGCTGGCCTATTCGGCCGTGTGCGGCACAGGGTTGGACACGGTCCCGCTCCCCGGCGATTCCTCGGCCGACGAGTTGACCAGCGTGATCTGCGATATGGCCAGTTTGGCCGTCCGGTTGCGCAAACCTCTGTCCGCCCGCCTCCTGCCGGTGCCCGGGAAACGCGCCGGCGACACGACGGACTTTTCGTCGCCGTACCTCATCAACACGCTGATAAAGCCGCTCTGAACCCTGCGCCAGCGCGGGCGCGCCCTGGTCAGCGGAGACCGCGCCGGTAGGCTCGCTGAGAAATGAAGGCAGCCGCAGCTCTCGTGCTCGGTGCCGAGCCCGAAGTGGCTGCGACCCAGGCGGCCGAGGAAGCTCTCGGGTCTCTTGGCGGTCAGCCCCCCATGCTGGCCGTTTTCTTCGCCACACAGCATTACGCAGGCCGCGCCCAGGCTTTGCTGACTGCTCTGCGGTCGACATTGGGCGCCGTGCCGCTGATCGGGTGCGTGGCCGGGTCGGTGGTTGGCGGCGGGCACGAAGTCGAAGCGGAGGCGGCCGTATCTCTCTGGCTGGCCGGCGACATGGGCCCGGTCGAGACCTTCTCCATGGGCTACGTGAGGGCGCGGGGCGGCGGTTTGTACGGGGGCTACCGCTTCCAGGAAGACGGAGGGCTTCACCTGCTGGTCTGCGACCCTCAGACGTTCCCGGCCGGCGAGCTCCTCGAGCATCTCAACCAGAACGTCCCTGGCACCCAAATTGCGGGAGGGATGGCCACGGGAGGCACCGCCCGCCACGGTGCCCGTCTGTTCCTCGATGGCAAGACAGTCGAAAGCGGAGCGGTAGGCGCCCGCCTGTTAGGCGTCCGCGCCGACCTGCTCGTTTCCCAAGGTTGCCGGCCGATCGGCAGCCCGTACACAGTCACCCGGGCTGAAGGTAACGTCATGCACGAGCTGGGTGGGCGGCCTCCATTCGAGCGCCTCAAAGAGATCATTGCCACTCTGCCCGAGCGCGACCGCGAGCTGCTTACCCATGGGGGGCTGCAGCTCGGTCGCGTGATCGACGAGTACCGCTCCGAGCAGCGCCAGGGCGACTTCCTCATCCGAAGCGTCGTGGGGGCTGACGAGGACACCGGAGCGATCGTGGTCGGCGACGAGGTCGAGGTGGGCCAGACCGTGCAGTTCCACGTGCGCGACGCCGAGTCGGCGGACCAGGACTTGAAAGAGGCGCTGGAGCGCGAGGTGACGACGTTGCGGGGGCAGGACGCGGCCGGGGCGCTACTGTTCACGTGCAACGGTCGAGGGTCGCGGCTCTTCTCGACACCCGACCACGACGCCGGGCTCGTGACGAAGTTCCTGGGCGAAATTCCGGCTGGCGGGTTTTTCTGCGCCGGCGAGCTCGGGCCAGTGGGCGGTAAAAACTTCCTGCACGGCTTTACCGCTTCCATCGCCATTTTCCGGTGAAAAACAAAGGCCCTCGCCGCGGGTGCAGAGGGCGGGTGGCTATCGGCGGGAGATTTTCGAGCACGCCGTCCACAGGATTATGGACAGGAGGACTATGACAAACGGCGACGAACGCGAACGGCGGTACGACGTTGTCGTTATCGGGGCCGGCTCTACCGGCGAGAACGTGGCCGGCCGGGTGGTAAAAGGCGGGCTATCGGCCGTCGTCGTCGAGGTGTCTCTCGTAGGTGGTGACTGCTCATATTGGGCGTGCATGCCCAGCAAGGCTTTATTACGGCCAATTGAGGTCCTAAAGGCGGCCCGGCGGGTGGGCGGCGCCCGCCAGGCTGTTACACGCGGCGTTGACGTCGCGGCTGTGCTCGCTCGCCGCAACCGCTTCGCCGGGGATTGGGACGACGCTGGTCAGGTTAAGTGGTTGAACGGAGCCCACGTCGACCTGGTGCGAGGGCACGCTCGCCTGGCCGGGGAGAAGCGGGTCGAAGTCAGCGCCGGTGATGGCGACCTCACCCTGGTGGCTGCCCATGCGGTGGCTGTGGCCACCGGGTCAGAGCCGGCGATGCCCGCCGTCTTGGGGCTGGCCGAGGCCAAACCATGGACGACCATGGACGCCACCAGTGTGATGATCGTCCCTCGCCGGCTGGCCGTCTTGGGCGGTGGGGTGGCCGGGTGCGAGCTGGCGCAGGCGTTCGCCAGCCTCGGCACGAAAGTGACCCTGCTGGAAGCATCGGATCGCCTGCTTGTCACCGACGAGCCATTTGCCGGCCAGCTTGTGGCCGAAGCACTGGCCCAAGACGGCGTTGACGTGCGCACGGGGGTGACGGTCAAGGAAGTGGCCCGGAACCGTCGAGGTTTGGTGACCGTCGACCTGGACGAAGGGGAGGTCCAGGCCGACGAGTTGCTAGTGGCGGCCGGGCGCCGGCCCCGCACCGACCACCTCGGGTTGGAGACGGTCGGTCTCTCTCCCGGCACCTGGCTCGACGTCGACGACTCGATGGCGGTCCAGGGGGTCGAAGGTGGCTGGCTCTACGCCGCGGGCGACGTCAACCACCGCGCCCTTCTTACCCACCAGGGCAAGTACCAGGCCCGCGCATGTGGCGACGGGATCGTGGCCCGGGCCAGGGGGGAGTTCGACCCTGCGCCGTGGGGCAAGTTCAGCGCCACTGCGGACCACCGGGCCGTGCCGCAGGTGATATTCACGGATCCCCAGGTCGGCTCCGTCGGTTTGACCGAAGAAAAGGCGCGGGCGGCTGGCCTGAACATACGCGTGGTCGATTACCCCGTTGGGGACGTGGCCGGAGCCGCCGTTTTTGCTGACGGCTACAAGGGCCAGGCGCGGATGATCGTCGATGAGGAGCGTCACGTCGTGGTCGGTGCCACCTTTGTGGGGCCCGGGGTGGGTGAGCTGGTTCATTCCGCCACCATCGCCGTAGTCGGCGAGGTGCCCCTGGAGCGCCTGTGGCACGCCGTCCCCTCTTACCCGACCATTAGCGAGGTGTGGCTCCGGTTGCTGGAGGGCTACGGTTTGTAGGAGGGCTACGGTTTGTAGAGCCGAGCTGAGCGCGACCGCCCGGGGGACTTTTCCTCGACCACCGCTGGCGTGGAGGCGAAAATCGGTTGGCCCTCGGGATAACGGACGTTAGGATCTGAGCTGTGTTACCCGTCGTCTTCAACGATTGACCGCAGCGGCGCGCGCGGGCGCCACCGTGGGCTAGCACCAGGCCATAACCGCCAGAGGTTTTAGCGCGAGGAGACGACAAAAATGCATTCACCTGAGGGAAGGCCGGTGGGCGCCGCAGCGACGCCGACGACCGTAGCCCAGCCCCTCCCCCTCGAAGTAACTGACATTACGAAGGTGTTCCGCGCCAAACGCCGGGCTCCTCTGGCTCGTCTGTTACGGCGCAAAACGGACAAGCCACACAAGCGTGCCGCACTGGACTCGGTCACTTTCAAGGTGCCCGACGGCGAGATCTACGGCATCCTGGGCGCCAACGGTTCGGGGAAATCAACGCTAATCCGCATCCTGTGCACGCTCCTTTTGCCGGACCGTGGACAGGTACGGGTTTTCGGTCACGACGTGGTTAAAAGAACCAGGGGCGGTGCGACCTCTGCTCAACCGTGTTTCGGTCGACCCGTCTTTTTTCAAGCCGCTCTCGGCCCTGGAAAACCTGCTCTTCTTCGGCCGCGCCTATGGCATCGACGGCCCTGAAGTGCGGCGTAAAAGCAAAGAGATCTTGGAGCGCCTCGGCCTCGACGAGGACCATATGCGCGAGCCAATGTTGCACCTTTCTAGAGGCCAGCAACAGAAGGTGGCCGTGGCGCGGGCGTTCCTGTCGTCACCTCGCCTCATGCTCTTAGACGAACCGACGACGGGTCTCGACCCGAGGAGCAAGCGAGAGGTCCAGGCGTTCATCACCGAAGTTCGCCGGGAATCGCACACGACCATCTTGCTGACCACTCACGACATGGACGAGGCGGAGCAGCTCTGCGACCGCATGGGGTTCCTGTCTGGAGGCAAGCTCGTGGCCGAAGGCACACCGCTCGAGCTGCGCAAGCAGGTGGCCGCCGGGCGTTCGCTCGAGGAAGTGGACATGGAGACCGTGTTCCTCGAATTGACGGGCCGGAGCATCGAAGAAGACAAGAAGATGAAGACGAGGGGGTGGACGGCGATAAGGCGCCTGAAGCCCAGTTCCCGGAGGTCCGAGACCCCGGGGCCAAGTACTCGAGTGCCAATTACTCGAATGCCAAATACCCGAGTGGAGGTGACTGAGCCATGGCTACGGTCGAACTTGTGCGGGCCCGGCCACCGAGCCGGGTCGGCCTGGGGTGGGCGTTTTTCGAGCGCCAGACAAATTTGTGGAAGCGCTACTGGGCGTGGGAAGTCGTCTGGCTCGTTTATGGCGTGGTCAACACCCTGGCCATCACGTTTATCGCCAGCGAGGCGGGCCGGTCAGGCACGGTACCCAAGGGTGAGGTGTCGCGGCTCACCATGTTCCTGCTGATCGGGACGCTCGTGTGGGCTTACCTGTCGGCCATCCTCGACGACATGAGCCTGACCATTATGTGGGAGAGGTGGGAGGGGACCATTGAGCACACGCTGATGGCGCCCGTCCCCCGTGTCGTCCACCTGATCGGCATGTCGGCCTTCGGTTTGATGCACGCCCTTCTGCGGACGATCTTGATCATGTTGTGTGCGCTGCCGTTCTTCGACCTCCAGCTGGCGGGGGCCGATTGGGTGACGGCGGCCGTAGTCATCGCCGTTGGGAGCGTCAGCCTGGTCGGGCTCGGCATACTGGCTGGCATCCTGCCGTTGCTGTACCCCGAGCGCGGCGAACAGATGTCGTTCATGGTCCAGGCCCTGGTCCTGCTGGTTTCCGGCGTCTACTACAGCGTGGCCGTCCTTCCGGGCTGGCTGCAGGCCGTGTCGGCGTTCTCGCCCGCCACCTACCTGCTCAAAGGCATCCGTGACGCCCTTCTCAACGGTAGAGCCGGTGCACGACGAGGTCGGGCTCATCGGCATCCTGGCCCTGTTCGGCGTGGTGCTGGTGCCGCTGTCCCTGTTCGTGTTCGGGCTGGCCGAACGCTGGGCCAAAAAGACGGGCAGGTTGAAGCGCCAGGGTTGATATCTGTTACTCCTGGCCGGTCCGGGTTTGGGCCGAGGGCCCGAGCGGGTATGGGCGCGGCATGGCTACGACAAAACAAAAGGAAGCCGCCCGGCGCAACCTGGAGAAAGCACGGTCTGTTCAGCGGGCTCGGGCTAACGGAGCCAAGATTCCCCGGGAGTCTCCCGGGCTCAGCACTGCGGAGCAAGACCGGCTGGACGACTCCGCCTTCGCCTTCCCCAAGCAGCGCAAGGAACCTCTGGTGGACGCCAGCCATGTGCGCAACGCCGTGGCCCGGTTCGACCAGGTGGAGGGCGTCAGCGACGCCGACCGGGACGAGGCCTGGCGCCGGATCAGGTCGGCGGCCCGGAAGTACGACGTCGAGGTGTCGGCCGACAACTGGAGGGACCTGGCCCACGGCGGCAAGCTGAACTAAGGCCCCGCCTTACCGGAAGGCGGGCTAGCAGTGCGGGCTTGCCGCCACGCCGCCGTCCGCTCCCTGATGTACGAGGTGTAGTCGGCGCTGGTCTCCAACGTTGGTGGTGCCTGGGGTGGGCCCGGGACAGGCAGGCGGGAAACAAGTTGAGCGTGCACCTGGAGAAGGTGCGAAGGCAGGTCCGCAGAAAGGTTAGGCTCTCCCGCCACCGGTACCGTGACGCCGCTCAGCGGGTCGTCCGGCCGCGGGCGCGGCCAGGGTCAATACCGCACCAATGTCCGGGGCGGCCGCATCGCGGGCGGTAAGAGAGGGGAGCCCCCATCTGAGCTCTACCGTTTTCAACACCGAGGTGTGGTCGAAGGGCGTGCCGCTGCCAGGTACCCGGAACACCGTCCCGGCTTCGATAAGGGGAGAGACCAGGACCGTCGGGACGCGTACCCCGAAGCGTTTGAAATCGAAGCCGAACTCGCCGGCCGAGTTATCCGGTGGAGTGGCGCCTGAAGGTGGCGGCCAGTGGTCGTAGCACCCACCGTGTTCGTCGTACGTCACGACCAGGAGCGTGTTCGCCCAGGCGGGGCCGCTGCGCAACGCGTTGTAGACGTCGTATACCAGTTGTTCGCCCAGAGCTACGTCATAGTTCGGGTGCTGGCTATTGCCGGTCGATTCCCAACTGGGCTCCAGGAAAGTAAAAGCGGCCAATGAACCCTGGGCCGCCGCCGCCGTGAAATCAGTAAAAAGACCGAAATGCGCGTCGTCTTGGTCCGTGATGTCGGTGAACGTCTGGCGCGTAAGAGGAGGGCTGTCATACCCGTAGATCATCCACGAGATCCCATGGTCGGAAAGCAGGCCGAAAATACTGGGCGAGGTGAACGTCTTTGTGTCGTCGTTCATATGACCTTGGCTCGTGGCCGCGCAGGCGAAAGCCCGGTTGGGGAGCGTCTCCGTGGGTGCTGAAGAAAACCATTGGTCGCAGACGGCAAAACCCCGTGCTAACCCTGAAAGTACTGGCAGCGTGGCCGGGGTGAACATGGTCATGATGTCGGCGTCCACCGTCCCCGGTAGCACCCGCCAGCTCGGGTCCTTGGATTCCCAGGCCAAGGTGTCTGCATAATTGGTGACGAAACCCGAGTTCGTCGGTTGAGCAGAGGGCGGCGCGTTCCCGAACAATTGGGCATTGGTGGCCAGGTAACCTTCACCGGGGTCCGCCCCCGGTGAGTAATACAGGTTTTGGGTCGCGTTCGTGGCCTCGCTTACCGCTACCGGGTTGCCATTCGGGCCGACGTTGCTTTCCTGGCCGGTCAACCCCTCGAACGCCGCCCCCGTCGGGGACACATTGCCCTGACTGGAATAGAGGAACCCGAGCATATGGTCGAACGAACGGTTTTCCAGCATGAGCACAACGATGTGGTTGACCGACTGCAGACCCGTCGACGTGGGCGGGGGAGATGTCATTTGCGGTTCAGCTCCGCGGCACAGCACTGGACCGGCAGCGTACGAAAGGTGAATGATGTGGGCATGTCAGACGAAACCTCCCGGAAACCACTGCTTGGAAGCAACCGCCCCGAAGCCTCGCCTCGAGAGCGCGTCGGCGACACGAACCCTGACACCCCCGTAACCGTAACCGTTTATTTGCGCGGCACTGAGCCCGGCCCGGGCCGCCTGTCCAGGGAGGACTACGCAGCCGCTCACGGGGCCAGCGATGCAGACGTCGAGGCGGTGACGCGCTTCGCCGCTCAATATGGGTTGACGGTGGGGGAGGTGAACCGTGGTCGCCGGAGCGTGGAGCTCTCGGGCACGGTGGGCGCCATGGGCAACGGCTTTGGGGCCAAGCTCGGCGACTATCGGTCCATGACCGGGGCACGGTTCCATGCCCTGGAATCAGAACTGACCCTTCCGGCCGAGCTCGAAGGCGTCGTGACCGGCGTGTTCGGCCTTGATGGCCGGCCGCAGGCCCAGCCCCATTTCCGTTCCCGCAGCGAGTCAGCCGCACAGTACACGCCGCCGCAGGTGGCGGCGGCCTACCACTTCCCTACTGGCGTTACGGGCCGCGGCCAGTGCGCAGCCATCATCGAGCTGGGCGGGGGGTTCCAGGAGTCGGACCTGGACGCCTATTTCAGCTCCCTCGGGCTCCCCACTCCCACCGTCGAGGCCGTAAGTGTGCTGAACGCCCAGAACCAGCCGGGCAACCCCAATGGCCCGGATGGCGAGGTAATGCTGGACATCGAGGTGCTCGGCGGAGTGGCACCCGGGGCCACCATCGCGGTCTACTTCGCGCCGAACACCGACCAGGGTTTTATCGACGCGGTCACGACCGCTATCCACGACACCACCAGGCAGCCCTCTGTCGTCTCCATCAGCTGGGGCGGCGCCGAGAGCACGTGGGCACCTCAGACGATGCAGCAGATGGAGCAGGCTTTCCAGGCCGCTGCCGCCATGGGGGTTACGGTAACGGCCGCGGCCGGCGACAACGGTTCCAGCGACTGCGTGACCGACGGGAAGGCCCACGTCGATTTCCCCGCCTCGGCCCCTCATGCCCTCGCCTGCGGCGGCACCCGGTTGTTGTTGGACAATGGCCAGATTTCCTCTGAAACGGTGTGGAACGACACGCCCGGGAGCGACGCCGGAGGCGGCGGTATAAGTGACGTTTTCCCCGTCCCGGACTACCAACAGAACGCCAGTGTCCCTCCATCCGCTAACCCCAGCCACAACACTGGGCGGGGCGTGCCGGACGTTTGCGGTGATGCCGACCCCGACACCGGCTACAGCGTGCGCGTCGACGGCCAGACCCTGACGGTGGGGGGCACGAGCGCCGTCGCCCCCCTTTGGGCAGGCCTGGTGGCTCTCCTCAACGAGTCGGTGGGCGAACCGGTTGGGTTCTTGCAGCCCTTCCTGTACTCGTCCGCCGGCGTGGCATCGCTAAACGACATAACTTCGGGGACAAACGGGGCCTACAACGCGCAGGCCGGCTGGGACGCGTGCACCGGCCTGGGCTCGCCAAATGGGGCGGAGCTGCTGGCGGGGTTGCAGAAAGCGCCGCCGGTCTCGTCGTAGGCTCGACGCGCCGGCCTCCCGCCGGCCTCTGCGGCCCTGGCGCAGCCGCTAGGCCTTACCATGGCCGCGCCTGTATAGCTTTCTATGCGGAATTCGGGCAAAAAGTTATACAGACGGCGCCGTCGGCTTCCGTCAGCAATGCGCCGGGTCGGCGGCGCCCGAATTGTGGCGAGACTTCCAGGCAAGACTCGTCGACCGTGCCCCTGGGCGTCCCTCTATCAGCCGATTTGCGTTAGCGCCTCGGCCAACGGCCCGAGGACATCGGGACGATGGGGCGGGGGCAGCTGGACTATGGCCAGGTCGACCCCCGCCTCGCCCAGTTGGGCGGCGCTGGCCGCCGTGGCTACCGGGTCCCCGTCGAACCGTACGTGGCTAGAGATAAGGATCTCCCCGGGATCCCGCCCGATGTCCGAGCAGTGCCCGTAAAGTACGTCGCGCTTCAGCGCGGAAGTCGTCGACCGTCCCGCCCACGAAGTTCCAGTGTTGGGCGAAGCGGGCCACCGTCCGGAGGGTGCGCCGCTCGCCGCTGCCCCCGATGCATATCGGCGGGTGGGGCTGCTGCACCGGCTTCGGGTTACAGCGGGCCTCGGTGAGCTGGAAGTACTTCCCGGTGAACGTCGTCGTTTCTTGTGAGAGCAGGCCTATCAGCACCCCGCACGCCTCTTCGAAACGGTCACTGCGCTCTCTCGGTGACCCGAGCTCGATGCCGTAAGCGCCTGACTCTTCTTCGTTCCAGCCGGCGCCGATCCCGAGCTCGAGCCGGCCGCCCGACACGATGTCAAGCGTCGCGACCATGTTGGCCAAGACGGCCGGGTGCCGGTAGTGGATGCCGGTCACCAGGGTGCCAAGGCGCAACCTCCGGGTGGCTTGTGCCAGCGCCGTCAGCGTGACCCACGCTTCGAGGCACGGGCCGGTCGAGTCGCCCCGAATGGGGTAGAAGTGGTCGAAATTCCACGCCGACTCGAACAGCTCGATTTCGTCCCCTGCTCGCCATACAGCGAGCATGTCGTCCCAGGTGGTGTGCTGCGGGGCAGTCTTAAAAGCAAAGCGCATCCGGTCACGCTAACGCTTAATTGCCCGGGCGTTGGCGTACTCGTCTCACCGGGTGTTCGAGGCCGCTCGCCTGGCTCCCTTTGGTCAGGCTTGTGAGCTAAACGCGGCGTCGAACGATGCTTCGGGCGGGCTGATCTTCGACAGCCGTCGGATGAGCTCCAGCGCTTCAGGGGCGCCGATGAGGCGGTCCATGCCCGCGTCCTCCCACTCGATCGATATGGGCCCGTCATAACCGATGGCGTTCAGCATGCGGATTATGGCCTCCCAGGGCACGTCGCCATGGCCAGTCGATACAAAATCCCAGCCCCGCCTGGGGTCCCCCCACGGAAGGTGCGAACCGAGACGGCCGTTACGCCCGTTTAGCTGGCGCTTCGACTCTTTGCAGTCGACATGGTAGATCCGGTCCCGGAAATCCCATAGAAAACCTACGGGGTCGAGATCCTGCCACATGAAATGGCTGGGGTCGAAGTTGAGCCCAAACGCCGGCCGGTGCCCGACAGCGTCAAGTGCGGCCACGGTTGTCCAGTAATCGTAAGCGATCTCGCTCGGGTGCACCTCGTGGGCAAAACGCACCCCCTCCTGGTCGAAGACGTCGAGCACGGGGTTGAAGCGCTCCGCGAAATCTGCATACCCCCGCTCGATCATTTGCGGCGGCACTGGTGGGAACATCGCCACCAGATGCCAGATCGACGACCCGGTAAAGCCGATCACCGTTTGCACCCCGAGCTTTTTGGCCGCCCGGGCCGTGTTCTTCAGTTCCTCGGCCGCTCGCTGGCGTACCCCTTCAGGGTTGCCGTCTCCCCAGATCCGGGGCGGCAGGATGTTCTTGTGCCGTTCGTCGATCGGGTTGTCACAGACCGCCTGGCCAACCAGGTGGGCGGAAATGGCGAAGACCTTGAGGTGATGACGCTCCAGTATCTCCAGTCGGCCGGGTATGTAGTTGTCGTCGCTCAGGGCCTTGTCGACTTCGAAATGATCGCCCCAGCACGCGATCTCGAGCCCGTCGTAACCCCAGCCCTCTGCCAGCTGGCACATTTCCTCGAAGGGCAGGTCCGCCCACTGGCCCGTAAAAAGCGTAATCGGTCGCTGCATTTTTCTCCTTTTCGGTTCTGGGCGTCTCGGTCCGTCTCGACCAGATGCCCTGACTAGTTGCTGCTGACTACGGTCCAGCGGGCGTCGTTGGCCGCGCTCTCCTCCACCGCGGCCAACACCCGTTGCACCTGCAAACCGGCGGCGAAGCTGGGTTCGGGGTCTATGCCCTCCGTTACGGCCAGGACGAAGTCGGCTATCTCGTTTGTGAACGTGTGGTCGTAGCCAAGGCCGTGCCCTGGTGGCCACCACGCCGGGATGTACGGGTGCACCGGCTCGGTGGCCAGAATGCGACGGAACCCGCTCGTCCTATGGTCGTCCGCGCCATCGTAGAACCACAACTCGTTCATGGCCTCAAAATCGAAACACAGCGAGCCTTCCGAGCCGTTTAGCTCGATCCGCAGGGCGTTCTTGCGCCCGGTGGCCATACGCGTAGCTTCGAACGTGGCCAGAGCTGGGCCTAGCTCTGCGTGCATGACTACCGCGTCGTCGACCGTCACCTCTCCAAGGGCAGCGCCGCCCTGCCCGCCCAAGGACACCCTGGGGCCTGAGGGCAGCGGCCTTTCGGTTATGAAGGTCCGGGTACGGGCGCTGAGGGCGCTGACCGTTTCGCCGGTGAGGAATTGAGCGAGGTCGATGACATGAGCGCCGATGTCCCCCAGGGCCCGGAACCAGCGTTCTCACGGCGCATTCGCCAGGCCAGTGGGACCGAGGGGTCCACCAACCAATCCTGCAGGTACGTGCCCCGCACGTGGCGGAGCTGGCCGAGGCGGCCTTCGCCGATGAACTGGTGGGCCAAGGCCAGGGCCGGGACCCGCCGGTAGTTGAACCCAACCATGGACCGTTGCCCCGCCGGCTGCGCCGCGTCCGCCACGAGGGCCATCGCCTCGGCTTCGGCCACTGAGTTGGCTAGCGGTTTTTCGCATAGGACGTGCTTCCCGGCCTCCAGCGCGGCCACGGCTATTGGCATATGCGTGTCCCCCGGCGTACAGATGTCAACGACCTCGATGTCGTCCCGGGAGACCACTTCTTCCCAGTTCGTGGCCGTCTCGGCAAAACCGAAACGGGCGGCTGCCGCCTCGAGCTGCGCCTGGTCGCGTCCGCAGATAACAGACAGTGATGGCGCGAAGGGTAAGTCGAAAGCTCGCCTCACGGCTTGCCAACCGTGCGTGTGGGCGGCACCCATAAACCCGTAGCCGATCATCGCCACGCGTAACTGGTCATCCTTGCCGGCCATCTCAACCCCTCCCGTCTCGAGCCAAAGTGCGTGCGCGGCCGCCGTCAACCCGGCGGCTCGCAGGTGGCACAACCAGCGATCGTACGCAGCCGGCTGTGACGGGCTCCAGTCCCGCCGGCCTGTCCTAGGCGGCCGCCACGGCGACCTTCCGGGCCGAGGCCACTTATGTCGTCGTCTCTTGGAACCCGCGTACCGCCTGCGGGATGCCCGTCATGGCACTACTTTGGACTACCCATTCACCAACTGAAGGGAAGGGTCGTGCACATCCTCAGGTACCGTTCACCGGGCTCGGCTCGAGAACACGTCGGCGTTTACGACGGCGAGAGGGTCATGGAGGTCCCGGTCGCCTCCCTCGGGCAGCTATGGGCTTTGCGATCCGGCACCATACGGCGCCTGGTCTCCGAAGCTGGGGGCGTCGGGCTCGCGCTGGAAGAAGTGGACGTGTTGGCACCGATCGACGGCCGAACGGAGGTCTGGGCGGCCGGCGTCACTTACGAGATCTCGCGCGAGGCCCGTGTGGAGGACAGTGAACGCGCCGCGGACGCGTACCAGCTGGTCTATAACGCGGACCGCCCCGAGCTGTTTTTCAAGGCGGCGGCATGGCGTGTAGTCGGCGACGGCGGGGCGGTTGCCATCCGGTCTGACTCGACGCTGGACGTGCCCGAGCCCGAGGTTGCGCTGGTGATAAACGCTTTTGGTGAGATCGTGGGGTATGCCGTCTGCGATGACGTCTCGTCTCGTTCGATCGAGGGCGAGAACCCTCTGTACCTCCCCCAGGCCAAGATCTACCTGGGTAGTTGTGCTCTCGGCCCTATGATCCGGCCGGCATGGGAGGTGGCCGATCCTTACGCCCTCCGGATCGAACTGACGATCCGTCGTTCTGGTGCGGTGGCCTGGCAGGGCTCGGCCAGCACCGCGCAGCTGCACCGGCGGTACGACGACCTGGCCGGCTACCTAACGCGGGCTGACGTTTACCCCGAAGGGGTTGTGCTATCGACTGGCACCTGCCTGGTGCCGCCCGCCCCGTTCACCTTGGACGCTGGCGATGTCGTAGAAATGAGCATCGACGAGATCGGTACTTTGACGACAGAGGTCGTCCGCGGCCTCGAGGCGGCCCGCGCCAGCGCGGGCCTGGACGGCAGCCCGTCCTGAGACTCCAAATTGGGACCGGCTTCGAGCACCGTTCTCGTTTTGGTGAGCAGCGGCGCGCCATTTTCGGGTTCCGGTGCCGCAATTTCGCCTGGGCCGGTTTCTGGTGCCGGCGCCCGGAAATGTGTAAATGGCGTGGATTTTTGACCGGCGTCTAGACCGCAGCGGGGCCGCGTTGTACGCTCCCGAGACCGCACCGGTGGTACACCCAACGCCCTTAGTGTGCAAGGAGACGGTGAGCTTGCTGTGCCTGATGACCCGATCAAGGCCTTGGTGCGCCAATCCTCCATCAGTTTTACCGGCACTGTAGAACAGCTCGGGGCGTCAACGCTGGACACGGTACCAGCCAATGACCGCACAGGCATCGTCCTGGTCGACCACGTCCTGCACGCGCCGCCCACTTTTGCCCACCTGGCCGGAAGCCGGGTGACGGTGCAGTTCGCCGCCGGCACCGATCCCCCCGCCCCGGGTCAGCGCGTCGCGCTTTTTACTAATGGGTTGGCCTTCGGCGACACGATTGCCGTGTCGGAGGTGGGCCGGCTGCCAGCATCGGAGGTTGAGCCCGCCCTTGTCAGTTTCGCGGCCAACCGGCCTGTAGCCCCGCTGGCCGACATCGAGTCCCAGTTGGCCGGTGAGGATCTGCGCTCTCATGCGGCCGCCGCCGATGCCGTTATCGTCGGCCGGGTATCGTCGCTCGAGAAAGCCGGCCCGGTAGCCAGGTCTGAGCACGACCCCGATTGGTGGCGGGCGACCATTCAAATCCAGCACGTGGAGAAGGGCAATGTGCCCGGCAAGCAGGTCACGGTGGCGTTCCCGAACAGCCGCGACGTGCGGTGGCACACGGCGCCAAAACCCGTAGCCGGGCAGGGCGGTGTGTGGTTGTTGCACGCCAGCCAGGGCGCGGCGCAAGAAATCGCGCCGTACACGTTGGCCGATTCTGAGGACTACAAGCCGCTGCAGCAGCTCGACGTCCTTAGGGACCAAGGGTAAGCGGATGCCCATTCGCGTCGTCAATATGGTCCCGCGCTCGATGTCGGCGGAGACCAATCAGGACAGTGAACCGAACATCGCGGTCGACCCGGCAAACCCCAACCACATCGTGGCCACCGCCTTCACGCCGGCTCCGGCCGGTGGCAGCAATGCGCCGATTTATATCTCCACAAATGGAGGTACCAGCTGGACATTGAACACGATTGTGCCTGGTAACGGCCCGTTCGGGACGTCAGACATAACGACCGCGTTTGCAAAGACTGGTGGGACACTTTACGCCGGCATCCTCAACGGGGCCACGCTGGACCTGGAAATCCTGCGCACATCGAACCCCTTTTCCTCCTCGGTTATGACCGTATTGGAAACGCGCGCCAATGAGGACCAACCCTGGACGGTCGCCACCACGGCGACAGTGGCTGGGAAAGGCCAGGACCGCGTTTACGTCGGCCATAACGACTTCAACCAGGCCAGCGGGGAGACCGCTACTGTCGATTTGTCGACAAATGCCAACACGGCCGCACCCCCGGCTGGTTTTTCGCCCCACAAGGTGGAGTGGAGCGCTCCGGCCGAACAAGATGGGCCGGCCACCAGGGTCGCGGTACACCGTGATGGCACCGTCTACGCCGCGTTTACGCGCTGGACTTCAACCTCGAGCTTGCCCGAATTCCACTTCGACGTAAACGTGACCCGCGATGACAACTGGGGTTTTGGGGGCAAACCCTTCACTGCGCTTCAGAAAACCGTGGCGACCGGGTTGTTTGCCGTCTGGAACTCGATCATGGGCCAGGAGCGGCTCGGAGCTGACATTGCCGTCGCTGTCGACCCCACCGCCTCGAACAATGTTTACCTGGCCTATTGCCACCGGGTTGGGGGCCCGAGCGGTACGGACTGGACCCTCCACGTCGTGCACTCGACCAATAAGGGCCAAACGTGGTCGAGCGTTACCCGTACGGTCACGAATGCCAAAAACCCTGCACTGGCCATCAGTTCATCGGCTCTCGTCGGTTTGTTGTACCAGCAGTTCGCCAGCAACAAATGGACGACGATCCTGGAGCTGACGTCCAATGCGTGGGCTACCGCACCCACGCGCCTGACGCTGCACAGTGCCTCGGCCACCGCTCCGGCGGTGACGTTCCAGCCCTACCTCGGTGACTACATACGTCTGGTGGCGATTGGCCCGGACTTCTACGGTGTTTTTTCCGGCAACAACACGCCTGATGCGGCGAATTTCCCCCAAGGTGTCGTGTACCAGCGCAATGCCAACTGGGCCACTCGCACGTTGCTCAGCACTGACAATGTCACGCCGGTGCCTGTTTCTATTGACCCGTTCTTCTTCCATTGGTCTGCCTCCCCGGCCCCTATCAACCGCCCTCCCCCATATTGAGCTGATGAAGTGATGCCGGTACCACCGGTTCGCCGCCGGACCTGCCGGCCGCTGGCGGCGCCTGGCCGTGCCAACCTGCCAAGAGAGGGGCAGTCAGCAGGGACCGGGCCATGAGGCTGCTGTCCATGGCGCTACCAACCACCGGGAAGGAAACATTGACAACCGCACGAAGACCACGCCGCCGCTTGTTCCTCGAGGCCTCCCTCGGCACTATCGGTACGGTCCTGCTCTTGCTCACCCTTATCTGGCAGGACTGGATCGAGCAGATTTTCGGTGTTGACCCGGACGAGGGGAATGGGTCTCTGGAATGGGTGATCGGCGCCGTTTTTCTGGTCGTGGCCGTCTGCAGCTGGCTCTTGGCGAGGGCGGAATGGAAACGCTGGCGCGTATCGCAATCCGAGGTGGGCCTGGCCGGTACGCCCCAGTAACTACTTACGGGCGAGTCGGGGCCGCAACCCGGCCATTACCGACGCGGACGTTGCCGTTGGCCAAACGCGTGTTTGCGGGCGCGCCAACCAGCGGCATGGGGCAACGGATGCTGGCCCACATTACCGAGAAGCGGCCCCCGGTTCAGGGACAAGAAAGAGCGCGGGCTAAGTTAACCGAGCTAACGCAATAAGTGAAGAAGGTGCTACCTAGCGTCGCGGTTACAAACTAACGTCACGTGATGTGGAGTCGACCGTGCTGTCTGTGGATGTAGACGATGACCCGCAGCCCTACCAGGGGCTGGCCGCATCGGTAGTTCACGACATAAGTGTCGCCGACGTGTCCGTTGGGTACTCGCCACGACATACGAAGGTGGACCTCGATCACGTGGCCGCGCTGGCCGATGTTGTGGACCGGCTGCCACCCGTCATCGTTGACGAGCGGACGATGACAGTTATTGATGGTGTGCACCGCCTGGCGGCATACCGGAGCCTGGGCCGCGGCCTTATACCCGCTCTGTTGTTCAAAGGCAGTGACATGGAGGCATTGGTTATCGCGATCCAGGCGAACATTCAGCACGGCAAGCCGCTCAGCCGAAGCGAGCGCCAAGAAGCGGCCCGCGCCCTACTTCGCAGCTGCCCCGACCGTTCGGACCGTTGGGTGGGCGAGGTGTGCGGAGTCTCGCATTCAACGGTGGCGGTGTTGCGCCGTTCGGTCAGCGAGGCCGAGGCAAAAGTGAGGACGGGGCGGGATGGGCGGCGCCGGCCTGTCGACCCCACATTAGGGCAGGCTGCCGTGGCCCGAGTGATGGCGGAAAACCCGACGGCGAGCATCCGCCAGGCTGCGGGAGCGGCCGGGGTGGCGCCGTCCACGGTCCAGCGCCTGGCCGCCGGCCTGGTCCGCGCGGACAGTCCACCCTTGGTGAACGTCACGATCGACGTGCGCAACACGACACTGCGGCGTGCTGAACCCTTGGTGCCAGACCCGGCCCTCCACTCCTCGCCGGAAGGTGCGGAGGCCCTCACCTGGTTGGCCAGGACCGCGGTGAGCGTAGAAGACCTGCACGCCCACCTCGGGAGCCTGCCCCTCTCACGGGTCTACGAAGTCGCTGACGAGTGCAGGCGACGGGCCCGCACCTGGGCACAGATGGCTGACGCACTGGAAGCGAGGGTGCGCCGGGGGCCTATCGGGAGCTAAGGGCCGAGGGGCGTGGCCCGTTACCGTTCGACTGGCCACGTTCGACCGGCCACGTTCGACCGGCCGCGTTCGACCGGCCGCGTTCGACCGGCCGAATTGGCCAGTCGAACGCTCCACTGGCCAAAGGGAGGCACCGAAGGCACGCCAGCAAGCATTGCCGGCTCCCTTAGCCGCCTTGCTCCGGTCGGAGAAATAATTCCAGCGCCCCGCGTACTTTGCCACCCTTGAAGGTACGCGTCGGAGCGGTAACCCGACCGAGACCAACACGTGAAGACGGCGTGTTTTTCTGGTCCGGGCGCTCTTCGGCGCGCGGGCCGGCTTATAAACTTGGGCGCAAAGTGATCGGGTGACGCCTGTCCCGGCGCCGATTAAAAGACCAAACCGGTCGACCCGATATCCCGAGCGGAGGATTAATCCATGAGCGACGTAAACCTCGAAGCCGCCCTACTTTCCCCCAGTGGCTTCAAGTTCAGGGAAGTCTCGAGCCTCAGCCAGTTCAGGGCGGCACTAATCCAGGCGCCGGCCCTCGGGCCGCTGGCTGACTTTGCCGGCACGTTCAGCGGCCACGGGTTCAATACCATCTTCCGTCCCGATAGCAAGGCGACGCCTACGCCACTGCCTATACCTGTGGTCGGTAGCGACAACGTCCTCGAGTTGAACCTGACGTCGGAAACGCTTTCGTTTTCCAAGAGCCTGGGCTCGGTGCCCAACCGGGGGTTTGTGCAGGGCGATGTTTTCCTAAACGGCGTCCCCTACCTCCAGACAATCAGCGACATTACGGTCCCCAGCCAACCTGTAGGCATCCACTTCGAACCGGGCTTATGGCTGGCCGTCCCGGCCACTGTCGACCCGGCCGAGGCGACGACCGTGGTGCGCATGGCGTCTATACCCCACGGCACGACGATATTGGCCCAGGGCACTGCAAAAACTGCGCCCGGAAAACCGACGATCCCGGCAGTTGATATAACCCCGTTCACGACGGCTCCCCCCCACAATAAGATCCCGTTCCCGAGCCAAACGGCTACGAATAAGGACACAGCCCGGATCCCTCAAGACCTGAGCTCGTTTATTACCCACGGCACAATAACGCAGGCCATATTGGACGACCCCAACACAATCCTGCGCAACCACATCGCCACGCAAAACATCGTGTCGACGACGACACTTTTAATTTCCACCGCGCCCGCCGCTCCCCTGTTTGGCGGAGGTACCGGGAACATCGCCTTTTTGCTCGGGAACGCGGCGGCTACAGCACCCAACGCGCAAGACGTGAAGATGACAGCGGCATTCTGGATCGAGACCGTAAAGCACACCATAGTGGTGCCCGTTTTCCATCTCGGCCACCCGCCGCTGGTTATCCCGGCCGAAACCGGTGAGGCGGGCCAGCCGGTCCCCAAGTTCCTGGTTAACCCGCCAGTGGCCATCACGACGCCGCGGTCGATCACGGTCGAATCGGTGCAGATCCAGTACTCTCAGCAGGTCTTCTTGAACTTCAACACGCTGACTTGGCCTCATATCTCGGTGGCCACGTTGGTGCCGAGCGCACCCATCCCGGTGCCGGCTTCGGCCTTTGCTGCCTGAGGCGTCGGGCGCAGGGCTTCCATATAACCGGCAGAAGCCGGGCGTCCAATTTAACCCGCCGGCCATGTGGCACCGGCGGGTTTGGCGCGCTATGGCTGAGGCAAGTGGCTAGGATTTGACGCTTACTTGCGTCGCCAGCCACGTTTTGGCCGCCGATTGCCCATTGTTGAACAGTGTTTGCTGTTGTTGAGCCGTCAGCCCGAAGTCTGTGGCCGCCAGGCCGGTGGAGTCGACGAAGAGGGTCCATGGGGGCCGTTGCTGGTCGGTGTCGATGTAATAACGGTCTCCGTTGTCCAGGAGGGTATGCAGGCAGGCCATGGTCTCGGAGGGTAGGTGGTGGACCCCGGAGGCAGAGTTCACGATCGCTTGCTTGGCGGACAGCTTTATCCCTAACGTCGGCCAGCGGGCCGGAACGCCGTCGGTGCGGTCGAAGACGTCAAGCGGGTAGTTGTCCAGCATCCCGCCGTCGACCCAAACGACGTCACCAGAGGGGAATTGCTGGCCGCCAATCGTCCCCGCCGGAGCCCGGAACCGAACTGGTTCGAAGAAAAACGGTATCGACATGGAGGCCCGCACCGCGTCCACTACTCGCTGGCTGCCTGGGTCGAAGCCATACGCTGGATAGTCCCAGGGCAGCCGGACGCACTTGCCGCGGGTGATATCTGCGGTGTGCACTACAAGGGTGTATTTCTGTGAGGGCGAGAGGTTTTTGTCCGCCCCGGCGTCGTTCAGCTCTAAGTCGCTGAAGTGGACAACGCCGATGTCGGCCAACACCTTGCCCAGCCACTCGACCAGGTAGTCGCCATCGAACATGCCCATGTGGAGCACCAAGCCACTGGCGTCGCCGACATGGCCGAGCTTGCCCCTGAGCCCCGAGTTCTGCATGAACCGGGGGTATTCGACGGTATTGAGGACATCGTGAAGTTGGCTAAGCGGCTGGCCTTTTGCGTTTAGGGCCGCAATAATCGACGCCACGATCGCTCCGGCACTGGTCCCGGCTACCCTCTTGACCGAGTAACCGGCAGCATCGAGTTCGAGTAGGGCACCGACAAGCCCGATCCCTTTCACGCCGCCGCCTTCGAGCACCAGGTCTATCGGTTTGGGGATCACAGGCGGCGCTACTCCCGTCTTTTCCAGTGTGGGCGTTTCGGTCATGACGGTGACACCCTTTCGCTAGATGAGCCCGTCCGCGGAGCCGGTTCGGCGCGCTCACGAGGACCTTGACAAGCATTAATCGTCGCGCACTCCCGTAGACCATGACGTCTGGTCCCGGGTGTATCTAGCGGCTCCGATCGGTCTCTGTGAACAGCGACCTGGGAAGGTTTTGGGAATACGACTGCTTTACGGTCTCGACGGGCAGAGCGCCGCGCTCTCCCGGTTTAACTGGCTTGTGTTGAGAGGAAGGTCTTTATGCGCACTTCTGACGGCACTGTTCCCGAATGCGATACCCCATATCCAGTGCCCCTGGGCTTGGGCCGCCGGAGCCGTCCGCTGGGGAGGAAGTTATGGTAGCCCCGGCGCTCGAATTGACGCCCAAGACCACCATGGACGTGGGGTTCTCACAATTGAGATGGGTTCCGGTGGGCGATATCGCCAATGGCTACTCACCCAGGCACACGAGACTGGATACAGGCCACGTCGCCTCATTGATGGAAGTGATCGACCGTTTACCGCCTGTCCTCGTGGACCAGCGCACTATGTCCGTGATCGATGGTGTCCATCGGCTCGAGGCGTTCCGGATGTCCGGCCGCAGCCATATTGAGGCGCACTTGTTCACGGGTAGCGAAACAGAAGCGATGGTCCTTGCCATCCAGGCCAACATCAAGCACGGTAAACCGCTGAGCCGTGCGGAACGACGGATGGCGGCCCAGGCCCTTCTGAATGCCTGTCCGGAGCGGTCCGACAGATGGTTTGGTGAGGTGTGCGGTTTGTCACATACCACCGTGGCGCTCATCCGTAAGACGCTGAACAGCGTCGACGTCCGGGTCAGGACTGGTCGTGACGGGAGACGACGACCGGTTGACACCCTGGCCGGGCAAATATCTGTGGCCCGGGTGGTAGCAGAAAACCCGAGCACTACCGTCCGGGATGCGGCGGCGGCGGCTGGAGTTGCTCCCTCCACTGTGCACCGGGTTCGCGCTCGGCTTCGCAGGCGCGAGGAAATACCCGCGTTAGCACTGGAGAGGGCACCATCAACCCCCGAACGCCTCGAGGCCTCGAGTCACGCGGTTGGCCTTCCGCCTAGCGCAGAACCACAGGCAGGAGCAGCGTCGTGGTTGGCGCTCACGGCCGTAAACATACAGGACCTGAATACTCATCTCGGGAGCCTCCCCATATCCCGGGTATACGAGGTGGCGGACGAGTGCCGCCGCAGGGCGAAAACCTGGATCGAAATCGCAGAGGCCCTCGACAGACGGGCTCGAGGCAGCTCCTCGACCAATCGGAGGCCATGAGGGGCCACGTCAAGGCGGTACGTCCAGCGACAACGCCCGACCCTATAGGCCGGGCCTATAGGCCGGGCCCTATAGGGTGGTCCTGCCATAGCGGCCGGTAGCCGACGGCGTTGGTTCGTGGATTTGGGACTCGGTCAGGGAGGCGTTATTGCCATGCCGTCGGACGTACCGAAAAGAGGCCTGCAGTTGCAGTCGTTGGTCAACGCTGACCAAACACTCGACGTTCGCCTCGAGACGGTCGACGTCCCCAGTCCAGGTCCCGACGAGGTCGTAATTCGAGTCGAGGCTGCCCCTGTCAACCCCTCCGATCTCGGGTTGCTATTTGCCGGAGCCGATATCAGTCAGGTCAAATCCAGTGGCTCGCCCGCACGGCCATCAGTTACCGCCACCGTTCCCCCGCCGGCCATGCGAGCCCTGGCGCCGCGGGTAGGCGTACCGCTGGCGGTGGGCAACGAGGGGGCGGGGACCGTGGTAGCCGCCGGGTCATCGGGTATTGCACAGGCTTTGTTGGGCAAGCTGGTATCCGTGGCCGGCGGGGCCATGTTCAGCCAGTACCGATGCGTTGGCGCCGCATTGTGCCTGGTTTTACCCGAGGGCACGAGTGCCGCAGAGGGAGCCGCCGCGTTCGTAAACCCCATGACGGCATTGGGGATGGTCGAGACCATGCGCCTCGAGGGCCACGAAGCCCTCGTCCACACCGCGGCCGCTTCCAACCTGGGCCAGATGCTCAACCGGCTCTGCATCGAGGAGGACGTCGCGCTGGTCAACATCGTTCGGCGCCGGGACCAGGAGGAGCTCCTGAAATCGGCCGGCGCCGCCCATGTCTGCAACTCCGCCTCCCCGAGCTTTATGGACGACCTGACGGATGCGATCAAAGCCACGTCGGCGACATTGGCCTTCGACGCGATTGGCGGGGGCAGGCTGGCGGGCCAGATATTGACCTGCATGGAGGCGGCCGCCACCGCCAAGGCTGGCCATTACAGCCTGTACGGGTCGTCGGCACACAAGCAGGTGTACATCTACGGAGCACTTGACCGCAGCCCCACCGAGCTGACGCGCAGCTACGGGATGGCGTGGGGGGTGGGAGGATGGCTGCTCATTCCCTTTATGCACAAAGTCGGACCTGAAGGGATGGACAGGATCCGGCGTCGGATAGTCAGCGGCCTCAGGACCACGTTTGCCAGCAGCTACAGCCGGCAGGTGTCCCTGGTGGGCGCACTCCAGGTAGACGCCATCGCTGATTACGGGCGGGCCGCCACGGGAGCGAAGTACCTAATCAACCCCAACCAATGAGGGCCACGACCGGCGGCTGGGTGGTGGGCTAAGAGGCACCCTTCCCAGCCAGACCCATCCCGGCCAGACCATTTGTTCCTCAACGCCCGAGCGCCTCCCCGGTTAGCCATTCGATATAGCGGGCGGCGCCCCGGCGGACGACTTCGCGGCCTCCGGAATGTATGGTCGGCTCCCACCAGCCGCTGTAAATACGGTCGTACTCAAGGCCTTCGATGGCCGCCACCACAGTTTCGACCGACGGGCGCGGGAGTGGGAGGCGGTTCGGCGCGCTGCGCAAGAACGTGACGCGGTCCTCGCCCGGGGTCACCATTATCGTGTCCCCGGCTAAGAGCACGCCTCGGCCTTCAGCCCCGGCCGCCCAGTGCAGGACGGCACTGCCGTCGAAGTGGCCACCGCACTGGACGAGGGTAACGCCCGGAGCCACCTCCTGCCGGTCTTCCCACAGGGTCACGGCCGGGTCCGGGCGCATCAGCCATTGTTGATCGGCGTGCGGGATCAGGATGGCAGCGCCGAAGACGTGCGCCCATTCGACGATCGTGCCGTAGAAGTGCGGGTGGCTGGCGGCTATGGCGATCAACCCGCCGATTTCCCGCACCGCGGCGATAGCGTCCTCGTCGATAAACCCCGGTGCGTCCCACATGACGTTGCCTGCATCAGTCTGGACAATTAGTGCCCGTTGCCCAATGGCGACGTTCGGGGTGGCCCCCACGCCGAGCAGCCGCGGTTCAACGGGTCTCACGTCGCTTCGGTGACCCTCGACCAGCAGGTCACTCAAGGTGCCCCAGCGGGGGCCAGTGGGCGGCACCCACTGGCGTTCGTCGGTGCAAATGGCGCAACTTGAGGGTGGACCAGGGGTATCGGCATGTTGGTTGCCGCACGTCAAACAACTCCACGCTGGCATACCTTTAAGCATGCCAGACCGCCTGCAGCTACTGCGCCAGGGGATCAAGTGCCCGCTTCCGCTCGCCTACCATCCCCTGTACCGCTTTTACGAGGGTGGGTCACTGACCAGGAAGTTCCGGGGCCTGCCGGACAGGGAAGACGACTGGTGGTCAGAGGATTGGGTGGGTTCGTGCACAGGCGCCAACAACCCCGGTCCCGATGGCCGTGCCCAGGGCTTCAGTACTGTGGACATAACGGGTATTGGCCCGATCCTCTTAAAGGACGTGGTCGAGGCGTTGCCGGAGGAGATGGTGGGCGCCCGGTTTGCGCAGCGATGGGGGCCGATAACGGGGGTCCTGGTCAAGCTGCTCTCGCCGCTGGGGCCTGTCCCCGTTCATGCCCATCCGACGAGGGAGTGGGCTTGGCAGCACGTCGGTTCCACCTTTGGGAAAACCGAGGCCTGGATCTTCCTCGACACTCCAGGTGACGGGTCGGAGACGGCGCACGCTGGTATCGGTTTCACCCCTGGCGTCGACCGGAATTGGTTCAGCGCGGCAGTGCGGCGCCACGATAGGGCCAGCGTCCGGGGCGCCCTCCACCGGACTGAGGTCTACCCGGGCGACGTCTTCGTGGCTCATGCCGGCGTCCCTCATTATCTTGGGCCTCTCGTCTCGTTTATCGAAGTTCAAGAACCAAGCGACCTTCTGGTCATCGCCGAGGCGCCGGAGCAGGAGGAGGCGGCCGCCACCATGGGCCTGGGCTGGGACCTGGCCCTCGACATGATCGACTACGAAGGCCAGGAACGGGCCAAAACTCTCGCCCGCGCCCGCCAGGAGCCGCGTCTGGTGCGCACGAGCCACGAGTCACGCGAAACCCGCCTATTCCATGATGATGTCCTGGAGTTTTTCGACGCCACCCTGCTGGAAGTGCCCGACGAAATCGAAATCGATGATGGACGCTTTTGTATCGCGATTGTGACGTCGGGCGAGGGGTCACTCACCGGCAATTTTGGTCGGGTACCGGTCAGGCAGGGCGAGACCTTTGCCTTCCCGGCCAGCCTGGCCATTCGGGTGGTGGCCGGCCGGGCGCCGGTCAAAATCGTCCGCTGTTTCGGCCCGAGCGTTGGGTGAACGGCTGGCCCGGAGGCCCACAATCAAACGGTCCGAGTGTTCCTCGATGGGCGCTAGCCCTCCGGCGCCAAGCGGCACTTGGCTAGGCCACCGCAGTCAGGGCACCGCCAGTAGCCCATTGTGACCCGGACCTCGCGGGAAAACAGGCCACACGTCGATTACCCGCTCGTTTTCTACGACGTAATAACAGTCGTACATATTTACGGTGGACGGCGCGTACCCCGGCACCATCTGCAGCCACGACCCCACGGGCAAGTCGGCCTCTCGGTCAGCGACAAATACACCATGCTCCTCGTCGAAGCGCAGGGGCTCCAGCTCTACGCCCAGGAGCGAAGGTCCTCCGCCCGTCCCCACCGATTTGCTGCCAGCGTCGACGATCAGTCGACCCGGCGGCCGGCTGATCACCGTCGTCGCGACAGTCAAGGCGTGCTCGAAGTCCGGGACCATTTGCCCATGGAAGTTGTCCATAACGACGTACGTACCGGCCTGGATCTCCGTGACGCCTTCGCGTTCGGAGGATAGCCTCCACGTCGCTGTACCTCCCGCCGACCGGATTGGACATGGATAGCCGAGGGACTCCAACCGCTCCGCTACGTGAAGGAACAGGTCCATCGCTGCACGCTGTTTGGCGGCGCGGAGTTGTGCGTCGGGCTCCAGGGAGCAATGGCCTTCATAGCCGGTGACGCCTTCCAGATAAAGGCGGTCATACGCGACGATCTCCTTGGCCAGGGCCAGCGCTTCTTCTGTGGTGTCGACGCCAGCCCGGTCCATTCCAGTGTCTACCTCGATCAGTACGCCGATTTGCGAACCGGCCACCCTGGCCGCTCTCGATATCTCGGCGGCATCGGCGGCGTCGTCGACGGCCACGAGCACGCGGCGGTTCCGGGCCAGCTCCGCCAGTACCCGCATTTTCGTGGGGTCTGCCACCGTGTTCACGACAAACAGGTCGTCTAGGCCTCCCCAGGCCAATGCCACCGCCTCCCAGACGGTCGCCGTGGAAAAACCGGCTGCCCCGGCCTCGAACTGAAGGCGGGCCAGCTCGAGGGACTTGTGCACCTTGATGTGGGGGCGGATGGCTGTGTTCAGGTCCCGAAGGGCACCAGCCATTCTGGCGATATTTCGTTTGGCGGCATCAAGGTCCAGCAACAGAGCAGGTGTCGGTACGTCTTTCGCTGAGTGGCCGACGGCGTTGCCATAGGTTTCGAAGATAAACTCCCGGTGACGGGAGCCGGGGTCAGGCGTGCCCTGGGTGGCGCTCATACTTGCTTCCCCGCCCGGGACCTACCTCGCGCAGGGCCTCGGTCATATAGCGAAGCAGGTCGGCCGTCAGCAGCCCGACGCTGATCTGTGGGCCACTTTCCAGCAATTGCTGCGCTGTGGTGTTCACAACTATGTCAACTCGGCGCTATTGGCCATCTCCCGGTACAGCTGGATAGCATCTTCGGGTTCATCTCTGATATTAGTCTCGGGCATGGCGCCTCCCGTGTCCTATTTGTTCTGTCACGTCCCTGCGGCACTCCAAAACGGTGGCAGTAGACCGGGTGCCACCAACGCCATCGAGGCTCGATAGACCTCGAGCCATTGGTCAGCCAACTCGCGGTACCTGACCTGGGCGTCCGCTTCCGGCTCGACCGTATGAGAGAAGGCGGCCACTGAGGCCACTGCTTCGGTGATGTTCGACCAAAAGCCGCTCCCGACGCCCGCGCATATGGCAGCACCGAGAGCCGTGGACTCCTCGACGACGGGGATATGCAATGGGATCCCGAGGGTGTTGGCAACTATCTGTGGCCATAAACGTCCCTTGGCCGCTCCTCCCGTCAACACGCCTTCGGAGACGGTGTCCCCTGTGACCGCCTCAATTATGCGCAAGTGGGCCAGAGAGACATAAGCGGCACTCTCCTCGATAGCGCGGAAGCATTCGACGCGCCCTGCCCGGGCCGGGTTAGCCACGTCGAACCCGAGGAACCCAGGAGAGGTATGGACCCAGCGATTTGCCTGCATCACGTTGGAGAACAACCCGACTACTCCATTGGACCCTGGGGGTACCGCAGACGCCTTGCGCTCCATAACCGTATAAACGTCCACGCCCTCGTCCATCGCCTGTGCCTGTTCGAGTTCGCAGAAGGCGTCCCGGAACCAACGCATAACCAGGCCACAGTAAAACCCGATGCCCTCGATCATCCACAGCCCGGGCGTCACATGGCACAACGTACGCAACCGCGCCTCGGGGTCGACCAAGGGCTGGTCCAGCAACATCGTGTGTTGCCAGAAGCTGCCCCCGACTATGGTGAAGCGCCCCGGGTCGGTAACCCCGATGCCCAAGAGCCCAAGCTGAGTATCGGCCCCACCCACGACCACGGGTGTCCCTTCGGCCAGGCCCGTTTCTTCCGCGGCCGTGGCGGTCACGCCGCCAATGACAGTGCCAGGTTCTAGTACGGGCGGGACAATCTTTCGGTCCAGCTCACAGATGTCCAGTATTCGGTCCGACCAGTCCCGCCGGGCCAGGTCGAACATACCCGAGCTCGACCCTAGCGACGGGTCCGTGACAAACTCACCGGACAGCCTGGCTAGCACCCAGTCTCCGATCATCCCGACGTGGGCGATGGCCGAGAACGTTTTTGGTTCGTGGCGGGCGACCCAGCGGAACCGAGCCGGGTCTGTAATTGCCACCCAGTCTCCGGCTCTGTCGTAGATCTCTTGCGCTTCTCCCGAAACGATAAGTTCGACCGCTTCGGCTGTGGCCCGCGAGTCAACGTTCGGGCAAGCCCATATCTCCTGCCCATCGCTGTCGTACAGGACCATCCCCTCACGCATGCTGGTGGCGCTGACAGCTCGCACCGCTCCGGGGCGTACATCGGCGTCCGCCATAGCTTCTTGGACGCATTGCCCGATCAGCCGCCAGTTCTCGGCCGTGTCGAATACTTGTGACCCCGGTACATCGGGAAGCGTCCGATGGCTGTACTCTCGCTGGCCGAACCCGGCTTGGTGCCCGGAGGCTGTAAATAAGACGGCCCGAGCGCTGCCGGTACCAACGTCGATGGAGAGGACGTACTCGTCGGTCACGGCGCCGATGTCTCCCGGTTGACCACGTAAAGCAAGGGTGCGCCGGTCGTGAAGCGCAGGATTTCGTCAGCGATCATCTCCGCACCCTGGATCAAAGTCTCATGAGTGGCCCCGCCGATGTGGGGGGTCATCACCACATTAGGGTGACGAAGGAGGCGGTGCCGGCCCGTGCCGTTAGCGGGGCGCACCACATCCAGGGCAGCGCCGGCCAGCCGCCCGGAAGCAAGGGCCGAATCAAGGGCATCTTCATCGACCAAAGTTTCACGCGGCTGTGTTTACGAAAAAAGAGCCCGGTCTCATCTTGGCGAAGGCGACTTCGTCGAACAGGTTGTCGTTCTTATCCGTGGCCCGGGCGTGCAATGAGACGAAGTGGGATCTCTCCAGCAATTCGTCAAGTGCCCACACGCGCTCGACGTGGTCAGTTGGCTCAGTTTCGAGGTATGGGTCAAACGTGAGGACGTCCATTCCGAAGGCCACGGCGCGACGGGCCACGCGCTGGCCGACCTGGCCATAGCCGACCAAGCCGAGCGTATGGCGGCGGAGGTCGCTACCAATGAACTTGGCCCCTTCCCAGTTGTCCTTCAGCAGTTCGCCGTCTTCCAGAAAGCGTTGCGCCCGGGGAAAACCACGAGCCAGCATGACTAGAAAGGCAAGTGTCTGGTCGGCAACTGCCTCAGCGTTCTTGCCCGGCGTATTTACTAATGGCAAACCGCGGGCATTGACGGCCTCGACGTCGACATTGACCGGTCCTCCACGCGCACACGCCACCAGTTTGAGGGACGAAGAGGCGTCCAGGACGGCGTCCGTAACGGGAGCGCCCTGCACGACCAGGATCTCCACCTCGGTCATGTGCGCGCACATTTGAGCCGGCGACCCCTGGAACTCCCTTATTCGAAGTTCGGACGGAGTAGTCGGAGTGAAGGGGCCGGCCGCGTCAACCTGAAGGTACTCGACCGCGTGAGCGGGCACGAGAGCGTCGAACGCTTGCTGAAAGTAACTAGTCGGCATGTACGAGTCACCGACAGCCAGCATCTTCATCCCAGCTTCCCCTTCATCACGACAGAGGTGTCACGCTTGCGTCGGCAGGGCAGGTCGCAAGCCCGGGAAATGCCTTCCCCCGCGTCGCACTTTTTGGCGGTGAACCGTTCATCGCCGCAGTCATTATAGTCATCGTCCTGTACGTACAACAAGGGTAGGAGAGGTGGCAGTGGCGCGGCGGGCTCTGGCAACCAGTTCGCTGTACACCGGGCGCAAACGCGTGCACATTTCTAGACTTATGATCGAAGGACCATGAGGGAAAACGTCGATGAGCTGACGATCCCACTCGAGGACGGACGGGTGGCCCTGGCCGCAGACTTGATGTACCCCAGCCGGCCGGTCGGCCCTCACCCGGTGCTGATCAGTATGTACCCGTACCACAAAGACGACGTCATCGGGAGCACGTTCGAGGCCCCCGGACGACTGCTGGCGTCGTCCGGGTATGCCACCCTCCTGGTAGACATGCGGGGCCACGGCGCCTCCTCGGGGTCTCCTGCCGCGGCTTACGACCTTGGGGGAGTCGAGGGTGCGGATGGCGAGGCGGTGGTCGAGTGGGCGGCGGCCCAAAAGCGGTGCAACGGTTCAGTTGGCATGTGGGGCGTCTCCTACGGTGCCATGGTGGCGATTGCCACCGCCGCCGGCCGGCCGGCCCATTTGCGGGCCATCGTCGCCGTATACGGGACTGACGACTGTCTCAGCGACTCCATCGCGCCCGGCGGTAGCCCGTACGCTCTCGGGAGGTATAGCTGGGTCGCCCAGGCCGACGGCCAAGGTTGATGTGGCCGTCGAGTCGGCTTTCAGCGAGAGGACGTCGCCGGCCGCGGCTCGGGTCACCTTAGACGGAAGGCCGGTGCTGGACGAGGTGTGGCAGAGCCCCGGTCTCGTGGAGGATAACTCCGGGGCGATGCCAAACACCTAATGACGGCCAAACACCCAATGACGAGGAGTGCCCAGGCCCAGGTACTGGTCAGCCACGCGGAAGAAAGCCAACAGGAAGATGACTGACAGGAAGATAACCGGACAGGAGAACAAGAAGGTACACATGGCAGCGGAGGAAAGGGTGGCCATAGTTACAGGGGCGGGCTCGGGCATTGGGCGGGCGGCGGCGACCAGGCTCGCTGGCCTGGGTATTGCCGTCGTCGCTGTCGGCCGCCGGCCCGAGGCGCTAGTGCAGGTCGTCAGCGCTATCGCCAGTTCTGGGGGCCGGGCCGTGGCCATCCCCGCTGACCTCGGGGCCGCCTCGTCACCGGCGGCCGTGGTGGCCGAGGCGCTCGACCGGTTTGGACGGCTCGACATTATCGTCAACAACGCCGCCGTTATCCGCACGGGCCCACTCGACGCTATAACGCCAGAACTATTCGACCAGCATTATGCCGTCAATGTACGTGGGCCGCTGCTCCTGGTAAAGGCCGCTCTCCCCGCCCTGCGCCAATCGTCTGACGCCGCAATTGTAAACGTGAGTTCGTCGGTAGGGTCGATCGTCAAACCAGGGAACATGTTGTACGGCTCGACCAAGGCGGCTCTCGAGTACCTCACCAAAGCGTGGGCCTACGAGCTCGCTGAGGACGGGATCCGAGTCAATTGCATTGCTCCTGGCCCTGTGGACACTCCAATTCACGCCACTTACTCGACGGACCTCGCCGCCACCTATGCCGACCTTGCTCGCCGGGTACCGCTCCAGCGGATGGGCGACGTCGATGACGTGGCGACCTGGGTTTGTCTACTGGTCGGGGCCGGTACGGCCTGGACGACAGGCAACGTCATCCATGTCGACGGCGGGCAGGTGCTGGGCCTCCCCGCCTCGAGCGGAGGCTAGGCCCGGGATGCGCACTCACGCGTGCCCCGTCCCAGCGTCAGAGGCCGAGAGAATGGCCACCTGGGCCCGGGCAGCCTGCGGGGGCTCGTCGGACCATCGCTTCTGTTTGCACGTCTTCAGCATTCTTTCTAAGGAGGTCCTGCATGTCCGAGGCAGTTGACAACGGCGTCCGTAACTATTCTCTGGCCGAGTTCGAGGACCTGTTCGACTCTGTCAAGAACTGGGGCCGCTGGGGACCGGACGATACCAGAGGGACGCTGAACTACATCCGTCCCGAGCACGTTCGGCGGGCCACATCGTTGGTCCGGACAGGCCAGTCGATCTCGCTCTCGATCCCCGTCAACAAAACCGCGGGCCCGGACAACCCCAATCCCGCCATCCACTACATGGCGACTGGCCACGACAACGACATCGGTTCGGGCAGCCTGCGCTTTGCCACCGATTTCATCGGCATGCAGTTTCACGGCGACAGCCACACTCACATCGACGCGCTATGTCATATCGCCTACCGGGGCCAGCTCTACAATGGGCGGCCAGCCACATCGGTAACCACAATGGGCGCCAATGAGCTGGACATTACCGAGTACGCGCAAGGCGTGGTTGGCCGTGGGGTCCTGCTGGACATACCCCGGTTGCGCGGCGTCGCCTGGCTCGAGCCAGGTACAGCCGTTACCCGGGCCGAGCTGGAGGACGCTGAGCGAGCGGCGGGCGTGCGCCTGGGTGAGGGAGACTTGTTCGTGTTCCGGACGGGGCACCACCGTCGGCGGTCGGAGGTCGGGCCCTGGGACAATGGCTATAGCGGTGAGGGAAAGGCCGGGCTGCACGTCGACGCCATACCCCTCTTGCACGAGCGGGGCATCGCCGGCTTCCTTCCTGACGGCGACGGCGAAACCGTCCCCAGCACCGTCGACGGTATCGCTTACCCGGTCCATCCCTTGCAAATCACGGCGATGGGGATGTTGGCGGCCGATAGCCTCAACCTGGAGGATTCTGGCCGACGCGTGCGCACGAGAAGAACGACGTGAGTTCCTGGTCGTGCTCGCCCCCTTCGGGTGCCCAAGGCCACGGGGTCCCCGTTCAACCCCATAGCGGTGATGTAGCCCGGCGGCCCGTCCCCACTCGCAAGGAGGCAGACACATTGTGCTGGGAAGGAGGATCTACGTCCCGCCTTGACCGGAACGGTAAGCTCAACATACTGTCATCCTTTGCGTACAGCCCGGTCGTCCGATCGGAAATGGGCCGAAGTCGAATGTGAACGAGGACGCAAATGCCGGGGGCCCAATTGCCTTGACCTAGCGGGAGAACACTGAAGGAGCCACGATGACCAATGCGACCCCAGAGATTACCGCCACGGGGATTCTCGGAAGGCAGCTGAAGATATCGCAAATTGCAGTGGTCTGCAACGACTTGCAAAAGACAATGGAAAACTACTCACACTTGCTCGGGTGGGGGCCGTGGAACGTGTACCGGCACGAACCCCCTCAGCTTCACCACGCCGAGATTGGTGGAAAACCAGCTGACTACAGCATGCTTGGCGCCGAGACGCAAGTGGGTGACGTTATTTTTGAGCTGGTGCAACCCATGGAAGGCCCGAGCATCTATAAAGACTGGCTAAAGCAGCACGGTGAGGGACTTCATCATGTGGCCGTTATGCTGCACGATTTCGAAGAATCGAGCCTTCTGAAGGAGCGCTTTGCTCAAAAGGGAATGCCCGTACTCATGAGTGGCCGAATCGGTGAAACCATTGAGTTTTATTACATCGATTCGGAGCCTGCGCTGAAGATCATTCTCGAGTCGGGGTCCGGCCACGCTATCGAGCTTGTCCCTGATCACGTTTACCCCTAGGGGTTACCGCTCGCACTCTGGCCCAGACGAGCAGAGCTCGCCCGCGCCGGGCACAAGTCCGCGCCAAGGTTCCCTGGCCCAAGCGGCAGTCACCGACGTCAGCCAGTCACTGCCGCTCGCCAAGCCCCTCGGGCGGCGAACGTTAGCTGGTCAGAGGGGGTCCGCATGCCACCCGGCCGGCCCGTCGACAGTCGACCCGCGCCCTTGACATCCTCATCCTGTTCGGACAGGATGAGGGTACTTCATTCGAAGCCAAATGGTTCACCCTCGGGTGCACACCGGCTGTGATCGTCGAAAGACGAGGGGGTAGAGGTGATGAAGGATAGTCAGGACGGCCAGGAAGACGTACGACTGCTTGACAAGCAAATTACCCGCCGGGGACTTCTCGGCGGTATAGCGCTCGGCGGTGCCGCCGTGGCGCTCGGGACTGCAGCGCCAGCGAGTGCTTCGATCGCTTCTAAGAACTTCTTTCTGCAGAGGCACGCTCTATCGAAAATGATCGGCTTCAGCCAGCCGGACACGACTGCCGCTGTTTGGCAAGTGCTAATGGCGGGGGCCAAGAAGGAAGCGGCAAAACGGGGCTACACGCTCCTCGAGAGCCACGCCAACTCTCAGTTGGACGCTCAGCTATCTGAGATCGAGACGTGGATAGGCGAAGGCGTCTCCGGCATCATCGTCCTCCCACTGGACAACAATGCTATCGAGCCGCTCGTGCTGAAGGCCCACAAGGCCGGGATCAAGATGCTTGACTACTCGGATACGGCGTTACCCCATGTAGACGGTTGGGTCATCTTCGACAACCTGCAGGGCGCCCGATTGGTCGGCACTTACGCTGGACAGTGGGTAAACAAGACCCTCGGGGGCAAGGCTGAAGTCGGTCTGCTTACGCACGAGATCCAGTTGACCGGCGTCCAGAGGATCCATGGCGCGGTAAAGGCCCTCCAGAAGGTAGCCCCGGGCGCCAAGGTCGTTGCCGCTCACGAAGGAGTGCTGTCGCCGCAAACGCTCCCGGCCGCACAGTCGATGCTCCAGGCCCACCCTGACCTCAATATGTTCATCTGCATTGCAGATGAGGGTTGCGACGGCTGCCTGTCCGCATTTCAAGCGACGCACCCCAACGCGGCCCGGCAAAAAGACATGTTCATCTGTGGCTTCGACGGCTCGGGGCCGACGATCACGCAGATCCTCGAGGGCACCCCGGTCCGTGCTACAGGAGCCCTGGACCTGTTCGGTATAGGTGCCGCGTCAGTAGACGCAACGGCTAACGCGGTCGAGGGAAAGAGCCCGACGAAGATCAATTACCAATATGTCCTCGTCGATTACCAGACCCAAGCGCTGGGCAAGAAGCTGCTCAAAGAAATGTGATGACCCGCCCGGGTTGGTACGAGCCGGGCGTGTCTACCTCAGAGTCGTGAGTATGAAGAAAGTGGAAAGTGGCCGTTGCTAGCCCCCTTCCCGTGACTGAGGCCGAGCCGAGACCGAAAGAGAGGGCCCGGAGAAGTAGCTACCGGACTCTCCGCCGGCTCGGAGCGGCCCAGGGTGGGGGGCTCTTCGTCGCGCTTTTCGGCCTGGGGACCTATTTCACCATCGCCAGCCCCGCGTTCCTCACCCGTTCGAACCTTCTCGTCGTCCTGCTCCAAATCTCGATACTCGGGATGGTGGCCGTTCCGGGTTCTATGCTCCTGCTGGCGGGCAAGATCGACCTGTCGGTCGGTTCGGTATGTGGTCTCGGGGCCGCATGTTTCGGCCAGTTCGACAAGATAATCGGGTTGCCCCTCGGTCTTTCAATCGCCGGGGCGCTCCTTGTCGGCGCCCTGTGGGGGCTAATGAACGGGATCCTCGTTGCCTACCTGAAGTTTAATCCCGTGATTGTCACCCTCGGTGGCTATGCCGGGGCGGCGGGCGTCGCCCAGTGGGTCACCGCCAATAACACCCGCTATGGGTTCGGGAAGGCCTTCGCTGTTCTCGGTAATGGAACGGTCGGCAGCATCCCGGTACCGGTTGTCATCTTCGCCGGCGTGTTCCTGGTGGGGGCTTACTTCTGGTACGAGACCCGCACCGGTCGGCATTTGACCGCAATCGGGGCCAATACCGACGCCGCTCAGGCCGTAGGGGTCCCTACTCGCAGGCTGCCCTGCGTCATCTATGTCCTGTCCGGGACGGCGGCGGCGGCGGGTGGGCTCATCCTCACCTCTCAACTTGACGGTGCCTCCGTGCAGATCGGGATGGGCCTCGAGCTCCAGGTCTTGACGGCGATCCTGCTCGGCGGCGTGGCGTTCACCGGAGGGCGAGGGTCGCTCTGGGGCACGCTCGCTGGCATCTTGTTTATCGGCGTCCTGTACGACGGGCTCACGATTATCAACGTCGGCCCGTACGTTGCCGAGGTCTTCGTCGGTGCCGCGCTCGTCGTTGCCGCCGGCCTCGACGTCCTGTACCAACGGATCGAGCGGCTCCCCATGGAGGTAGTGGAAACGGCGCCACCAAAAGACCGGGCTGCGGGCACTACAAATCGACCATATGGCGCCGCCGATAACGTCAACAGCGAGATGAGCGGGGCGGGCTCAGACGGGTCGACGGCGGACCTGCCAGGGCGCACCGCCGCGGCCGTAGCGGGCACTACAAATGCCGCCACGCTGGTTGTGCGAGGCGTAAGCAAACGGTACGGGCCGGTAGCCGCGCTGCGCGGCGTCTCCGTGGAACTCCGACGCGGAGAGGTGCTCGCTCTTGTTGGTGACAATGGTGCGGGCAAAAGTACCCTCGTATCGATCATCTCGGGAGTAACCAAGCCTGATACCGGCGAAGTGCTGATGGAAGGCAAGGTCTGCTCCGGCCATGGCGCCAGGGTGGCCCGGGACCTCGGCGTGGAGACGGTGTTCCAAAACCTCGCCCTCGTCAACACGCTGAGCATCGTCGACAACGTCTACCTGGGTCGCGAGTTGTTGCGTAAGAGCTGGGTCGGCAGGACCTTCTGGAACCTCGACAAGCGGCGGATGCGACGAGAACTGGACGCAACGATTGCGGGCCTCGGGTTCCAGCTCCCACCCGTGACTGCGAAAGCCGGCGCCCTTTCTGGAGGTCAGCGCCAGGCCGTCGCCGTTGCCCGTGCCGTGCTTTGGCAAAGCAAAGTCGTAGTCATGGACGAGCCGGTCGCAGCATTGGGTGTCGCTCAGACGGAGGCGGTACTTTCAGTCGTCGAAGGCCTGCGTGAGCACGGGGTGGCCACCCTCTTGATAACTCACAATATGGACCAGGTAATTCGCGTTACTGATCGGGTAGTTGTGTTGCGCCTCGGCCAGAAGGTGGCAGACCTGGACATGCGCGGTGGCAATGTGTCCAAGATGCAGCTCGTCGGCCTGATTACAGGAGGGATAACCGAGGCCGACCTGTAAGCAGGCGATGCTGTGCCGCCGCCGTGACGTCCCCAGAAGCACAGGGTTATCAAGCGGGGTTGTATTCGCCGTTTGCTCAGTGGCCTGGGCCGCTGGCACTTGCACTAAGTTGAGCCGAAATGGAAATCGTTGCGTACACCAGGCCAGTCGTGGCCCATGCTGGCGAAGACGTCGACTGCATGGTCAGCACAACCGCCCGTAACTATCAGGCCCGCCTTGTCCGCTTGACCCGTGGTAACGGACCGGTTACCACGGACGGCTTATCGGCGCCGCGTGAATTGACGGGTCGCCCTCAGGCCTATCGGCGCGGCTCGTTCCTCAGAGCGCAACTCCGCGACTGGCCCCTCTGGTTGGCCGGCGCTTCTCTCCAGTGCTGGGTTTACCCGACGGCGCTCGGGGGTCAGCAATGCCTCATAGCCCTCAGAGACGGCGGCGGGGGATGGGAACTTCGAGTAGATGAGGGCGCCTTCGTATGGTGCCGCGTCGGGCGGGACGGGACAGAGGCCCGGTCGTTGTCAGCCCCCTGCAAGTCCGCCCCCATTGCTGGTACTTCGTAGGCGCCAGCATCGATGTCGATGGCCGCCGTACCGGGTTGGCTGCGGCCGCTTCACCCCGCCCCCGGGCGCTCTTTTCCGCCGCTCGAGGCGGTCTGGTCCGAGGCCGCCACACCGTGGTCGAGGCCTAATATGGCGATCGTCGCGGCCGGCGTCACGGACGGCGAGGTGGTCCGTAACTTTAATGGCAAGGTCGATTCACCCCGCATCTTCAGCCGCTGCCTGCTCGACAGCGAGCTTGAAGCACTGGCTTTTGGGGCTGACCCGCGTTCGGTGGGCGGGTTGGCCGCCGCTTGGTCCTTCGACCCGGTGCACGACACCAATACGGGCACCGTCCTCGATTTCGGGCCGATGCGTGCCCACGCTGAGCTTGTAAATATGCCAATGCTGGGCGTAACCGGTCACAACTGGACCGGTGCCCACCTCGATTTCTCGCAGGCCCCGGATGAGTACCGCGCCGCGTACTTCAACGCTGACGATCTGGTCGATTGCCAGTGGGAAACTGACTTCAACTTCCGCATCTCACCCGAACTACCAAGCGGCGTGTACGGTATTGAGCTGGACGCGGGTGAAGCACGCGACATCGTCCCGTTCATCGTCAGTGCAAATGGGTCTCGCCTTCCGGTGGCTCCGTTAGCCGTGCTTCTCCCGACGTTCAGCTACTTGGCCTACGCCAATGAACATGCGTCTTGGCAAAACCCCATTGGCAGCACTGGCGATCTCGATCGGCTGGCGGCGGCGGTTGGCCCGGCTGATCGTTATATGGCCAAAGAGGAGCTGAACAGCATTTACGACCGCCATCGAGACGGGAGCGGGACGTGCGTGTCGTCGTGGCTGCGGCCCGTGCTCAATTTCCGTCACGACTACTCGATGCCGCTGATACGGGGACCGCACCAGTTCCCCGAAGATATGGAACTATTACGCTGGCTCGACAGCGAAGAGGTTCCTTATGACGTCATAACGGACGACGACCTGCATCGCGACGGCCTTACGGCGCTGACCAAGTTCCGGGCCGTTATCACGGGAAGCCATCCCGAGTACTGGAGCGCACAGATGCTCGCCGGCCTCAACGACTATCTCGCTGCCGGTGGCCGACTTGTGTACCTTGGCGGTAACGGATTTTATTGGGTGACCACTTGCCCCGCCATGAGGACGGACATAATCGAAGTCCGCAGAGGCTTGTCAGGGACCAGGGTGTGGGAGTCGGCCCCCGGAGAAGAGCACCACGCCTTCACGGCCGAGCCCGGCGGGATTTGGCGCAACCGGGGTTGGCCGCCCCAAAGGCTGGCTGGCGTCGGCTTCACCGCGCAAGGCTTCGACGTCTCCCTACCGTACAGATGGGCGATCACCTCTGAGCACCCCCAGGCCGGGTTCATCGCCACAGGTATAGACACGACGCGTGACCTGGGGGGGAGCGGCACGGTCCTTGGCGGAGCGGCCGGGTTTGAGGTCGACCGGGCTGATGAACGGCTCGGTACCCCGCCGGAGGCCGTACTTGTTGCTCGCGCCGCCGGCTTTTCGGACGCGTACCAGGGCGTGGTGGAAGACATTACGACGGCGGATTCGCGTCAAGGCGGTTCGGTCTGCGAACTTGTCCGCTCTGATGTCATTTTCATGACGACGGAAAGCGGCGGTGCGGTGTTTTCCGTCGGTTCGATCGCATGGTGCGGCAGCCTCGGCTCGAATGGGGGAAAAAACGACGTAGCGACGGCCACTCGCAATGTACTCGAACGTTTTGCCGACCCCAAACAGTTCGGCAATACAGGTGGCTCGCCCCTGTAGGCCGTGCTCGGAAGGACCAGCGCTAACCCCGGTCGTGGTGCGACGCTTGCGTTCAGTGGTCCGTGGCGCGACAGGGTTTTGGCCTATTATGGGGTCACGACGGTGTACATGCGAGGACACGTGAGGCGGTTAGGGTGACGCCGTATGAGCTGCACCTGGCGCGTGGAACCCATCGGTTTTCGCCCTGGGCCCGGAGGTAGGGAGATCCGCAATGATGCCAGCTTCGCGAAGCGTGCAGCGCAAGGTAAGTAACGCCAAGAGAGGCTCCAGGACCGGTCTCCGCCCCAACGATGATGCGGCCCGTAATGGGTCGAGTTCAGGACTGCGAGCCAACGACCCACCACCGGTTGTGGCCGTCCTGCCCGATGCCTTGATCGACCGGTCGTCGCCGGTCCCATTCCACTTCCAGCTCTCTGAACTTCTCGAACAGGAGATCAGCGAGAACCGCTGGCCGCGTGGCCTGCGTCTGCCGTCCGAGGCCGAGCTCTGTTCCCACTTCGGCGTGTCACGTTCCACCGTCCGTCAAGCACTCGGGCGCCTCGAACAAGAAGGGTTGATCGGAAGGGAGAAGGGCCGGGGGAGTTACGTGGCCGACACTCAACGTCGCTCCTGGTTGCTTCAGTCGGCTGAAGGCTTGTTCCAGGACGAGACCGAGCGTCTCGGGCGCTCGGTGACCTCTCGCATCCTCCGCCTCGAGCGTTGTGCCCTGCCTGGTTGGGCGCTTGACGCCTTGATGTTGCCGAAAGGAGCCGAAGGCGTCACTCTCGAACGTGTGCGGGCGATCGACGGCAACGTGGCCCTGTATGTCGTCAATTATCTGCCCGCCTGGTTGGCAGACGCCGTGCTTTCACTGAAAGACCCTAACGAATCTCTCTACCGTCGTCTGAAAGAGTCGATGAGGATCGAAGTGGCCGGCGCCCATCGTACGCTGGAGGCGACCAGGGCCGGGGGCAGCCTGGGCAAGCTCCTCGAATTGACACCGGGCGCGCCGGTCGTTGCCATCCACTCAGTCGCTTGGGACCGCCAACACCGGCCGTTCGACTGTTATCGGGCTTGGCTGCGGACCGACCGGCTCACTATTGAGATCGGCGTTGGCGCCAGCCCGGAAACGCTCCACACTCGCCTGGGCGCCCCACAATCCAAAGACAGTTTTGTGCAGATGGCCCCGCGCCCGGCCGCGGCGACGCGACGCGAGTCACCCCGCGCCCGGGTCCCCAGTCACTGAAGCCAAGCACGCCACTCTCGGAGTCCATTAGAGCCTGGGTAGTAGTTGCTGGCGGGGACGCACAACTATTTCGCTGATGGCGACCCGGTCGGGTTGCTGAAAGGCAAAGGCGACCGCCCTGGCGACGTCCTCTGCCGTGAGAGGTTCTATATCGTCGAGCAGCGGTCGTACCTTTGGGTTGTCGCGCGTCAAGGGTGTATTGACCAAACCCGGCTCGATGACGGTAACACGAATACCCGCTTCGATTAGCTCCAGGCGTAGCGCGTGAGCGAAACCAACCAGTCCCCACTTCGAAGCAATGTAAACAGGCTCCCCGACGTATGTTTCCCGACCCGAAACGGATGACATTATGAGGACGTGCCCGGAACCCTGCCCCAGCATCGTAGGCAGGACGGCATGCGTGGAGTAAATGGTACCTAGTAGGTTGGTTTCTATAACGGCACGCCATCGCTCCGGGTCGCCAGTAGCCACCCGGCTCTGATCGGCGATCCCAGCGTTCGCCAGAAGGAAGTCAATTCGGCCCCACCTCCGCATAGCCTCTTCGACGGCGTGGTCGTGTGACCCTGGGTGGCGAACATCCGCACTGAAGCACACCGCCTCTCCGCCGGTAGCCCGCACGCGTCCCACGACGTCGTCCCCACCCTCGAGCGAGCGGTCCGTCAAGATCATCCGCGCTCCCAGGCGAGCGAACTCAACCGCAGACGCGGCACCGATACCGCTGAGACCTCCCGTTATAAGGCCAACCGGCGCAGCCCCCACGAGGGCCTCCCTTCTGGGTGGATCGGATCATCTGTAGGAGCGAACAGCTCCTCGACTCGACACATTAGGCGGCGTCGAAACTCTCGGCGCCTGTGATCATGCGGACCACCTGTTCCATGTTGGTTTCTTTTGCACTGATGCAACCGACGCGTCGCCCGGCCCTGAGAACGAGAACTCGGCTGGAGAGTGGCCAAGGCCAGCAATGGGAACATTATGGCCGACACAGGCATGACTGCCAGCCATACGCACGGTCCGCGAGGGGGCGAGGCAGACGGCACGACCAGGCATCGACACTTAGTTGATGTTGGCCAGATTGCTCCGCGACGCATCACGGCGAAGGCGATTCGGTCCGGGGCCGTCAAGTTTGGCGTTTGCGAGCTCCCCCGTGTGCCACCAGAGGAGTAAGTAGCATTCGTGGCGGCGGCCCAGGCCCAGGCGAGACCGGTGCGGATAACCATTACAACCCGGTCCCGTTCGAGAAAAGAGGCGTCGAGGTGGTGCGCATACTTACGCTGGCGGGTGCCGACCCCGAGCGAGTCATCATGGGCCACCTGACTCATTCCGTACCAGACGACCGCTACCACCGGTCAGTTATGGACACGGGCGCCACGGCCGAGTTCGACCGTTTCGGCGAGGAACTTTATCAAGAGGCAGAGCCGGGGTTTAACCGCTGGGGTCTGTACAGCGGCGAACCTCGTGACGCCGATGTTGTAAACGAGATCGTCACCCTCGTGAAAGACGGTTACGTCGACCGCATCGTCATGTCCCACGACATAGGGTTTCGCAATGGCCTACGAAGTTTCGGAGGGTTCGGGTATGCGCACGTCCCCTACCGGATCGCCCGCTATTTGCAGCAACAAGGCCTCGACGACGACGATCTTCAGCAATTGATGGTCCGGAACCCGGCTCGGCTTTTCGCCTATATCGGCTGAAGCGAGGCCGTACCGGCCGGGTCGACGAGGGCAAGGGCGGGTTAACCTTGGTGAGCTCAGACGGTAGGGTACCGAGCCTTCAGTGCAGCCAGCGCTTCATGGAACGGCGCCTCGATGTAAGCGGTGTGGTCATCTTGGCCGTGATGATGGGTGACTGTCCCAGGCGGGTAATAGGCGGCCGTGTGCCGGACATACTCGAGGCCTCCCTCTACGAGGGTAAGTAAGTAACGGGCGGCCTGCTCGTCCCGAGCTGCCCACGTACCGCCGGTACTGACGTATACAGGCGAAGTGTGGGCGAAAATCGGGCGTTCCCACTCATCAAAGTGGTTCCCCGCCGCCCCCCGGCACCGGGCGGCAATCCACGAGTGGTTGCCGATATGGACCGGCTCGCTCAGCTGCAAACGGCTCCGGGGGCCCTCGGGGTGCTCTGCCGAGGCGACCACTCGACCCTGGACCACTATTTCGAGTGAAGATAACGGGAAAATGCTCTCGGCCCACGCTTCGACCTGGACGGTCCCGTGCCCGCTCAAGGCAACGGTGTCACCTACTCGGTGGCCGTCCACCGTGAGTTGGATAATGGGCCCTTCCCGAGAGAAAAGTACGTCCGGCCTTGACGGCTGCGCACCAGGCCGGGTAGGAGAACTCATCATCGAGTTGCGCGTACGTGCGGTATAAGCCCACCGGGACGCCACTGCTCATCTTGTCGGTGCCCCCTACGAGCGGCAGCCGGTAACCGGCGTTCAGGTAGTGGTAATAGACGGCCTCTTTGTACGGGTCCCACATCAATGATTCGATGGCGTCGGCGCGCCCGGTGGTGGCCAGCACGGCCGGTTCGCCGTTCGGTACCGGGAAATGCGGGATCACTACAGTGCCGCCCTGGGCGTGAGCGCGGTCGGCCCAATCGGCCAACGTGGACTCGAGCGAGCTGCCCAACTCGCCCTCGCTCGGGCCATCGGTGCACCACGGCATCACGGGTTCGGTCAATCCCCAGAGGATCAGGTGGCCCAGGACATGCTGGCGGTTTTCCTGCCCGACATACGTGACATAACTGCCCCCAGGAGTAGTGCTTACCCGTCCGGTGAAGTCTTCTGTGTTCGTGAACAGCGATCCCCACTGCGACTGGAGAAGGTTGACCACCCGGAGGTCCTCGCCCTGCTGCTCCAGGTGCGCTCCCTGCGTCGACAAGAAGTGGACATGGGAATCTCCCGAGTACCAACCAGAGGCGGCCATATCGGTCCAGCGAGAGATTTGAAGTGTTACCTCCCGTTGGCCAGGTGCGATATGGATACGTTCGTGAACGGGGGCGTACTCGAAACCTCTCGTTACGTCCGCCAGCACCTCGCCTCGGGGAAGCCACCCTTGGCAGGTGCCGTCGATGTAGGCGTAGGTGACGTCCCCTAACCGGACATCGCCGCCCACGTCGATGTGCCACGTCCCGATGTTGGAATTGACCTGGTTGTGGTGGCCATGGGGCTGGTACGGGACCCCGGCGGGGCTGCGGAAATGCACACGGCACGGGACGGGGAGCCCGGTAGAGGCGTCGAGGACGCGGACGTGCACCCAGTTGCGCCCCGAGTCGGATAGCTGCAAGCGGGCCGGGCCGCGCACGACTTCATGTCCCGCTTCGAGCTCAGCCCAGGGCAGCTTTCCGACCTCGCTGCCCTCCTGGTTGACCGTCAGGGTGGCAGAGGGCAACGAGGCAATCTCGACGTACGAGCGGCTCCGTGCCCGCCGCCCCCATCCGGCGACGGCATCGTCGCTCTCCTCGGGCACCGGTTGGACGTAGGTGGCGACGCCCCGGTCGACGGCCACTTCGAGACCTCTGGTGCCAGCGTCACTGCTAATTACGATGGCTCGGCGGGCGGTGCGCACGAATGGGTGCTCCTCGGCGTGGCTGAGCGTGATGGCCCCGATGGCGAAGGGCTGGTCCACGGGCACCAGCTCAATGGCGAGGAGCCGGAGATCCGGGTAAGGGTTCTGCCAGGACCACAGGTAGTACTCGTCGGCGTGGCCCTGCGTCGACTCGCATTGACGCGAACCCGCCATCCAGAACGGGCCATCTTGCCGGGGGAAAAGTCCGTCAGCACCGTCGGTGACGGCCAGGAACGGAAGCAGCCCCCAATCGGTCGGCACCACCGTTATCTCGAAACGATGACGCATAGGGACAGAGATGTTCCTGTCTCCCTCCAGGTGGAAGCGGTACTCGGCGACGACGGATCCGAGATCCGCAATTTCGCTGGCCGCCGCCAATTGGCGGTGAGCAAACACAACGTGACGAGCGGGACGGTCGACTTCCACCCGCACCGAGCTCGTCGAGGGGGCAATGCAGCAGCGTTGTGGGTCGTCGGAGAACTGGAACGGCAGGCCCCGCCGTAAGTGCAGGCCGCGCTGGATGTCCTCGAGGTTCAGGGTTGACGTCCCGGCATTGAAATACTGCGATAGGTCAAGTGGCTCGTATTCGCTCATGTCGTCATATTTGCCGATTGGTCAAGTGATGTGCTCGACCGTCCGTAAATCAACTGGCAGCGTCCAGGGACGGGAGAAGGAGCGGACGAGATGAACGGCCGACCGGAGCGGGCTCGGGCCGGGGCGCCTGCGACCGGAGAGGAGCTCTCCGCGGCCGGCTCAGAGCGGTACGGGACAAATGGACCAGGTTGGTGCCTTTGCGTCCCGTTGGACGAGGGGGCTGCTGTGAACGCGATGGACAGGTGGAGTTCACACCCGGTGCTGGGCGCCACCGTGCCCGGCGCCGCCATGATGGCTCCATTTGTCGTACCCGTGGTCACCGCCGGGGTCGTCGGCCGGATTTTGCCCCGAGGTCACGGTGGGGCAGAGCACATCCTTTGGTGGGCCGCAGTGCTGGTCTCTTCGACGGTGGCCTTCCTGGTGTCAGGGCGCCTTTGCCGGCGTCTCCTGCCTCTGGCCGCCCTGCTCAAGATGACGATGCTGTTCCCCGACCAGGCCCCAAAGCGCCTGAAGGTGGCGTGGCGGGCCGGCTTGACCCGAGAGCTGGAGCGCAGCTCACATAGCGAGGCCGGCTCCAACTGTTCGGTGCCCACGGCAGTAGCCGAAGAGATCCTGGCCTTGGCCGCTTCCATCAGCCGTCACGACCGACGGACACGCGGCCATTCCGAACGTGTCCGCGCCTTTACCGACTTGATCGCGGATGAGCTGCACCTGCCCACGGCCGACCGCGACCGGCTTCGTTGGTCCGCTTTGTCGCACGACGTAGGCAAGCTTTCTGTCCACCCCCACATCCTGAACAAGGCGGGAAAACCGACAGAAGAGGAATGGGCGGAAATCCGTGATCATCCGCTCGAGGGCCGGCGACTCGTCGCCCCCCTGGTGCCGTGGCTCGGCGAATGGGGCCTCGCCATCGAGCAGCACCACGAAAGCTTCAGCGGATCGGGCTACCCCTTCGGACTATCGGGCGACGATATCTCCCTCGGTGCCCGCATTGTCGCGGTGGCGGACGCGTTCGAGGTCATGACCGCCATCCGGTCGTACAAGAAAGCCTTGAGCCCGGTGGCGGCCCGCCAGGAGTTGACCCGTTGCGCCGGCAGCCAGTTCGACCCCGCCATCGTCAGGGCCCTCCTCAACGTGTCGATAGGGCGCGTGCGCTGGGTGATCGGCCCGGTTTCGTGGGTCGCCGACGTCCCCCTGCTGGCCAGGTTGAGCGTGGCCGGCCATGCGCATGGTGACCACTGCGCAAGTAGCCATGGGGGCGGCCGCCTTGACGGCAGCCGGCGCAGTGGCCGCTCACGCCGCCGCTCCGACGGTGCATACGCCGTGCCAACCAGCAGCCTCGCCCTTGCCGCCCCGACGACTAAGGCTCTGCCGCCTCGTCCAGCGCCGCCCGTGACGGCGGCTCAGACCGTTGCCTCTACGGCGGTAACGCCCTCGACGACGAGGGCGAGGACAGAACGGCCGGCGTTGCGCCACGGTAGGAGCACAGTTACCATCACAAGGGCTCCGACCACGACGACGACCGCAGATATCCCCACGACGACCAGCACCACGAGACCCAGCACCACGACGACAGCGGTAGCCGCGACCACTACAAACGCCCGCCACTACGACGACCGGCCGGCCCACGACCACCAGGCCCGCCACGACGACGACCAGGCCCACGACTACGACGGCGGCCCCACCAGCACCACCGGGGTCTCGACGACCACCACTTCACAGCCCGTCGCGCCCACGACGACCGTGGATACGCTTTGCCTTCTCAACCTCTTGTGCATCTGACGAGCCCTGAGATTTAGGTGCAAACGCGTTCTCGGTAGGATCGCGGCCCCTCAGGGGCCGCGATCCGACCTAGGTAGCAAGTGGCGGCTTCGTTCATGCGAACGGCGGGCCTTGAAACCGTGCCTATATTTTGCCTGCCCGCAGGCACCACTCATCTATGAGTGCGCGGGCAATGCTGATCTTGCCCGGGAGAGAGGGGAGCTCGGAGGGCGCAATACCACCCCGCCTCAGCGATCTCGTCTCCGTCCGGCGAAAGGTCGCCCGAGTCGAACTGGGCAAAGAAACCCACCATTAACGAATGCGGGAAGGGCCACGGTTGGCTTCCGAAATAACGCAGGTCACGTACTTCGATCCCAACCTCTTCCCGTACCTCTCGGTGGACGGTCTGCTCCAACGTTTCTCCGGGCTCGACGAAGCCGGCCAGGCAGGAGTACATCGCTCCAGGGAACCGGGCGTTGCGAGCCAGCAAGGCTCTCCCGTCGGGCCGCTCCACGAGCACTATCACCGCTGGGGCCAGGCGCGGATAAGCAACCAGCCCACACCGAGGGCACCGGCGCGCTCGTTCGGCTGGCATCGTCTCTGTATGTTGAGCGCAACGCCCGCAAAATTGATGGGCACGATCCCAGGCCACTATCTGCACCGCCCGGCCGGCGATGGCCCAGACCTGTTCCTCCACTTGGCCCCACAACTGCCGCAGGTCAACAAAACCGTCGTCACCTTCGGTTGGCTCCTCGAGGGCGGCGCAGGGTAAGCCGTCAAGCGCTCCCAGAAAATGGGCGTTCTCAGGCAAGGGAGCCTCTTCCACTACCACCAAGTCCCCTCGCACTCGCACCAACAGGCTTGGCGCACCAGCGCGAGCAGTCGTATTGAACCCCGGCTCGAACATCTTGGCCGACCTTATTGCATCCTCGTGGCTTCAGGGCTGTTCGCCTTGCGACCGGCAGGCACCAACGGCACCGGAGCCGTGTCGCCCGTGTCGCCCGACCGGTTGACGCCGAGCACCCAGGTGGAGACGGTCAGGGCAGGGCTACTCGCGAACCTACGGACCGGGCAATTTCGCTAAATCGGGGGGCGAAAGGGCGACCTGGTTGCCGGCAATGTTGCTGCACGGCACGGTTCGCAATCAGGTCACCGTTACGTCCCCAAGTCGCGGCCTCATTCCAGGCGCCGACCCTCGGTCCGTACCCGCGTGGCGTCATTATTGGCCGCCTCCCGCCAGCGCTCGAAGGTGACCGTCAGGGCCTCGTGAGCAGCGCTGCTGGGTTCGACCACTCCCACGACGGGTGGCTCCCTCGAGGTCTGGTCCATGATCCCTGCGGCATGACCACCGAGCAATGCCGCGCCCCGGGCGGAGGCGTCAGGGCTTTCCACAATGTGGAGGCTCCTTCCCAGCGCGTCGCAGAGCAACTGCCGCCAGCCCGAACTAAGGCTGCCGCCGCCGGCGAGCAGGACATATCGAGTTTCCTCAAATTCAGGCAGCGACTCGGCCGCGTCAAGAATGGAAAACGCCACGCCTTCAAAAACGGACCGCAATATGTCCGCTCTGTTATGCCGTAATTCGAGATCGACGAATGCGGCGCGTGCCGAGGAGTTCATGGAGGGAGAGCGCGCCCCGGCCAGGTGGGGGATAAACAACGTTCCGTTGGCTCCTACCGGGGATTCCTCCAGCATTTGGTATGCCTCTTCCCAGGTGGCGTCGAAGGCGCTCAAGGCCCATGAGAGCGCCAAACCGGCCGCTTGTATGGCCGCCAGCGCGTACCACTGGCTTGGCAGAGCGGAGGCGAAGACGTGATAGCGAAGCGCCGGGTCAGGTTCCGGCCTTTGGCGAATGGCCACCACTTGGGCCGCCGACCCCACCGTCAGCTGGACAAGCCCCGTCTCGGACACGCCGGTGCCGACCAATGCAGCCGCGGTGTCCGCGGCGCCAAATGCGACCGGGATCCCGGCCGGCAAGCCAAGTTCGTGGGCAATTGTGCGGTCAAGAGCCCCGGCCACCTCGCTTGATGCCCCGAGCGAGGCCAGTAGGTGACGAGGGAGCCCCAGCTCGTCGACTACGGGCCACGCCCACTGGTTCTCGCCCACATCGAACAGCAGCGTCCCCGACGCGTCACTTGGCTCGCTTCCCGCTTGCCCCACCAACCGGAGCCGCAACCAGTCCTTTGGCTGCAGCGCCCACTCGGCCGCCTCGACAACACGGCCCTCGTTCGAACACAACCAGTGGAGCATCGGCCCCGCCATACCTGGGGTCAACGGGTTGGCCAGCCCGGCCAATGACGCTAGGGGAAGGCGGCGATAGGCGCCCAGACTGGTTTCCGCCCGGCTGTCCAGCCACAACATGGCCGGTCTGAGAGGAGCGCTGTCTGCTGCCGACAGAACGACTCCGTGCATCTGGCCTGAAAGCCCGATGGCACTGACCGGGGCCTCGGCCCTCGAAAGCACCTCTCGCACGGCCATTTTGACCGCGCCCCACCAATCTTCAGGGTCTGACTCGACCCACCCCGGCCGCGGTCTGGACAACGCAACCGGGGCGGCGGCAACGTCCAGCTTCGAGCCTGCCCCCGCCAATAAAGCGGCCTTCACCGAGCCCGTCCCGAGGTCGATGCCCAGTGCGCAAGAGCCGTTCATAACCCGTCGCGTGTCAAGGGCCTGGCCAACCTCAACGAGAGCATTGGAACATCGTAATGACGCTCGCCGCCAGCGCCAGCCCCACGACTTCGGTGCGGAACGGGGTTCTCAGCCGTAGCTGCTGTCTACCGCGCCTCCCTTGTGAGCGTAGGCGCGGCATCACGTTGCCAGATGGTCGTAGCGGCCCGACCGTATCGCTCTCCGCGCGTCCCCGACCACCGACACGGCATATGGTGCTGACATTAGATGGTCAGGCCCGGAGGCCAAGCGCAACGCCGACGGCGCTGGTAACGAAGACGCTGTGGTCCCGACATGACCTGGCCATGAGACGACTCAGCGAGGGTGCCGCCATTTCGGATATGCAGGCGCTAACGCTCCTGCATATCTCCCCTCTTAAGGGCAACAACAAAGCGCCTATCAAACGGGATACACTCCACGTCACTACGAATGACCCTAACGGAGGGACAATGAATAAAACGGCTGCTAGGGCAACGCGTAGCGTCGTGGCTACCCTGGCCTCGCTCGCAGTAGCGACTACGGTCGCCGCTGGCACGGCCAGTGCCAGCTCGGTCCATGTGCCCGGCAAGTACGCGTCAGGTATCCGAATGGCCATGGATGCCAGTTACCCGCCTGATGAGTTTATCCAAAATGGGCATATCGTCGGCTTCGATGCCGATTTGGGTCAAGCACTTGGGAAGGTAATGGGCGTAAAGGTGACAATGGTTGACGCCACGTTCGACACCATCATCCCCGGCATCGTGGACGGCAAGTTCGACATCGGTAACTCTTCGTTCACCGATACCAAGGCGCGTGAAGGCCAGGTCGAGTTCATCGACTACTTCCGGGCCGGGGAAGGCTTCTACGAGAGGGCTAACAGTACCCACAGTTACAACGGGCTCAAGGCTCTGTGCGGTCACACCGTGGCCGTAGAGACCGGGACGACGGAGCAGAGCGATGCGCAGACGCAGGCCAAATCGTGCCATGTGAGCGTGCTCTCCTACGCTGACCAGAACCAAGCGAACCTGGCGGTGTCCGACGGGCGCGCTGACCTGGGATTCGCCGACTCCCAGGTTGCGGCTTACATCGTCCACCTCTCTCGTGGTCAGTTCAAGCTGACCGGGACGCCATTCTCGACGGCGCCCTACGGCTTCATCGTGGCCAAGAACAGCGGGCTGGCCAACCCACTGTTGGCCGCTGTCAAGGTCCTCGTGGCAGACGGTCAGTACAAGAAGATCCTCAATAAGTGGGGCGTCGAGCAGGGAAGCGTGACGGCTCCGAAGATCGATGGCGCCTCGAGCTAGCATTCCCTCGGGGTAGCTGACCGACTTCCGCACGAGGTAATGGCGACGGCTGAACCTGCCAAGGGCCCGGGTCAGCCGCGCACCGATATGCCAGTAGTGCCCGTGCGCCACCCAGGTCGCTGGGTGGCGGCGGCGGTGGTCTGCCTCCTGGCCGTAATGGCCGTACATTCGTTGTTTTTCTCCAACGTCAAGCGAGACGGGGTTCCGGAGCAACGCTTCGAATGGAACGTCATAAACCACTACTTTTTCTCGACCGGGGTAGTGGAGGGGCTCGGGATAACCTTGGCGTTGACGGCGGCGGCGATGGTCGGAGGCATCTTGCTAGGTGTGCTCCTGTCCATCATGCGGCTATCGCCCAACCCGATCGTGACCGGGAGCTCGTGGGTCTATATCTGGTTCTTCCGGGGTACACCGGTGTTGGTCCAGCTTCTGTTCTGGTATAACGCCGCTTACATCTTTCCCAGTTTCAGCCTGGGCGTCCCGTTTGGCCCTGCCCTTGTTCATTTCAACCTCAACTCATGGTTGACGCCGTTTGTAGCTGCATGCATCGGGCTGGCTCTGAACGAAGGCGCTTACATGGCGGAGATAATCCGCGCCGGGATTATCTCGGTCGACGAGGGGCAAACCGAGGCGGCCCAATCGTTGGGGATGTCGCGGCTGTCGGCCCTGCGCCTCATCGTGTTGCCGCAGGCAATGCGAGTAGTTATCCCGCCGACGGGCAACGAGACCATCTCCATGCTGAAGACGTCGTCGCTCGCCTCAGTCGTGGTGGCGCCGGAGCTCCTGTACCGCGTTGAACAAATTTACGCCGCCAACTACTACGTCATACCCTTGCTCATGGTGGCCAGCCTTCAATATCTATGGGTGACGTCGGTCCTCATGGTGGGGCAGTACTACCTCGAACGTCATTATGCGCGCGGTGCCGTCCGCCACCTCCCACCAACGCCATTACAGCGCCTGAGGCGCTGGCTGCTCATCCGTCCGGACGAGCACAGGATCTCCAGGTTGTTCCACCCCGATGCCGTGCCTGTAGGCGGGTACCCCCGTGAGTGACCTAATGGTCCGTGCCGAGGGAGTGCGCAAGCACTTCGGGCGGCTCGAGGTGTTGCGCGGTATCGACCTCGAGGTGCGCACAGGAGAGGTGTTGTGCATAATCGGGCCTTCGGGGTCCGGGAAATCGACTTTCCTCCGCTGCATCAACCACCTCGAGAAAATTGACGGGGGCCGCCTCACGGTGGACGGAGAACTGGTTGGCTACCGGGAGCACTCCGGGAAACTGTACGAGTTGCGAGACCGGGAGGTGGGCCAGCGGCGGGCCCAGCTGGGTATGGTATTCCAGCATTTCAACCTCTTTCCCCACATGACGGTGATCGATAACGTAACCATCGGGCCTGTCAAGGTGAAACACGAACAGAAGGCCGTAGCAGTCAGGCGGGCGATGGAGCTGTTGCAACGGGTGGGGCTCGACGAAAAGGCTGATGTGTACCCGAGGCAACTATCCGGTGGGCAGCAGCAAAGGGTGGCGATTGCCCGCGCCCTCGGTATGCAACCGAAGCTGATGCTTTTCGACGAGCCCACTTCGGCGCTCGACCCTGAACTGGTGGGGGACGTGCTCGACGTCATGCGGTCGCTGGCGGAAGACGGCATGACGATGGTAGTAGTAACGCACGAAATGGGGTTCGCGCGCGAGGTGGGAGATAGCCTCGTGTTCATGGACGAAGGTGTAATCATCGAGTCCGGCCCGCCCAAGTCGGTGCTTTCCAACCCGAAGCATCAGCGGACCCAGGCCTTTCTGTCGCGAATCCTCTAGTGGCACGCTCTTCGACCGGCTCCCGGGTCGTCCGTCCTCTCCAGGCGACCGCGCTGCCCACCTACCGGCCGAAGATGCATTGGGGTGGGCTGCAAACCACAATTGGACCATGAGTTCTTTAGACTCCCTTATCCGGCCCATTGAGCCCTCAGACGTCCCGTCAGTAGTTGGACTGGTCCACGAGCTGGCCGAATACGAGCGGGCGGCGGACAAATGCACCCTGACTGAGGACCAGTTGCACTCGGTGCTGTTCGGGGACCGGCCGGCATTATTTGCTCACGTGGCCGTCTTGTCCGGCGAAGTCGTTGGCTGCGCACTGTGGTTCTTGAACTTCTCTACCTGGCGCGGGACACACGGTATCTACCTGGAGGACCTTTACGTCAAGCCCGTGCACCGCCACCAGGGCTTGGGCCGAGCATTGCTGACACAGTTGGCCCGAGAGTGCAACCAGCGAGGGTACGCCCGGCTGGAATGGGCGGTACTCGACTGGAACGAGCCCGCCATAGGCTTCTACACCTCGTTAGGGGCAGAAGCCCAAGAAGAATGGACGGTCTTCCGGCTGAGTGACGCCCCGCTGACCAGTCTGGCTGACACCGCCGGCGGGTCGTAGCTTCAACCACCACGTAGGAGGAACTGGTCCCATGAATGAGCCGTCGCCGCCCCCTTCCGCCCCCTTCGGCGATTTTCAAATCGAGATCTATTTAGCCGGGCTCTCGGGGACGATCCCCGCTCTGCCGATGGATTTCGCCCACCTGGAGGCGAGGGCGGCCCAGGCGTTGCCGGAGTCGGTGTTGTCTTATGTGGCCGGCGGCGCCGGCGATGAGCAGACCCAGCGGGCCAACGTGGCTGCATTTCGGGGTTGGGGCCTCGTGCCGCGGATGTTCGTCGGAGCAGTCACCCGGGACCTGGGGGTCGACCTGTTCGGACTGTCGCTTCGGTCACCGTTGGTAATGGCGCCTATTGGCGTCATCGGGTTATGTGCTCAAGACGGGCAGGGCGACCTGGCCACGGCGACGGCTGCGGCCCGCACCGGAGTGCCGATGATGGCGTCGACTTTGAGCATGTGCCCTATGGAGGACGTCGCCGCGTCGATGGGCGACACTCCCGGCTTCTTTCAGCTGTACACACCAACGGACCGGGAGCTAGCGGAAAGTTTCGTACGCCGAGCCGAGGCATCGGGGTTCAAAGCCATCGTGGTCACACTCGACACGTGGCTCCCCGGTTGGCGCCCACGGGACCTGGCGACCAGCAATTTCCCCATGTTGCGAGGCCACTGCCTGGCCAACTACACGTCCGACCCCGTGTTCCGCGCCCGGCTCCGCCGTCCTCCAGAAGACGACATGGCCGCCGCGGTGGCCTTGTGGGTGGGCATTTTCGGCCATCCGCTGAGATGGGACGACCTGGCGTGGTTGAGGTCTATGACCGAGCTACCGCTCATAGTAAAAGGCATTTGCCACCCGGACGACGCTCGCCGGGCGAGGGATGGCGGCGTCGATGCCATCTACTGTTCCAATCACGGCGGCCGACAGGCCAATGGCGGGCTTCCTGCCCTTGACTGCCTCCCGGACGTGGTGGCGGCGGTTGATGGACTGCCAGTCCTGTTCGACTCCGGTGTGCGTTCGGGCGCCGACGTGGTCAAGGCCGTCGCCCTCGGTGCTACCGCCGTCGGAGTGGGACGGCCGTACGCTTACGGTCTGGCCCTGGGAGGCGCCAACGGGGTCGTCCACGTGCTCCGTTCAATTCTGGCCGAAGCCGACCTGATCATGGCCGTCGACGGCTACCCCTCGTTGGCCGATCTCAAGGCCGCCGGCCTCCGCCGGGTCACGGCGGGTTGACCGTGAAGTAGCGTTGTGATCGCCTGGGCGTGCACTTCCGTCGGGTGTGCCCCCATGCTCATGCGGCTGCAGGCAGTCTTCGTCGCCCGTCCACCGTTTTCTTTCGTTTTCGCCGGCCCACGCCTCGTTTTCGCCGCCCACGCCTCGTTTTCGCCGGTTTGGCCCCCCTTTTCGGCGCCTACGAGCTCGTTTCGGCCGGCTTTCGGCGCGTTTTTTGACTCTCTCGGCGTGATTTTTGTTCAGAACCGACGGAAATCGCGCCGAGAGACAGTTTCTACACCGAGAGAGCGTCATCTAGGCCGGGCGGGGCCGCCAACGCGGACCGCCGTGTCTCCCTCCTGTTGGCTGCAACCTACGCCAGCTACACTCTGGGCGCGATGGCCGCCGTTGATCGGCCGAATCCTACCCAGATCGTGGAGCGCGAAGGGCGAAGGGCTCAGGCGAGAGAGTGGCCAACTGCGGGATCATTCGCCGTGCATCTCGGCGATAGCTGCCTCGAAACGGTCGAGGGCGCGCTCTACCGGCCCACGATTGGCAGCGGGGATCCATGGCAGCGCCCGCTGAACGCCGGCCTGCTCCAGCTGTTCGAGGACGCGCGGGTCGGCGGGCGCGTTCGCCACATGTACCTCGATCGGGCGGTCAGCGCGGGCGCGGAGTTCCCTGGCCCGGTCGAAGAGGTCGGGCGGCCCGAAGTTGGGGAACCACGCGTCTCCGAAGGCCAGAACGCGGTCCAGGACCCGCGGTCCGTAGCCGCCGACGAGAATAGGGGGGTGCGGACGCTGAGCCGGCTTGGGCCAGGACCAGATGGGACCGAACGAAACGAATTGGCCATGGAAGCTGGCTTCATCTTGTGTCCAGATCACCTTCATGGCTTCGACGCGCTCGGCCATAACCTGCATGCGAACCGCAGGGTTGGTGCCATGGTTCGCCATTTCCTGGCGGTTCCACCCCGCACCGACACCGAAGTCGACCCGGCCGCCGGAAAGGTGGTCGACGCTGGCTACCTCTTTAGCGGTGATTATCGGGTCGCGCTCGATGACGAGACATATGGCGCTCCCTACCCGGAGCCGGCTGGTTGCCGCCGCCGCAGCCGTCATAGCTACAAAGAGATCGTATGTGTGCCAGTATTTGCGGGGTAGATCTTGGCCGTTGTCGGTCAGGGGCCGCTCACTGGCCGGGATATGGGTGTGTTCGGCGAACAGGAGCGCCTGAAAGCCTCTTTCCTCTACCAGGCGCGCCATGTCGCCTGGGCTGACCGCATCGTGTGTAGGGAACGTCGCCACGCCAATGTCCATGCGCTCGTTTTACTGGACGCGTCGGCGAAGTGACAAACCGGGCGTCAATGTTCATTTGGCGCAGCGCTATCCCGCCGTCGTAGGTGAGGACTCGTGAAACTCATGCCCATTGTCGGAGACGTAGTCGGTCCAGGACGCCCCGTCCCAATAGCGCAGCTGGTGGCGGCCGGTGGGGTCGGGTGCCCACATAGGGGGCGGCACCGGCGGCAGCTCGCCGGCTACTGATGGCCCGGAGATCGAAATGGGGGGCGGCACCGGCGGCGGCTCCCCGGCCACTGGCGGCCCGGAGGTGGCAGCAGTGCCTGCACTCGCTTGGGTGTCGCTGGAGCTCGGCCCGGAACTTGCCGCGGCCGTTTGTGCCCCGCTTGGTAAGGCGGCGGTGGTAGCAGTCGGCAGCGTGGTCGTGTCTAGGTCCCGCAGCTTTTCGCGTAGCTCGCGGGCCGCATCGGGCCCGTCACCGTTGAAAATGGCTACGGCCACCTCCAGCTTGAGGCGAACGATCTCTGGGGAGAGGCCGGCATAGACGATGCCCGAGGTCTTCTCTCGATTGGAGACCTGGATGGCTGTGCACGGTTGGTTGGCATCGTGCACTACCCCAACGAGTTTCGAGAACAGCCATTCACGTGTGTACTTACCGCCTTGGAACACAACCCGCTGGGTTGTGAAACTGATGTCGCCGGTGTCGATTATGGTCGGCTTCTCTTCGCCCTGCACGTAGGTACCAGCCGATTTGCCTACCCGGAAACGTATCCCGTCGGTCACGGGTACCGAGAACCCGGCGGAACGGCCGGACCAGTGGCCGCGTTCACGTCGGGGCTCGAACAACCCACCGCCGTTCATGACATAAACGAGCCGTTCGCCGGACTTCAATACCAGCGGGCCGCCTTCCGGGTCGCTTGTCCCGCCCTCCACGATGCCTATGAGGTCAACAATGGCGGTCTTGAGGTCCGCGTCAGCCTTGGCTTTAGCGGCCGCCTCCTTCAGGGATCGGCGCTTTCGTCCGAACATCATGCCTCCGGTGGCCCTCTCAACAAAGCTTCCGAGGGTAGGAACATGCCAACGGCCCTAACGGATAGCGCGGTGGGCTGGTTGTTACATTTGGCTATTTTCGAGCTTGTGGGACGAGCTTGGTTGAGCAGCGGGCCGACTTACCCCGAAACCGGCTCTTCCTCTTTTGGCCTCCGGACGATGTCCGAAGTGCGGTTTCATGATCCGAACGATAATCCCTTGCCCGCCCGAATACCCAAAAACTCGGCCCCTCGATCTACTTGGCCCGGCAAGCCGCCTACTTGGTCCGGCCGGCCGGCCGTGCGTGCCTGGGCTGCCGTGCCGGCCAGAAGAAGATCATGAGGTAGACGTGATTGATCGGTGCCGTTTCGGCCCGCTAAAGAAGAGATGAAGCAGACCATGTTGCACCAGGACCTGCGGGTCAGGATGCTCCCCAAATCGCTAGCCGCCCACGAGGTCTTTTCATGCACTGTAGCTGGAGTGCTACGTATCGATCGGGGCGCTCGGGCCGCTGCCGCGGAGGCTGGGGTGTGCCAGCTTCGGCTGAGCGGTACACGGGGATCGCAGCCCTGGCTAACCCCGCCGCTCAGGCGCGGACCACTACATTATCGTCCTCAAGGCGCGCGAGCGATCGCAACCGGGCGTCGGCGGCGGCGCGCACCAATAGGCACGAGCCATGACTGTGACGGCACCCAGGTCAGGCGGTCAATCGCGGAGCGGCTTGACCGACGTGCCCCGCCAGTGATGAGCGACATCGCAGCGCCAGGTCTGCTCCGGACCGGGGAGGCAGACGAGACGGGTGATCGTTCGTTGGCCGCCTTCCATGTCGCCGTAGAGGAGGTCGACGGTGAGCCGCCCGAGCGTCTGGAGTGCGTTCAGCGTGGCGGCGTATATGGGGGCGCCGGGGTCGCGTAAGGCGGCCTGCCAGAAGCCGTTCTCACCAGGCGCGACGTACAGGTCGCGCTGTTGCACCGAGAAGCTCGAGGGGTCGGGGGCCACGTCGCCCCGTCGGTGGCGCGCCGCGTCGAGGTTTCCGGTCTCCACCTGGCGAGCGGGCTCGGCTTCGAGCCGGTACCCGTAGAGATAGGCAATGCCGGTTCCAGCATTCCTCACGGGCAGAGCCATGTAGATGACGTTGCTCTCGTGGTAGAACAGCACGGTGCCGTGTCCGGCCTTGAATACCCGCCCATCGGCGAACTGGACCTCTTCGGGGGGATCGTCCCGCCGGGCGAGGACCAGCAGAGGCTGAAGCCCGGCCAGAAGCGACCGTTCGGCTATCCGAGCTGAGCGGTTTGAGGACCGTATGGCAGCAAAGGTGGCGCCGGCGAGCACGAGCGTTCCCACCGATGTGCCCCAAGCGGCCCAGTCGGTCATTCAGTCGAGTGTCGTCGGCGGCCCAATAGGCGCCAGCGTAGGAGCATTCGTCCGATATAGGGAAGGCGGGGACAAATCCCAGCGCACCTCATGCCCGGGGGACTTCCGGGAGCTCCCATTGCCGCTCGCCGGTCCGGCGCTGCGGAACGGTGACCCGGTTGCGAAACGGTGACCCGGTTGCGAAATGTGTCGCCCAGCAACTCCGCCGGCCACCAGGTCATCCAGCCGTCACCAGTTGGCGGTCAGATGGCCAACGTTCAGACGGCCGACGTTGTCTGCGACCTGAGCGGCCACGCGACTGACAACCACCCAACCGCCTCCCTGCTCACCTTCGCCCTCGGACGGGCTACACGGGCTGGCCACTCGCGGACTCGCCACTCGGGCTGGCGACGAGCGAAAGGGGGCCGCGGCGACCGCTATTACCGCCGGCCTCCATCGAGGGAACAGCGTCACCGCGTCCGCCGGTAGCACGACGATTAGCTGGTCCGGCCGAGGCCGAAACGGCGCCGCCCTAATTTACTGACAGTGTCCCGATCGTAAATACCCGAGTCGCTGTTGGCGACGGGCGGATTTTCTGGCCAGTTGGCCAGTCGAACACGACTGCAAATAACCTTCCGGGCCGCGGCGGCAGACGGCTCTAGCCGTGATCGCGCATAGTCGCGTCTGAAGCTGGTCAAGCAAAACAAAGGCAGTCTCACCGTCATTGTCCCCGTCTTGGACCTCGCGGGAACAAACAACAAGACGAATAAAATGGCGCCAAACGTGCCGTCAGTGCGTGACTGCGTCGCTTGACAGGCTCCTTTTACCGCGCGATGCTGCGAAAAGGCGACACACTTCACATTCCTCCTGAAGCATGCCTGCAGGAGTTGCGACGAAAGCGAAAGCGAGCGCCCTATCATGAGCGACCCATCTCCAGTCACGCCCACTATTTCTCTCCCCGCCGGCTTCAGGTTTGACGAAGTTCTGGCCGAGCCCCGGGTTACTGCCGCTCCGACCGGGCCTCCTTCCCTTGGCCCGCTGGCGAATTTCGTCGGCACATGGACCGGCCGGGGCTTTAACACCATCTTCCGTCCTGATAACTCGGTGACGCCGACGGCGTTCCCAACCCCCGTTACGCCCGTCCCAGATAACGTCCTCGAGCTCAACCTCACGACCGAGCAACTGTCATTTTCAGCCAGTCTCGGCAACGTCCCCAACCGCGGTCGGGTACAGGGGGATGCTTTCCTTAATGGCGTTCCCTATGTGCAAACCATCCAGGACGTCACAACGGGAGCTCCTACGGGGATTCACTTCGAGCCGGGCCTTTGGATGATAGTGCCCAACACCAAGGATCCTAAGGAAGAAGTGTCCCTGGTGCGCATGGCATCGATCCCCCACGGTACGACCATATGCGCTCAGGGGACCTTCACTACCCTCAACGGGCCCCGAACATTCCTTCGGTCAGTATCACGCCATTTGTCACCGGTGCCCCCCACAACCCCATACTCTTCCCCAGTCAGACGGCAGCTAATGGCGATACCCCGAGGATCCCACAGAACCTCACGGCGGGCGCCGGCGGCCTGACCGAGGCTACCTGGCAGAGCATGTTGCAAAACCCGAACATTGTGCTGCGCAATGCGATTAGCGGGCAGAGGATCACGGAGACCACTGTCATATCGATTTCCACAAACCCCAACTCTCCCCTGTTTGGCGGGGGGACAGATAACATCGCGTTTTTGCTGGGCAACGCCTCTGCTCTGACCGCACCCCAAAACCCCGTCGAGAACGCGCAGACATTGCAAATGTCAGCGACCTTCTGGATCGAGACGGTTGAGCACACCATCATCGTTCCGATTTTCCATCCGGGTGAACCACCCCTGACACTCAAGGCGGAGAGTACTGAGCCGGGACAGGTGGTACCAACCTTCCTGGTGAGGCCGCCTATACCTATCCCGGCGCCTCGCCCCATAACGGTGTTCTCCAAGCAGATCCAGTATTCGCAGGTGGTGATGCTCAACTTTGCCGGCCTCACTTGGCCGCACGTGTCCGTCGCCACACTGGTTCCTTCGGGATCTCTTCCGGTCCCACCTTCGGTTTGGGATGTGAAGCCAAGCTAAAACGCACCGGGGGGCGGCCATCCGTTTTTAGGGATGGCCGCCCCCCTGCTGCTTGTCGGCAATGTTCACGCCATCGTGTGCCCCGATGCTGGTGCTCGCGGCCCCGGGCGCATCGGACCTGAGCGAGAGAGCCCGGATAGGAATGTTTCTTCCTTCGAGGGGGTATGACAATCCGGTGCGGTTGATTGCTCGTTGCGTCAGAACCTACCGGTGCCCCACCGGTATTTTCGGGCTGTTGCTTCCGAGAGTAAAGGAAGGTTTCGGCTTGGGAGCTTCTCGCTGGCCCGGGCGCCCACACCGGGATGGGGCCGGAAGTCGCCAGGCTCGACGGAGCCGATAGCGGTGGTGGGCAGTTTGGAAATTGTCGTGTGCGTCAGGTGTGGCCGGCGCTTCAACCTGCCAGATATGCCCTACCGGCCCCTTTTTTGCCTCCCGGAGCCAGCTGAGCATTCTTGCCCGGTGCCCGAAGATTGCCCGGGTCACTGGCTCCCGGGCGACATGCGAGCCGTGCTTTGCCAGGATAGCTGCTTCCCGGCATGGCTGGCAGAGACGGACCAGCTGTATTCCGGTTTCCGGGTCCTTAACCGTGGAAGATGTTCGGATGAGGGCCACGCGTGGGTTGCTCCATTCCCGGGCATAAACGGGGGGCAGCCCTACTGCGCCCGGTGCTCTGACGGGATTATCGACGGCGACGGGCAGTCGTCGGCCAGTGCCCGGTAGCGGGCCTGGAGCCCTTCGCCCGCAGGCTGTGGCCCAAGTGGTTTGACGTGCAGGGCCTGCAGGTCCTACTTTCCCCCCCGTGCCCCGTGCCCCCTGCTCCAGGTGTTCGACTGGCCAATTTGGCCAGTCGAACCCTAGGTCGCGGTCTTCGCGCTACTTGCCGTTAGTTGAAGCCAGCGCCGGGCTGGCGTCGCTCGGCGTGCTGGTCTGGTCCGACGAAGGCCCACTGGGGGGGTTGCTTGCCGCTTGGGGGAAAACGGCCAATAGTGCCTTAGCCAGCACCCCCTTCGTATGAGCGCGGACAAATGCGTACCCAATGGCCAACACGACAGGAGCAGCGGTGGCGGCGATCTGCGTGCCGGCAGAGCCCTTGACTCCAACAACGCCAAGGACGGTAGACAGAGTGGTAGCGATCAGGACAGTCCACCATTCGGTCGTCAAAGGGCCCGGTCGCGACACCGTGTTTGTGAGGTGGGCGATGGCCTGGTCCGAGACCGTTGCGTTCGCAGCGGGCTTCATCTTGTTGTAAGTGACCTTCGTTGTGGGCACTTGTCTACCTTTCTATTTTCGTGACCCTACTTTGGATTGTGGTATAGGAACAACGATCAAATAGGAAGGCCAGCGGGCACTTGGGCTGTCGAGGCGTGAATTGTTGTGCAGCTCCTCGCGCCGCTCACAGTTCTGCTGGTGACCAAACCTATTGTACGCGTGACCCTCGACGTCCGCACGCGTCATTCCGGCCGGGAGTAACAAATGTGTTATCGCGCTCGCGTTTACCAGGGCGGTCATATTGGCGGGCTTGTCGAGTGAACGTCTAATGCTGACCGTGGTGCGGGACTATCTGCCGGTTGATGGGCGAACGAGATCTGGCCACTTGTGGACTGCCGAACATTGGCCAACTGGGCAGTGGCCGCTGGCGACCTAATTCACTTCGGCCTGTTATCTCTCCTCGGCACCTCAGATGCACCGGCGGGGGCTCCTGATACAAGTTGCCCTACCAGCAGATGACAGGAACGCCTGGGCGCGCCTATCGTGTCAGCCCGTGAGTGCCCAGCGTCCCCTGGTTGTTGTGGTCGGCTCTATCAACGTCGACTATGTCATGAGGGTGCCCCGCCGCCCGGCACCTGGGGAAACGGTTAGCGGTGCCGTACTCGAGATCCACTCGGGCGGTAAGGGCGCCAACCAAGCTGTCGCGGCGGCTCGTTGTGGGGGCGCCGTCGAGATGGTCGGCAGAGTCGGGGAGGATGCAGCTGGCCAAAGTCGTATGGCGGACCTGGCCGGTGAAGGGGTGAGCACGGCCCACGTATTGCCCACGCAAAAGGTGGCGACGGGGGCGGCTTTCATTAGTGTCACCCCGGACGGGGAGAATTCGATCATCTCTGCTCCAGGCGCCAACGGGGTGCTCTCACTTGAGGACGTCGATGCGGCCGCGTCGGTAATATCCCGCGCCGGCGTCGTAGTGGCCCAGTTGGAAGTCCCGCTAGCCGCCGTTGCCAGGGCGGCGGAGGTGGCTGGACCTGGCTCCCTGGTGGTCTTGAACTGTGCTCCGTACAGGCCAGTACCTCCTGAGTTACTCGAGCGCGTCGACGTTCTGGTAGCCAACGAGACCGAAGCGGCAGGGTTAACCGGCCAGCCGGTCGAGGGAATAGAAGGAGCGCGACGGGCCGGGACATCGATCCTGGCCCTGGGCCCGCGAGCAGTTGTGGTCACGCTGGGGCCGTTGGGCGCCGTGGTCGTCACGCCAGACACGCAGGACCACATAGCCGCGCCAAAAGCCGACGCCGTTGATACGACTGGTGCTGGAGACGCGTTCGTGGGCGCAGTGGCGGCTCATCTTGCCGCTGGTGACCGGTTAAGCGCCGCGGTAAAGTGCGGCACAATAGCCGGGACGGCGACGACGGAGCAACGAGGTGCGGCCCCGGTCGTCCCTGCGACCGCCCGCCTTTCGCGGCAGTAAGCGGGAGGTCACAGTATGACCAAAGGCGTTCAATATTCCAACGTCGGGCCCGCGCATATTTCGGCGTCGGTCATGTGCGGGAATTTGGCCGCGTTGGGTGAAGAGGCAAAAAGGCTCGAAGATGCGGGCGTGGACTCCCTCCATATTGATGTCATGGATGGGCATTTCGTACCCAACCTGACCTTCGGGCCAGGGACCGTAAGCGCTATTCGAAGAGCCTCCCGACTGCCCCTTCATGTTCATATGATGGTCCGCAACCCCTCCGACCACGTCCGTTCGTTTGCAGAGGCCGGGGCGGAAATGTTTTACTTTCACGTCGAAGCCGAACCCCATCCTCTTCGACTGTCGTCAGCCATCACTGAGACCGGGATGACGGCGGGCGTGGCCATCAACCCTTTCACCCCCCTCGCTGCAGTGGTTGACTTACCGTTAGCGCACGTCCTGGTGATGTCGGTCGAGCCGGGTTTCGCCGGCCAGCGCTGGGTTCCCCATACGGCGCGTCGCCTGCGCGAACTTCGCGCCTCGCTCGACGACGATGTGACGATTGGGGTCGACGGGAACGTGACCGAAGACAACGCCGTGTTGGCGTACGGGAGCGGTGCTTCACTATTTGTCTGCGGCACTTCCAGCATTTTCGCCACTGACGATTACGGCGCCGCAGTGAGCCAAATGCGTAGCCGGTTGCAGGCAGCTCAGCGCTAGGCGTCAACGGAGGGCCAAAGCGGCTTGTAGGTGCGTCCCGCACACTCAGACGGGAGCCTGGGGCTCGAGTGGCTTCACTGCGCGTTGCTGGCGCCTTCTTTAGCTTCTATCGGCTCCTTTAGCTATTTCCGGAGATCTGGACCGAGCCGTGAACGGTATTGCCCGAATATACAAAGCCGTCAGAGTTGTTGGTCAGAGACGCACTGCCGGAAATGGTGTTCACGGTCACAGTGACGCCGCCAGTGTTTTTCGACACTGAAAGCGAGCCGGTGACGTGGTTGTTTTCCAGGGCCACGGCTCCACCGTTAGTACTCACCGACACGCTGCCTGCCGATCGTGTTACCGCCACACCCAGAACCTCCAATGGTGACGGGCCCGCTCGTGCTTGACAACGACAGGGAGCCACTGAGGGTGCCAGCGCAGAAGGTAACGGCCAGGGCACCGCTGGAACTGACGGACCCCGTGATGCTGCCACCGCTGACGTAAAGCGCTCCTCCGCTGGCCACGGTCACCGACCCGTTCACTTTGCCACCGTTGCCGATGCAGACGACCTGGCCCTTGGCGACAGTCAGTGAACTGTTGTAGGCGGAGGTAATACAGGCCTGTGTGAAGCCGACGGTAATTGTCGTGCTCGCAGGAACAGACGAATAGTCGGTCGAGTCGGTCGGCGTGAATGTCGCCTTAAGGGTCTGAGTGCCAGCTTGCAGAACGGTGCCAGCGGGTGGGTTGTACGTGAAGGTGCCGGGCACCGAAGCGGTGGCGTCAAGCTGGGCCGAGCCGAGCCGGGTACCAAATGTGATGGGCGCCGGTGGCGGCCATGAGACGGTGGGCGTGGCCTGGTGCACGAGAACCTGGACGGTGCCAGGTGCGGTGGCCTCGAAGTTGGAGTCAGTGCCCGTGGCGTTGAAGGTGCCTGTGACGTTTGAGGTACCAGCCGATAGGACGGTGTTTGACGCCGGGCTGCACTTGCCCGACCCCGAGTTCGACGCATTCCCCGTTCCGGGCGTAAGGGTCATGGTGCAGATCGTCGTATTGGCAAGGGCGACTGTCAGAGCGTCAGTCGCCGGGAATGGGTCGCCATCGGTGGCGGTCACGGTGGCCGAGAACGTGAGGTTGGTCTCGGACCCATATGTTGTCGGGCCCGAAACGGCCAGGGCCGTCACCCTGGCGGAGCGAGGAGCTACGTCTATCCCCACCGGGCTGGACGTCGAACCGGCAAAGTTGCCGTTAGGGAGGTAGCTGGCAATGATTTGGTGAGCCCCGGCGGAGCTGTAGCTGATCGGGCACTGGGCGGTGCCGGTGGCTCCGAGGGCGGTCCCGTTCTGGCCCCCACACGCCGCCATCGGGGTAGCGCCATCGAAGAACTCGACGTTCCCACCGGGGGCGCCGACGCCCGAGCTAGCCGCGCTCACGGACGCGGTCAGGTCTACGGCCTGGCCGATCACGGCTGACGCCGGGCTGGCGGAAATAGACACGGTCGTCTGGTTCATGGATATTGCGAACGACGTGGTCGCTGTGGCTGTGCCTCCGCTCGGCCCGTTCACGGTTATGGTGTGCTGACCACCGCTGGCCACGGTGAGCGTCCCGGTCGTAGGCACTGGAGCCGGCGTCGAGCCGTCGAGGACGTACGTCGAGCCGCTGGGCGCCGTGATGCTCACGGTGACAGAGCCGGTGTAGAAACCGTTAACCGGCCCGCTTCCCGAAAGTCCTATGGCCACCAGAGGTTGAGGCGAAGCGTTGAACGCAGTGCCCTCGTTGTTGGAAACCGCCACATTGCCGGCACCGTCCAGCGCCTGGACGATGTACTGGACCTGCCCGCTTGGAATGGTGGTGGTCCCGGTGCCCGTCCAGGTTTGGCCGTTCGCGGAGGACAGGGTAACTGGCGTCCAGGTGCCCGGGTGGACGCCGTCGGTGTAAAGCACCAGTACTTCCCGGACCGGTGCTGCGGCCGCGCTCACCTGCACGTCGAACCTCGGCGTGCTGGACGAGACGCTCGACCGAGTGGAGTCGATGGTCGGCGGGGTGAAGTCGCCCGCATAGGGGCTGCTGCTTGGCAGGTAGTAGACCTGGGCGGACATCGAGTTGAACAGGCGCTCAGTGCCCGTGCCCGGTGCGGCACTGTTGGGGAGGAACTGGCCCGCCACCAGGTCGAGCTGGGCGGCGGTCCCGGTGCCCGTGGCCGTGAAAGTCCCGTAGGTCGACACCCTCTGGAGGGTGCCCGGGAAGGCGGCGTCGCCGACGAGAGGCGGTTTGGCGTTGGCTGACCCGGCCGTCGGAAGAGAGTAGGCCGGTGTCGGGTCAGGCGTGTCAATTGATGAAAGAGCCGTCACAAGTGCGGCGTGCGGCGTAAGGCCTGGTTCCGTAGCTGATGACATGGCCAGCGGCTCGATGGGCCGGTATTCCGTGGTCTGGGTGCCGGGGTTGTACGGAGTTGTCCCGTTCACCTGGTAGTAGTCCCCATTGCTCGTCGTCACCAGGGATAGTTGGCCGGCGGCGGGGCCCTGGGTCAGGTTGATGCTGACCGGGGAGGAGTAGGCGGTTAGGCCGGTGGTCGGGTTGAGCACGGTCGTCGGTGGGCCGCTTGGAGGGGTCACCGGTGTGCCGGGCCGGTTCAAGTTGTACATGGGCAGGCCGTACAACGTGGACTCCATGAGCGCCTTTAGGTCGTAGGGGCTCAGGATGGCGTTGCCGGCGGCGTACTGTTGGTCGGCCTCGGTGAGCGCTTCTCCGATGGTGGCTGTCCCGTTGATGTTGGCCGCAAATTCGGCCATCAGCTTGGCCGAATAGGCGATCGTGTCGGTATCCGCATAGCCATAACCCGTGTTGCCCACCCAAAGCGCCCCCGCATCAGCAAAGGTTTTGGCCCAGTCGTCGACAGGGCCGGTGGCGCCGATGCTGGGGCCGACTTCGGCGTCATCGATGTCAAGACCGGAGTGGCAGCCCATCGAGAACAGGAGCCTCCCCGCGAACGAGCTAAGTGAATTCCGAATGTCCGTGGTGGTGAACAGGTTGGTGTCGACGCCGCTGGAATTGTCAACTGCCGGCAGAGCACGGGAGAAATCGAAATGGGCGTTGAGGCTGTCAACCCCTGGTGCCGTGGCGGGGACGAGGGCGCTATCGAGCTGGGTGTCCGACCAGGTCTCGTTGATGAGCGTTTGCGGCGAGAGCCCGTTTGTGGCCAAGTTGGCCGAAACGGCCCGTGCTCCCGATGTCAAAAACGAGTAGCCGGTGCTGAGGCTGGAGGTGGCGTCCAGGTCGCCGCTCGAGTTGACGAAGCGGGTAAGCGCCGATTCGATCTCGGCCGCGGACTCGACCAAGCGCCCAACGGCCAACTGCGGTGTGTACAAAGTCGCGCTTCCGACCCCCAGCGGTTGGGGAGAAGCGAAGGGGTCGTCGCTGAAGTAGTAGCCAAGCGAGAGGGCGTCAGCTTCGACATTGCTCTCGCCGGCGAAGGTCGAGGCTCCGTAGTCTCGTTCGTTCGAGTCAGTAGCGCCATCTGCCAATCGAGCGAACGGTATTTGGTCGTCGGCGCCGACGATGACGAGGTTTTGTAGCGAGGAGTTGTCGCGCTCGATCTCGTCTATTACCGCGGAAATGGCCGTAACTACGTCGTTTGCCGACGTCACCGAGCATGGGTTGGAGTTCCAAAGCTGGTAAGCACTTTGCACGCTGGCATAGGAGTCGACCGCGACAATGGCGCCCGTCACCCCGGCGCCTGAGTCTGACGCCACAGCACGGACATCAGACATGATCGTTTGTTCGGCCCCGCTCCCAAAGGCGGCCGTCAGCCGCTGGGTGTCGACCAGGAAAACTGTGTTGACGCCCTGAGGGATGCTTACGGGCCCGCTGGACGGGGCAGGCATCGAGTTGGGGTACTGGACCGGCCCACAGCTCGGGGAGGTCGACCCGGTCAACAGGTTGGCCCTCAACAGGTAGGGCTGCGAGCTGTAGGCGCCGTTGTAGCCCGACACCTGCACGATGTAAGTCCCGGTCGTAAGAGGCGGGGTCTGTATGAACTGGTCTTGGCCATCGGGGTTATTCGATATGGCCTGTAGCGAATCGCCGGCGGGCGGCGTGACCGGGATGTCCTGCGACCCGGTACTCGGTTCGCTCGTGTTACCGGGGGCAAGGGCCGGCAACGTGTCGGTCACGCCGGGGAGGTCCTGGCTCGGGGTGCCCTGCAGCTGTTGGGGCGCCGGTCCAAACAGTTCGAGGTCATATGTTGCGGGCAGATTGGTGAGGGCCACGCTGAGCTCTTCGCCCTGACCTACCTGAACAGTCCAGTCGTTCACGTCGCCGGGAGCGGTGAGGTAGCCGATGCTCAGATTGCCGCTGGTGAAAGGAGGCGCACCGGCTGTGAGTGCCAGCGCGGTTGCCTGGCTGGAGACGGCGGGGTCTTCGCCGTCGACCACTTCCACGGGGGCAGTGGCCGACGACGGCTGGCCGTTCACTGAAACAGTCGCGTTTGCTGTTCCGAGGCCAATCCCTGCCTTGGCCTCGAACTGCAGGACGTGGGCGCCTTCCGTCAGAGGCAATGCCCAGGTCGGGCTACCTGTGCTGGACGGGCCATCGATGGGGTCGGGCGCCGCTTCCCCATCGACACTGGTGGTGCCGGGGACGTAGGCAAATGTGGGCGGCAAGTCGACCGACACTTGCTGAGTGCCGGGGGAGGGCACTGTGACAGTGGCCGTGTAGGTGGTTGCGCCCCCGCCACCGGGTGATTCGTTGGCGGCCAGAGGTAGGTCCGAAAGTGACAGCGATTGCCACGGGTAGCTGGCCGGCGGCACCGTCGAGAGCAGGAGGTCCCCCAGGGTGACGGCGGGGAAGCCCGGGGCCGAGGTGTTCACCTCCTGCAGCAGCTGCCCCAGGGTCATGCCGTTGTAGGTCGCCAGGTCCCCCAGCGTGGTGATTCCCGTAGGTACCCAACTGGCCCAAGGTCGTCTGCGGGGTGGTAGCAGCGATGGCGCTGGCGGGGAGGTCACCGAGGGTGGTGCTCCCGTAGGTGCCGAGGTCGCCGAGGTTGGCGCCCGGGAGAATGGCCCCCGCCTCAGCAGCCTGGCCCAGCGTGGCGCTGGAGCACTGCAAAAAGGTGGAGCAGTTGACCACGGCGGGCAGGTCACTTATCGAGCTCAAAGGGATCGAAGACAGCGGTATCGAGCTGAGCGGGATAGAGCTCAACGGAATGGAGCTGAGAGGGATGGAGCTCAAGGGGATCGAGCTGAGAGGTATCGAGCTGAGAGGGATGGAGCTCAAGGGGATCGAGCTGAGAGGTATTGAGCTGAGCGGCGTCGAACCGAGGTTGATCGAGCTCAACGGGATGGAGCTGAGCGGGTTACTAGCCAAGGAGATCGAGCTCAACGGAATAGAGCTGAGTGGCGAAGAGCTCAAGTCGATCGAGCTCAGGGGGATCGAGCTGAGAGGTATGGAGCTGAGAGGGATCGAACTGAGCGGGACGCCTGCGAGGGCAAGGGTCAAAAGGGTTACGCCGTTGTCCTGCGGGGCGCTCGACGAGTCGTTGATCCCGAAGCTGGCGCAAGAGAAATTGAGCGACTGCAGTTCGGCGCACCACCCGGTGAGCGCTCCCGATACACCCGCCGTGGCGCCGGGCAGCGGGATCGAACTCAAGGGAATGGAACTAAGCGGGATGGAGCTGAGAGGGATCGAACTGAGGGGGCTCGAGGCCAGGCCGAGCGCGCCGAGGTCGACCGTGTCCAGGTTTGCCAACGCGGTGCTGTTGCTGAGGACCTCTTCCAACGTGACCGCCTGGAGAGGCGTGTTCGCGTACGGCGTGCCGGCCAAGACCCCGGCCCACCCGGTGCACGGTGTGGCGGGGGCCGGTCCGCAGCCCCTCGGGTACGTGACCGAAGAATCCGACAACAATGCGCTGGACAACGCGGCCTGGGCGACGGCGACGGCGGTATCCCCGGCCGTGGGCACAGCAATGGAGCTGAGCGGGATGGAGCTAAGAGGAATGGAGCTGAGGGGAGAGGCGGCCAGGTCTATGGAGCTGAGCGGGGCGGAGGCGGCGTCGCCGGCGCCCGACTGGTTCGGACCACTGGTGTTCGAGACCGGGAGGGCGGAGGCGGGTACGCTTTCGACGCCGGCCACAGTGGAGGCCGTGGAAGCGAACTTCGAAGCAGTGACGCCAGTAGTGAGGCTGGCGCTCGCCCACGTGGCCTCGTTGGCGCTGCTCGTTTCTTCCTCACCACTGATATACCTTTGGCCCAGGAACAGGTAGTAAGGGCCTGGCCCGACGTCCGCGTGAGTGGCACTGGTAACGCCGTTCACTTCGACGCTGGTGGTTCCCGAAGCGCTAACAGAAATGGAAATGTTGTACGGCGTGCCCTCGCTCGGGGAGGCGATGAGGTCTTCGCTGCCGGGAAAACCGTTCCCGGCCGGCAAGCTTTCCTGGTTGTCCCAGATCCCATAGTTCGCCCCGTTGCCAGGGTCGAGGTTTCCTTCTATACCCGCGAGCCCGCCGTCGTCGCCACCAACCAGGTAGACGGAAAAGGCGCTATCCCCCGATGAGGTGCCGGTGACCGTGGCCTCGAAGTCGAACGGCGCCGAATACGCATAGGTCGATTGCACGCCCGAGAAATTCGCCCCTTCCCCGCCGCCCGAGCTCATTTCCAGCCCGTTGATGAAGTTCAAGTTCGGCGCGGTATAAGCGGCGTTGAGCTCGCCGAACGTGTCTCCTAGCTGTGAAATGGCAGCGCCGGACGTTGACCAGCACGCCGAATTGAGAGAAGTGTCGGTGGCAAAATTGTCATTGAAAGTGCCGGCGGCCTGGGGCGAGCAATAATTCGGCGACAGGTCGGCGGAGAACCAACCCGCTTCCGTGCTCCCCGTAAACTGGGCCTGCTTGAGGTTGCCCTCCTGCTGGCCTAGCAATACATAAAACGAGCCCAAGCCGACATTCCCTACGGAGAAATCACCTAACTGAGTGGTGTTGCCGTCGAACACATTGCTCAGGGAAACAGATGCGTTCCCTCCCGAATCGATGGTCATGGCGACGCTGTACGTACCGCCCTGCGGGTTAGCGCTAAGCAGCGTGCCGCTATAGGACGGCGCGTCGGACAGCTGGTTGCTGGCGTAGAGGCCAAAGTCGGCGTCGAGGCCGTCGTCGTTCATCTGGAGCGAGAAGGTATGGGTGGGGTAGGCGCTGTTCACAAGCCATACGCCCCATGAGGTATCTGCGTGGACGCTGTTTATGTCCGCCACGCTCGTATCGAACTGGAACGGGGCCTGGTAAGCGTTGGCCGATTGGATGGCGGCGAACTGGTTGTTGCCGCTGGTGCCCTCCATGTCCATGTAGTCGCCGAACGAAGGACCGAAGCTGTTGCCGAACTGAAGCCGGACAGGCTCGGGGCTGTCGCCGAGGCCGGACGCCACCGTGCTGATCTCGGAGGTGCCCGTCTCCCAGCAATTCGAGAGGGCCTGGTCGGCGGAAAAGTCGTCTGACCAGAGAAGTCGTCGAGCAGTAGTTCAACTTGGCCGACTCCCAATCCGTGAGGTTGGCGCTCTCGGGGAAGGAGGCCTGGTCCGACAGCACCTGAGCGTTGGGGGTGCCTTCATCCTGGCCAAGCATGAGGTAAAACGGGCCGGTCCCGACGTTGCCGATCGTGTATTGGACCCCCGTGCCGCTCTGGAACGGGATGGTCACGCTGACGGTGGCGTTGCCCGACCCATCTACGGACATGGTTATCTCGTACGGGTTCGAGGCTGACGGGCTGGCGTAGACCTTTTTGCCCGTCCCATCCGCGGTCAGCCCATTGTTGGCCCAGATGCCGTAGTTGCTCCCGGCATCAGGGTTGAAGTTGGCCTCTACGGAGAAGGCCTGGCTGAGCGAGGAGTTCACGAGGTAGATGCCCAGGCCGCTCCCGTAGGAAAACGGCTCATCCCCACCCGCCCCTAGCTGGAGGGCGGTGACCGAGAAGGTGAACGGGGCCGAATAGGCCGTAGCCGACTGGATAGCACTGAACTGGTTGACGCCGGCCGCCCCGGACATCTCCATCCCGTTGCCAAAGCTCAGCTGCGGTGCCGCGTTGGTGGCCCCGATCTTGGACTCGAAGCTCGAGATCACCGGCGTCCCCGTTTGCCAGCAGCTGGAGAGGGCCGTGTCGGTCGTGAACGTGTCGTCGAAGGCGGCAGACGTGCAGGCAGAGGTGGCACCGGCGGGAGCCGTGGCGGCGGCCTGGACTGCGCTGGTCAGCCCCACCATTACCATGAGCGTGGCCAGGACGGCGCGGCCTAAGTGACCGGTTGGCCAACTTTCACAGCCGCGGTTCTTTGCCGCTGACCGGCTACGCTTTACTGACCCTTGCCTCAAAGCACCCAACCCCTTCGTGCCCATTGGGAGCTGGGTTCATCCAGGGGAGTCTCACGCCCAGGCTCCGCGTACCTGGCTCAAATGTTAATCCCGCCATCCTTCGGCTCACCAGCCCGGGGACGAGCAGAGCCGTAACTGAACGCGTCTCCGCGCCACGTAGCGAGCGCGGGGGTCAGGCAGTTGCCATCGCTGTAGAGCCAGGTTGGACGGCGACCTGGCTCGTCCGGGATGGCCGTGGGGCAGATGCCCCGAGGTCACCCCTCAACCTAGGAGCCTCCCGGCGTCTCTTCGGCGCCAGGAGGCGGATCCGTGCTTGGCACAGATCCAGGGGTACCTCAGGAATTGTCGAAGCGAGGGAAGACCGTTTGTTCAAGGATAAGTTTTATGCCGGCGGCGATCGGTATGGCCACTAGCGCACCTACTATCCCGAGCAGCGCGGCCCCAATAATTACGGCCAGAACGGTGACGACAGGTGACACATTTACGGCGTGGCGCATCACGCGTGGCACCAACAAATAGTCTTCAAGGAAGCGAAAGGCGATGTAGAACGCCGCCGTCGATATAGCCACTGGCAGGGAGACGACCAAGGCAACGAGGCTCACTATGACCCCGGCGATGGTCGACCCGACCACTGGTATCAGGTCGAGGAAGGCCGTCATCAAGCCGAGCAGTATCGGATAGGGAATGCCGAACGCAGTAGCCCAGAGAAAAGTGCCTAGGCCGGCGACGAGTGACGTCAACAGATTGCCCAGCAGGTAGCCCCCCACACCGGCCAAGACTTCGTCGGATAGCAACACGAACCGCCGCCGGCGGCTCTCGGGCACCAGGTGGGAGCAGAAGTTCTTGATGGCTGGCAGCGCAGCCAGGAAATATATGGTTAGCACCACCACGACCAGGAAATCGCTCACCGCGCCCAAGAGGAACTCGCCAGCCCCTAGCGCACCTGTCGCTACGTCCTGAGCCAGGCTGCCGGTGCTCTTGCCGCCGAGATAATTGCTCAGGTGCAGTTGCTTGGCGAGGTGGCCGATGGTGCCCTTGCCCGACGAGATTTGGTTCCGCCACACGGGTACCTGTTTAACCAGCTCGTTTATCTCCCGCTGGATCGGTGATATGGCTGAGACGACGAAACCTGCCACCGTCCCGGCGCCGAGGAGCACGACTATCAGCACCGCTAATGAGCGCCTGACCCAGTGCCGGGTAAAAAAGGCTACCGCCGGCTCGAGCCCGACAGCGATGAACAGGGCCAGGAAAACCAGCACCAGAGTCGCCCGTATGGAGTAAACGGCCGCGCCGAAGGCCAGCGCCAGCAGGACGCCTGCCGTGGCCACGAAGCCGACGACGAAGGGGTTGCGCCTGTCGAAGGGCTGCCCCAAGCGACGCAATGTCCGCTGCCGGGACCTCTCCTCCATTGCCCCGGGGCGCCCCGGCAGCTCAGTTGTAATTGTCCGCTCTTCGAGCCCAGTTGCACTGCTGTCGCGGGCCTTAGAGGGCCGATCAGCCATTGGTTGCCCCATTCCTGGCGGTCAATAGGGCCGCGTGGCCTGACCCTGTTGGACCAAAACCGAGCATCGGCCGCGCCGGCTTACCCAAACCGGGTGGCTGATGGCGCCGGGCGTGGTGGGTCACGCTGAAATACATTCCCATTCGCGGGCGAACGGAACCGCCGAAAGCTGCCCACTGTCCCGGATCCACTCCCGCCTCGGCGCCGGCCGGTTCGGTGGGTCGTTCATAGGGGTATATACGCCCTTATTTAGCTTCAACTCGCTAGGAGGAGCCAACGTGATGGCCATCAAAGATACGACCTACGGCCAGGAGGACCGGCCTCGGGCGCGCGGCCCGGGAAGCCTGCCGAAAGGTTCCGCCAAAGCGGTGTTCAGGCGTTGCCGGGCGGGGGCTCGCAACAAGAACTTGACCACATTGGCGGCCGCGCTTACGTATTACGGCGTCCTGGCCGCAATACCGGGGCTTATCGTGCTTTTTACGGTCCTGGGGATATTTGGCCGTCAGATAGCCAATGATGTGGCTAGTGAGGTCAATTCTGTCGCTCCCGGTAGTAGCGGCCATTTTGTCCAGACCCTCCTTACGCAAGCCCGGTCCCACGCCACCGGCACGGGCATCTTGGCCATCGTCGGCGCCGTCATAGCGCTCTGGTCTGCTTCCAGTTACGTCAGTTCGTTTCGCCAAGCCGCGAACATCATTTATGAGGTGCCTGAGGGCCGGCCGGCGTGGAAGACTGTCCCCCTCCGTTTAGCGGTCACGGCCGCGGCCGTCGTCCTCCTGGTACTGGGCGCCGCAATTGTGGTCCTGAGTGGTTCGATCGCCAACGCGATTGGCAACGCTCTAGGCGTTGGCCATACCGTCATTGACATCTGGGAAATCGCAAAGTGGCCCGTCCTGTTCGTGCTGGCGGTCGGATTGGTCGCCATGCTCTTTTGGGTCAGCCCCAACGCTAAGCCGACGGGGGTCCGATGGGTCACACCGGGCGGGCTCGTCGCGGCCACCATCTGGCTGGTTGCCTCGGCTCTATTCGCTGTTTACGTCACCGATTTCTCTTCTTACAGCAAGGATTACGGCCCGCTGGCCGGGCTCGTAATATTCCTTGTCTGGCTATGGCTGAGCAATGTCGCCCTTCTGTTAGGGCTCGAGGTGAATGCGGAGCTCGACCATGAGCGAGCGGTGGTGATGGGAGCTCCGGAAGAGGCGCGGCCGTTTGTCGAGCTGCGAGACACGCGTAAACTGAGCGACGCAGACAAGCGGGCGGCAGCGGAAGCTGACGAACTCCGAAAGTAAATTCTGGTCTCCGCTGTGCGCTGGGAGAGTTCCCAGTTCAGGCTTGGAAAGATTAAGGGAATAGAGGTAGTTGTGCAGTACCGGTCACTTCGCCTCCGTCCTGGTGTGGGCTCCCCCAGGCTGGCACGCAGGGCGGTCTTGCGCTGGTTGTGCGACCTGCAGCTGGAGGAGCTGGCCGAAAGAGCACTCTTGATCGTTAGCGAATTGGTGGCGAATGCGGCCGTCCACGCGCACACGGTCCTTGAGCTTTCGATGACCGCTAATTCTCGGAGCCTAAAACTGAGTGTTCGGGACGAGGATGAGCGTCTCCCTGTCTTAGGTGGCGTCGATTCGCCTGAGCGGGACCCTCACACTCAGCCACCCTCCCTTGGCGAGGGTGGCCGAGGCATCGCCATCGTGGAGGGGTTGGCAGATGAGTGGGGAGTGGACGTACTGCGAGGTGGGAAGCGAGTTTGGGCCCGGATATCGCTCCCGCCACGCGTCAAACGGTCGCCGCCGCGCCGGGCCTGAAAAAAGCGCTTGCCCGTCTCGCTCTGGATGACGGAGAGCCCGCAGACCTGAGGTCCGCTAGTGGATAAAGAGCGGGCCTGGCCCGGGCCGTCGCGTCCCGCCGGTCCGCCAGGGGCACAACGCGGGTGGGATCCTGGACACGCGCCCGCGCCGAGAAGGCGCGAAGTCGCGACCCGCCAAAGCCTCGGGCCGGACGAGCGCCTGACGCTTCGGAGGCCCAGGAGAAGAGAACCGTAGAAGGGCTGGTGACGCCGGCGAGCTGTTGAACTCCATTAGCGGCGGTGATACTACGGAGAGTGGTATTAACCTGGAGAGGGGCGCTCGGGCTCTTGAACGGTCCAGTGGGCAGAAGTACAGTCGTGTTGGCCGGTTGAGACGCCACCTGGTTGGGGCCGTCCCAGCCAAGGCCGGGGTTCTCCCTATTAGAAGCTGTCGGCTCACCGTTTGCCGGAGGGCCAACGGGGCTGACTTTGCACGAAAAGGTAGGTTGCTGCGTGAAGCGATGTGTGGCTCCCCTCGTGGGGGGGTTTATTCGCGGGCAATCCGCCCCTCTTGGCCCCGTGCTTGTCTGGGTGCCGACCATCGCTGCCTCTCCGGTCCGTGTGATCCCGGCGCTCAAGACGGGTGGCGGGTTGTGCCGTGGCCAGCTGTGCGCGTGCCGCAGCAGTCAGGGCCCCAATAGAACGGTCGGATAGCGGCGGTGGTGATGGAAGGGTCGGCGCCGCCGACCGTCCACGACCAAGACGGGCGGGCGTCGGACATCCAGGCATTGTTCCTTTCACTCGGGCAGCTCGGTCGTGATTTGCTCGCCGTGGACTGGTCGGCCACGCCACTGGGACGGCCGAGCGAATGGCCGCAGAGCCTGAAATCGACGCTTCAGGTTATGCTGACTTCACGCTTCTCGATGTGGATGGCGTGGGGCCCGGAGCTCACCTTTTTCGCTAACGAGGCCTATTGTCAGGCCACCCTCGGTAAAAAGTACCCCTGGGCGCTGGGCAAGCCGGCCCGAGACGTCTGGTCAGAAATCTGGTCGGACATCGGGCCGCGTATCGACGGCGTCCTGAGCACTGGCATCGCCAGCTGGGACCAGTCCCTCCCCCTCATCCTTGAACGGAGCGGCTTTCCGGAGGAGACTTACCATACATTCTCATACAGCCCGCTGGCGAACGAGAGCGGTGTGATCGTTGGCATGTTATGCGTCGTATCCGAGGAGACGTCTCGGGTCATCAACGAGCGCAGGATGCGGATCCTTCGTGACCTGGGTTCGGCGCTGGCCGAGACCAGGACCGAAGAGGACGTCTACAAAAGCCTGAGTTCGCAACTAGCGACCGACCTGCGCAAAATCCCGTTCAGCCTTGTCTACCGCATTAATGACGACGGGTCTACCGCGGCGCTGGTAAGTGCGGCAGGTGCCCTTCCGGGTGAAAGTGTGGCCCCAAGGACAATAAAGCTCGACCGCTCGACGAGCCAATGGCCTCTACGAGACGCAATGACCGGCAACATGGTGCTGGTCGAAGACCTGGCCCAGCGGTTCGTGGCTGTGCCCCAAGGGGATTGGACGGAGCCGGCGCAGTCTGCTGTTTTGTTGCCGCTCGTGGATCGAGCCGGGAAGCGCCCATACGGCATCCTTGTCACGGCATTAAACCGTTACCGTCCGTTCAACCGGGAATACCAAGGTTTTCTCAGGCTCCTCGCCAACGAAGTAGCAGCAAGCATCGCCAACGCCCGCGCCTACGAAACACAGCGTGTCCGGGCCGAGGCGTTGGCTGAGCTCGACCGGTCCAAGACCACCTTTTTCACCAATGTGAGCCATGAGTTCCGGACCCCGTTGACACTACTGCTCGGGCCCGCATCGGACGCGCTAAATGACCTCGAAGACCCACTTCCCCCCGTCCAACGTGAGCGGCTAGAGCTGGTCTACCAAAATGGTGAAAGGCTACTCAGGCTGGTTAATGCCCTTCTCGACTTTTCCAGGCTGGAATCAGGCAAAGCGACACCAAAGCTCGAGCAGGTTGACCTTGGGCTCTACACTGCCGAGCTGGCCAGCATGTTCCGGGCGGCAGCCGATCGAGCAGGGCTTCGTTTAGACACCGATTGCGAGTCGCTGGATGTGAAGACCTTCGTCGACCGGGAGATGTGGGCGAAGATCCTCTCTAACCTCCTGTCCAATGCCCTGAAGTTCACTTTCGAAGGCGGCATTTCGGTAAGTGTGTGCCAATTGGAGGCCGACGACTCGTCAGCATGGGTAGAGCTGCGCGTCAGCGACACCGGGGTCGGCATCAGTGAGGCTGACCGAGCCCATTTGTTCGAACGGTTCTACCGCGTGGAAGAAGCAAGCTCGCGTAGTTTCGAGGGTTCCGGCATCGGTCTGGCCTTGGTGGCGGAACTAGTCAGTCTCCACGGTGGCCATATCGAGGCGCGCAGTGTCCTCAACCAGGGAAGCACCTTTATCGTCCAGCTGCCCGCTGGCGATGGCGGTCCTGGAGGCGCCGATGCCCCGGGCGATGGCGAAGTCGATGCGGCGCCGTTCGAAGAAATCACCTCCGGGCTCGTCCGCGAGGCGATGCGGTGGCTCGATAGCGAGGAAGATAGCCGTCGCGACGGTCAACCTGATGAAGGCGGTCAACCTGAGAAAGACGTCGTTGCGCCGGCAGCCACCCGAAAGCCCCGCATCCTCGTCGCTGACGATAACGGCGACATGCGGCGCTACATGGCATCTTTGCTCGAGAACTCTTACCAGCTCGACATGGCGCCCGACGGCGCCACCGCCCTGCGCCTAGCTCGCGTGACGCCACCAGACCTTGTCCTCACGGACGTGATGATGCCCAACCTCGACGGCTTTGGTCTTCTGTCAGCGCTGCGGGCCGACCCGAGCACGGCGCATGTACCGGTCATCATGGTTTCCGCCAGGGCAGGCGAAGGTGCCGCGGTGGTAGGACTGGACGCCGGAGCAGACGATTACCTCGTCAAACCGTTTTCGGCGCCGGAGCTCCTGGCTCGTGTCCGTTCGACCCTCGAGCTCGAGCAACGGCGGCGGGAAATCGGTGCACTGGAGAGCAGGATTGCCGGCGAGCTGCAACGCAGCCTCGTACCCGTGGTCGAATCTCGGTCTGAGACGCTCCTAATTGCCAGCCACTACCAGGCCGGTGTCCACGGCACCCAGGTCGGAGGAGACTGGTACGACGTCATCGACCTCGGCGCCGGTCAAACGGCCCTGGTGATTGGGGACGTAATGGGCCGGGGCGTGAGAGCCGCCGCCATCATGGGCCGGGTACGCGAGGCGCTTCGCGCCTATTCCAATACCGGCCTCTCGCCGGCCGACGTCCTCGAGTACCTCGACACAACGGTGCAAGGGTTCGACGGAGGTCAAATCGTCACATGCTTGTACGCCGTTTATGACGAGTTTGCCAAAACGCTCGTCTTTTCCAACGCCGGGCACCTGCCGGCCCTGTGCGCTATCCCCGATAAGGGCGTGGTGCGCCTCACGGAGGCCCTAGGCCCACCCCTTGGGGTGGGGTCGGCTCGTCGGTTCGAAGCGAGGACGACGCTCGAGCCCGGCTCGACCGTCGTGTTCTACACGGACGGCCTCGTCGAACGACGCGACTGTGATATCGATGGCCGCATCGACGAGGTCGCGGCCCGTCTCCAGGGCAACGACGCGCCGGTTGAATCGATATCGTCGATGCTGGTCGAGCAGTTGTGCCCCGCCGGATTCTGACGACGACATTGCTGTCCTGGTTGCTCATGTGCCTCTCCATTCGCCACGTTGGGACCGCTTCGAGACCGCATTACCGTTCGACGAGACGGCAGCGGCGATAGCTCGCAACGCCATGGCAAATATCCTGGGTTCGTGGTCCGTTGCCAGCGGCGTCGTAGCCAATGTGGTGCTGATCGCCAGCGAACTGGTGACCAATGCCGTGAACCACGGACGACCACCCATTACCCTCCGGGTGTCCCGAACGACGTCCGAACTTCTCCTCGAAGTTATCGACGCCGCCGGCCATGTGCCGCGCGTGCTGCGGCCGGGGCCGGGGGACGACCATGGACGCGGGTTGCACCTGGTCTCGACGCTTTCTCAGAAATGGGGGACTCGAGGGACAGAGCGTGGCAAGGCGGTTTGGTGCACCATCCCGTTCGCGGCAGCCGAACCGGCAAGCGGCGGCCCAGGCAACGAGATAAACCAGCTGTAGTAGTCGCCGATGGGCCTTGAAGTGCCCTCAGGAAAGGTCTTCTTGGGCCTGCTGCCATTTGCGGGCGGCCGTGATCGGTACAACCACAGCCGCACTGCGCACGGCCGGCCATCTCCGTCTCTTGGTGATTGGCCGCCGCTGGCGGTACAGCTCGGACATCAAGCGGAAATGAGCACGCTGACGCGCCATCTCGAGGTCGGCTTCGAGGCGCGGGGCGCGAGCAACGGATGGATGGGCACTTTGAGCATCGCGGTCGCGGTCCATAATTCCATATCGGAATGGATTGTTTGGAACGGCTTAGCGTTACCTGAGAGAAGACCAAAACCCACGGGGCTATAGCTCGCTCTCGCCCTGGATTGCCCGGATAGCCCGAGATGACACCCGTCAATAGTTTGCGGCCAAAGGCGCGCCTTCAAAAACCACATCGTCGCCGTGCTGGCGCGCTCTTCTCTGGACGTGAGCAATTGTATTTCGGGCCTGCACTCGTATCTCCGGTACCGCCGTGCATTCGAACAGCTGACCCTGCCGGAGGGAACCGACGGCCCAAAGCCAGTCGGTGGGTTGACCCGAGGCCCCGACGACTCTTCCGCCCAAATCTGTGTCCACGCCGATCCCAAAAGGACCGGGACGGGCCAAGCCCCTCGAGTGGAGCCGGCTCATCAGGACCTGGTCGTCTCGAAAAACACCGGAGTCGGCCCCGAGCAGTTGACTAGCCAGTCGGTGCTCCAGTGGCGGACGAGCCCCGTCGCAGGGGACTTCACCGCCAGTCGCAGTGAAGAACCTGCCGCGTCCACGGCCAGGATCTGACCAGAGTGCACATGGAACAATCCCGCGTCCGAAAGACGCTCGACC
>CAWJSS010000011.1:0-54314 GCA_963845605.1 uncultured Acidimicrobiaceae bacterium
ATGCGAGCCTGCGATGTGCTAATTATCGGTGCTGGCCCCTACGGCCTGTCCATTTCCACGCATCTGCGTCAACGGGGCATCGACCATCTCATCGTCGGGCGCCCGATGGATGCGTGGCGCAGTCACATGCCGGCCGACATGTTCCTGAAATCCGAGCCCTACGGCTCGGACATGTCGTGCCCTCAGAAGGGGTACGACCTCGAGGGGTATAGCCGATCGGAGAACATCGGAGGCATAGGGCGAGGGGTACCGCTGCCGCTCGACCAGTTCCTCAACTACGCCGACTGGTACGTCAAGCACCTGGTCCCCGACGTCAGCGATGTCACTGCGACGGAGGTCAAGGCTGTGAACGGCGGCTTTCGGGTCGCATTTGCCGATGCGGAGCCGGTTGCAGCGAAGAGCGTCGTGCTCGCCACCGGGGTCCTTCCGCATTTCTACATTCCCGCCGAGCTGGCCAGCCTGCCTTCTGACCTTCTTTCACACACCTCCGATCACCGCCTGTTCGACCAGTTCCAGGGTCGCCGTGTAGCCATCGTTGGCGCTGGGTCATCAGCCCTGGAGTGCGCAGCTCTCATAAACGAAGCCGGCGGCGAGGCGGTACTCGTAGTGCGGTGCCCGGATTCTCCCATCTGGGGGAGTAGGGCGGTGCCGTTGACTCCGCTAGTGCGGATCCGTAACAACAAGCTCTGCGAAGGTTGGAAGTGCCCCTTGTGGAACTCCCCCACTGCCTTCCGCAAGCTTCCGCAAGACATGCGGGTTGAAAAGGCCCGCAGCGTGCTCGGGCCTCTCGGAGCCTGGTGGCTAAGGCCTCGAGTGGAAGGCGTGGTCGAGATGCTCAGCAGGACCAGTGTGCGTGGCGCCGAAGCCAACGGCAGTGGGGTGAGGCTGCTACTTGACGGTCCGAGCCGGTCCAGCCTCGATGTCGATCACGTGATCGCCGGCACCGGCTTCCGCATTGACCTCGCCCGGTTGTCGTACCTGCCAGGCAGACCTCCGGACGCGCATCGCTACGCAGAGCGGGTACCCGGTCCTTACGCGAGCCGGCCAATCATCCGTTCCGGGCTTGTACTTCGTCGGGGCGTCGGCCGCTTTCGGCCTCGGGCCCTCGATGCGGTTCATCGCCGGCACGCACAACGTAGCCAGCCAGCTGGCCCGGTCGGTAACCCGCCGTACCAAGGAGAGCAAAGGTGGGCCCAGCGCCGTTCACGGCGAGCGATCAAGAACTCGATCCGAGTGATGACGCAGCGTTTCAAAAGACGGCTTGATAACGACCTCATACTCTCTTTGCCTCGCGTAAGGCGACAGTCTTCGCCCTTCTGAAGGGCAGCGCCCTCACTCAGCACCGGACCGGCGAAAGACCGGTCCGGTGCTGCTTTATTTGCTCCGCCTCGCAACGCCCCGTTTATCGGCGCCGCAGCGCGCATCCGGGCGCCGGGCGCCGTTGTTAATGGCCGTACGGTTGCCGGGACCGTCTGTCCCTTAGTTAGCCCCCCTTTGAAGTTGTCAGCGGGGGGCGCCGCGGCACTGGTCTTGGGCCGGCCCACTTCCCTTCGTAGAGCTCCCCGAGCCGGCCATTATGAGAGCCCAGGGGTGCCTCGCGGGGTTGCGATGGGCACCTAGGACTGGCCCGGCCGAGGGCGCACGGTGATCGGTCCTCCAGGGCGTTCAGGTTTGCTCTGAGCGTGTAGACGATAAGAGTAAACAAGGAAAAACAGGTCGAGTAGCGGATCGGCCTCGACCAAAATGGGTTACGTGGCCAAACCGGAGTAGTGGCCAAACCGGAGTAGTGGCCAAACCGGAGTAGTGGCCAAACCGGAGTAGTGGCCAAACCGGAGTAGTGGCCAAACCGGAGTAGTGGCCAAACCGGAGTAGTGGCCAAACCGGAGTAGTGGCCAAACCGGAGTAGTGGCCAAACCTGAGGCGACTTTGCAATGACCGAGTACGAGGCTCCATCGCTCGTGTGCCAAGGCCACCTCGGTGATCGCACCGGCGGTCTCGAATTATCTGGGACAATCAGGACTTTTGGGGTTGCTGGACCGCTACCTCGTAAGGACCTCCCAAGTACTGCTAATGCGACCACCGGTCGGCTCTTTTGTCCGAACGGGAAACGTGGCGGAATACTCGCACTGCGGCCGCTGAAAGTGAATACGCATTTGCCCTTCAAACTTAGAACTGACCGCCACGGGCAAAGAGCAGCCGGTGCACCTACGGTCTGAATCGATAGCGTGGAACGTCGTGGGTGACAATGTGGTCGTCCTCGACCTGGCCACCTCCGCGGACTTCTCGACCAATGCCGCCGGCACGCTCCTGTGGCAGGTGCTGGAATCCGGGGCCGGTCGGGCCGAGCTGCTCGACGCCCTCGCCAAACGGTTCGAAGTCGGCCGAGACATCATCCCGCGGGACGTGGACGGCTTCCTGGCGGACCTCGACCGTGCCCAGCTCCTGCCGCATAAGGGCTGAGCCAACGTTTTCCGTGCCGAACGGGCGGCGGCTCAGCGTACGACGGCGCGGCGGGCACCTCCAAAACGTTCATGATGTTGGCGATGGCCCTGTCGGCCCGACCTCGCCGTCCCGTACCGGATGAGCGAGGTCGAGGTGCTCGTTGGGTCCGTCGACACCGGACCACCGCCTCCCCTCTCACCTTTAGCCCCGGTAGGCCCAACGGCACGGGCTGCTCGAACCTATCGCCTTCACTCTGCGCTACCAGGGCCCTTGAGGGCCACTCCGCGACCCAGTTAGTGGTCGCTACGCTCGTTTAACAGTCGGGTGGCAATTCAAACCACCCCTGGAATTGCGGGCACTCTCTGTATGACAGCACGAACTCAGACAATCAGGGTCGCAAAGTGGCTACGCCGGCCGGAAATGGTGGCCGCCATCAGCGAGTCATTGCTGCTGCTCGCCAGCGCTGAGATCTGCTTGCGGGTGTCCGACCTGCCCCGGGTAGCACGATGGTTTGGCGCTACCCTCGAGTTCACCGAAGCCCCACCGCTCCTCGCGGTCGAGGTATTGAACCTCTCCGCCTCTGAGCGCCGAAGGCTTGCCGTACTCAGCAGAGTGGCCCAGCGCTGGCCGCTCGGGCCTAGAGGGCGCGTGCCTTCGGCACTCCCTATCTGCGGCGCACGTCGTCCGGTCGCGCCGGCCCCGGTTGAGGCTGTCCGTCGGCCGGACCAACCCTGGCGACATCGCCGCTCACGCGTGGATCGAGGTCAACGGGACCGCGGTCACTGATCCTGGCGACTTCGAGCCCTTGGCTCGCCGGCCGAAGCCCGAACAGGGACCGCACCCGGAGATGTAATCCCGGCCTTTGTCTTTGTCCTTTCGTCGGGACGGCTAGCTGGTGCACGGACAGCTTGGCAGCGGACCGGCGATCGTCGTGGCCGAAGGCACCTGGTCGTTGAAACTGCCGACCAGTGAAGTGGCATATACGTAGCCGTCGAATTGCCCACCGTTCATGGCGATAACACCATTGGGCGCCAGCACATTAGCGTTCGTGACGGGGGGAAATTGGAACCTCGTATTGGGCGCAATGGCAGACCCGTCCGGGTAATCAATGGCGGCTAAAGGTAATACGCCCAGACTTGAAGCGTTCGCGCGAACCTGCGTGGCGCGTTATGCAATATTACAGCTCATCAAATCGGCCAGGATATGCGGGAACGCAAAATGTGCCGCTGGCGGCGCCCCCGCAACCACGCTCCGCGATCCAACGTTCAACACCGACGACCTCCCGTGACGGACGGACCGAGCCGTGACAAACCACTCGTGGCCGGCACCTGTGGCTCGGTGCTCGTGGCCGGTGCTCGTGGCCGGTGCTCGTGGCCGGTGCTCGTGGCCGGCGCTGTCGCTCCACTTCCGTACAAGCCGGTAGCTTGCCGCTATGGGCCTGATGGCAAAGGTGGTCCTTGCAGTCCAGGCGGGGGCGGGAACGCACCCCTCAGCCTGGCTTCTCGCCTGTACGGGCTTCTTTGGAGGTTTTGCAGTCGGGGTAGCCGGTATGGGCGGAGGGGCACTGATGACCCCTGCGCTCGTACTGCTGTTCAAGATCGACCCCAAGGTCGCCATAGCCAGTGACCTGGTGAACTCGCTGGCCATGAAGCCAGTCGGCGGCGCGGTACACGCCCTCCACGGCAGCGTCAATTGGGCTCTGGTGCGCCTGCTCGTCCTCGGAGGAGTGCCGGCCGCCTTTTTCGGGGCCTGGCTACTCAATCAGCTCGGCAATACCCCGGCAGACCAGGCCCACCTCAAGACCCTCCTGGGCTGGGCGCTGGTGGTCGCCTGTGGCAGCCTCCTCACCAGGACAGCGCTGTCGACGAGGCTGCGCCGTCGGGGTGACTTCTCCGAGAACCCGGCCCCTTGGCGCCTCAAAGTCTGGCCGACCATCCTTGTCGGCCTGCTGGGCGGGTTTATGGTCGGGATGACGTCCGTCGGCTCAGGGTCCCTGATCATTGTCCTGCTGATGCTGCTGTACCCCCGGCTCTCGTCGAATGTCCAGGTTGGGACCAACCTGGTCCAAGCGGTGCCGCTCGTAGCTGTAGCTGCCCTTGGCCAGGCTCTCTTCGGGCACGTTGAGCTCAGCATCGCCGGCGCGCTGATCTTGGGGAGCGTGCCCGGTACGTTCCTGGGGGCAAGGGTTTCGAGCCGGGCACCCGATGTCCTCGTGAGGACGATGATCGTGGCGCTACTGGCCTCGTCCGGCCTCGCCCTTTTGATTACCAGCAACGCCGGGCTGGCGTGGGCCCTCGGCATCGTGGCCGTAGTTGGGCTGGCACTGTGGGGCGCGGTTGACGGTGCGTTGCACCTATCGGAAGACTGGCGGGCAGCGGGTCACGACAGGACGACCTGGGTTGCGCTAATGGGCGTGGGGGCGCCGGTCGGCATCGGCCTCGTAGCCAGTGCGGTGTACGCCCTCAGGATCAGGCCCAACGTGGTCGCCGTGGGCAGTGGCAGCGCCCCAGACGACCCTTAGTGGGCAAAGGAACACTCAGTTGTCGGAAACCGCCCGCCCCTCTGGGTCTCGGCGCGGCAGGACTTTCGTGAGACTGAACTTCAGCGCAGGACGCGTTGGCGACTGTAAATCAGTTCCCACCCGGACGCTTCGCGCGCCGAACGCGCGTGCGACAGAACGAGCTCGACGGGGCTGTCTTCGGCCGGCGGGGCGGACGGATCGGGGACCCTCAGGGGTACTGCATCTATCTCTTTTTCGTTAGCAGCGATGCGAGGTTGGCTGGCGTGGCACATTGCATCGGCCAACGACCCCAAGAAGTGGCGGGTGGATTCCTCTGCTTCCGCCATAGAGGCCCGTTTGGCCAACGCCCACCTCTGGCGGCTCTCGGTCAGCTCGATGAACGGCTGCCATCCCCCCGCCACGGGGACGATGAAAGCATCCGAGATACCGAGCAAGGCCAGAGAGCGCCAAACCTCCACGGGGGCCAAGTCTTGGCCCGCCCGTCTGGCGCGATATATCGAGATGCTGTCCGTGTTTAGCGCAAAGCGGTAGAGCCACCGCCCGCGGTCTATATGGACTGAGCTTTCGCCGTTCAAGCGATTACACCTCCGGGACAGGGCCAGCCCTTTTCAGGCCACCCCCCTTTTCTTTACTGCCTTTTGCAGCCCAATGTTCCCTACGCGAGATCCACCAAGTTAGCAAGGCGACTCGCGAGCCCGGTATAGGTTTCTGGCGTTAACACAAGAAGTTGCGCTTGCACGTGCTCAGGGAGGTCGAGTCCGCGCACAAAGTGATGTAATTCTTCTCGACTCAGCCGTTTTCCTCGCGCCAATGACTTGAGCCGCTCATAAGGCTCAGATACGCCGTAGCGGCGCATTACGGTCTGCACCGCCTCAGCCAGCACTTCCCAGTTGTTTTCGAGGTCAGCGGCAAGAACAGCCAGGTCCGGGGTGCTGCGCGCCAACCCGCGGCGAGCCGACAACACGGCCAACCCTGAATAACCAAAAGCGGTGCCGATATTGCGCAAAGCAGAAGAGTCGGAAAGGTCCCGTTGCATCCTGGAAATAGGCAGCTTTTCCGAAAGGTGGCCGAACAGCGCCGAGGCGAGGCCGGCGTTTGCTTCGGCGTTCTCGAAATCGATCGGGTTCACCTTGTGTGGCATGACCGAACTACCCACCTCACCCTGGACCACCTTTTGCTGCAGGTAACCAAGGCTTATGTAGGACCACATATCGCGGCAGAAATCGATGAGAACAGCTCCGAAACGAGCCATGCCGTCGAACAGCTCCGCCATCCAGTCGTGCGCCTCCACCTGAGTCGTCAACGGCGCCCACGTGAAGCCCAGCGAGGTAACAAAGTCGCGCACAATAACCAGCCAGTCCAGCTCGGGATAGGCGACGACGTGAGCGGCCAGGGTACCGGTGGCCCCACCCCACTTGCCGAGGATCTCCACCCGCCGAATCGCTCGTAACTGGCGCTCCCAGCGAGTAACGAAAACGGCCAGTTCCTTCCCAAGCGTCGTGGGGGTGGCCGGCTGGCCATGCGTCCGGGCCAGCATCGGTAAGCCGGCGTGCTCTATCGCAGCGGCGCGGACATCGTTCACCAAAGCATCAGCGCCCGGTAGCCAGACTTCGTTCAGCGCCCGGCGCACCATGCTCGCGTAGGCAAGGTTGTTTACGTCCTCCGAGGTGACCGCGAAGTGCGCGAACTCCGCCCGCTCTGGTGCCCAGCCCAACTCTTCAACGAGGCGGGACTTCAGGTAGTACTCGACCGCTTTGACGTCATGGTTGGTGACGGCCTCTATCTCTTTTACCGACAGGGCATCGCAAGCGCCGAACGTGCTTACCCATTGGTCGAGCACCGACTGCTCGCTCTCAGACAGAGGACCCAGCTCATCGACCTCAGGCAACGCCGCCAATTGGCGGAGCCACGCCACCTCGACTACGAACCGTTCCCGAATGAGCGCCGCCTCCGAGAAGACGGCGGCAAAGGGCTCCATCTGCCTGGCGTACCGGCCGTCGAGCGGGGACAGGGCACGCAGGCGCCACTCGCGCTGTTCCATGGTCATCGCCTCTCCGCTGCAAACCATATCTCTGCCATCGTGGGGCTCCGGCCTTTTCACCGAAGCCCGCGGTCGCTCGAGGGGGCCAAAGCTGCTCAACTGGGCCTATGAAGGTCCGGCTCGTCACCCACCTCGGACTTTTGGCCGTCACCGGCTCTGCGTTGGCTTACTGCGCACTGCCGGCGCCTTCGTCGGCCGCGCCCCGCGTTGGTGCGACAACGGCGAACCACCTCACTGGCACGCCGGCACCTGCAAATGGCGCGGCGCACCAGTTGCGAGCCAATCCTGCGGTAATTGGCCTGGCCCTCTCGGGGACGGGCACCACGCTTCAACCTCCGACGAGCCCTACCATCAAGCCTTACAGCCGTTACTGCCACGCCCTGATCGACCCCGGGTTCAGCGGGAAGTGCGTGGTGGTGGTGGCGCCGTCAGGGACGATCGCCGGGGTGGTGGAAGTCGAGACCGTGCCACCGCAGCCCGGGGCCGGGCACGCGCCGCCGGCGACCTCCACGGACAAGCCCTCCACGAAAGACAAGCCCCCCACGGACAAGCCCCCCACGGCAAGGCCAGGTCCCGGCGCCCAGGAGCGCGACCTTGTTTGGCGCCGCGATGCCAACAGCTGGAGCCTCGCCCTCGTGCGCGTTTTTCACGACCCTGGCCTGCCGTCGCTCGTTTGGGCCGACGACATCGAGCGGGACCACGACCCCAAGCTGGTCTTCGTAACACCGTCTGTCCGGTCCGGGTTCGGTTCTGAGCTCGACCTCGTGGAAGCCACCGGCGACGTCGTGCTGTACCGGTTCCTCGGGCAAGGCTTCGCCGATGTGCCCGCCGGAGGCGGGCTCGTCACGTACGTGCCCGGGTGGACGGAGCAACACGGCCCAGAAGACGCCTACGACCAGACGCTGATCGGGTACTCGAGCAGGGCCTGGAGGGTCTTCTCCGAGCAATACGTACCCGACGGCTCGGCGCTGCTCCAGCACCGGGGGGCCTTCTGGGACAGCCAGGCCGTGGCGGCCCAGTAGTCCCGGGCGACAAGCAATATTTCCGCTGCATCAATATTTCCTGCGCTCGGTGTATCAGTGAGGCCTCCCGCGCAATCTACGGGCCAGTGGCCACTGAAATCGGTAGGGCGGAGTTGCGGGCTCAGCGGCGCCTGCCCCGCTTGACGCTCAATCGAGCTCCTGTTGAAACTCATCGGCCGTGGTTGGCATGCTGGCCGCTTTTCTGGAAACCGCCGGCACAGCACCCGTCTTGCCGGGCCGCCCGCGCAGACCGGAGTCTGCAACCTACGCGGGGACGCCGACCGGCCCTAACCTGATCAGCCAACGGGTGCTTCCAGGACCCAGTGTTGAAGAACGGGCGCAGTCACCCTCGGGCCGGGTTCGACCCAAATCCCGGGGTGGACGGTCGGGGGCAACGGAGTGCAAGCGACGACGAGCAACCACTGGGCGCCGGCAAAGGGTTGCGGCCAGTCTGTCGGGCTTGCGGGCAGCGGCCACGGCAACGCTTTCTCAAACTGTGAACACAACTTTCGGAGACCTCTACTTGCTCAGGTGGAGCCTCGCCGCCGACTACAACTGCGGGCCGGCGATAAAGCGAATGGGCGTCTTCTGGGAAGGGAAGCTGGTGTCGGTACCTACCTTCAATATGACCGGGAACGGCAAGTCCTGGATGGGGTGGACGAGCCAGCAGATCATCGTGACCGCAGCGACCACGTCGTCGGTGGTCGAGTTCACCGACGCCACCGCCGGCAACGGACAATGTGGGGCGAGCCTCGACGAGGTCTCGCTCAGGCTCGACACTGACACGTCAATGGGTTCGCAGCTACGAACTCCACTGACCCGTACAGCGTGGCGGAGCGTGAAATGCTGGCCGAAACTGCCGGCGCACGCTGTCGTCACCAACGCCGGGGCCCCGGTCTGCAGCATTCAAGCCGCTGCTGCCGAGCAAATAAACAATGGTGGTGGCCTGCTGATCATCTGGTGGGTGACCCCGTCCAGCCAGTTCATAAAGTCGACCGCCCATGCGCAGCAGGCTGACGCACAGGCGCTCAAGCAATACATTTGCAATGTCCTGAAGACCAGCGGCGCCACCTACATCGCCGCTCTGAAGGCCGACCGCGTGCCCATTCAGGGCGACGCCGACCTCGCCATCTGGTGGGAAGTGCGCGTCCAGAGCACGAGCACCACAATACCGCCTTATGAGCTTCCAGATCTCGAGTTCCGGATCCTCAACTTGGGCTCTCTGGGACAAGGTCCCATCGGTAGCGTCCAGCGAGCAACGCTTATGCCCCGGTAGCGCTGGCAAACCTCCTCTACTACTCGAAGACGGTCGCCACGCTCCCGGGTTAGCGGTGAGATCGCCGCTTGGATTTGGGCCCGGTCTCGGGCTTGGTTGGCGGCTCGAACCCTTCCGTCAGACCGGTGTTTCAGGTGCCAGCTGACCGGCTAACGGCCAAGTGGCCCACCGCTGGCGGGAGAGTCAGGTGGGCCGATAGAGGCCAGGTCGGGCGGCTCAACGCCCTCCGCACCTTGCTGGGCGGCTGCGGCGGCCACGGCCAACCGGTCGACAAGGTCGTTGAAAGGGTCGCTCGAGTGCCCCTTGACCCAGCGGAACCGCAGCCGGCGGGGGACCTCCCGGTACAGGTCGACCAGGGGCTCCCAGAGGTCACGGTTCGCCACGGGCTTTTTGGCCGCGTTGACCCACCCCTTCGCCAACCACTTTTCCCACCAGGCGTCACGGAAACAATTCACTACGTACGTGCTGTCGCTCACGATCACGAGCCGGCCTGGTAGCGAACGAGCCGCTTCCAGCGCCGCCGTGATCTCCATGCGCTGGTTAGTTGTGTGCGCGGCGGCCCCGCTGCGCCATCTCCCACCCGGGACCGCCCAGGCCCAACCACCAGGGCCCGGGTTGCCCAGGCAGGCCCCGTCGGTGTACACGGTGGTCTCCTCCACGGCTCCTTCTTGCACGCCTCAAGCATGCCTGAACGGCCAGCAGCGAGGCGCTGGCACCCCTCCCCAGAGCCAAATCCCAGTTCAGGGGCATGCATGAGACAAAAGTCACACTTTGCTTCGCCGTCCTACTACCGACAACCCAAACTTGGCGCGACGATGTAAGGCGTGATCTTCGACGGCATCTCCCATCAACTCCCCGACCTCGACCCGACCGAGACCGAAGAGTGGGTCGACTCGTTCGACGCGGTGCTCGAAGTTCACGGCAAAGAGCGCGCTCGCTTCTTGCTCATGAAGCTCCTCGAACGAGCCAAGGAGACCCAGGTTGGGTTCCCGGCCACGGTCTCGACGCCGTACGTGAACACGATCCCGGCCAGCCAGGAGCCCTGGTTCCCGGGCGACGAGGAGACCGAGCGCCGGATCAGGGCTTACATGCGGTGGAACGCGGCCGTCATGGTAGTCCGGGCCAACCACGTGGCCGAGGGCATCGGGGGCCACCTGGCTACCTTCGCCTCTTCGGCGTCGCTGTACGAGGTCGGGTTCAACCACTTCTTCAGGGGTAAGGCGGGCGGCCGACCGGGTGACCAGGTCTTTTTCCAGGGTCACGCCGCCCCGGGGATTTATGCCCGCGCCTTTCTTGAAGGCCGCCTCAGTGAAGGCGAACTGGAGCATTTCCGCATGGAGCTGTCGGGTGAGGCCGCCGGCACCGGCGGACTCTCGTCCTACCCTCACCCTCGCCTCATGCCAGAGTTCTGGGAGTTCCCGACGGTGTCCATGGGGATCGGCCCTCTCAACGCCATCTACCAGGCTCACTTCAACAAGTACCTGCACAACCGGGGTATCGCCGACACGAGCGAATCACGGGTGTGGTGCTTCGTAGGCGACGGCGAGTGTGACGAACCCGAAACGCTGGGCGCCCTCAGCCTGGCCGGTCGCGAACAACTCGACAACCTCGTCTTCGTCGTCAACGCCAACCTGCAGCGCCTCGACGGGCCGGTCCGGGGCAATGGCAAGATCATCCAGGAGCTCGAAGCCGTCTTCCGTGGTGCCGGCTGGAACGTCATCAAAGTCATATGGGGCTCACGCTGGGACGAACTGCTCGCCCGCGACGTCGACGGTGTACTGCTCAACAAGATGAACACCACCGTCGATGGCGAATTCCAGAAGTTCGCCACCGAGGACGGCGCCTACATACGGGAGCATTTCTTCGGTCCGGACCCAAGGCTCAAGAAGTTGGTCGAGCACCTGAGTGACGAAGAATTGCGCACGCTTCCGCGTGGCGGCCACGACTACCACAAGCTTTATGCCGCTTATAAGGCGGCCACAGAGACGACCGGCCAGCCGACGGTGATCCTGGCCAAGACAATAAAGGGCTGGACGCTCGGGCCGTCGATAGAAGCCCGCAATTCCACCCACCAGATAAAGAAAATGAACGCGGCCGAGCTAAAAGGGCTCCGCGACCGCCTGAAGCTCCAGGCCGAGATCCCCGACGAGGCCCTCGAAGCAGGCGAACCCCCGTTTTACCGGCCTCCCGAAGACAGCTACGAGTTCCAGTACATGACCGAGCGCAGAAAGGAATTGAACGGGAGTCTCCCTGAGCGCATCGTCAACTACGAGCCGCTGCCTTCTCCCGACGATAAGACATTCGCTGAGTTCGAGAGCGGCTCGGGCAATCGCGAGGTATCGACCACGATGGCTTTTGCGGTAATGCTCAGAGGGCTTTTGCGTGACAAGGCGATCGGGCGTCGCGTGGTGCCGATTATCCCCGACGAGGCGCGCACTTTCGGGATGGACGCGCTGTTCAAGGATTTCAAGATCTACGCACCGCTTGGCCAGCTTTATGAACCAGTGGACTCGAAGTTGATGCTTTCGTATTCTGAGGCCAAGGACGGCCAGTTATTAGAAGAGGGGATCACGGAGGCCGGTGGCCTCAGTGACTTCACGGCCGCCGGCACGGCCTACGCCACTTTCGGGCAAGCGATGGTGCCGTTCTTCATCTTCTATTCGATGTTCGGTTTTCAGCGTGTTGGCGACTTGATCTGGGCCGCGGCCGACATGCGGGCACGGGGGTTCCTGATGGGTGCTACCGCGGGCCGGACCACGTTGCTGGGCGAGGGCCTGCAGCATGATGACGGCCAGTCCCACCTTCTGTTCTCGGCGGTCCCGAATGTACAGGCATATGACCCGGCATTCGCGTACGAGACGGCCGCCATTGTGCGCGATGGCATCGAGCGGATGTACGGCGAGAACGGCGGCGAGGACATTTTCTATTACATAACCCTCTACAACGAGAACTACCGGATGCCGCCTAAGCCGGACGGGGTGGACGAGGGCATAATCCGCGGTCTGTACCGCTTTGCCGAGGCACCCGAGGGGCCGGGCCGCCGGGTAACTATCCTCTTCTCGGGCTCGGCCAGCCAGGCCGCGCTGGAAGCACGCCAGCTTTTGTCCGAGAACCACGACGTGGCGGCTGAGCTGTGGAGCGCCACGAGTTACAAGGCGCTGCGTGAAGAGGCGCTGGCGACGGAACGCCACAACCGCCTTCACCCCGGGGAACCTCCCAGGACCCCCTTCGTAACCGAAGCGCTGGGCAATGCCGACGGGCCGATCGTGGCCGTAACGGACTACATGAAGGCCGTCCCCGACCAGGTCGCCCGCTGGGTCCCGGCGCCTTTCGTATCCCTCGGTACCGACGGCTTCGGGCGCAGCGACACCCGCGAAGCACTGCGCCGGTATTTCGAGACCGACGCGGCACACGTCGTGGTGGCCGCACTTGACGGCCTGCGCCAGGCGGGCGAAGGCAAGGCCGAGGAGGTCGAAGACGCCATCCGGCGCTACGGGATCGACCCGGACTGCCCCGACCCCAGCCGGGCCTGAGCCCAGCCGGCTTGCATAAACCGTTTTCGGCGTGCTTGCAACTGCGGTAGTCGGAAGCACCGCTGGTCCGGGTCGCGAGCGGCCCTTAGGGGCGCCGCAACCCGGACCGGAGCTCGCAGTCAAAGGCACGCCGGCGGGCACCGCTGTACGCTCGTGCTGTGCTCCACCTTTCAGGCGACCCGCAAGCTGACCGACTGCTTTCCGAGGACCCGTTCGCCCTCCTGATCGGGATGGTGCTCGACCAGCAGGTCCCGCTCGAGCGTGCCTTTAGCTCCCCACGACGACCTCAAGGAGCGCCTCGGGGGTAAGCTCGATGCCGGCGAGATAGCTGCGATGGAGCCCGCCAAACTGGCGGGCATCTTCTCGGAACGGCCGGCCCTCCACCGATTCCCCGCCTCCAACTCCGAGCGAGTCCAGCAGCTCTCGCGGATAATCGTACAGGACTACGCAGGGGAGGCGGCCGGGATCTGGGAGGGGGCCAACGAGCGGCACAGAGCTTCTCCGCCGGGTAAAGGCGTTGCCCGGGTTCGGCGAACAGAAGGCCAAGATCTTCGTGGCGCTGCTGGCGTAAACAGCTGGACGTCCGCCCTCCCGGTTGGCAGGAGGCAGCCAGCCTTTCGGCGACCCGGGGACGACCTTTTCCGTGGCGGACATCACCGATGCTGGCTCACTGGCCCGGGTGCGGGCGTACAAATCTCAGGCGAAAGCGGCGGCGAAAGCAGCGAAAGCCGGCGGCGCAGCTTAGGCGCAACACGTTTGGTCGGAGTGGCCGGCGGATGCGCCGACCTCTTTGAGCGAAGGCAGTCTTGTAAGGCGGCGACTGGGATGGATGATGGCATGTCAGCCACCAAGTCCAGCCGGTCTTTCCCGATGACCAGAAGATACTCCCGTCTTTCCTGGCGGTAAACCCACTAGCGCCTCGTGTGGCGATATGGCCACTTTGCGGGATGCTATTGCTCGCGGTCGCACTGGCTGTTGGATCGTCCGGCTTCACCACAGGCCCACTTATGTCGCGCTATAAAAGCTGAGGAAACCCTGAGAACCCTGAAAGCAGGCAGGGGAAGGGGAGGGTTCTCCGGCTTCTATAGTAGTCGTAGGAAGTTCTCAGACCCGCTACCAGCCTTTGGCGTGGGTCGTCAGTTGAGTCTATCGTCATTAGACATTCCCAATCAGATCGTAGGGTCGGGGAAGAATTATGTACGCTTATGTAATAAACCTTGCCCGGTCTGCAGACCGACGAGCGCACATGGAGAGACAACTCAAAAATATCGGGGCGCAATACGAAATCTCCGAAGCGGCGGAAGCAGAGGAACTGAACCTCAGTGACGAAAGGCTATTCGACCCCGTTCTTGTGAGGAATAGCTGGTACCGGCCTGCTATGGCTGCGTGCGCGTTGAGCCATCTTCGGGTATATCGGCAGGTACTCGAAAATGGACATGAGGTAGCCTTGGTCCTCGAAGATGACACCCTCTTGCCGGCAGACCTCAGCGCTCTAACTGCGGCCACGCTCCATCGTGCCGAGGACGTACACTGCCGTCCCGACTGCCAAAGCCTGCGCCGCACCAGTACGCTCACGGCGAGACGCGAGCATTAGTGCGGCGGCGCCGAGGAGCAGAGCATTCCGCCGCATCAGATGGCAAAACCGGAAGGTCTGACGATGGCCAGAGTACGGAGCGCGAACACCTGAGTCAGCCCTCACAATGACCTGGAGGTGGCCAGCGACCCAAACCGCGTAGCGGCGGCGCGACACGACACCCCCGACTCCTTTGGGCCTATTGGTCGCAACTTAGCTGGGCCTTCAACGCACCATCGACTGGGAGCCGCCAGGCTCTCGGCCTCTCCCTAGCGGCGTTATTCATACTACGATGGCACCCGCCGGACGTGGGCGGCACGGCGAGGGGAACCAAAATCGCGGAGCGCCGTGTATTTCCCGACGCCCCGGGCGCTCTTGGATCAGCGATGGAGGTGAGGCATTGATACTATCGCGGGGCCGGCTCGCCCTTCGGCGGTCCATCGCGACCAGGACCGCGACCTAGGTTGACGGTTGGGGCCGCACTCTCCCAATTAAGGGTAACCTCCATTGGTTCGGTTCCGGCTGGAGCCTTCCTCCGACCACCCCGGGAGCGCGCCGCTAGTGACGAGAGGATCGAATTGTCATGACCACCCATCCCAACACTGAGCAGCCGACAGCAACTGGAGCGCACGAGGCTCGTTATTACAAGAAAGACTTCTGGAAGGTCGAGAACCCTAAATACCTCAAGCCTCACTACCGGCTCGAGAAAGCGGCCCGGATTGCGAACAAGGTTGCTGGCCCCAAGAGCTGCGACCTATTAAATCTTGGGTGCGGTCCTGCTAGTCTGGAGCGGCTCCTTCGACCTTCTATAAACTATTATGGGATCGATATAGCGATACAGGAACCAGCACCCAACCTCATCGAAGCGGACCTATTGGAAGCACCAATCAGGTTTGCTGATCGTCGGTTCGATATAGTGTTGGCGCAAGGATTGTTCGAGTACCTCGGCGAGTACCAGTCCCAGAAGTTCCGCGAAATTGCGGAGATCGTAAAGGACGATGGTACTTTCATCGTTTCCTATGTGAACTTTGACCATCGCGACCAGTACATCTACTGGCCATACAGCAACGTGCAACCCGCTCGCTCTTTCCGGGATAGCCTCTCACAGTACTTCCTGATACGGAAGTCGTTCCCCACGTCCTACAATTGGCACCACAGCGAACCCAACCGCAAATTGTTGAGGACTGCCAATATGTACCTGAACGTGAACGTCCCTATCCTCAAGTCCAAAATGGCTGTCGAACACTTCTACATTTGTTCGTTGCGCCATCCGGCCATACAAGGATAGTAACCCCCCCTTAAGTCGAGCGCGCCGACTAGCAATGACTCCTTGGCCAGTGGTCAAAACCGGGTAACCCGTACGATCGAAACTCTGTCCGGCCGCACGGTGCCGGCGGTCCCTTTCAGTGCGATTTCGGCCCGAAATGGACGGTTTGAGCGCCGAAAGAAGGCCGAAACACCATCTTCCGCGCCACGTCAACTACTCACAGAGACGCACTGGTGCAAATTGGCCGGTCAAGGCTGGTCCCGCTGACCGATGGCCCGCAGCGTTTTACGCCGCGGCACCCAGATGCCGGTCGAACCAGCCCAACAGCAGGGCGATGGCCCTGGGGTCGTGCAGCAACATGTGACCGGCTCCGCCGATGACCCTCAGCTCGGCGGACGCATCGGCAGCATCGGCCAACTCGCGGGCATCCGTCATCGGCACCACGTCGTCGTTGGCCCCGGCCACTATCAGCAGGGGCCGCGGCGGGACCTTGCTCACCAGCTGGGTAGGACGCAGTTGCCGTAGTTCGCGGGCCCAGGCGGCCGGGTCGGGCGGATAGCCCCGGGACCGGATCAAGCCTGACGCCCTGGCGTGGGCCACCAGTCGCCGGGGGTCGATGCCGCGTTCGGCGAACTCAGCCGGCGGAGCCAGCGCGGCCACACCCGCCACCGACGGGTCATCGGCGGCCGCACATATGGACAAGGTGCCGCCGGCGGCGAAACCGACCAGCCAGATCTCTTCGACGCCGGAGACGTCCCGCAGCGCCTCGATGCCGGCTACCAGGTCGGACCGCCAGCCGCCCAGTGAGAAATCGCCGGCGGACTCCCCTATCCCGCGGAAATCGAAGGTGAGCACGACGGCCCCGGTTTCGGCCGCCAGCCGGGTCGCCAGCTGCGGGTACCCGTAGCTCGGCGCTCCCGCTTTCTGGCCCGCTTCGGGGAACCCGTGCGCCAGCACAATGCCGTGGCGGCCGGAGCCGGAAGCAGCCGAGAAGTTGGGCCTGGCCAGATAACCGGAGAGAGCAGGCCCACCGGGAGCGGCCAGGCCCAGGTTTTCCAACGCGGCGCGGCCGTTGCCCCAACCGTTGACCTTGGCCGGCGTCTTGGCTGCCCCTCCTCCGCCGCCACCGCTGCCCGTCCTCGGTCCGCTTTCAGCACTCGGTAGGTCGGGTCCCGTAGCAGGTAGCGCTCTGCTTTCGTAGCCTGCGCCGCGGCGCCCAACCGCCTGGCGAACGAGGCGCCCCCCGACGAAGGCCGCTCCTTCCCCTTTCGCCATCAAAACAGGCTAATGGGCTGGCCCCGGCAGTGACAAAGGGGAGACAGAAAAATGACCGAGGGACGCGACTCAGTCGCGTCCCTCGGTTCTGTCGTATTGAACTGCTGGAAAGGGCGGGTGGCCCGTTTGGTGTGCCAGGGGGGACCAGCTCCCGGCCGGGATCACCCGGGTGTCTGGCTGGAATTACCAGGCGGTCCAGCGGGCCGCTTAGCGGCCAGCCACCTCCGAGGTCCCAGGTTTACTACTACTCAGCTGGACCACCTCCTTTCTTCGGTGCACCAATATTACCGCGCCCGCCTCGACAGTGTGGTGGATAGTGACGCCTTCCAGAAGTCTCCAGAGCGAGCCATTTCCCCTACGGCCGTAGTGCTAATAGCGCCAAGTCGAATACCATGGCCTCGATGCCCGCCGATGGACCTGATGTCGCGCCGACTACGCCGGCCCTGTTCGAGATCCATGACCTGCACGTCTCCGTCCAGGGAACGGAAATCCTCCGTGGCGTCGATCTCGTCGTTCCCGCCGGCGAACTGCACGCGCTAATGGGCCCCAACGGGAGCGGCAAGTCGACGTTGGCCAAGTCGCTGCTTGGCTCCCCTGGCTACGACGTGACCAAAGGCCAGATCCTGTACAAGGGGGAGGACATCACCCATTGGCCCACCGAGACCCGGGGGAAGGCGGGGATCTTCCTGGCCTTCCAATACCCCGAGGAGATCGCGGGCGTCCCTCTGGTGCAGTTCCTGCGCCAGGCGCTGTCGGCTCGCAAAGGCGTCGAGCTGTCTGTTCTGGAGCTCCGCCTGAACGTCATGGAGTGGATGCAAAAGCTTGACATGGACTCGTCGTTCGGCGACCGCTACCTCAATGAAGGCTTCTCGGGCGGGGAGAAGAAGCGCAACGAGATCCTCCAGATGGCCGTGTTGCAACCCGATCTTGCCGTTCTGGACGAGACCGACTCCGGCCTCGACATTGATGCCCTCAAAGTGGTTGCTTCGGGTGTCAGGGAAGTGCGTAGCGCTCGGCCCCAGCTCGGCGTCCTGTTGATTACCCACTACCAGCGGATCTTGAGCCATCTGGCACCGGACGCAGTCCATCTGCTCGTCAACGGGCGGATAGTCGAAAGCGGTGGCCCTCAGCTGGCTCGCCGCCTCGAAGAGGAAGGGTACGAGGCATGGAGGTGAGCGCGCCCAACACGCCGCTCGACGTCGCTCGGGTAAAAAAGGACTTCCCCATACTGGAGCGGCTGGTGCATGGTAAGCGCCTGGTCTACCTGGATTCGGCGTCCTCGGCCCAAAAGCCGACAGCCGTGATCGAGGGGATGACCCGGTATTACGAGACCACTCACGCCAACGTCCATCGGGGCGTCTACGAGATCGCGCAGGAGGCCACCAACCTTTACGAGGAAGCCCGGGCGAAGGTGGCGGGGTTCATCGGCGCACGCGAAGCCGGGGAGGTGGTGTTCGCCAAGAACGCCACCGAAGCAATCAACCTCGTCGCCTACGCATGGGGCCGCCATAACCTCGGGCCGTCCGACGTCGTCGTCACGAGCGAGATAGAACACCACGCCAATTTCGTCCCGTGGCTGCAACTAAGGGGCGAGAAGGGGACGGAGCTGCGGTTCGTGCGCCTTGGCCAGGACGGGACGCTCGCCCTCGATGACCTCAGCGACCTTCTCGATGGAGCCAAGTTGTTGGCCGTGACTGCGGCGTCAAACGTGCTCGGCACCCTCCCTCCGGTGCGTGCGCTGGCCGATGCGGCCCACGCCGCGGGGGCGCTCGTGCTGGTGGACGCAGCCCAGTACGTGCCGCACATGCCCACGTCCGTGACGGACCTGGGCGCGGACTTCGTAGCCTTCACCGGGCACAAAATGCTGGGCCCGACCGGCATAGGCGTGCTCTGGGCTCGGCGTGAACTGCTCGAACAAATGCCGCCTTTCTTGACGGGTGGCGAGATGATCCGCGACGTACGCCTCGATGGGTTTACCACCAACGAAGTCCCATGGAAATTCGAAGCAGGGACGCCGCCCATCGCCGAAGCCATAGGCCTGGGCCTGGCGGTCGACTACCTCCGCAGCCTGGGCATGACCGCTGTCCGGGCTCATGAGGAAGCATTGACGGCCTACGCCATGAATGTGCTGAAGGAGCGCTACGGTGACGACATCGTCATCCACGGCCCCACGAGCGCCTCTCAGCGAGGTGGCATCGTCAGTTTCACATACAAGGACGTTCACGCCCACGACATGTCGCAAGTGCTCGACCAGGCGGGCGTTTGCGTCCGCGCCGGGCACCACTGCGCCAAACCGCTGATGCGCCAGCTCGGGGTCAGCGCCACGGCCCGGGCGTCGTTTTCGGTCTACAACGACGAGGCAGATGTCGACGCCCTTGTCAGCGCCATCGCCGAAGCTGACGCCGTTTTCGGCTGAACACAACCACTTTTCAGAGGAGCCTCCAACCACCGTCATGCCAGGCCTTGAAGATCTCTACAGGGAGATAATCCTCGACCACTACCGCAACCCTCGTAACCGGGGCGAGCTGGAATCCCCGCCCTCGGTACGGGCCGAAGGCTTCAACCCGCTGTGCGGCGACGAAGTCGTCGTCTACGTGGACGTAGATGGTGACGTGATCGCCGACATGAAGGTTTCCGGCCAGGGGTGCTCCATCTCCCAGTCGTCCGCCTCGATGATGTCTGTGGCCGTTAAAGGCAAGACCATGGCCCAGGCCCGCTCGACGATCAGGGCTTTCCGGGCCATGATGTCGCTGCACGGTCAGCAACTTGACGCGCCGGCGCTGGCCGGGGATAGGCCTTCGGCTGGCCGAGTACCGGGGAGGGGTGGACCGGATGATTGGGCGGGAGGACAGGGTGGCACAGGAGACCTGTCAGACCCGGTAGACGACGAGCGAAGCGCCGCTGAAGTGGCCGCTGACGAGGGCGTGGCGTTGGGTGACCTCGAGGCCTTGCAAGGGGTGGTGAAGTTCCCCGTCCGTATCAAGTGCGCCACTTTGTCGTGGCACACGCTGGGCCAGGCTCTGGACGAGGTCCAGGCCACGCAGCCGAGCCAATAGGCCCGACCGGCAATAAGTCCGTCCGGCATTAAGTCGGACCAGCAATCTGGGGCACTGCCACTTTGGACCTCCCCGCACGGGGCAGTCCATTGCGACGTCCGGGTTAGGACGCCGGGATGGCCCAACCCATTTGCTCGGCGATTTCTTTGCAAGTTGGGCACAGGGGGTATTTCTTCGGGTCGCGGCCCGGCACCCAGACCTTGCCGCACAACGCCCGGACGGGGGTCCCGTTCACGATGCCCTCAACAACGGTCGGCCCCGCCGAGACGTACTCGCCATCCTCTTTGGAGACACCCTCGAGAACGATATGGGCCATCCGTTCGTGGTCGCCGTCGACGTCGGGCTTGGGCGGAGCTACTGCAACTTCGGGCATAACGCTCATGCCCGAAATCGTAGTCCTAAGACAGAGACAGCAAAGGGTCACATAAAGCGGCTTTCGTCGCACCGAAGGTGGGGTAAGGCGGGCTGATAATGCCCCTCGTGGTGGAGCCCTCACATGCTATCCACCAGGACTTTCACGAAGTAACGTGGGTCCCGGACGCAACTGCTGAAACTAATTTGGACATGGCCCTAACACGACATCTGACACCAGGCCAACTTGTCAGATCTGGCCCGCATTACGGGGGCGTCGATGCGTCGCGCGATATCAATCAGTGGCGTGCGCTAGCGGCTATTTGCGTCGCCACGTTCGTCGTGTTGACCGACTTCATGGCCGTAGCTGTCGCTCTGCCGTCGGTGCAAAAGAGCTTCTCCATTTCTTTCGCCGAACTTCAGTGGGTGGTCGAAGCATTCGTCTTGGCCCTCACCGTCGGCGTCCTGGCGGCTGGCTACGCGACCACGCGGTTCGGCAGCCGACGGGTGTTCTCGACCAGCCTGGTCGTCCTCGCCTCTGGTTCGCTACTGGCGGCGCTGGCGCCGTCGGCCGGCATCCTGATCGTCGGCCGAGCCGTGCAGGGGGTCGGCGGGGCGATGTTGCTGGCCACGGGCGCCCCGATACTCGCGGAGGTATTCAGGGAGGCGCACGGGCGCGTAGGCGTCGCCGTATGGGGTGCCGTCACCGCCGTAGCAGTGGGCCTTTCACCCCTCGTGGGCGGCGTCATCGACACATGGCTGGGTTGGCGGTGGATTTTTGCCCTCGCCGCCCTGGCGTCCGCGCTCGCCTTCGTCCTCGGGCGCACGTCGATAGGGCCGCCGTTGCTTGACAGCACGACAGTTGCGGGCACGGACTGGAGAGGCCTGACGCTCTTCGGCGCCGGCACCGTCATCCTTGTGGTCGGGCTCATCGGGACGACGAGTACGCTCGGCGGCTGGTCCCAGAGCGGCGTCCTGGCTTGCTTCGCATGTAGTGGCCTCCTACTCGTCGCCTTCGTGGCGGTCGAGGCCGTCTCTCGGCAGCCGGTCCTGGACGTAACCCTGTTCCGCCGGCGGACCTTTGCCGGGAGCGCGGCGGCGGCCTTCGGGCTGTCAGCGGCGGTCCTGGGGCCTTTCATTTTCCTCGTCCTGCTCCTGTCTTACAGCCTTGGCTACTCGACCCTGAACATCGGCGGTCACCTGCTGCTCCTCAGTGGGATGACCATCGTCCTGCTCCCGCTGGCCGGCGCCCTCGACCGGTATGTCCCGGTCAAAGTCATCATCTGCGTGGGACTGGTCCTGGTCGGGGCGGGATTGTGGCTGATGAGCAGGCTCTCGGGCAACGACGGCTGGCAGGACCTGGTACCGGGTTTGATCCTGGCCGGGGTGGGCCTCGAACTAGTCAACCCGCGCCTCGCCTCCACTGCTGCGGCGGCCGCGGCGGCTGAGGAGAGATCGGTGATGGCTGCCTCTCGGGCCACCACTGCTGTGCGCTACCTGGGCACGGCGACCGGGGTGGCGGTGCTCGGTTCTCTGTTCGCTACCCGCCTGACAGACGAGTTGTCGTCCCGCCTTTCGACCTTGAGCCAATTGAGCGGCCAGGGGCCGCAAATGGCGGGGCTCGTCCTGGAGGGGCGCAGCGCCGCAGCTATCGGTGCAGCTCCGAGAGCGCTGCGGCCGGTCCTTTCTTCCGCCGTTCAGACCAGCTTCGCTGCCGCTATGCACGACGTTTTCCTGGTCTCGTCGGCCGTCGCTTTGATATCCGGGCTGGTGGCGTTGTGCATCCGGTCCCGCGACGTGCCGACCCGAGAGCGGGCCACGGCAACACCCACGCGGGCCGGGCTGTCTAGTTCGGAAAGAGGGCGCGCCCAACTGGTCCCTGGGCCATTCGCCCGTAGTAAGGCCCGCTCGGCGGAGGTCGTGCGGCCACCGGTCGTCCATGTTGAAGTCGTTCACGCGGAAGTGGCACCGGCGCCAGCACCCCTGACAGAGCCCGGAGGAACGCCGGTAGAAACCCACGCCGTATTCACGACTCCAGCAGACGGTGGCTTCGACGAGCCCTCGTCGTCCGACACTTTCCAGCCAGGGCCGACAACGGTCTATATGCCTCGCGCCTACCCCGCCCGGCCCGTGTCGGACGGGGTGAACGGGGCTCAGGCCGAGGATGCCCGGCCTGGATCCGCCGATGAGACGGATGAGACGGATGAGACGGAGGGCGGGGCGCGCCGACGACGGGCCGCAGACTGAAGTCGTGGCGGTGGCCGGGGGTGACGCCCGCATGGCGCCAGGGCCGGTGAACACGGGATCGCTGGCAGTAAGAGTGACCAGAGCGCAAGACGGGCTGCTCCTCAAAGCCGAACTCACGATCGTTGGCTCTAGCGCCGAAGTGATTGCGCGGCACTGGACGGGCGCTGACGGTGAGCTCATCTTGCCCGCACTGCCGTCGGGGAATTACGAGCTTGTAGTGCAGAAACTCGGCTACCGCCCCGGAACCGCGCTGGTCGTGGTGGCCGAGGGCACGAGGCAGAGTGTCGAGCTGGCTTTAGTCGGCATGGCTCACATCTACGGCGCCGTCGAGGGACCGGGTGGTGGCTGGTTGCCGGGCGTGCTGCTGGCCCTGACCGACGTCTCGGGCCGGGTGGTGGCCACCACGAAGACGGACGCCGCCGGCAGCTACCACTTCCCAAGGGTGCCGGAAGGCTCTTACACGGTGAGCGCCCCGGCCTACTTCGGCGCCACGTCGGCCGTGGAAATCGGCCCAGGCTCCGCTGTCGCCGCTGATGTGATGTTCGGGGCACCGGGGCCAGAAAAATAACCAGACGGCCCCTGAACGTCCTGTTAGTGCCCGCAAAAAGCTAGCTTCCAGGGAAGAAGGCGACGACAGATGGCTTTGACCGGCCGGTGCATTCCCCGCCGTGACAGCACCCGGCGCCACCTTCTACCCGTCAAACTTGTCCCTCACCAGCTCTAACAAAGGGAAACCGATGCCCCAACCCGTCATCGTGGGTGCCGTCCGAAGCCCGATTGGGCGAGCTTTTAAAGGCTCCCTGGTCCAACTGCGCCCAGACGACATGTCCGCGCAGGTCCTATCGGCACTGCTGGCCAGGTTGCCGCAGGTACCGAGCACCGAAATCGAGGACGTCATCTGGGGGTGTGCCTCACCCGCGGGCGAGCAGGGCTACAACGTCGCCCGGGTCACGGCCTTGCTGTGCGGCATGACGACCGTGCCGGGTACCACCGTCAACCGGTACTGCTCCTCGTCACTACAGGCCATCCGGATGGCCGCCCATGCCATCGTCGCCGGTGAGGGCGACATTTTTGTGGCCGGTGGGGTGGAATCCGTGACGAGGTTCGCGAACGGCTTCGCCGATGAAATGCCGGGCACGCACAACCCCCGTTTCGAAGAAGCTGAGCAGCGCACGGCCGGGCGAGCTTTGGGAGGTTCGCCACCGTGGGCGCCCGCAGCAGGGTTGCCAGACATCTACATCGCGATGGGCCAGACGGCCGAAAACGTACGCGAGCTGTGCGGCGTCTCACGTGAAGCCATGGACCGATTCGCCCAGCGCTCTCAGCAGCGGGCGGTTGCGGCGCAGGACAACGGCTTTTTCGGTCGGGAGATCGTCCCTCTCACTTTGCCTGACGGCACTCTCGTCGACACTGACGACAGCCCCCGCCGCGGCACTGACCTAGCGTCGATGGCTGAGCTGAAGCCCGCGTTCCGGCCCGATGGCGAGGTAACGGCGGGGAACAGCTGCCCCCTCAACGATGGGGCGGCGGCTGTCATGGTCATGAGCGACGAGCGTGCCAGAGAACTGGGGGTAAAACCGCTGGCCAGGATAGTCGCCAGCGCGGTCTCGGCCCTCGACCCGGAGATCATGGGCCTCGGGCCAGTCGGGGCGTGCCAGCGCGTACTCGCCCGGGCGGGGATGGCAATCGGTGATATCGACCTTGTGGAGATCAATGAAGCCTTTGCGGCCCAGGTCATCCCGAGCGCCGAACAACTAGGCATCGATGAGCAACGGCTCAACGTCCATGGCGGGGCTATTGCCCTCGGTCACCCCTTCGGTATGACGGGCGCCCGGATCATGACGACGCTGCTCAACGGGCTTGAAGCTGCCGATGGCGCCGTCGGCCTGGAAAGCATGTGCGTCGGCGGTGGCCAGGGCATGGCGATGATCGTGGAACGCCTTTAGGGCGCAAAAATCGTCAAACCCGACAAACAAATCACGATGGCGTTGTTTATTGTCGACAACTACCACCTAAAGTGACGGAACTTCACTATTAGTACGATCTGACCAAAAAATGCTCCAGATCTAGAACTTGCCGCCGAGGTTCCTTGACCTGGACCGCGTTTATCAAATAGCGTTTCGGGGCGTTGTGACGCCGCTCAAATTGCAACTACGTCGCAATGCCGTAAGGGGGTCAGCGGTCATTTTGGCCGCTCTCACCATTGCCGGCATTGCAGTAGTCCCGTCAGCCGGCGCAGACCAACTCTCCAACGAGCAGGCATACGCTCAGGAGCTAACCAGCCAAATCGCTGCTCTTGGGGTGCGTGAGGCGGCGCTCGGAGAGCAGTACGACGCCGGTGTGGTTGCCCTTCAGCAGGCCAACGATCGAGTGGCCGCGGCGGCTAAAGCCCTGGCCAGTGCGAAGACCAGCCAGCGCAAGACTGTGGTCCTGCTCAGGCAGGATGCCGTCCAGGCTTACGTCGGCGGCGGGCCCGCCCTCGAACTGGCTGGTCCCGTAGCTCTCGCCAATGTAAACCAGGCCTTGCTGCGCCAAGAGCTCGAACAGACTTTCGCTTCCCACGAATCCGACGCACTGGACAGCTTCCAGTTCGCAGCGGCCGAGGAGAGCACGGCTCAGGCTGGGTTGGTGCTGGCCCGCGATGCGGACCGCCGGCGGGTGGCCAGCTTGGAGAGTGACCGCCAGCAGGTCATGGCCACCCAGAACAGGCTCGTAGGCGTCCAGCAGCAGGTCAAGGGCCAGATCGCCACTCTCGTAGCGGAGATCCAGCGCGCCGAGCAATTGGCCGCGCAACGAGCCGAGGACGCCCGGCTGGCCCAACAGCGGCAGGCCGAGGAGGCGGCCGCGGCTCAGGCGGCCGCCCAGGCCGCGGCGCAGGCGGCCGCCCAGAAGGCAGCAGCGGACGTGGCCCTCCAGCAGCAAGAACAACAGCAAGCAGCCGAGCAGCAGGCGGCCGAGACCCGGCAGGCAGCAGCCATATCAGCTGACCCGAGCCCAGTTGCCAGCGTCACTACGACGACGGTGCCGGTCGAGAGCACTCCAGTCCTAAGTGAGTCGTCAGCGGCCTCGGCCGCCGTGGCCGCGGCGGAAAGCCGGGTGGGAGACCCCTACGTGTGGGGAGCTGCCGGGCCGAGTGCGTTTGACTGTTCAGGACTGGTCATGTGGGCCTACGAGCAAGCGGGCATTTCTCTGCCTCACTACAGTGGGGCCCAGTTCTCGGACACCACCGAGATACCGATGTCCGACCTCCAGCCCGGGGACCTGGTGTTCCCGGCCAACCCCGGTGAGCATGTGGCCATGTACATAGGGGGCGGCGACATCGTCCAGGCGCCGTACACGGGCGCGGACGTCCAGATCGTGCCGCTGTCCTCGTTCTTCGTCCTCGCCAGCCGGGTCGGCTAGGCCGGCCGGCTCTGGCCTCTTCGGGCAAGTCCATGAGGCTGTAACGGCTTCCTCAGACAAAGGTCCGCGGACTTTGCGTGCATCCTGAGAGGCTCAGCCTCCGCAGTGGTGCGGGACCCCGAGCAGAGGCTAGGTGACCTCGTCGTCGTGACGGCCTCATAGACAAGGGGCATATCGCAGAGCGGTCGGCCAGAGGCGAACTATCAACGGCAAGGGCCCTCGTGGCGGGCCAGCCTGGAGGACGTGTCTGCCCTGCGGGGCGACACCTCGACGACTGGCCGCCGGCCGAAACGGCCACGGTCTCGAGGCCAAATGACGAATGTTGATCGGGATCCGTGTGAGCGGAAAACTGATGAGGCGGAATTGAGGACAAGAAATAGTGAACTCGAATTGTGAAGTACCGTGAAATAGCGGTGGCGCTGCGGTCGGTCAGCAATTTCTGGGTGCAGTAGCTCGGCCACGGCAGGAGCCCGTATCCCGCTAGCCGACCCTAACCTCCGGCATGTACGATGGTGGCCCGCCCATGGGTGGCACGTGATGTCACGGTGGGCTTCCTAGACAGACCGGATCGTCCGCCGATGCCTGATCACGACCGCTCCGATGTTGAAGGCGCCCAGTTGGAGGCGAGCCGGGGGGCTCCGACTCCTTGGACGACCACGAGGGGTGTGTCTCCGCCCACATAATTCCGCGGGCCACGCCTAAACTCCTAGGCAGCACCTTAGGGGGTAGACAAGAGCTCCCCGGTGCCTGCGACCTAATGACCGATAATGCAGCGGACTATCCGGCGAGACGGCGCCCATGGGACTACGGAATTCATCGTCAACACGACCAGTGGTATTTCTCGAGGGGTCGGCTCTCCTGCAATCGTCATAGCCGTTCTCCCCAAACTCATCGAGCTTGTGCTATTTGACCACGGCCATTTTGCCAGCTGGCGCGGACGTTGCCAGCAAACGCAGGAGTTCTCCAGCAGGCGCAGCGGTCCCGAACCACGAAGCCAGTATCCCGCGATGAGCCTCGTGGCCAAGTGGAACTAATCATGAGTGTGGCGACTAGTAGTCCTCCGTCCTTACTCTGAGCAGCCCGCGGAACTGTTTGGGCCCCGTTCGCTCGGCCAACGAATAAGCCACCCTAAGTGACCCATAATCCATTGCAATCGCTGGAAGTCCTTGTGCAACCGCAGCTAGTGGTGAAGTCGAGCGCGAGTTGAGGAGAAATATCGGTGGCGCTGTTTCCCTGGCAATAAAAGCGGGTAAACGGTTCACGGAGTTTGTACCCCAGGATGCAACAGAGCTTACGCCGTGGGCGCCCAAGGCCCCGGGAGACGTCAACAATGCAGGATGTCGAGATGAGTCACGGCGGTCGATCCTCCTGAGGACGATCGGCTCATGCAAGACTCGACAAGGTGCGTACATCCGGGCTATACAGAGTTCAATCCAAACGTTTCCCGTGAGCCGTCATCGAGATGACTCCATCGGAGACGGGGTTATCAATCGATGATCGCCATATTTGCCCTAACTGCCCAGGCAAAAGCCGGGATGCCTCAGTGCACAAGAGGAGAACACTAATGCCGCTCCGTTTGGTCCGTGCCGGGAGGGTCCTCCAGCAGCGAGTAGTCCTGCTGATGGTCTTTCTCGTGGCCGCGTCATTGTCGATGGTGGTCGCCTCTTACAGCTCGGCGACTACACCCAAGGCAGAGCCAGGCTATTGGCTGGCCAGCTCGACTGGTGAGGTCAGCGCCTTCGGCGGTGCTGAGAGGTTCGGCTCGCTCAACGCCGGCGGCCCGAGCGCGGTGGTCGGCATTGCGGCTACTCCCGACGAGGGTGGATATTGGCTGGCCGCTGCCGATGGCCGGGTGTACCCCTTTGGCGACGCAAAACTATTCGGGTCAATGGCCGACAAGCGCTTGGCCAAGCCCCTTATCGGCATTGCTAGTACGCCGGACGGGCGGGGCTACTGGCTGTTTGCTGGCGATGGCGGCGTGTTCGCGTTCGGTGACGCTGGTTACTTCGGTTCAGCGGGCTCGGCCCACTTGGGCTCGGCCGTTGTTGGCATGGCCGTCGCCCCGGGTGGCCACGGCTACTGGCTCGCCACCCGGAACGGTGACATCCTGAGGTTCGGCGACGTGCCGTTCGGGGCGGTTCGCTCATCGGCCCTGAGGTCGGCCGTCGTCGCCATGGCTTCGACCGCCGACGCCAAGGGCTACTGGCTCGTCACTGCTCAGGGCACGGTATTGGCCCACGGGGACGCACGGAACTACGGCTCGATTGACCGGGCTCGCCTCAATTCCGCCTTAGTGGGCATCGCGCCCACTTCCGACGGCCGGGGCTACTGGCTTGCGGCCCGGGACGGGGGCGTGTTCGCCTTCGGCGACGCCCAGTTCTTGGGCTCGAAGCCCGCCAACATCGTCGCTGACAGCCGTCTCAGCGCCAGTTCGCACGGATCTATAAGTGGGATAGCCCTCTTTTCCGGCGGCACGACTTCCAGCGCATAGGAGAAGTCCGAGTACTACCACGACTACCACGACTACCACGACTACCACGAGTACGTTTAGGTCTCGGTCGAGGTCTAGGTACAGGTCTACCTCCACCACTACCTCTGTCCCTACGTCGACCTCTACTTCGGTGGTAGGCACAGGTGCTACCAGCACAACAGCCGTCCCCCCCAATCAGGGCTCGTCCCCGCCGACGACCGCACCCCCCGCGACCACGACCACTACGACTCAACCCACGACCACTACGACTCAACCCACGACCACTACGACTCAACCCACGACCACTACGACTCAACCCACGACCACTACGACGCTGGCGCCGACCACTACGACTCAACCCACGACCACTACGACTCAACCCACGACCACTACGACGCTGGCGCCGACCACGACTACAACTCAACCCACGACCACCACGATCCCGACGACGAGTACAACAACCACAAGCGGTTCGGCTCCTCCGTTCGCTACCGCTGCGAGCGCCAACGGGCGTTATCTGGTTGACCAGTACGGTAACCCCTTCTTGATTAATGGGGATTCTGAGTGGAACCTGGCCTGGGCACTGGACGCTTCAGATCAAAATACGTTCCTGGCTGACCGCAAAGCCGATGGGTTCAACACCATTCTTACCGACCTTGTTGGGAACGACTCCATGGGCGGTAATGAGAACGGCACCAACTATAACGGAGATGTCCCGTTCACCAACGGCAACTTCGCGGCCCCCAACCCGGCTTATTGGTCAAAGATCACCACCTTTTTCCAGCTAGCAGAACAGTATGGGATCACGGTGTTTGCCCTTCCTATCGACGCTTATGCCACTGAAGGTGGCAACGTATTCACCAATATGAGCAATGCACAGGCCAAAGCTTTTGGCCAATGGTTGACCAGTGAATACCCACCATCTGCATTCCCAGGGATTGTGTGGATGATTGGCAATGACTACGCGGGCGACGGCGCTGGGGACGGCAACGGCGGGTTTGTGTCTCAGTACCAGAACTTCATAGCTGGTTTGGGCACTGCTCGACTGGTCACGGGTGAGCAGGGTTACAACGATTCATTGTCAACTGATGGGACCAACACCGGTCCACTCATGACACTCAACGCTGCCTATGATTACTACCCCACCTACGAAGGCGTGTTACGAGGCTGGACGACCAGGGACTTGCCGGTGTTCTTTGTTGAAGGTGCTTACGAGAACTCATCCGAGGGTCACCCCGACGCCCCTCTCGACCTGCGTAAACAGCTGGGTTGGTCGATGACTTCTGGGGCTACCGGCAGCTTTTATGGCAACGACAGCCTGTGGGAGTTCCAATCCGGTTGGCAAAACCAGCTTGATACCACTGACGTGGCCCAGCGTAAAGTATTCGACGCCGCCTTTGCTGGTATCAGCTGGCAAAACCTGCAACCAGATGTCAACAACCAACTGGTCACCGCTGGCCGGAATAGCGAGTATATGTACTCTGCGTCATTAGCAGGTGGTGGAGGTCCCGCTACCAACGATTCGACCTACGGCAACTATGTGACCGCCGCCTATTCGGCTGATGGGACATTGGGTGTCATCTATAACCCGAACACCAGCACGAACCACATCACTATCTCGTCTTCGGTGCTCGGCGCCAACCCGACTATCGTCGCCGTTGACCCGACCAACGGTGCCAGGACCAACCTCGGCTGGACCACTACACCGACGATGGGCGCTAACGCTGCCGGCGACCACGATTGGTTGTTCGTCATCACCGCCTCGCCCCGCTAGACCAGCCCTGGCGTACTGACGCGGTGGACGGGTGAGTCAAATTTCGGCTTCGGGAATTTGACTGCGCCCACCCAGGCCGCTTCCCTCGCCAGGTCCATCCCGTCCGCCCTGGCGCGCTCGGGACCGAACTGGCTCTCATCTTCGGCAAGGCTCGAGATCGGCTAGCCGACCGCGCACCCAGCCCCTCTCGTCTGGCGGAGGGGCTGGCCAGCGTGGGCATCGTCACACCGTGCCACAGCTTCTTTTAGAGCTTTATTTTAGTCCTCGTCATATGACTTAGTTCAAGGTGACTGGACGGGCCAGGTTCCGTGCGGCTACTCTCCTACCCGGATGGACCTGTCTCGAGCAGCGGATCGGAGCGACGCCTGCTTCTCGCCTTTACGTCGGCTGGCGAGCCGATGGCGCGGGTCCCGGCCCCGGGCGGTATTTGTCACGCCCTCGATAGGTGCAGAGCTGGTGTGGAGCCGGCTTAGCCCACCGGGCGTCCGCTCCGTGAGCGGCGATGGGCGACGAGAACAATAGCTACGCGGCGGCCTGCCCCGCATTGGAAGGACCGGGAGGTTTTGTGCTGGAGCCCCAAAACGGTGCCAACGACAGGTTTTTCTGGGGTGCCGCCACCGCCGCATACCAGATAGAGGGTTCGCCCCTGGCGGATGGTGCGGGCAGTTGCGTGTGGCACGAGTTCTCCCACACCCCGGGGGCCACCTTCGAGGGGCAAACCGGGGACATCGCCGTGGACCACTATCACAAGTGGCGCGGCGACGTCGACCTCATGAAGGACATTGGCCTCAACGCCTACCGTTTTTCCCTTCGCTGGCCCCGTATCGTTCCCGCGGGGACGGGCCGCCCCAACGCCGCCGGTCTCAGTTTCTACGACCGCCTGGTCGACGGGTTGCTAGGGGCGGGTATCGAGCCCTTTGTGACCCTGTTCCACTGGGATCTACCGGCGGCCCTCTTCCGCCTCGGAGGCTGGTCCAACCGGGACATCGCCGGTTGGTTCGGCGACTACGTCACTACTGTGGCCAACGTTCTGGGCGACCGGGTCAAGTACTGGGTGACTCTGAACGAGCCCTACGTCGTCTCCGCTGAGGGCCACCTCGTAGGGCGACATGCGCCCGGGCTTCGGAACATCTTTGCCACCGGGCAGTCGGTCCACAACCAGTTACGCGCTCATGTGGCCGGGTTCCAGGCCCTAAAAGCGATCGACCCCGATTTCTCGGTCGGACTGGCCCAGCACGACGTGGCCGGTGTGGCCGGCCAGCGGGTCCGAGGACGACATCGCGGCCGCCGAACGGGCCCAGGCTTGGCACAATTTCCCTTTGTTTACCGACCCTCTGGTGTACGGCCACTACCCCCCCGAGATCGTGGACCGGCTCGAGCCCTACCTGCCCCGCGGTTACGAAGACGACATGAATTCGCTCCGGGTGCCCCCAGACTTCATCGGCCTCAACTACTACCAGGGTTACTGCGCCGAGAACACCCCCGAGCACTGGCTGGGGTTCGCCGAGGTAGACGAACCCGGAACGCCCCGGACCAACATGAACTGGACCATCCGTCCTGATGGGCTCTACAGAGTAATTACGCAAGCACATAGTCGTTACAAGTTGCCCGCTATCTATGTCACGGAGAACGGTGCCGCGTTCGACGACGTGCTCGAGGGCAAGGCGGTGCACGACCCAAAACGCCAGCAATACCTAAAGGCTCACGTCGCCGCCGTCCTGCAAGCTAAAGACGAAGGCGTGCCCGTCCAGGGCTATTTCGTCTGGTCCCTGCTGGATAACTTCGAATGGGCGTTGGGTTATTCCAAACGCTTCGGGATCGTTTACGTCGACTACGCGACCCAGGAGCGCGTGGTCAAGGACAGTGGTTGGTGGTACGGGAAACTGGCTCGAACTGGTTGCCTGCCGTCGGACTGACCGGCGCTTCCGGCGTTGGCTAAAGGAACGCCCGTCCCGTTACGGCAGCCGCAGCGGCTGGTACTTATTTTGGCCCAGGACGGGCGGGATGCCGCCATTAGCCAGCAGCTCGTCAACGACCAGCGTGCACGCCCCCAGCGCCACGGCCTCCGCGCCGAGCTGGCCTACCTCGATGCTCACCCGGCTGGCTGTGTACTCGAGGGCCTGGTCCCTGACGGCCTTGCGGATCTGGCTGAGCAGGGGCGGGCCGAGCTTCAAACCCAGCCACCCTCCGATGATTATCTTCTCCGGGTTGAAAAGGTTGACGAGGTTGGCTGCCGCCGTTCCGACGTAAAATGCCGCTTGGTCGAGCGCCGCTTGAGCCGCATTGTTGGCCCTGGCCGACTCGAGGAAGCGATCGACCCACTCTTCTGAATCGGGGTCGGACGGCGGCGTGGCGGTGGGGTCAGTCCGGTGCCATTCCTCCAGGAGCGCCGGCGCCCCAACGTAAGCCTCCACGCACCCGGCGCCGCCACAACGGCAACGCTTGTCACCGACCCGGATACTGGTGTGGCCCCACTCCCCGGCGCTGGAGGCGGAGCCCCGGTACAGCGACCCGTTGGTAAATATGGCCGCGCCCACGCCGGTGCCCCACAGCGCTACGACTGCGTGGCTGACCCCTCGCCCAGCGCCCAACCACATTTCGGCCTGGCCCATGGCTTTGGCGCCATTATCCGCAAACACCGGCAGCCCTACGCCTTCCCGGATGAGCCGTTCCATCGGCACATCCCGCCAACCGATGTTGGGCGCATGCACCCTGGCATCGTCGTCGTGGTGAGCCACGACGCCGGGCATCGCTACCCCGACCCCGATGAGGCGGCGGTCCTCGGCCGCGAATTGGCCCTGCAGTTTTTCGATGGCCACGATGATCTGGTCGATTACCACTTCCGCCTCTTCGTGCTGGGGGTGCAGGCCAACTTCCGCCATCCCCGCCGCTCGCATCCTCATGTCGAAGGCTTCGACCCGGATGCAGGTTTCGCCCACTTCCACGCCGATAACGCCGCCAAACTCGGGGTTGACCTGGAGCAGCACCCGTGGTCGGCCGCCGTCGGACTCCTCCAGGCCGACTTCGGCGATAAGGCCTTCCTCGAGCAGCGCCGACGTCACGTTGGTCACGCTGCCGCTGCTGAGGCCGGTTAGCTGGGCCAGCGCCACCCGGTTGAGAGGCCCTCCAGGAACAGCCGCCGCAGCACCGCAGCCCGGTTCACCCGGCGCAAGTCCCGCACCGTGGCTCTAGCTCTGGTCGTCAACGGCGTGCTCACTTTACTCAAAGCTTATTTCAACATTGTGCCACAGGGACGTCGGCGCCCATCAGAGCGCAGCGGTCCCGCCCCGGCCGCGTCATCACGGAGCCGGGCTCGGCTCCCCGGGGCGCTCGGCCTGTGATTCTGCCTGCCCTTTCCCGTCGAGCTTCACTGGCCCGAGGCCTTTTCCAGGCGCCCTCACGGAAGGACGCTGCACAGGTATGGTCTCGGCTCCCCATCGTCTGGCCCGGACCACGGTGCTGGCACCTGGTCGGTCCGGTAGGCGAGGGCATAGGCCAGTGCCTCGTAGTTGACTCGCCAGCCACGAAAATGGGGCCATGCCTCCGCCGCCTCTCGCTCGACGGGGAACCCGACCGCGCGCAGCTGGTCGACCGCCGCCGCGAACTCTTCGAAGCTGATGGCGATCTCGGAATCGGGGTCGGGGTCTATGTCGACCGGCATACCGAGCGCCCCGCTTATCTCGCGCAGCGCGGTAAAGCCCATCCTGATGGCGCGCCGCGGCTCGATCCGGTCCTGGGACGGGCGCAGGGCCAAGAGCATGGCCGCCGAGTCCATCACTGAAAGAAGCCCGACGAGCCATGAGTCCAGGGGGTGCGGAGACCGAAAACGGACCAGTACGGGATAGTTGGAGTGGCTCTCGGCCACATCGGCCGCCCATCGTTCCCACCTGTTGTAAAACGCCGGCAAGTCGTCGCTGCGTACGGCCACGCCGTACCTGGTACGCAATAAGAGCTCGGGCCCCACGGCGGGTGACCGGCGCGGGCGCCGAGGAGGGTTACTTCTGTCTCCCGGCGGTTGAAGGCGCCGTAGAGGGTGGGCAAATAGGCGATCTGTAATGCGACCACGATCATCCCGGTAGCTGCGGCCACAATGTCGATGACGGCCGGCTCGTTCCCGTGGGTATACACGAAGCCGAGGGTGAACATGGAGCTGCCCGCCTCCCGCAGGGCAGTGGGGAACCCGTGCACCGTTGGCACCAGCAACAAGGCATAGGCGATCTCGTAACCCAACAGCCAGGTCATCAACTGTACGAGGACGACGGCCGCCCCCTGAGCGGCCAGCAACGTGTCCTTGCGTTCATAGGTGCGCAGTGGCCAGCTGGCCATCCGGAAGACGAAGTCCACCCCCTGGTCCACGGCGTCAAACAGGACCGTCCTACGCGCCCGGGCGATCACCAGAGTCCTCACGATGTTGGCCGTGATCGTCAGGGCGAGCAAGGCCCCAGCCACGGCCGCCAGCGCGTACAGGACTTCCACAACCCTAAGTTTGTCTCGCCGGAGGCCGAAGGGCTGGTTTAGATCAACACCCGGCCCGTGACGCAGGTAACGGTCCCGCCACCCACCCAAATGCACCCATCAGCGTCCTGCTCGATGTGGGCTCGCCCTTTTCGTCCCAGCGCCGTCCCCTGGCTGGTCACGTACGGCGGCTGGACGCGGCCCGCTCCTGTCAGCCACTGGGCCAACGAGGCGTTCAGGCTCCCGGTCACAGGATCCTCTACGGTGGCCCCGTCTTTAGGGAAAAAAGCCCGCACTTCGTAGCGCGGGCCCGCTCCTGGTGGGTACGCCCCGACCACACCCACGAGGCGGTCCACGAGCCCAGGGCGGAGAGCCAGCACAGCCTCTGCATCGGCGAGCATCAGTGCTACCCAGCCCGGGCCATTGTCTACCCACTGAGCCTCGATGACATCTGTTCTGTCGATGTTGAGCATGCCCGCCAGACGGACGACTAGTTGGTCGTCCTCGACTGGCCCTGAGCGCACCATGGGCGGCGCGGCGAAGGCGAGGCCCCCCGCGCCCCGCCGCACCCGAACGAGCCCGCTGGCGCATTCTTGGGTTATCTCTTCCTTGTCTTGACCCGAATAAGCGAGCCAAGCGTGGGCGGTCCCGAGCGTCGGATGGCCTGCAAATGGCAATTCGTTAACGGGGGTGAAAATCCTCACCCGGTAGTCTGCGGAAGGGCTCGTCGGCGCCAGGACAAACGTGGTCTCCGACAGGTTTGCCCACGACGTCACTTGCTGCATCTGCTCATCTGAAATACCCGCGGCTTCCAAGACCACGCCCACTGGGTTACCGAAGTAGGCGGTATCGGTAAACACGTCCACCTGCATGAAAGCTCGCTCTAGCATTTACACCTCCTTATTTGTGGGTCATTGATGGCGCTGCTCAAGGGGATGATCGCCCGCCAAGGTTTGCCACCCGAGGAGAGTGGATATCTTCCTTGCAGGGGTCTGCATGGGAGGCTACCGGTGTTTGCCTCGGGCGAGGCCAATTTAGAATTCATCGCACCGGGTATTCGAGGTGTGCATGGCGGAGAGAGGTACTACGCGCCCGTCGTCAAGTCCCCTCGCCATGCTCGGGCGGCGGTGCAGGCTCTGACCCTCGACGACGAGGAAAAGGAACGAGCCGTACTGGTAGTCTCCGAGCTAACGACCAACGCCATAGTCCACGCCGGCGGCGTCGTGTACCTCCAGATCGTCCGCGACGGCAATCACGTCCGGATCGAAGTGGCGGATGCTTCACCGACACCGGCCGGTCCGGTCAAGGTCAACCTCACCAGCGGGCGGGGATTGCAAATGGTCGAGGCGCTAGCCAAGAACTGGGGGTACGAACTGCGTTCGTGGGGCAAGGTGGTCTGGGCCGAGCTATAGCAGGCCGTCCCTTTTCGTTTCCGCTGCCGCCTCGCTCCGCGTTCCCCTGAATTCTCTGTGCGCCCACGGAGCGCGGCGTCGGCGCGATAGAGCGCCAGCGCGGGAACGCCCACTGAACCGAAAGTTTAACATTGGCGGGAGAGAGGTCCCGGGCTAGCGACCTCCGCGGAGCCTAGAACCGCGTTCGGCTCGGGCAAGGAGGATTCAACATGGCACGAGCCCGCCCTCGTTTGCGCCAGGGGTGCTCGGACCTGTGAGGCGAGCCAAGGGCACGCTGGCCGCGTTGGCTTTGCTGACGGGGGCGCTAGCGCTGGTTGTCCCGGCGGTGGCGGCAGCGGGGACACCGCTGGCCGTGGCGTCCACGGGCACGACAGCTTGCACAGGGTTCCAAGACGACTTCGCCACCGATTACCCCGGCACCCTCAACCCTGACCTCTGGGCGCAAGCGGGGCCCGTCGCCCGCGCTGTCGGCGCACAATTAGGCACTCCCCTCACGGCGCCGGTGCGAGCCGGCTTGTCGCCTTGGGGTTGGAGTACCAATAGCGACGGGTTCAGCGCACTGCAGTCCACCACCGCGTGCGGAGGCCCGTTTACGTTCTCGACCATTTTCGAGGGTGACGCCGGGCTCGAACACGTCGATATCTCACTCGCCACCGCTGACCTCAGCGAGGCAGTAACTGTTGAGGGGAACATGGAAGGAGCGGACAAGGGGATATGGGCCGGCAGCTCACTCTCCCCTGCCGGCGCCCCGGGTGCGTACGACCTGGACGCAAACCCGTGCCCTGATGGCGTTTATGCGCTGACTATTTCCGTCGACGCCTCGGGCGATGCCACCGTGACGTCTGGCGAACTATTTCAGTCACAAAACTCTCGGTACTTCGGCCATCATCCCGGTTGGTCTGGCGCCGCTGTACGTCGTCCTCGGCCAGGGCCCGGCCGCATTGTTTGGGGAACGGCCTCAGTTATCCCCGCTCCCCAACCCTGTTCGGTCAATGATGATTTTGGGGCCGACCCCACCCTTTCACCCTATTGGTCCAGTAGTGCAGGGGCGCCCCAAAGCGTGCTCACCTCCGTGGCCAGTACGCTCGACGCCAATTTCCTAGCGCCCACGCCCAATTTCAGTTACACCGGCCCGCCCGGTCCCGGCATGTTCCTGGGGCACGTAAATGGTGGCAACGAATTCACGGCGGTGCAGTCGGTAGACGCATGTTCGGGGCCGTTCACGATTAGCGCCACTGTCGAGGGAGTCAACCCGCGTGCCAGTAACTCATTTGATATCGCCCTGGTAAGCCAGGACCTGAGCGAGACTCTGTCGATAGAGGGGGTACTCGACCCTTCGTCACCTCGATACGGGATCTGGGCTGGCCCCACGCTCACCCCGGTTGCAGGAGACGATCTCGTCGCCACCCCCTCGAACAATGGCATTTTTACAGTCGACGTGACCGTCGACGCGTCCGGCTCAGCCGCGGTCACGGTCAGCGGCTCGGGCTCGGGCTCCGGCTCGGGGCAGGGCCAGCTCCTCGGGTCCGCCAGCGGCTTACAGGTCGGTACTGACCCCCTTTACGTCCTGCTTGGCCAACGCGGAGGGGCCGGGTACTGGCCTGGTCCGGCTGCCCCGCTCTGGAGGGACGTCTCGCTCAATACCTCCGCCGCTCCTCAATTGGGCTCGGTCACGGCCGCCATCTCGCCGGCAACCCCAACCGTGGCCGCGGTGCAAACGGTACCGGACGACGCCATCCCCGTTTCTGTCATCGCCGGCACCCAGTCATCAGGCACCCAGTCATCAGGCACCGGGTCATCGGGCACCGGGTCATCGGGCACCGGGTCATCAGGTACCGGGTCATCAGGTACCGGGTCATCAGGTACCGGGTCATCAGGTACCGGGTCATCAGTAACCGACCCGTCCTCCGCTCCGCTCAGCTCGATATCGCTGTCATCCTCTCCGCTCGGTTCGATCCCGCTCAGCTCCATCCCGCTCAGTGCGATGGCTATGGGGACCAGCAGCCCCGACGCCGCCATTGCCGCCGCGGCGAACGCACTGAGCAACGTCGCCCTCTCGGAACTGACCATCACGTACCCACCGAACTGTTCGGGCACGACCTGTAGCGGTTGGACCGGTGTCCTGGCCGGGACCAGTTTGAGCGGGCTTCCACTGCAGTCCATCAGCCTGGGCCAGGTCGTGGGTAACGCAGTGGCCGCAGACCGTCTCAACAGCACCGGCATGGACCTGGAAGCTCTCGGTCTTTCCAGCTCGCCACTATCTTCGATCCCGCTCAGCTCGGTGCCTCTGGCATCGATACCGCTGAGCGCGCTACCGCTCCCGGGCACGCCGAGCACTTCGGGGTCCCCGCCGAGCGAAAGTGACGTGCTCACGACCTGGTGCGCCACATTGAGCAACCTGAGCACGAACTGCGCCAGCCTGGGCATCGACCCGGCCACACCGTCCACAGCGTCGTCGGTGACTTTGCTCACGTTGGCCTTGGCCGGAGCCCCGCTCTCCTCCATCCCTTTGAGCTCGATCCCCCTAGGCTCCATCCCGCTTTCGTCCATCCCCCTCTCCTCCATCCCCCTCTCCTCCATCCCGCTATCGTCCAGCCCCCTTGCATCCATCCCACTCTCATCTATCCCGGTCTCATCGGGCCCCCTCGGTTCGATCCCGCTCTCGTCGATCGGGGAACTGGCCACCGTCGTCAACTGCACCGGCGCCTTCGCCTGCAGCGGCCAGACCCTGGGCGCGGCGGCCACCAATGGCGCGCTGGCCCCGGCGGTAACGCTCGGCCAGCTGGCGTCGGCCCTGACCGACCCGAGCGCCGTCTCCGGCTTCCAAACCGCCACTCTCCGCGACATCCTGGTCGGCGACGACACGACTGTCGCTGGGCTACCCCGCCCTCACTCTCGGTGACCTGCTGTTCAGCCTGGTCTCGCCCCAGTCCTACCCGTGGCAAACGGTCGACCTGGCCGGAGCGCCCCTGGCTCAGGACGAGAGCACGGGCGGGAGCGACCGCTTCACGGTGCCCTTGCAGATAACAGGAGGCAACGCCACCGTAGAGCTGACCGTCACGCTCCCCCCGACCTTTGCGTACGTGGCCGGCAGTTCCACGCTGGACGGTGCTCCGGCACCCGAGCCGGCAGCACCCGAGCCAGCAGCACCCGACCCCGCAGCGCCCGAGCCGCTGGCCACGGCCCCGCTCACGTGGTCCCTCCCCTTGAACGAAGGGGCCGACACGTTCAGCTTCGAGGCCAACGCCGGCATCTACCTGGGCCCGGCCATCACCACAGTGACGGCGTCGACGGGGTCATCGTCATCCACCGCCTCCGCCACGGTGACCGTCACCGACGGCGAGGAACCCGACGCCACCCTGGCCACTGCTACACCATTGGCACCCAGCACGCTCAACCTCGGCTACATGACCTCCGCCACGGACATCAACGACTGGTCGGTCACTGTCAACCAGAGCCAAGAACTGGCCCTGGCCCTCACGAACCTGCCCGCGCAGTACGATCTCGAGCTTTTTTCTCCGGCCCAACAACAAATCCAGGGCTCACCGTCCCAGCAGCTACCGGCGGTCGACGACACCGTTCCCAGCTTGAGCCCGGGGAGCACGGTAGAGGCGACGCCGGGCGCCCAGGACATCCCCGTCACCCCGCCGGCCGGTTACCAGCTCTACACGCTGGCCAACGTACCCGCGGCCGCCTCTGGCTTGGACGGGGCCAACGCCGGCGCCCAGTACATCCAGACGCCCCCGCTCGACGCCGGCACTTACGTGGTCCAGGTCTCGGGGTACAACGGCGCCACCAGTCCGCAGCCATACCTGCTGAGGGCCGCGTTAGCCGGTGGCGGCCCCAGCCCCACTTGCCCGCCGCTCAATTTCCCCCACCCCGAACCGCCGCCATCGTCCAGCCTCCCCGCCGTGGGAGCGAGCGTCAACACCCTGTTCCTGGTCGACACTCAGAGGCTCAGCGCCGCATTCGGCGCCGCCGCCGAGGCTGCCGTTATCAGCGACGTGGAGGCGGTCGCAGGTGACACGGCGGCCGGAGTGGACGGCGCTGTTGTCCCTGTAGATGCCTACACCGCGGTCCGGGACGCGTACGCCACCTGGGACGCCGACCCATGCTCTGTAGAGGCCGCCAACGGCGTCGTGGCCGCCATTTCGGCGCAGGTCGACGCCATCCGGGCGGGCGACCCGAACGTGACCAACGTTGTCATTGTCGGGGCTGACGACCAGATCCCCTTTGCCCGGCTGGCGGACGGGACCGTCGAGTCCAACGAGCGTGACTACGCCGCCGGCACGTTTGCAGGCGAGAACAACGTCGAGGCCGATGCCCTCGCCGCCGGCTATTACTTCAGTGACGACCCGTTCGCCGCTCCCGGTCCACTCGGGATAGGTAGCGCCACCTTGTACCTCCCCACCGCCGCGGTCGGGCGGCTCATTCAGTCATCGGACGAGGGCGCCGGCGCCATCGAGAACGCCCTGACCCGATTTGTCACCACCGGGGGCAATATCGACGCCACCGCCGGGCTCTCGACTGGTTACTCCTTCCTGACTTCGGGTGCGCAGCTGGTGTCAGCCAACCTGGCCCAGGCCGGCCTTTCGATGAGCGACCTGATAAACGACAGCTGGACCACTCCTGAGCTGAACAGCGCGCTAGGTGGGCCACCAGGCGTCAACGTGGCCAGCGTGAACGCCCACTTCGACTACTCGCGGGCGTTGCCCGCCGAGGACAACAGCAGCGGCAGCGAGGCCGACCTGTTCACGACGGCGGCCGTCTCCGGCAACGCCGCCGCCTACGCGGGCCGCCTGCTGTTCTCGATGGGATGCCACGCGGGGCTCAACATCAACGCTGTGGAGGTGGCCGCCAGCGGGATCCCGGCTGCGGGCACGGCCGACTGGGCCACGACGTTCGCCAACGCCGGGGCATTGTGGGTCGCCAATACCGGGTTTGGCTACGGCGACACCAGCGACGTCGCGTATTCGGCCGCTCTGATGGCCGATTTTGCGCACTATGTCGGCCAGCCGGTCACCATCGGCCAAGCCCTCACAGACGCCAAACAGCAGTACGCGGCCGACGGCGAGGTCCTCAGCCCGTACGACCTGAAGTCCGTCATGGAGTCGACCCTCTACGGGCTGCCGATGTACACGATCACCGGTGCTTCAGGGTCGACGGGCAGTGAGCCGAAAGCGCCCGTGACCGGTACGGACCCGATAAGCGGGCTAACCGAGGCGGCGGTGTCCGCGTCGTTGCCGCTGGGGAGCGCCCCTGGCGAACTCTCCGAGCAGAGCGGCGCTGACAGCTCCTCCTATTTCCAGCTCAACGGGGCCGACCCCATGGGCGCTTCAACGCTCACCACAGAGTTCCGCCCCATCGAGCCCCTGGACAAGCTCGACGTCACCGAGCCATCGACCACCAGCCCCGGTCAACTCGGCCTCGTCGCCCACGGCGCGCTCATCGACTCGCTGAGTTCACAAGACATCAACAGTTTTAGACCGACCGTTTCCCAGCCTGATGTGGACACCGCCACGCCACCGCCGGAAGTGAGCGCGGCCGCCTTCCCCGGCGCCCTTCAACGGGTCGCCACCGTCGAAGATTTCTCGGGCGCTACCCCTCTCCCCAGCGAACGGCAACAACTCGACCTGGTAGCCGGCCAGTTCATCCCGGGCCCACCCACGACGCCGTCCGCAGGCACACAACGGCTGTTCACGTCGATCGGAGCGGAGGTGTTTTACACCAACCCCTCGAACCCGCTAGCCACCGACTTCACCCCTCCCACCATCCAGACGAGTAGCGCCGTGGTCAACGGTAGCGATACCAACTTCGTGGTCAGCGTGGTACCAGGAAATGACACCGCGCCGGTAAAACGGGTGCTCGTCCTCTACACCCCGGAGTCGAGCCCCGGCACATGGACGGCCCTCGACCTGGCCCTGTCGAACGGGAACACCTGGAGCGGGGCGGCGCCGAACCCGGGTGGCGTCGCCGTGCAGTACTTCGTGGAAGCCGTTGACGCCGCCGGCAACGTGGCCAGCTCAAACAACGACGGTTCGGACTTCGGTTCGTCGAGCGCCGCGGGATCCACCTCGTCGGCATTGAGCATCTCACTGGCTGGCACCCAGCCGACAACCGGTTACTTCCAGGGGGCGGTGACGGCCACCGTGGGCCTGGGCGCGGGCGCCACCGCTCCACTCAGCTACACGCTTGATGGCGGCCCGTCCACTCTCTTGCCGCCCGGCGACGAACTGATAGTGACCGGGGACGGAGAGCACTCCTTAACCGTCACCGATGCCGCCGGAAACTCAGCCACCTCCTCGTTCGACATCGACACCCTCGGGCCTCGTTTCAGCTCCGCCACTTCGCCGGACCTCTCCGCCAATGGCTGGGTACCTGGCGCGTTCAACGGCTCTGCCGGCTCGTTCCTGCAGGTGGAGGTGACCGACCCGGGGGCGGCTGTGGCCTCGTTGACCTACGCCGAATCGGGAGCACAATCAACCAGAGGCACCGTAACCGGCACTGGCCTCAGGCTGCCCCTTGAACTGCCGCTGACGGCCAACGGGGTGACAACGGTGACGCTAAGCGCCACCGACCAGTCCGGGCTGAAGTCGGCACCGACGTCGGTGACCGTGGACGTCGACGCCGCGGCACCGACGGTGCAGTGCACAGTCCCGCCAGGACTGTTTCAGGGCGCGTCCGGGGACGGGCGGCTCCGGGAGCACCAGCCATAACGTGTCGGTGAGCTGCCAGGTGACAGATAACGAGTCGGGAATTGCGCCGAACCCTGCGATCTACAGCTCTTACTCGAGCGCGGCGGCCAGCTTCACCTTGGCCACGACCGTGCCGGCGGGGCAGTCGAGCTCGACCGCCATGACCTCGAGTGCCACTATTTGCAGCGTGCTTGGCGACTGCACCACCGTCGGGCCGTTCGGGCCGTTCGAGGTCAACCTGTCCCCGCCCGCAACTCCCCCCGCCGTCGTGGCTCCGCCGCCGGTCGTAATCGTCACTCCCGGCACCCCGGCCGTGGGCATTATCGGGCCGGCCAGCGGGGCTGACTACGTGCTGGGTCAGAAAGTCAGCGCCAGGTATACCTGCGCCGACTCGAGTGTGGGTATCACCCGTTGCACTGGGAGCGTGGCTAACGGAGGCTACGTGAAGACCAGCAGCGTCGGGCGGTACTCGTTCACAGTTACGGCCATCAACAGCGCCGGCCGGAGCGCCACCTCTAGTGTGAGTTACGTCATCAGCTACAGGATCTGCGAGGCCACTCCCCCGGCGCAGAACTCGAGCACGGTTACGTTCAAAATCTACCCGTGCAACGTGACAGGAGCGGACGTTACCGCCCGGTCGACCACCGTCACCGCGGTCACTGTCGACCGGACCAAGCCACCCGCGCCTACCCGGCCCGCGGGCAGTAAGAAGTTCGCTTTCGAATTAGCCGGCAAGGGCGCCCTTGATACATTCCAACTCGATACGAAGGGGCTGAGCCCGGGCCCGCACACGCTTCAGGTCAGGATCCTCAATGACCCGGTCGTGCACTCGATAACCTTCAGCGTAAAGCGACTCGCACCTCCCCGGCCTCCGCGCCGGTAGCAGGCGCCTATGGTGAGCGCTCGGATCCGGCGTGAGGAGTGATTTTGCCGCCGAATACTCAAACAGGGCCGAGCGCTGCCGGAGCCAGTGCGCCTCCGGCGGAGACGCCTACCGAGGAGCGAGGGGAGCAGTTGCTGTCCTATGTGCCCCGGTTGGCCCTCGACTGGGTGGGCCAGAAGCCCGACGAGGAGCACCGCCGGTTCGAGGGCACGCTCGTCTTCGTGGACGTCTCGGGTTTCACTGCCCTCACCGAGCGCCTGGCGGCTCGCGGCCGGGCCGGAACGGAAGAGATCAACGAGATCGTCAGCTCCACGTTCGGGGAACTGGCCGGCATTGCGGGCCGCTACGGGGCGGACCTCTTGAAGTGGGGCGGCGACGCGGCGGTGCTGTTGTTCCAGGGACCAGGCTCTGCGCAGAGAGGAGCACGCTGTGGCTGGCTGATGGCGCGGGCCATGCGCCGCCTCGGCCGGCTCTCTACCTCGGTGGGGAGGATCGAACTCAAAGTCTCCGTCGGGGCGCATAGCGGCGCCTTTGAGTTGTTCTTGACCGGCGAGTCACACCGGGAGTTGATAGTGGCCGGCCCGGGCGCCACGCTGACGACCGAATTGGAACAGGCCGCAGGTGCCGGCGAAGTGCTCGTCAGCGCGGCCACAGCGGCCTTCCTGGATGACGGCGTCCTCGGTGAGGTCCGGGGCGGCGGTGTCCTGCTTCGGGGCGAGCCAGGCGCGGACGAGCAACCCGTGCCGCCCGAACGGGCTGGACGTCCTGAGGATGCCGCCTCTCTGGTCCCGGTGCGCGCCCGGCAGTACCTGCTATCCGGAGAGGAGCAGGCCGAGCACCGGCCAGTGGCGATCGGGTTTGTCCGCCTGTCAGGCCTTGACGCCGTAATTGAACGCTACGGGGCGACGACGGCCCTCGACGCGCTCCGCCCGCTCGTGCGCGCCGCGCAGCAGGCGGCCGACCGCCACGGCGTGAGCTTCCATGGCACCGACCTTGCGCCCGACGGCACAAAGATCCTGTTGGTCGGCGGGGTCCCGAGGCTCGAGGGCAACGACACCGACCGCCTGGTGCGCAGTGCCCTCGAAATCGTCCGGTGGGCCGATACCCGGGACGCCGACGAGACGGTCAAGCGGCCTGGAGACTCTCGGGATGGGGGTGCCGCCGTCATGCTCAAGGCCGGCGTTAACGTGGGCCACGCGTTCGTTTTCTCAGGCCTTCGTCTGGGTGGCCGCCGGGTTTACTCCATCACCGGAGATGCCGTAAACCTTGCCGCCCGGGTGGTCGAGGTGGCTGAGCCAGGACAGGTGCGTTGCACGGAGGCGGCGCGGGCGGGTCTGCGTTCACCGTTCGTGCTGCAAGAGCTGCCGCCTTTCATGGCCAAGGGGAAAACCGGCCCCGTCGTCACTTATGACGTTCGGCGCGAAGGTGCCAGCCGCTCCCCGACGCGGTTGAAGCAGCCTGCCTTCGTCGGTCGCCGGGCGGAGCTGAACTCCTTGCTCACCGCCGCAGTACAGATCCGCACTGGCGAGACTGGGAAAGTTGTCGAGCTGATCGGTGCTGAAGGCATCGGCAAGTCCCGGCTGGTGGATGAAGCCGCCCAGGCGTGGCCACTTCACACCTATCGAATTGCCTGCGACTCCTTCGGCGGGGGACGACCGTACTGGCCGCTGCGGGCGTTCGCTCGCCAACTTCTGGGCCTGGACGACGACGTGGCCGGCCAGGAAGTGGCCGCCGCACTGATGGCCACGGTGGAGGAAAGTGCGCCCGCCCTGCGGCCCTGGGCACCCCTCCTGGCGGACGTGTTCGACGTAGCGGTCCCCTCGACTCGCGAAGTCGGAGACCTCGAGCCCCGCTTTCGTCGCCGCCGCCTGGAAGCGGCTTTTGTCGAACTAGCGGAAACGGTCGTCGGTGGCCCGGCCGCCTTCGTCTTCGAGGACACCCACGCCCTCGACCAGGCTTCGGCGAGCCTCGTCAAACGCCTCGCGGAGCAGGCCGATGTGTGCCCTTGGCTCGTCGTAATGACCCGGCGCCCGGACGCGCCCGGGTGGTCCGACGTCGCGGCGCGGACCGTTATCGACATCGAGCCTCTCGACGACATCTCGTCCGAACACCTGCTGGCCGAGCTTTCTCCCCAAACGTTGAACCCCCAGGACCGCCACCTGCTGGCGGGCCGGGCCGGGGGTAACCCACTGTTCCTGGTCGAGTTGGCCCGCGCCGCCCAGACCACCGGTTCGCCCGAGGCTCTTCCCGATGCCCTCGAACCGCTACTGGCGGCGCAGGTCGACCGCTTATCCCCGTCCGACCGCCGCGCCTTGCGCGCCGCGGCTGTGCTCGGGCTGCGTTTTGAGAAGGATCTGCTGGCCCGCGTCGTCGAGAGCGAAGTTCAGCTCGACGACGCTTTGGAAGCTCGCCTCTCGCAGTTCCTGCGGGAGGAAGAGGGCGAGTTCGTGTTCGCGCACGCACTGGTCCGCGAAGCCGCCTACGAAGGGCTCTCGTTCCGGCAACGGCGCCTGCTGCACGGTCGGGCGGCAACTGCCATCGAGGACCGCCGCAATGGCACTCCGTTCGCGGTCGAGCTGCTCTCACTGCACTGGCTGGCCGCAGAACGCTGGGACCGGGCCTGGGAGTGCGCCTGCCTCGCCGGCGAGCGAGCCTCCGCTCTTTATGCCAACGCCGACGCGGCGACGCAGTTCGGCCGGGCGCTCGACGCTGCCTCCCATCTCCGGCAGGTACCGCAGGCGGATGTGGCGCGGGTGGGCGAACTGCTCGGTGATGCCAGCGAACTAGCGGGGAACTATGAACGAGCGCGTTCCGCTTATGGGACCGCTTACCGCCGGCTCCAGCCTGGCGCCGGCCGGGCTCGACTGCTCCGAAAAATGGGTGTGTTACAAGAGCGTCGGGGCCGCTACCCCCAGGCGTTGCGCAACTATACGAGCGCTCTTCGTCACCTCACGGGCACTGACTATGCCGACCTGGTCGAACGGTGCGAGCTCGAGTTGGCCACATCCGGTGTCCGCCATCGCCAGGGCCGGCTCCGAGAGTCGACGAAAAAAGCAATCGTGGCGAGCCAGGACGCCGAGCAGGCTGGTTACCGTCCCGGTTTGGCGCATGCCCTTTACTTGCGCCATATAAATTCCGTCTACCTGGACGAACCTGACGACTCGCTGGCGGAAGTGGCGCTCGCCATTTTCATGGACTTGGGCAACCTCGTCGGTCAGGGCAACGTGCTCAACAACCTCGGCATCAGCGCCCATTTCGGCGGCGACTGGCCCGAAGCACTCGAACGCTACCGGGCCAGCCGCGCCGCCCGGGAGAGGACCGGCGACCTTGTGGGTGCCGCCACCGAAGACAACAACATCGGTGAGATCCTTTCCGACCAGGGGCACTACCTAGAAGCCGAGCGCTACTTCAACACAGCCAAGTCCTCATGGCGGGCGGCCAGCTACCCCATAGGCGAGGCGCTCGCCACCTCAAACCTCGGGCGGCTGGCGGCCCGCACCGGCCGTACCTCGAGAGGCGCGGTCTTGCTCCAGGAGGCAAGAGCCGCCTTCGAAACTATTCACGCCTCCTCCTACGTCGACGAAACGGACCTGCGCATGGCGGAATGCACTCTGCTCGCCGGCGAACTCCAGCGCGCCGCCGCCGCCAGCGCCGAACTGATGGCCCGTTTTGCCCGGCGTACCGACCGCGACCGGCTCTACGGCGCCGCCCTCCGGCTACGGGCCGTGGCGTTGGCCCAACTGGGCGACATCGTGCAGGCCGAGGGCCTTTTGGACGAGGCCGTCACTCGCCTGCGGGGGTTGGCCGAGGGCTTTGAATTGGCCCAGGCGCTGGCGGCTCGGGCTGAAGTCCGACGGCGCCCGGGGCCAGGCCTTGGAGGCGACGTCTCCCTCGGCCAGGGCGCAACAGCGGGTTCAGCAGACGACGTGGCTGCAGCGCAAGACGAGGCCGACGCGCAGGCTCTGTTCTCCCGCCTCGGGGTCGTGCTGACCTCCGCCTCGTGAAGCTGGCGGCCTCGACGCCGGCCGTCACCGCCCGCGGGAACGGCTCGGGACGGTGCCTCTCCCGGGGCTCAGTCCGAGACTTCGGCTGTACCTTCGCCCGGCTCCACTCCGAACAGCCCGATCGGCGTGCCGACGTCCTCGGGTACGAGCGTGGCCGTATTGGCGTTCAAAACCTCGCCTCTAAAGAACGGGGGGTTCACCGCCCGGTAGACGTACATAAGGATGATGCCGAGCACCAGCGAGCCGGCGGCGAGCAAGAAGGAGCCTCCTATATCCCAGCCGAGACCGGGGACGTGCCAGGTCGTATAGCTGCTCGAGGGTTGCCAGTCCTGGACCAGGCTGTAGCCGCCTATGGACCACATGATCGCCCAGCCCAGGAGGGGCAGGATCCCCTGCACGAACAGGTTGCGGGTGCTGTGCCTGAGAGACTTTCTGTAGAACCAGAAACAGACCAGGCCTGTTAGCCCATAGTAGAACGCGATGAGGACGCCGAGAGCCGTGACCGAGTCAGAAATGACATTGGTCGCCGAAATGTAGTTCAGAATTAGGTAGAGGACTATTGAAACACCGCCCATCGCCACCGTCGACCACGTCGGGGTGAGGAAACGGGGGTGGATGCGGGCGAATTTTTGGGGGATGGCTTTGTAAACAGCCATGGAAAGAGTGGTCCGGGCCGTCGGCAGGATCGTGGTCTGAGTAGAAGCGGCGGCCGAGGTGAGGACCATGAGCAACAGCAGGTGGGTGGCGAAGCTACCGAGCCCGGACGACCCGAAGACCGAGCCTCCGAGCACGGAGAGCACGTCACCTTCGTGGTTTGGGTTGCCAAGACCGATGCCTTTGGTGCCGAGACCGGCGTACGACTGTGCGGACAACACCACGAACTCATAGATGACCAGGAGAATTATGGTGGCAAAGACCGCCGCCCGGCCGGGGGTGACGTGCTTATTGGCCGTCTCCTCGTTGACTGACACCGATGTGTCCCAGCCCCAGTAAATGAACAACATCAAAGTGAGGCCGGTGATAAAGGCAGAAAACGAGCCTCCGAACGGATTGAACCATGACCACTCCGGTGTCAGGTGTCCTGCGGGGGCTGACCCATTGGCCACTTTAATCAGGGCCACCACCGACAGGAGAAGGAGCATGGTTAATTCGACGCCGAGCAACACTTTCTGGAAATTGGCGGATATCTCGATCCCGACGTAACAGATCAGGGTCATAACAACAATCCAGGCAATGCCGACCACCAGCACCCATACGTTGGTGGCATCGTTGCCGATCCCTGGGTTGTTGAACAGTAAGAAGACGTATTGGCCGGCGACCTGCGCCAGGCTGGGCATGACCAGGAGGTCGGCGGCGACGATCCCCCAGCCCCCCATCCACCCGATGGCCGGCGTGAATGCTCTCGTGCCCCAGGTAAACGTGGTGCCGCAATCAGGGTCGGCCCGGTTGAGTTCCTTATAGCCGTAAGAGATAAGGAGCATGGGGATGAAGGCGAGGATGGTGACGATCGGCGCCCTTACGCCGATAGCCACGACGACAAAACCAAGGGTGGCGGCCAGGCTGTAGGCCGGGGCCGTCGAGGCGACGCCCACCACGGTGCTCGACACCAGGCCAAGGGCGCCACCTTTTAGGCCCTTGTCCGACCGCTCGGCCCGAGCGTGGTCGGTACTAATTATCCCCGATATGGAACTCAAAGGAAGCTCCTTCCCTTTTGGGCTGGCTCACCTCTCGGGCTCCGGGTTACTGTTGCCCCCGTCGGGTGAGGTTGAGACCTCAGATAGTGCTTCAGGCTTCGATGTTGCTCATCACGTGCTTGACCCGCGTGTAGTCCTCGAAGCCATAAACCGAGAGGTCTTTCCCGTAGCCGGAATGCTTGAAGCCGCCGTGTGGCATTTCCGCCACCAACGGGATATGCGTATTTATCCAGACGCACCCGAAATCGAGGTCACGGGCCATCCGCATGGCCCGCCCGTGGTCGCGTGTCCACACGCTGGAAGCCAGGCCGTACTCGACCCCATTAGCCCATTCCAACGCTTCCCCTTCGTCCTCGAACCTCTGAACGGTTATAACCGGTCCGAATATCTCCTGCTGTATCATTTCATCTTCCTGGCGCAGGCCGGCTACGACTGTCGGTGAAAAGCAATATCCGCGCGGCCCGACTCGCTCGCCCCCGGTTAGGACCTGGGCGTGAGCCGGGACGCGCCCCATAAACCCCTCGACCCTCTCTAGCTGGTTTGCGCTATTGAGCGGGCCATAGTTGGCGTCGTCCTGCCCGAAGGGGCCCACAATAGTGCCGCGCGCCTGGTCTACCAGGGCGTCGAGGAAGTCTGTATGAACCTGTGCGCCCACCAGGACGCGTGTGGCGGCGGTGCAATCCTGCCCCGCGTTGAAAAAGGCCGCTACGGCGATGCCCTCTGCCGTCGGCCCCACGTCCGCGTCGTCAAAGACGATCACGGGAGCTTTCCCTCCCAGCTCGAGGTGGACACGCTTCAAATCTGCGGCCGCCGTGGTGGCAACTTCCATCCCCGCCCTTACGCTCCCGGTGATGGCTACCATTGCCGGGATGCGGTTCGCCACCAGGGCGCGGCCAGTGTCGCGGTCACCACAGACCACGTTGAGGACCCCCGGCGGCAAGTGACCGGCCAGGATCTCGGCCAGCAGGAGCGTGCTGGCCGGCGTGGTCTCAGACGGTTTGATGACGATCGTGTTGCCGGCCGCGATAGCCGGCGCCCATTTCCAAACCGCCATCATCATTGGGTAGTTCCACGGCGTCACCGCTGCGCACACTCCCACCGGCTCACGACGGACGTAAGACGTATGGCCGGCCATGTACTCGGCTGCGCCTCGCCCTTCGAGCAGGCGGGCGGCGCCGGCAAAGAAACGGATCTGGTCGAGCATGGGCGGTATCTCTTCGGACATCGTGAGCGCAAACGGCTTGCCCGTGTTTTCACATTCCGTCCGCACCAACTCTTCGGCGCCCGCCTCAATCGCATCGGCGATGCGGATCAGGGCGAGGCTGCGTTCGGAGGGGGTGGAACGCTTCCAGGAGCCGAACGCTTCCCTGGACGAAAGCAGCGCACGCTCGACGTCTTCGGGCGAAGACACGGGTGCCTCCGCAAAAACCTCCCCCGTGCTCGGGTCTACTAGCGGGGCTGTCTTTCCGCCTACCGATTCGACCTGTTCTCCGTGGATAAAGTTATGCAATTCCCGCACCGGCTCATCTCCCAGATCACTAGCTGGAAAAGTCCTTGGATTTCGTGTGCCTTCGAAACTCGGGCAGGAATAGCATAGAGGATGGTTGGGTTGGACGGGCGCTGGAGGGGGGCGGCAGTGGGCCGGCTGGGAGGCGCCGGCAGTGGGGCGGCTGGGAGGCGCCGGCAGTGGGGCGGCTGGGAGGCGCCGGCAGTGGGGCCGGCTGCGGAGGCGCCGGCAGTGGGCCGGCTGGGAGGCGCCGGCAGTGGGCCGGCCTGTACCGCAGGGCCGAGGGATTAGAGCGAGCTTGACCGCCTGGCGAGTTGGGGACGTGAAGGGTCTCTTTCGGCGCGTTCGGGCTGTTTCGGTGCGCTCGGTGTCTCTCGGCGCGTTTCAAGCCCGATCCCGACAAAAATCACGCCGAGACGCCAGTCTTGCCCCCAGAAACGGTCTTGCCCCTAGAAAAGCGCCCCGTGTTATGGTCGGTCGTGTCGCCGCGCATCAGCTCGCTTGAGGAAAGGCGGCTGCGCGCTCTATCTCTTTGGTGGGACACCGTCCCAGGGGAGATGTTCGCTCGGGAACCCTTACGATCCGACATCGACGTGGACATCGCCATCGTCGGGGCCGGCTTTACGGGCCTCTGGACGGCCTATTACTTGCTGCGGGCGGCGCCGGACCTGCGCCTCGTCGTCCTCGAGAAGGAAGTGGCCGGCTTTGGCGCCTCAGGCCGCAATGGCGGCTGGTGCTCAGCCCTTTTCCCCGTACCCGATGGGCGGCTGGCGGCCCGTTTCGGTGTCGCCCCCGCCCGGGCTATGCGACGGGCCATGCAGCAGACCGTGGACGAGGTGGGACAGCGGACAGCGTCCGAGGGCATTGAATGTGCGTTCGTCAAAGGCGGGACCGTGGTCGTTGCTCGTACTTCGGCCCAGGTCCACCGGGCCCATGACGAGGTGGCGGGGTCCCGGGCCCTGGGCCTCGACGAGGAAGACCTGCGGTGGCTATCGCCAAGCGAGGCTACGCAAAAGATCGGCGTCACCGACGTCCTGGGGGCCACCTTTACTCCCCATTGTGCCGCCCTTGACCCGGCCCGGTTGGTTAGAGGACTGGCAGGCGTCGTCGAACGGCTTGGAGGAGCGATCTACGAAGGCTCGGAGGTTTACGCGGTCCATCCTGGCGGCACATCGAGGCCGGCTCTGCTGCGGACCAGAGGCGCATCGGTCCGAGCCGAGGTTGTAGTCAGGGCGGTCGAGGCTTGGACACCCACCCTCCCAGAACAGCGGAGGGCCTTGCTCCCTATCTATTCCTTGATGATCGCCACCGAACCCCTGCCGGACGCGTTCTGGTCCGAGGCCGGCCTGGTCCACCGCGAGACCTTCTCAGACCACAGGCGCCTGATCATTTATGGGCAGCGGACAGCCGATGGAAGATTGGCTTTCGGGGGACGGGGCGCTCCGTACCACTTGGGCTCGGCGGTCCGTCCTTCCTACGACCGGGCGCCTCGTGTACACCGGGCCCTGCGCGACACGCTCGTCGACCTCTACCCGGCCCTGGGGGACGCTACGGTCACCCACGTCGTGGGGAGGGCCCTTGGGCGTACCTCGCGACTGGTTCGCCTCAGTGGGGTTCGACCGCAGCACGAGGTTGGCGTGGGCCGGTGGTTACGTCGGCGACGGCGTGTCCACCAGCAACCTGGCCGGGCGGACGCTGGCGGACCTGGTGCTAGGCAACGATAGCGAGCTTGTCCATCTCCCCTGGGTAGGGCACCGCTCTCCGGACTGGGAACCCGAGCCGTTGCGATGGCTCGAGGTGAACGCGGCCCTTCTAGCCACCAAACTGGCCGACCGCGCCGAAGGGCGCCTCGGCCGCCAGTCTGGCCTCGCCGGCCACCTGAGCCGGGTGCTGGGGCGGTGAGACATCATTTCTCTTTCCAACTATCATTGACTGGTATCATCACTGAGTGATACAATATCAGGACGTGAGGTCTTCTCTTGCCAGCAAGGAGGCGAGGAGCAGATGAACAACCATACGGTCCGCCCGAACACATTGGCCTGCCGAGACCCGTGGTGGGGGGCCGGGGCACCGACTGCCTCGCGCGTTGATTGGGGCCAGGGGGCCAACAACCAAACCGGCAGCCGGTCCTCCAGCGGCGCCTCGGACCTGAGGGCCTCGGACGCCGAGCGCCAAGAGACCGCAGAGCACCTAAAGGCCGCCGTCGCCGCCGGCCGCCTCGATATGGACGAGTACGACGAAAGACTACAGCAGGCCCTGGCAGCCAAGACGGGCCGCGACCTCGACGACCTCGTCAGGGACCTTCCGCCTGCCCACGTTGCGACCACCAGGCCAACGGCGGGCCGCCCGTTCTTTGCGCCCCTCTTTATTGCCGTGGCCGTAATAGCCGCCCTGACGCTGGCTATAGGTGTCGCTCATGGGTTCTTTTTCCCATGGTGGATAATTCCGATGGCGTTTTTCGTGCTGTCTCGGCACTGGCGTCGCCGCTGGTACCCGACTTAGGGACCGCCGAAGGACAACTTGCGCGCTCGAAGCCCTCAATCGCCTGTGAATCGTCGTCTTTTGAACTTCGAGCGCTCAAGTTTTCCTGAGGCGAGGCCTTACTCAGGCCCGGCCCGGTGACGGTCGGCAAACTCCCCCGACGCTAACGACCAGAGCCGTACCCAGCCGCACGACGCCCTAAGATCGCTCGCCGGAGGGTATACCCGACAGCCCCGGGTGTACTCCTGGCGGACCTCCATAAAAGTGGCGCAATTTACCTAGCAGTGACAAGAGCTCCGTTCGTTGTGCCGGCTCGAGGTCAGCGCACAGGTCGTTCTCGATCTTGAACGCGACCTCGAAGGCCTTTTGCAAGACGCGCTTACCTTTGTCCGTTAATACGAGCGCATAAGCCCGGCGGTCCGTCGGGTGCGGGCGACGCTGCACAAGGCGAAGCCGCTCCAGGTCGTCCACCAGAGCGACCATCCGGTTGGGATGGATGTCCAGCGCCTGGCCGATGGCTCGCTGCGATTGGCCCTCGCTCATTGCCAGCGTCCTCAATAGCCCGAAATGTCGTGGCTCGATCCCTAGCGGGGAAAGGTCCTTCGCCAGGCGTGTCCCCACTTCGAGACCGAGCCGGGAGACAAGGAAGGCAACGCTCGGGGGGGCTGCGGCCGGTCGGCCAAACAAACCTATGGACGCGCCCGCATCGGCGTCAGAGGGCATTGAAGATATTATAGGCTCTGGATTATTACCCGTACATGTTATTGTCACATCTCGTGACTAACACGGCCGGTGGGTTCACAGGGCAGGGTCTCCATCAGCCAGGCCGAAAGACCTCTCGCAAAGAGGATGTCCTGGTGCCAGCCGGCCGCCGTCTACACGGCCCTTATAGAGGTCGGCGCCCCCGGTCCGATTCGAACGGACGACCTGCGG
>CAWJSS010000012.1:0-230792 GCA_963845605.1 uncultured Acidimicrobiaceae bacterium
TTAGGAAACCGACGCTCTATCCTCTGAGCTACGGGGGCGGGTGCCTTCTAGCTGCGCTTTTATGCGGTACCCCCTCACTCTATGCCCTCGGTAACACGCGGATCGACAGACAGTGCTGACCTCAGTGGGACCATCGAGACGCGCACCGTGGTCACGCCGTTACAAAACGTGACAAGGTGTGGCTCCGTCGGGACCGGCTCGAACCGTCACCGTGCGCGAGCACTTTGGGGGGGCTCAGTAACCGCCGTAGCTCTTGGTGGTCGTGGTTGTGTTGGAACCGGCCGCTGATAGCGACGCTATGAACCAGACTCCGTGGAGACCTTGGCCTGTCACATGGCCGGCCTTGTCACCGGCAAAGCTGTAAAGGGGCTTGCCGTGCCACGTAACTTGCACACCGGCCGGGCTTTTCACCGTGCCCAAACCGCTAACCCCAGGCCCGGCGACAGCCGCCTTCTGGCCCTTGGGCAACACGAGAGCGGGCCAATGGGAAAGGCAGCTGCCCGTGCAGGCCCAGTGCTTTGAGGGCTTGTCGGTGGTGTTGTAGTAGAGCGCCAGGCCTTTCTGGTCCGCAAGGACCTTTCCGTACGTCCCCACCTTTTCAACTTTCACTTCCACCTTGGAGCTTGCGGCAGCGCCCTCCGTGTGGGTAGCAGCACCGGCCGTGCCGGCAAGAACTACCGGAGCCCCGAAGGAAAGGGCCACTATGCCTGCGATTGTGGCGAGGGCCTTGCCGGCCGTGGATTGCCAAGTGCGCATTATTGTCGCCTCCTCATTGCAAAGTGCGCCGGTGGCGGGCGCACAGCATACGTGAGATCCCCCCAAAGACGGTTCAACTCGCTCGTCGGTCCGCCCTTGCCAGCCCAGCTCGCAAGCAACCCTAACACCCTATGTGGGTTTAACGGCCTGCCCACACTGGACGAGCACGGCGTGTAACCTTTACGGGCCATGGACGAAGGCAGGCTACCCGCAAAAGAGCACGGTCATACAGAGCAAATGAGCCGCCGGCAGGTGCTGGCTATGGCCGGCGGAGGCTTGGCCTTGGTTGCTCTGCCACGCGCACAGGGTCACGAGCACGCCTCCGGGAGCGGCGCTCCCCTCGAGACGGGTCGCTTGGCAGGCCAACTGGCCGAGGTCCGCGCCGCGAGCCCCAGCTTTTCCAGCATTGCGCCCGTGCAGACGTTCGTCACGCGGCCGGACCTGCGTCCTCCGGTGGTCACCGTTACCAGCTATGGCCCGCCGTCCCCCAGCTCACCTCCTTACATCTTCCTGTCGGTGCGCAACTATCTGGCCTCTGCTCCCAGCCAGTCCGGGCTCATGATTTTGGACCGCCTTGGCCGGCTCGTTTGGTTTATGCCCGTCGCAAATGCACCGTTCAACTTCAGTGCCCAGTCTTACCAGGGCCATCCCGTGCTCACCTGGTGGCAGGGAAACCTCCTTTACGACTACGGCCAGGGCACAAATGAGGTCGCCGACACCAGTTACACCACACGGCACACGATCCGGGCCGGTCACGGCCTCACCGCCGACCTCCACGACCTCGTGTTGACCTCCCGGGGAACGGCGCTCGTCACTTGCTATCAAACGGTAAACGCCAACCTGTCTTCCGCTGGCGGGTCGACCAAGGGCCAGGTGGTGGGTGGCCATGTCCAGGAGATCGACATCACATCAGGGAAGGTCCTCTTCGACTGGAACAGCCTCGGTCCCATCGCTTATTCAGAAAGCTACGTCCCGGCGCCGAAATCGGGACCGTACGACTATTTCCATATCAATTCGGCCGATTTGACGCCGGACGGCAACCTGCTCATCTCGGCCAAAAACACGTGGGCTCTCTACAAGGTGGACCGGTCCAACGGCAAGCTGCTATGGCGGATGAACGGAAAGCGGTCCAACTGGAAGATGGGCCCTGGCACGAGCTTTTATTGGCAGCACGACGCTCGCCCCACCGGGCTAGAAACCATCAGCTTGTTCGACGATGGCGCGGTAACCACGGGCCAGCCCTCGCAGGCCCTCCTCCTCCAGCTCAACACGAAGGGCATGCAAGTGACTCTGACCCGCGCCTACCGCCATAGCGCCGCCTTTGTCGCCGGCAGCCAGGGCAGCGTCCAGGTCTTGCCCAATGGGCACGTCTTTGTGGGCTGGGGGAACCAAAACTACTTTTCGGAGTTCGCCGGCAATGGCAGCCTCGTGCTTGACGGGCAACTGCCGGTCGGCTGCCACTCGTACCGAGCATTCTGCCAGCAGTGGTCGGGCCAGCCCGCCAGTCCGCCAGATGTCGTGGCCGTCGCCAACCCGCCGGGCGGGGCGGTCGTCTATGCAAGCTGGAACGGCGCCACCTCTGTCGCCCGGTGGACCGTCCTGGCAGGCCGGTCGGCGAACTCGCTCTCCCCGGTTGGTTCACAACCTCGGACCGGCTTTGAGACCTCTATTGCCGTGAACTCGAGCGGCCCCTATTTCTCCGCTGTGGCGCTCGATGTAACTGGAAAACAGATCGGCCGGGCCAAGCCGGTGAAGATCGTAAACCCCTGACAGCTGATCCGACCTTGTCATGAGGTGCTACCAAAGCACGACGACCGGACTGTGCCAGGCGGGGGTGTGCCGGACTGGATTGTGCCGGACTGGATTGTGCCGGACCGGATTGTGCCGTACCGGGTCACGGCGGGCTTCTTGCTCGACGACGTCTGAGCAGATCAGACGGGTAGATTCTATTGTCGGTGCCCTTTTCGCACCCTGGTGTCCCGACGGCCTTCATGACCGGGAACGCGAGCGTGACCGCTGATTTGCCGACCTCCTTGGGCCCGACGAGCCCCGCTCCGGCGAGCTCGCCCGTGGACGGGCCCGCGAACGGCACGCGCCGGTAATTCCTGAGTTCTGCTTTGCGGAGTCGGGGAGTTGGAGGCGTCGTGGGACGACACCGGTCCGACGTCATGTTGCGCGGCGCGTAGGCCCCGTTGCAGGGAATCGCCGACTGCGCGCTTGTCCGGCGTGACGAGGGCAATGACATTGCCCTCCGCCCCGGCTCTGGCGGTGCGCCCTGAGCGGTGCAGGTAGTCCTTCATGTCCGCGGGAAGGTCGTAATGGATGACCCGGGCGATGTGGTCTACGTGGATCCCCCGTGCCGCAACGTCCGTGGCCACCAGAACGTGGACTTTGCCGGCGCGGAAGTCCGCAAGCGTGCGCTCGCGTTGGGCTTGGCTGCGGTCTCCGTGTATCGCCCCCGCGGCCAAACCGAGGTCCCTCAGATGTCGGGCCACCCGGTCAGCACCGTGCTTTGTCCGCACAAAGACCACAGAAGGACCAGGCCCGCGAACCAGCTCGGCGCACAGCGCAGTCCGATCGGCGCTCGTCACCGCCCGGAACTGATGGCTGGCTCGGCTTACTTCTGGCTGCAGGACGACCTCGTGACGCACCGGGTGACGTTGGTACCGGCGGACGAGCACGTCCACGTCGCCGTCCAGTGTGGCCGAGAACAGCAACGTCTGGCGTCCGGATGACGTAGCGTCGAGGATCCTGCGGACTGCCGGGAGGAACCCCATATCCGCCATGCGGTCGGCCTCGTCCACCACCACCACGTCTACGTCCGATAGGTCGACGTCCTTGCTCCTCATGAGGTCCTCGAGGCGACCGGGGCAGGCCACGACCACGTCGACACCCCTCCGAAGAGCATTGCGCTGTCCGCCGAACCCCACACCGCCATAGAAGGGGTAGGCCCTTAGGGACCGAACGGCCAGTAGAGGGGTCATTTCGGCCGCTATTTGGCTGGCCAGCTCCCGGGTCGGCGCCAGCACGAGCCCATGGGGCCGCCTTGGAGCACTCCGGGTGAGCGTAGCGGCGATCGGCAGAGCGAAGGCCAGGGTCTTGCCCGAACCGGTGGGCGCGTGACCGGCCACGTCGTTGCCATTAAGGATGTCGGCGATGGCCGCAGCCTGGATGGGCAGGGGATGGTCTATGCCCCGTTGGTGCAGGACTTGCACAAGCCGGTCTGGCAATCCGAGTTCGTTGAAGCTAGTTGCGGGCTGGTCGACGCCCGCGAGGGCAGTGGACAATTGTTGACTCCGTTTCCTGAGGTTGCACACTTGCAACCTGAGGAACTTGTCCGCCTGGCTACTCGTGGGCCGCTCGCCGGCATGGCTGCAGGCGCGACCTAAACATCTTAGAGGAAAAAGTGTCGGACCAGGGATAGAGCCTGGTCACCCGCCGGAGTGGGGTTACGACTCGAGGACGCTCCGGCATCGACGGCACGCTGGGGGGGTCGTGCGCCCGGGCCACGACTGAGCCGGTGGGGAAGCGGTCGACCGGTCATTTCGCGCTTCGTCGCGGACTGCTAGGCTGCGGGGCGCAGACAGCCAAATTCATGCTGGCTGTCCGCCGTTGCCGGTCTCCTTCAGGTCTCCTGCAAGCGTTTCTAGCGTGAAGAACACAAGGAGAGGTTCTGTTAGTTATGGCCACAGGAACGGTGAAATGGTTCAACGCGAGCAAGGGTTTCGGCTTCATAACGCCTGATGACGGCAGCCCCGACGTCTTCGCTCACTTCTCCTCCATCGATGGGACGGGCTACCGTGAGCTGACGGAGGGCCAGAAGGTGGATTTCGACGTCGAGCAGGGTCCCAAGGGCCCGCAGGCGAAGCGCGTAAAGGTGCTGTAATGGGCCCGGGCCGGCCCCGGACTATTCCGGCGCCGGCGGGTCCGTATTCTCTTTAGGGCGCGGCCTTACTCCAGGAACGCCTCAACGTAATCCTGTAGCTGCCTCAGCGCGCGGTCGAGAGTTGAGGTTCCACAGCCTGGGCCTCGGCTGATTGCGCCTCCATCCGGTCGGCTATCCGTCTCATACGCGCTATCCAGGAAACTAGATGGTCGCGGGCGCGCTCCCCTCCGCGTTGAGGCCTTCGATCGATTCCAACCGCCAGTGCGTCACGACCACTGGGAGCAGGACCTGCTCGCAGTGCACGCGGAAATTGTAAATCCCGGCTGCGGCGATCGCGACTGCATGGGTGGCGAACCCCTCCATGCCAGCCCCTGGCATCTGGAACTTGGTCACCTGGCGGTCTATGGCTTGGATCGTTCCGGACGCGTCGGCCATCAATGCCGCTGTGGCGAGGTCTCTATAGAAAAGGAAATGCAAGTTCTCGTCCGCGGCCACTCGCTTCATTACCGCGGCACCGACTTCGTCAAGAAAACGGCCCGTGTTCCAATGGGAGATCCGAGTGGCCAGCTCCTGCAACGCCAAATAGACAAGCCCGTCCGTGAGCGTCTGCCCTCGGATACCGGGGTCGAAACCGGCCGAGACATGGCGCATTCGGGCTCGCTCCAGAGCGACCAAGTCCAACTTTCGCGTAACTGAAATCCAATCGCGAAGAACTATGCCATGGCGCTGCTCCTCAGCGGCCCACCTCCGGGTCCACTCCCCGAGGGCGGAGTCCTGGCCAGTTGCCTCCGCGATGGCGTGATAATAGTGCGGGAGGTTGTCCTCCGTGAGCAGGTTCACGAATAGCGCCGATGCCACACCATCGGGGAGAGCCGGTCCATCGACATCCGGGGTCTTTCCGGGCACGATCCTGCGGCCCAGCTCCCAGGGGACCAGTTCGTGCGGGAACCACTCCTTGGCGTGCGCCAGATGCCGTTGCAGCAAGTTGCCTGCGCACTCGTCCAGGACTTCGCAGAGCGGGGCAGAGGTCACGGGTTACTCCGGTACCGGGTCGCCGACGGGGCGACGTTCGAAGACCATCCGGTACAGGGTGCACAACCGCCGCTCGAACATCGCTCTGGCCACCCGCACGTAACGAAGGTACCGACGATAGGTCTCTCGACCGACAAGCTCACATGCCTCAGCATTGTTGGCCTCGAGGCGGTTCTGCCAGAGGCGGAGCGTACGCTCGTAGTGCTCGGGGTCGTTACGGAAAGCCACCAGCCGGAACCTACCTTCGGCGGCTTCCACGATGTCGCTTAGCTGGGGCAACGCGGACTCCGGGAAGATCTCTTCGCTGAAGAAAGACGATACGGGGCCCGTCAATGGGTCGAAGTCCTCGTAGGCGATGCTCTGGAGCGATAAGCGGCCGCCGGCGCGGAGCCAAAGCGCGCAGCGGTCGAAGAAGCGGCCGTAAACGGCGCGCCGCTGAGCTCTAGGCAGGTCATGCCGGGCGAAGTGCTCGAACGCGCCGATCGACACGATGGCGTCGTACGGCGCTGGCGGCCGGTGGTCACGCCAATCCTCCAGGAGGACGCTCATTTGGTCGCTGGAGGGTACCGCTCCGAACTGGTCACCACTGAGGGTAAGGCCCGTGACGTGCCGGACCTGGCGCTCAGCCACCAGGTAGCCCATCATTGCCCCCCAGCCGCACCCTACGTCGAGGACGCGCGACGCGCCGTCGACCTGGGCAGCCGTTGCGTGCCACTCCAGCTTGGCCAGCTGTGCCCTCTCGAGGTCATCGTCGATGTTACCTGGCCAGAAGGCGCACGAGTACACCATACGGGCATCGAGCCATAACCGGAAGAAGTCACGACCAACGTCGTAGTGGTGCTCGATTGCTTGTCGTGTGGCACCTCCAGCAGCGGCTTCCACGCTGTCTGCGTTCAGCACGTAGGAACCATCCAGGCACCGTACCGCACGGCGGCTCGTACCCGAAGGCGGCGGACGCACTACTAGGGGTTAGGTCGGGTGTCGACGCCGGCTTCGGCCCGCAACCAGGGCTCGAGACCCTGGCTTATTGTGCGCTCCACAGGGGACAATTCAGCACGGGGACGGTCAATCCGGTACGGGTAGTTGGCCGGGATTGCAGGTTGGCCGATAAAGCGGGGCCGGTACCCGTGGTTCGCTTGAGCGGCGTGGACGAGAAAAGGATGACAAAGGTAGATGTCACCAGCCCGGCCGGTGGCTAATGCTTCCTGGCAGCCGTCGGTGGCGGCCACCAGTTGTGGCGCAAATTTCGGTCCCGGAGCACCCTCTTGCCCGAATGGCTGCAGGACGGCGGGTACCGCTAAATGCGACCCGACCCGGATACGAGTCGGCCCGTCCTGAACCTCGACGTCGGTAAACAGGAAAAGGGCCAGCAAGGCCCGGTCACGCGACATCACGTTGGTCCACGGGGTGTCGCTGCCCTCGGGCGTGTAGCTGCCCTCGACGTGCCATCCAAGACCAGGCGGCTCCTGGTCGTGAGGAAATCGCAGGGGAAAGCTCCCCATCGAATTGCGCGGCTTCCACCTCCCGGGCCCGGCCAGCTCGTCGCACGCCTGTAACAGCACAACGCTGTTCATGGCCTGCACAAACGGGGGCTGCGACATCCCTCCGACCCAGTACACAGGTTGCGTCCACGTCGAAGGGTCGTGGCGGTTGAGGCCGATGGCTTCCCAGAGCAAGTCAACGCAGGCCTCGACGACGGGAAGGGGGACCGCCCCGGTCAGCTTGACGAAGCCGTCCCGGACGAACCTCCCGGTAAGTGCTTTCGTCACCCATCTATCCTCTTACGCGACGACCGTCACTTGCTACCGAAAAAACGTAGCTCGGTGCCCGGGCTGGAGAGCGCCGTGCCAGCGCCGCCGGCACTTATATCCGCCCATTTCACTTACCTTTTCAGTCCGTCCCGACGCATTCCGTTGCGACGGGACGAACCGTGCCGCCGACGGTACCACCATGGTCCTACGACGGTTTTCGTTTCCAGCTCGAATTCTCGCGGGCCTCGCTAGTGGCGCGAACGTCACCACCGTCAGGGGCCCGTCCGGTTCCTTGCCGTATACCTGATGGGCCCCTCCGGCCTACGACGCGTCGGTGGCGGAAATAGCCCAGGACCGGCCTGTCTGCTTACCCGCGGTGGCCTCGACGGCCAGCCGCAGCGCCCATCCCGTGACGGGTTCGCCGCTCCCCCACGCGTACCAGTGCAGGCCCTCGAGCACATCACCCAGGGCACCGGAGGGCGGAGGCCAATCGTAAGTGAGGCCGCCGAGGGCGGCGAGCACCCACCAGGCCGCGAAACGCCCTGGCGCGGCCCCACGCCGGCGACCGTGAGCGCCGCCGTCAGCCGCCGCCCATGCCATCGTCGCGACGGCCTCACTGGGCGACAGCGAGGCGATGTCAGTCAGGCGGGCGCCCAGGGCCGAAACCGCGTCAGCGGCATTGCCATTGACCGACACGGCCTCGGCGCGGCCGTTCGACTCCGCCGTCCAGGTCTCGACGAGGTCCTCCAGCGCCACCGAGACGTCATCCGTCGTTGCTCGCCGGGACGCATGACCATTGGCCGAAGCTCTCTTTACCTCTGGCTGCGCCGGTGCTCGCCCCGAGATGGGAATCGAGCCGGTGGACCGCTGGAACGGCGGCAGCCGGGGCGCAGGCGCCTCCACCCTGTCGGCGTGATATTCGACCAGAACGTACGCCGGTTCCCATGCTTCCAGCCGTAACGGCAGGTCAAGCACCGGTGGCAGCGTGGCCGCCACGGCGTCAGCTGTCAGGTCGTCACCGCGCACCACTCTTTCATGCGCCGCCATGGCGGCCTGGGGCGTGGCGTCGAGGTGGGGTGAAAGCTCCGACCACGTGTGTGCGGACGCCGCCACCTCGGGCAAAGGTCCGAAGGCAAATCGCCCGGTCCCGCTCTCGAGCATCGTCGCGGCCCAATACCCCGGTGCCTCCAGGCAAAGCCGATATTCGATGTGAGCCGCTACCGCCCACAGCTGCTTACCCCTCTCCAGAGCGAGCCGGCACTTGTCCCGCAGGGAACTCAGCTCGTCCCACTGCTGGGCGGCAACGAGCTCGTTCACGTAGAACGTCAACGCGTCGATATCCCCTAGTTCGACTAGCTCGCTCGACCTCGGCCCGAACTCGTTGGAAGACGACACCCTCATACTGAGGGGTACACGCTACGTCCTGGCTGGCCTCGAAGCGTGCAGGCACCTCCGGTCAGACGAGCGAACCCAACGCGACGGTGGCAGCCCGCAGTTCGGCGCCTAGATCCTTCCCGGCGCCCCCCGTGTAGAGCGGGCCGCTGCCGTCACGCAGGAGCACCCGCGTCCTGGCCACTCCTTGGCCCCGAGCGGCCCCGGTTCCAGGAGCCGGTCGGCCAGCGTCAGCAGGTCTGCGCGAGCGAGGCGGACCGCATCCCGCCGAACTGGTGCCCGGACGGGCACCCGGGGCGAAGCCTCGCAGGTCATTAGCACCCACTTCAGCGCCTTGGCCAGCATGTGCGTCTGCGAGGGGCTAACCAGCCGTCGCGCCCGAAGTGCGAGCCGCACCCCTGACTCGGGCATAACCCCGTTAGCAAGCTGGGCGTCAAGCACTGCGGCCCCGTACCGGGCCATCAGCCGGTCGACCAACCGCACCCGCGCCGCACATATGCCGGCAGGTCCGACCAGAAGCACATTCATAGTGCACCGCCGCGCCGTCCGGGGGACCGTACCCCTTTCTTTTTCTTTGCTGTCGTCCTCGTTCCTGTGACCATTAAACTCAGCTTACTAGTCATGACGAGACCTGTCAAAGACTTTTAGTAGTCACGCCAACGCTAAACTGGGTTCGTGGAACTGCCTTCCTGGGTGCCTGGTGACGAGGTAAAGCCGGCGCCCCTACCGCTGCTGCTGGTCCAGGCCTTCGTAAACACGTGGGAGGGCGATTCGGGTCTCGACTTGCTGGCCGACGCCCCAGCGGCTCGACCATGGCTGGCGGACACCGGTCTCCTCACGGGCACGGCCGCCCTCGACGCCACCGCCCTCGACGCCACCGCCCTCGCCACCGCTCGTGACGTGCGTGAAAGCATCCGCGCCCTTCTTGTCCACAATGCCGGCGGGCCGCCTCCGACCGCGTCCGAGCTGGAGCCGTTGCAGCAAGTCGGGCGGGCTGACCGGCTTGCCTTCACGGTCAGGCCCGATGGCCAGGCCGAGCTCGAGGTAACGAGCGATGGCCCGCTAAGGCTGGCCACTCTGCTCCTGATTATTCGTGACGCCCAGCAACATGGCACCTGGGCACGCCTGAAGGCCTGCGCGAACGGCGAATGTCACTGGGCTTTTTACGACCGGTCCCACGCCAGCCGCGGGACCTGGTGCGATATGGCCGTTTGCGGCAACCGGGTAAAGAACCGGTCCCTTCGGTTACGAAAAACCAAAGCCACGGGTAGCTCCGAGACGGCATCCCGGGGCCAGCCGCCCACCTCCACCTGACCGTCGGCCAAGAGAGAGGGAAGTGCCCTTCTCGACCCTCCTGGATGGCCAGCATGCGCCCCTACCCGATGCTCAGCCATTATGGGGACGTGATAGACCACCTCTCGATCCAGTGCGCGGACGTCGTCGCCAGCGCCGCTTTTTACGATGCGGTGCTGTCCCCCCTTGGCGGAGCCCGGGTCATGGACTTCGGCGAACTAATCGGCTACGGAGAGCCGTCCCGGCCCGAGTTCTGGATAGGAAACCGTTCCACCGGGGACGGGTTTCGCGAGTCGCACATCGCATTTGCGGCTCCCGACCGTGCCCGGGTGCGGGAGTTCTACCAGGCGGCGGTGGCACAAGGGGCGGAGGTGCTCCACGAGCCTCGTCTCTGGCCCGAATACCACAGCAACTATTTCGGCGCCTTTGTGCGAGACCCCGATGGCAACAACGTCGAGGCCGTCTGCCACCTGCCGGAGTGAACCCGGCGAGCGATGGGGTCCCGGCTTTCTCGCCAGCCACCGCAACCTGGCGTGACCGGAACCGAAACCACCGTAGCCCGGTTAAACGAGGTTATTAGCCCTTTTTCAAGAGACGGCCAGCTTGCCCGTCGATCCTCGACCTTGAGGCGAGCGGCGCCCTTCCAAGCATGAAGAGCGGCTCATTGGTGGTACGGCGGCTTTGTGCTGCTCTCGGTACGGCTGGCCTGCTGGTGACCGCCTTAGGCGCGGCCGCCACGGTGCCCGTTTGGGCCGCGCCGTTGGAGGGAGTGATTTCGGGAGCGGTGGACGCCGACGCTACCGGGGCCCTATTGCCGGGGTTTGCGTGTACGCCACGGGCGTCACGGGCCAGCCCGGCTACTGGGTGGCGGCCGGGCCAGAGTATGAGTCCTCGACCGTAGGCACCGGAGCCTACGAACTGCGAGTCCCGGTAGGTACCTACGTGTTGCGTTTTGACCCCTCGTGCGGCCGCACTCTCCCTAGCCCTTATGCCGTGCAGTACTACCTGGGCCAGGTTGACCTCGAAAGGGCCGACGCCATCAGCGTGTCAGCGACCAGCCCGGCCACGGGTATTAACGCGTTGCTCGCCACCGGGTTTTCGTTGTCAGGCGCGGTTACCGGGTCAGAAGCGCCAAACGGATTGGCCAATGTGTGCGTCAGTGCTGTTGACGCGGCCACGGCCACCGTGGGCCGGGCGACGACGTCGACAAACGGCACCTTTACGATCGCCAACCTGCCCGCCGGCAGCTATTGGGTCCACTTCGACCCTACGTGCGGTGGGGCACGGAAAAGCCACTACGCGGCTCAGTATTACCCAGGCCAAGCCTGGCCGACAACGACAGCGGAACTGGCCGTGGGCGCGGACGTTACCGGTGTCGACGCCCAGCTGGTAAACGGGGCCAGCCTGTCCGGGACGGTTACGGCGGCAGGCGCCGCTAACAACGCCGGGATCTGCGTCGCCGCCGTGGGCGCCGGTGGCGATGTCACCGGCCTGGGCATCACCAGCCAAACCGGTTGGTACGAGATAACAAATCTGGCCGCTGGTAATTACCGAGTGACGATCGACCCTACCTGTAACGGGTCGCAAGCCAGTTACTTTTCAGCAGAGGATTACGGCCACACCATCTCGGTGGCTGCCGGCCACGCATATTCGGGGATAAATGTGACGGTGGCGCTACAGTACGGCCCGCCGCTCTCCATCACCCTGGCGTCCCTGCCAGCGGGGAAGGTCTACTCGTCATATTTCGCCGATCCTGTCGATGGCCGGGCCCAGCACCGAGGAGAGCGATTATGCGTGGCATGTGACAGGCTTGCCGCGCGGCCTCTACCCGAGCTCGTCGTCGCTGTCCGAGGCAATTGCGGGCCGCCCCCAAATAGCAGGCCATTTCGTGGTGACAACAACTGTAAGTACGGACGGTGCGGTGCCTCCCCTTGTTGTCAGCCGGACGTTCCATTTGGTCGTCGAGCCCGCCTCCCCCAACGTCTCGGTCAGCTCGTCGTCCGCCAAACTCTCGGGCCACCACGTGCTCGTGGGACTGGCGTGCCATGAGGCCGCCTGTACAGGGAAGGCGTCCGTCCTCGCACCGACAGGCGCCATATTGGCCAGCGGCCATTACTCGATGGCACAGGGGGCGAAGGAGCCCGTGGTGCTGACGTTGAGCACCAACGGGGCGAGAGCGTTGGCACAGGCTTGGAATCACCCAGTCGGAGAAAAACTCTTGGTCACGGTCAGTCGAGGAGTGGCTGCCACCAGCATGGTCCAAGTCTCCTGGGGGGGAGATAGCGCTCGGGACTCGGGGCGATGATTGCGGGCGGTTGGCTGTCGTCATAACTCGTAACCGGCACAAACCTGTTGGAAAGGGTGAGCAAGATGACCAGGATCACTCCATTCTTGTGGTTCGACTCGCAGGCCGAGGAGGCGGCCGAGTTTTACACCTCAATTTTCGAACGGTCTCGCATCGTTACTATGGCCCACTACGGCGATGCCGGCCCAGGCCGGCCCGGCTCGGTCATGACGGTCAGTTTCGAGCTCGACGGAGAGTCGTTCATTGCCCTCAATGGCGGGCAGCAATCTTTCCACTTCAATGAGTCAGTCTCGTTCATGGTGAACTGCAGTTCGCAGGCTGAGGTCGACTATTTCTGGGGCCGGCTAACCGAAGGTGGGGAGGAGGGGCCTGTGGTTGGCTCAAGGACAAGTACGGCTTGTCGTGGCAAATAGTGCCCGAGCGGTTGATCGAGCTCATCACGGACCCGGACCCCACAAAGGCCCAGCGGGCCATGGCGGCCATGCTCGAAATGAAGAAGATCGAAATCTCAGCTATCGAGCGGGCGGCGGCCGCTCCGGCCTAGTCCCTGGTGCCGTGCCGAGCGGAGCCGAGTCCCGGCCGGGCGCGAAGCAGAAAATGCCACTCTGCGCCCCTTTTTCGGGGTTCTCGGTGGTGGTTAGCCGCTGTCTCGGTGCAATATGCCAGTCTCGGCGTGATTTTTGTCGAAATCGAGCGTGAAACACGCCGAGAGCCGCTAAGCGCGCCGAAAGGGTGTACCCCATCCGAGAAAAGGACCGCGCCGAGAGCTGATAAGCCCTGCCGAAAGAGGGTTACCCCATCCGAGAAAAGGACGGCGCGAGGCCGAAAGCTTCCAGAGACGGACCAGTACCCGGGAAAAGGGCGCCCACCGAGAAAGAGGCCGAGCCGAGAAAGAGGCGAGCGAGAAGAGGACCTTCCACTTAGAGGGGACGTGCCCAACGGGTTAACCTGGCGGCTTGCGCCGGCAATGCACCTACCACTTCCCGGTGTCGCGCCGGTAAGCCATTACGGCCAGGGCGGTCAACCCGGCTGTCCAGACGAAGATCACCACCCAACCTTCGACCGGCCAGGCCTGGTGGGTGAGGCCGGCACGCCCCGCCTGAACCAGCCAATACGACGGCAGCAGCTTCGTTACATCGTAGAGCGTGCCCGAAGTACTCAGCGGGAACCAGGCCCCCCCAAGCAGAGCAAAGATGCCACTGATGACACCGATGGCCGGACCCATGCTGTCAGGCGTGAGCGAGTGGCCCAAGAAGATCCCTAGGGCCGCGAACGGCAAGAGGCCCACCAGGACCAGCCCTGTCATGAGAAGCCACCCGCCGGCCGTCAGGTGGACAGGTACCGAGACGGCGGCGATGTACAGCACGACGATGGTCAGACAGGCGAGTGCGTAACCGGATGCGACCTTCGTAGCCATATAGGCGCTCACCGGCAAGGGCGTTATCCGTAATTGGCGCGTCCAGCCGACGGCGCGCTCCAGGGCGATGATGCCCCCGCCGGCGGAGACGGCGTTCATTGTCCCCCACGCCACCATGCCCGTCAGGTAATAAACCGGGAAAGGTATCCCTTCCACCACCACATTTTTGTTGGAGGTGGCTATGAACAGGAACAAGACCAGCGGGAAGGCAACAGTGAAAATAAGGAACCGGCGGTTCCGGTAGAGCCGCCTCATGTCGTAGCGGGCGTAGGTGAGGGCGGTCAAGGCACCACCCCGAGCTCTTCGTCACCGGTCAACTCGATAAACGCCTCCTCGAGGCTCCCGCCGTGCACTTCTATGTCACGGGCATCGCTGAAGCGAGCCAGCAGGGCACGCAGGGCGGAGTCAGAGTCTGAGCACCGCAGGATGATGCCGTCGCCATGCGCCTCCGCGCCCGAGACGCCCGGGAGTGAACCCAATATGGACAGGTCCGCCCCCGGCAGCGTGGCCCTGATCGTCCGGGCGCCGACGTTGGCCTTGATCTCTGTCGGCGTGCCGTCGGCCACCACCTTGCCACGGGCCATGAGCACGACCCGGTCCGCGTAGGCGTCGGCCTCCTCGAGGTAGTGAGTGGCAAAAAGTACGGTCTTCCCCCTAGCCGCCACGCCTCGCATCGAAACCCAGAAGTCGCGCCGTCCTTCCACGTCCAGCGCCACAGTCGGTTCGTCGAGCACGAGTAGTTCGGGGTCGCCCACGATCCCGATGGCGAAACGTACCCGCTGGGTCTGGCCGCCTGAGAGGTTGTTAGTGCGCCGCTCTGCGATCTCGTCGATTCCGGCCAGCTCGAGGGCCTTGCCCACGTCGAGAGGTCTCGGGTAAAGAGCAGCGACCATGGCGACGAGCTCGCGCACCTTCAGGTCCTTGACGAGCGCGCCCACCTGCAGCATGCCCCCGACCAGGCCATTGCGCACCGCCTCGGCCGGCGGACGGCCGAACACCGAGATCTCCCCGCTGTCCGGCCGCAGCAGGCCTAGCAACATATCGATCGTCGTGGTCTTGCCCGCTCCGTTCGGCCCCAGGAGAGCGATGGTCTGGCCCCGGGCGATGGAGATGTCCACGCCTTGCACGGCTTTTACCGCTCCAAACGACTTCCTGAGCCCGGAGATGGCGATACAACCTTGGGCCTCCCGCTCGCTGACCGCGCCGGCAAAGGCTCGTGCTGCACCCACCACCGTTGCGACGCTAGCCCGTAGGCCACACCCGCTCAACCTTTTAAGAAGCCCGGCGATGGCAAATGGCCTCCCCACCTGGGCCTGGGCGGGGTGACACAAACCGCCTTGCGCAGTAGCCCGTGCCCAGGCGAGGCTGGATCCGTGGCCCAACGTGCTCAACCAGTCCGTGGCATGCGCGACATCGGGCCGCCCGACGCCGAGCTACGTCGCCGCGTGGCCGGGCGCATCCTCGACGTTTACGCCCGCTACGGTTACGAAGTTATCGAAACACCCGCCCTCGAGGACCTCGAAGTGCTGGTCGGGAGCGGCGGAGGTGAAAACGAAAAGCTCATATTCAAGGTGCTGAAGCGCGGTGCCCGACTCGACGAAGAGCTGCGAGAAGGCGGGCAACTGGCGGACACAGGCCTGCGCTACGACCTGACCGTGCCCCTGGCCCGCTTCGTCGCCAACCATCTCAATGATCTTCCGATGCCGTTCAAGGTGGCCCATATCGCCCCCGTTTGGCGAGCCGAACGTCCGCAGCGAGGTCGTTTCCGCGAGTTCACACAGTGCGATATCGACGTCGTAGGCGAGGCAGGGATTGCGGCCGAAATAGAGCTGTGTAGCGCCACTATCGAGGCCTTGCAGAGCGTCGGCATAAACGGGACGACGATCAGGATGAACGACCGCCGGCTGTTGCGCGCCACCGTGGAACAGTACCTCGGCGAGTTGGACCGCCCTGACGCGGTATATATCGCCCTCGACCGGCTGGATAAGACAGAAGCGGGTGAGGTGGCGGCAGAACTGGCCCGGGCCGGCTACGACCTAGCCGCCGTCGGGCAGCTGCTCGAGAGGCTGGCCACCCGTGAAATAGGCGGGGAGGGCCCGGTCGAGGCTGCTCTCCAGCAGACGCTCTCCACCCTGGCCTCGCTCGGCGTCTCGGCCCGCTTCGACCCGACCCTGGTAAGGGGGTTGGGTTATTACACGGGGCAGATCTTCGAGATATCCCATCCCGACGTCCCGTACTCACTCGGTGGTGGTGGCCGTTATGACGGTATGACCGCACGCTTCGGGGCCCGGCCCTGCCGATGTGCGGTTTCTCCATCGGTTTCGAGCGCATTTGCGACATGGTCGACAGGGAAGTTTTCGGCTCTGGTGGGAACAAAATGGCCGTGACGTGCGCGACGGAAGAGGAGCTATTGCGTTGCCTGGCCACAGCACGCGCCCGCAGAGAGAACGACCCCCTTTTGACCATTAATGTTGTCCGGCGGGCGCGCAATGCCCGTAAGCAGCAAGATGATTTGAGGACGCTCGGATATACCGAGGTCCTCGACGGGGCTTCCTTCGGGTAGGGGATGCCCCGGCAGTGCGAAACCGGGAATTGGGCCACCAGGGCCTCTGTTGGAGATGGCCTAATAGTACTGTTGCCAGTTGGCCACCGACGCGTGGTACTTCCCCGCCGGCCCTTTGCCGAAGAGCCGCAAGATATTGCCAGTAACAGCTTGCACGACGGACGACGGGCACGCCGGCATAGGCCCCGCGCACGCCGATAGAGCCGGGATCCAGCCGATCGTGCCCGTCGCCAGCACCCCTCCCCCACTGCCGGGCCAGGTGTAGTAGGTCATGTCCGCGTACTTGAGATAGCCCACCTCAGGCTGCACGGGCGAATGGGACAGCACTTCAACGTTGGACGGGTCGGGCTGGCTCGTATCGTAGGCGTCGTAATCGCCCGCTTCTACGCCCTTTAGTTGTTCGCCGTCGGTCACCCCGGTACCGGCGAAGGGCCAGGCGCCGGCGTCTGTCACGACCATCGGGTCGTCGAGGCCGTAACCCTGGTAAGTGTCGCCTACCACCTGGCTGGGGGGGTCGTCGTCAGGCGGTTGCGACCAGGTATTGCCGGTGGCGCTCAGCGGGTCGGTGGAGTAGATGGGGTCGGCCGTCGGGTCACGGTAGTCGACCTCTTCCCGGTCGCGGCCCATCGGGCTCGGCAGGAGACGGACGTGGCGTAAGACTGGCGACGCACCGAAATAGATGACGTTTACCCCGGCGGCGCGCCCGGCGATGACGCCCTCGCGTTCTCGTGCGGTCCACGACTCATCGTGGCCCAGCGTCAAAAGCGCCTTGTGGTTCTCGAGGAAATACGGGAACTGGGCGAAGGTGATATCGGTCCAGTACGTTACGTCGAGGCCGTGTTCTTCGGCCCAATAAATGATCGGGTACTCGAGGGCCATGAAATCAGCCGCCCCGTTCCCGTTGGCATAGGGCCGGTCGTACGACTCCACCAGGGCACGGTTGGCGTATTGCGGCGACTGGCCGGGCGGGGCGCCGCCGTACATGTCGTAGCCGCCCCAATTGTTCCAGCCCTGCCACGTAAGGACGCTGTTCTGGATGACATAGGCGGCGTGACTGGACGGGTCCCATACTGCTAGTGGGACGTAGCTTTGCTGGCCAGGGTCGGCGACCAGCTTGAAGAGATAGTCGCCCTGTACGAATTGCGGCCCGATGGTAATGCTTATCGACGGGGCCCAGTTGTCACAGGCAACCATGTTGGTACCTGCCGATAGAGTGCAATTCGGCTGGACCACACCTTTCAGTTCTCCCGAGTTCCAGACCAGGCGGCCGCCCTTGCCGTCGTAATATCCTATGCGGTAAGCGCTGATGTGATAGCGGGCGGCGTGACTTGTTACATAAAGGGTGACTTTGTCGCCTGCGCTGGCGGCCGTCACATTGGCAAAACCGTTTATGGAGGCGCCGTTCGCCTGGCCCGAGAGGTGCCAGGCCGTCGTCCCCGGCTTTTTGTTCTCCGCGATCACCCACCGCGCCTCGACCCCGTCGGGGCCCGCAAAGGTGGACGGTCCCGCCGTGGCTGCGGTGGCGTGGGCGATAGCCGTCGCTTTTTTCTTACCGGCCGCCTCTGTAACGGCCGCCTTTGTAATGGCCCCCTTCGTGATGGGCGCCGTCGTACTGGGCGCACCGGTAGGTGGGGCAGCGTGGCCCGCCGAGCTCCCGCAGCCGGCCAGCGCCAGTACCCCTGCCATGAGGGCGGCGGCGTTGCGCATGGAACGCATCACCAGAGCCGCTCCCTTATTTGACGCTGCCTTATTTGGCTGCCTTATTTGACGCTGCCTCTCTGGTGGCAGGCGGTCACGTTGGCCCCCTCGTCGAGCTGGTCGAACACTGGCTCCAGTTTGTCGCTTAGAGGCCATGTCTTGTGGCAATCGGCAACAAGGTCTGGTAACACTCGGCCCAGCGGCGGCGAGCTTGGGCCAGAGCGGAGACGTCGGCTTCCACCGGCTCGACCACCTCGCCCTCGACCCCATGAGCGCCCAGTTCGGCCCCGAGAGCGGCCGCCACCGCGCCCCTGGATGTCGTCTCGGGGGCGCTGGAACACAGCAACGGGCGCGCCAGCGTCGCCGCCAGCCGTGCTCGCCACCAGGGTGCCCCCTCGATGGCCCCTCCGTTTACGACCACCTCCAGCGGCTTGTCGGACGCCGCTTCGAGGTCCCCCAACCCCCCCGCGAGCTGGAAGCAAACCGCCTCCACTGCGGCGGACACGATATGGGCCCCGTTATGCCGCGAGGCCAAGGCCGACCACGGCGCCCTGGCCGGCTACGACGAGCGGCGCCGGAGGCCGAGTCCCGGCATGCCAGGGCAGGACCAGGACGCCGTCACTCCCGGGCTCGACGGGGATGACGACGTCGTACTTAACCGCATCGTGCGTACGCTCGGACGAGGCCCTCTCCTCGCTGCTGGTCGTGCGGTACGAGCCTTCCCACAGGGCCAGGGCCCACGCGTAGAGTTGCCCACCGCTGCTGTACGCCGCGCCGGTGACCGTCCTCCGGTGGTCGACGCAATAGCGCCAAAGGCCGGGCGGCAGAGGAGATAGGTCCCGCCCCTCATCGATCGTCACTGACCTCACGGCGGCCGAAGTACCTATGGTCATGGCGGCGCGACCGGGCCCGTCGCAACCCACCCCCAGGTTGGCCGCCGCGCCATCCCCCAGCGCCGGGTGCCACCGGGCGGCAGCCAGTTCCGGCCAACGTGCCCGCCAGTTCTCCGCCAGTCTTGCCTCCCAGCCGGGCGGGGCCAGCTCCGGGAGTTCGGCGGCCTCTACGCCGGCGAGCTCCAGAGCCTCTGCGTCCCAGCCGCGTTCGCTGGTCGAAAGCAACCCGGTGGCCGATGCCATGGACACCGACATCGACGGGTCATCCAGCAGCTCGAGGCCTATGTACTCAGACAAGCCGACGAACCGAACGCCGGAGGAGTTGTGCGCTCCAGAACGCAACTGCGCCCGCAACCACGGGACCCGCCACGTCCAGTACATAGGGGCGAAAGCGCAGCCCGTACGCTGCCGGAGCGCCTCGAGATCCTCGGGCGTACAGCTCGGGCGAGGCCGTTGCGGTCGGGTGTCGGCCCACGAGACCACCTCTGTGGCCGGACGGCCGTCCGGGGCGACGGCGAGGACGGAGTGCCACTGGCTACCCAGTGCCACTTCGGTGACGCCCTCGAGGAAGCTCCCAGCGTGGAGCTCATCGAGGCACGCAACCAGGTCGGCCAAGTAATCAGCCCCATCGAAGGTGGCCTGGCCGGGCTCCAATGAGGTCAAGTGCCGGGGCCGGCGGGCCAGCGCCCCCGGCACGGCGGCAAGTTCCGCCGGGCCAGAGGCCTCGAACACCAGGGCCCTGACGGAAGAGGAACCGAGGTCCAGGGCCAGGGCTCGTGTCGCCATTCTGGACAAACTAGGACGCGCCGCCGATGTGCGCCCGTTGAGACGGGCAGCAACGGCCGGGGCGGGCGGGCCAGCCACGACCATCAACCCGTACACGTGGGGGTCCCGCGAGGACACCATCAACACCTGGTTTACCGACGACATCGTCGAGTCGCAGGGACCGATGTCGCAGGGGATCCCCCTAGCGCTCCAGGAACCGGAAGCGGCCAGCCCGCTCGGGGCTGCGCCGCTTTGGCCGGTCCCGGCGGTGCATCCGGGCCGTGCATGGCGGCAGCGGCAGCGCCCCAGCCTGCGCCAATGCACTCGGGATGAGGGCGGTCGACGTCTTACGTCGTTACGGCGGGGCCTGGCTTGTCTGGTTGGTCCTGGGCGTGCTCGTGGCCGTCCCGGTCGGCGCCTTTTTGTTGCAGACGTTCATGCCCCGGCTGTTCTGTCAGGGCAGTTCCTGGTTCACTCTGTCGGCTTTTAGTGAGGCGTTCCAGGCGTCCGCCTTCAAGGGCTTGGCCAACTCGCTCTGGGTAAGTGGCGCCGTTTGCGCCCTCGACCTTTTGATCGGCGGCGGGCTGGCGTGGATGGTACAGCGCACCAATGTGGGCGGCCGGCGCATCTGGCCCGGTTTCATGTGGGCGCTCCTGCTCGTCCCCACTTATTTGATGGCGCAAGGATGGCAGTACCTGCTCGAACCGCACGGGGTGTTCGCCCAGATGGGAATCAACGCCTCCGGGGCCTACCACGTGTTCTTCGGCCCGGCCGGAGTGGTGTTCGTACTCGCCCTCGCCAATGCCCCGTTCGCCTACCCCCGTGGATGGCAACGGGTGGGGTGGCGGTCACTTGGCTGAGCTACCGGCCACCAGCGCCTCAGCCACCTCTAACGGCGCCGCGCCTGGACGCGGGGAAAGTGTGGACATCGTCGGGGTAACCAAGTCCTTCGGGCCAAAGCGGCCCTCTCGGACGTGGACCTCCACATTGACCCCGGCACGTTCCTGGTCTTGCTGGGGCCGTCCGGGTCAGGCAAGACCACCCTGTTGCGTTGCCAGGCGGGATCGAACGCCTCACCGAGGGTTCGATCGCCATGGGCGGCCGGGTCGTCGCCGGGCCCGGCGTGCACCTGCCCCCGGAGCGCCGGCGCCTAGCTATGGTCTTCCAGGGTTATGCGCTCTGGCCCCACATGACGGCCTTGCGCAATGTCGAGTTCCCTCTGCGCCAGCTCAAGTTGAGCCACGCCCAGGCCCGGCAGCAGGCATCGTCGATGCTCGAACGGGTAGGGCTCAGCCACCTGGCGGCCCGCTACCCCAACGAGCTGTCAGGCGGCGAGCAGCAGCGAGTGGCTCTGGCGAGGGCGCTCGTGGGCGGCGTCGGCCTGCTCCTGTTCGACGAACCACTTTCTAATCTTGACGCCGACCTGCGTGAACAGCTCCGGCTGGAAATATCCACCCTCGCCCGGGACATCGGGGCCACCTCTGTCTACATCACCCATGACCAGGCCGAGGCCTTCGCTTTAGCCGACACGATCGGTGTCCTGTGCGAGGGCCGCCTAGTCCAGCTCGGACGCCCCGAGGAGCTGTACCTGCAGCCGGCGAGCCCGTTTGTGGCCCGGTTTACCGGCGTCGTTGCGGAAGTGCCTGTCGTCATGGCCGGCCCGCCCCGGCCGATGCCGTCCGGCAATGAAACCGAGGTGACGGGCGAGCTGGTCCAGGTCCGCCTGCCCGGTCAGGGACCCGACGTGAGCGTGATGGCGAACCTCCCCTGCCGGCCCGGGGTCAATGACAGCTTGAGCATGTTCGTCCGCCCCTCCGCGGTACGGATTGTGGCCCCGGAGGAGGCCCAGTTCATGGCCCACGTCCGCGACGTGGCATTTTGTGGCCGCGGGTACGAACACGCGTTGGCCGGGGAGGGGCCACTCCTGTTTACGCGGGTCTTTTCGGAAAAACGTTGGGAACGTGGCCGGGCCGTCGGCGTCAGGTTGAGCCCGGAAGGCTGCCTCGTGCTGGGCAGGAACGACGGTGGTCGGGCCGATGGGGCCGCCGAGGCCTCCTGTAGCGTGATCGATGGGGATGTGCGGCTAGCGCCAGAAGGAGGGCACCGAGAGCATGCACACCAGTAGCGCTGTGACCCTCGCGGTAGCGGTCTTTCTGGCCAGCGCGGTCGAGAGCGTGGAGGCGCTGACGATCATTGTCGCCGCCGGTGTCTCGCGGGGCTGGAAATCGGCCCTGGAGGGCACCGCTGCCGCTCTGGTCGTACTCGTGGTGCTGGTGGCCGCGCTCGGGCCGGCGCTCGTCTACCTGGTGCCGATCAACGTCCTGCGCACGCTGGTGGGAGCGCTCTTGCTCGTTTTCGGGCTCCAATGGCTCCGCAAAGCCATCCTGCGTACCGTGGGCCTAAAGGCCAAACACGACGAGGACGCCATCTTTCGTGAGCAGGTGGAGGCGTTGAGCGGGCCTCGGGAGGGCTCTCGTTCTGGTACGAGCCCGTCAGGGTCAGCCGGTCCGGCCCCAGTTACGTCCGGAACCGGCACGCCCGCCGCAGGTACGCCCGCCAAGAGCCGGCCCGGGCGTGATGCCACCGGTTTCGCCGTCGCTTTCAAAGGGACGTTCCTCGAAGGCCTGGAGATCGCCGTAATCGTCCTCGGCCTCGGGGCCGGTAACCACCAACTGGCCCTGGCCGCGGCAGCGGCCGCGGCCGCCATTCTGGTGGTCGCCATCATCGGCGTCATCGTCGCTCGGCAGCTGGCCGGCGTGCCCGAGAACGCCATGAAGACGGTGGTCGGCCTCATGCTCGTCTCGTTCGGGACGTTCTGGGCGGGCGAGGGGCTCGGGGTGAACTGGCCCGGGAGCGACCTGGCCATACCGGTGCTCGTCGGGGTGTACGCCGTGGTTATCTGGCTACTGGTGCAGGCACTGAGGCCGAGCGTCCCCCGAGTGCAGCCCGAGCAGGCCCATGCCTGAAGGCCAGGCCCCCACTCCCGGCGAGCCGGGCACGTTGGAGCCCGGTCCGACAGCACAGACCACGACGGTCACGGCCCCCCACCGGTCTCTGCTATACGGCTGGTCGGTGGCCTTCGGGCGGTTCTGGTGGGACTTCCTGGTCGGAGACACGCCCGAACTTCTGATTGGTGTGCTCATCGCCCTGGGCGTAGTTGCCCTCCTGGTGAAAGGAGCAGAGCGTAACGCCGTCGCCGTTATCGCTCTCCCCGTCATGGTGGCGGCCATGCTCGGCCTTTCGGTATACCGCGCCCGGCCTAAGCGCTGAAGCTCAGCCCTAACCGGACAGGAAGCTGAGCCGGGCGCGCCTGTCAGGGTTGTCCCGGTTGGTATCTACCAGCACCACGCTCTGCCAGGTCCCTAGAGCGGGGCGCCCGCTCAGGACCGGCAAGATGACCGACGGCGAGATGATGGCCGGGAGCAGGTGGTCGGCACCGTGACCGTGGCTGCCGTGGCGGTGGCGGTACCGGTCATCACGGGGCAGCAACGACCCGACGGCGTCCAGGAGATCCTCTTCAGACCCGGAACCAGTCTCCATGAGGGCGACGCCCGCCGTGGCATGAGGTACGAACACCGAACACAGGCCGTCGCCCCGACCAGAACAGAACTTTTCCACCTCTCCGGTGAGGTCGACTATGGCTCGCCGAGAGGTGTCGAGCCGCAATTCGAGGGTTTCCACCGGGTTATTTCTAGTCGTCTCGGCTCGGAGGCCGGCAATGCGCCGCTACCGTGGGCAGGGTGCCAACGTTGCCCACTGTCCTCGTGGCCCGCCAGTCAGACGGGAATTTTGCCGTCAGAGTGCGGAACGGAAAGTCCGAGACCAGCCACGTGGTGGCCGTGCCCAGCGAGCTCGAGACTGAGCTCGGCCTGGAGTCGACGTCGACCGAGGCACTGGTCAGGGCGTCGTTTGCTTTTTTGCTCGACCGCGAACCGGCCAGTTCCATCCTGCCCAAGTTCAGCCTCGACGTGATCTCCCGCTACTTCCCGGAGTACCGCCGGGAAATCCAGAGCTACCTCTAGCCACCACCGCCCTTTTACCACCAAAGCGGGGAGCTTTTTAGACGTCAGCCAGGCTGACGTCCGGGTCGGCTAGCTTGGCCGTGTCCACCACGCGGCGCGAAGACACCAGGTCACTGATTTTGCCGGCGGCATCGCCTATGTTCACGTTCATCCCGGCGGCGACGCGGCCCTCCCGGAGCCAGAAGGCCATGAACTGGCGGCTGGCGGCGTCTCCTCGGAAGACCACCTCGTCCCAGGCCGGCGCATAGCCCGAGTACTCCATGCTCACGTCGTACTGGTCGGAGTAAAAATAAGGCACCCGCACAAAAGGCCGGCTTTTGCCAAGCATATTGCGGGCGGCGGCTGGCCCCTGGTTGCGGGCGTTGGCCCAGTGCTCCACCCGTACTCGCTCGCCGAAGAGGGGGTGGAACGCGTTGGCCAGGTCGCCGGCAGCAAAAATGCCCGGGTTCGAAGTCTGCAGGAACTCATCAGTAACCACGCCGTTTTGCACCTCGATGCCGGCTCTCTCAGCTAACTCGGTCGTAGGTGCCACGCCCACCCCGACGACGACGACGTCGGCCGGCAACGTGCGCCCGTCTTTCAGGCGGACACCTTCCACCGACCCCGGTCCGACCAGGGCTTCGGTCTCCGCCCCGAAATGCAATTCCACGCCATGGTCGGAGTGCAGGTCACGGTAAAAACGCCCGACCTCTGGCCCGAGAACCCTTTCCAGGGGCGCTTGGCCCAGCTCTACCATGACGACGGGCGCGCCCATTTCGCGGGCCGAAGCGGCCACCTCGCAGCCGATCCATCCCGCTCCGATCACAGCTACGCGGCTGGCGCCCTTTATCGCATCTCGCAAGGTGGCCGAGCTCGCCATCGAGCGCAAGTAGTGGACGCCGTCCAGGTCGGTGCCGGGCACGCGCAGCCGGCGCGGTCGGGAACCCGTAGTGAGCAGCAGGGACGTGTACGCCAAGCGCTCCCCCGAGGCCAGCACTACGGCGCGATCGTCAACGTCGATGGCCACCACCGTCTCGCCCAGTCGAAGCTCGATGCCGGCGGCGTCGTAATAACCCTCTTTGTGGACGAACAGCTTGTCCGGTCCCGCTTCGCCCCTGAGGTATTCCTTCGATAGGGGCGGCCGCTCGTATGGGCGTTCCCCCTCGTCGCCTACCAGGGTTAGTGGTCCGTCGAAGCCGTCCTTGCGTAGTGTCTCGGCGGCTTTGGCCCCAGCCAGGCTGGCACCGATGATCACGAAACGCCGGGAGTCGCTCATGCCGCCAGCATGCCACGCCCGCACCCATATGCGTGCGTGGGCCCGCTACACCCGGCGGTGAAGCCTCATTTGGGGCCGCGCCCTTTGATAGTCCCACTTGATATTCCCACTTGATATGCCCATTTGATGTGTGGGGTAGATGCGACCGCCGGGCAGCACCTGGAAGACTGGCACGATGCCCGAGAGGTCACCTTGGTGGCGTGGCGCCACTATTTACCAGATATACGTTCGAAGCTGGCGAGATTCAAACGGCGACGGGATTGGTGATCTAGCCGGCATCTGTGAGGGGCTCGATTACCTGAGCTGGCTGGGGGTCGACGCCATCTGGCTGTCGCCGACCATGCCATCGCCCAACAAGGACTGGGGTTACGACGTTTCGGACTACCTCGGCGTCCATCCCGACCTCGGGACCATCGAAGAACTGGACCGACTGCTCTCGGCCGCGGCGCAAAGGGGTATCGCCATCATGCTGGACCTGGTGCCCAACCACAGTTCGGATGCGCACCCCTGGTTCGTGGACGCGCTCGCGGGCCACCGCGCTGAGCACCGCAATTTCTACGTGTGGGCCGACCCCAAGGAGGGCGGTGGCCCACCTAACAACTGGTTGTCTGCCACGGGAAGTTCGGCCTGGTCCTTTGACAAGACGAGTGCCCAGTATTACCTCCATAATTTTCTGCGCGGTCAACCAGACCTCAACTGGTGGGATGAACGTGTCCACCATGAGTTCGACCAGATCTTGCGTTTCTGGTTCGACCGGGGCGTGGCGGGCTTTCGCATCGATGTCGCGCACGGCCTCTACAAAGATGCCCTGCTGAGGGACAACCCGCCCGTCGAGCCGACGGACAGTCCGGCCATAAAACGTATCGGTCTCCGGCCGGTTTACAACGCCAATCGCCCGGAAGTACACGACGTCTACAGGCGTTGGCGCCAAATATCCGACAGTTACGCCCCGCCCAAAGCGTTGCTAGGTGAGACGTGGGAGTTCGATTTCCAGCGCTTCGGGGACTACTACGGCCGGCAGGCGCCGGAATTGCATATGGCGTTCAACTTTTTGTTCGTCGAGTCGAATTTCGAGGCGCTCGAGCTGGCGGGCGTCGTGGAGGGCACCCTCGCCGCCTTGCCCCCGGACGCCACCGCCGTGTGGACAGCGTCCAACCACGACGTGGGCCGCTTCCCTACTCGCTGGTGCCGCAACGACGAACGCGCCACCCGGGCCGTCCTGGTCGTGTTGGCGACGCTGCCAGGGACCGTCGTCATGTACTACGGGGACGAGTTGGGAATGAACGACGTTGACGTGGCCGGTATCACAGCAAGTCGACGAGATGAGCTTGGCCCGGCCAGGACGGCCCAGCCGCGACCGCGGGCGGACCCCGATGCCTTGGTCGGGCGAAAAGAACGCCGGCTTTACCAGCCCTTCGGCCCGGCCGTGGCTCCCGATCGGTGAGCACACGGTGACGAACGTCCAGAGCCAACGCGACGACCCGGCGTCGGTGCTCAATTTGTGGCGCGAGCTGGCGCAGTTACGCAAGGCGGGGCTGGTGGGAAGCCCTGGCCCCCTGGAGCGCGTGGTGCTCGACGAGCAGGTGTGGGCGTTTAGAACGGGCAGGACGACCACGATCGCCAACCTTTCTGCTCGCCAAGCGACGCGAGACTTCTCCCCCGAGCAAGTTATGACGGTGCTGGCATCGACCAGGCCCCAACGGCGCGGCACCGAGGTGGCCGGCAACCTCGTCCTCGCGCCCTGGGAGGCTCTCGTCGTAAGCGATAGCTCCCACCGAAGCGGCGGTTAGGAGGCGAAGGCCACGTCTTCCTCGTCGCCGGGCACGGCCAGCGCCGTCCCGAAGGCGACCACGATGAACAGCAAAATCGTCATCAAGTGGACGACCGTGCAGTACTCGCAGAGGTGGCCGAGCGAGAACAGCTCCACATACAGCAAGTAGAACACCATCCCGACCCCGGCCACCGAACCGGCGAGACGCACCGGGCTGACCCAGCGTGACGACGCTCGCCATCCCCACGGGCTGCAAAGCAGCAGCATGACGAAGGACCAGGCCAGGCCGGCTACGGCGACAGGCACGCCAAAGGGGTGCGAATAGATGCTGGTAGTCACGGCCGTGCAATTGATGAAGCCGTTGGTCGAACAGGCCAGCCCTGCCGGGTTGGTGTAGTGGATGTACGTCAGGTAGGCGGAATCGGCCAGCGCGATGACGCAGATGATCGTGCTGGCGATCGGGACCCAGCCGGGCGGCACCAGAGCCGGGCGCTTCGGCGCCCGGCCGGAGGGGCTGTCGTCGACGCTCCCCGGGCTGGGCGCCAGGCTGCGGCTGCTACCGGTCTTTACGGCGCGGGTGGCCACGTCCCCAGCCTAGGACTTGGAAGAGCCCGACTTGGCAGTGGTAGGCGTCGTCCCCACGGTCGAGCTGTTGCCCTTGCTGGCGCTGCTCGTGTTGATGCCCTTGAGGGTGGCCGGTACCTGCGAGGCGATGGAGGCGGGCTGGTCGTGTGTCAGGGCGAGGATCTCTCCCACCAGGTACCCGGCCACCGCCTCGGCCTGCCGGGAGGTGGCGTTGGTCCCCGACGTCATGTAGGGGACAGCCGAGTCGAACGACTTACCAGAGATGGGCGAGGCCACGTATTGCGCCCCGGTGACCAGGTACTTCCCGCCCAGGTAGACGAAGGGGATTGAGCCGCTCTCGGTCGTGTACGGGGCCACGTCCCACTTGGTCAGCAGTGCGTTTTGGGCTGCCGTAGGCGTCTGCAGGGTCGGGTAGTTGCCAAGCGAGGCGCTGTAGGTGTTCGTCTGCAGCTCGACGGAGTCGAAGCTTATGTAGGGGCTCTTATAGGTGGAGCCGTAGAAGGAGAACGTTGGCGTGCTCGGGTTGGTGTCGATCGAAGACGAGCTGGTGCCCTTGAGGCCGGTGAAGGTACCGAACTTCGATAGGGCCATCACCAGCGCCCAGCGTTCTGCGGCACAGAAGGGGCAGTACTCCGCTCCTATGTAGAGGATCTCGGGCTTGCCGTCCTTCATGAGCACCTCGGCGGTGCCGGGCAATTTCTGGGCCGGAGTCGAGCCGGCGGGGGCGGACTTGGCCGCCGCCACGAGGGTACTGACCGGCACGTCTTCCACCTGTGAAAGCAGTTTTGGCGTCAGTGCGAACGTCCCCGCGTCCGCCGGCCCGGTCGGTGTGCCGCTGCCACCACTCACCTTCAGGATCACGACCACGGCAATCAGCACGACTACGCCACCGACAGCGGCTATAGCCGTGATTATGTTGCGCTTACGGCGCTGCTCGGCCACCCGGCGGGCAGAAGCGCGCTGCGGCGGCCGGCCGGGCTTAGCGGCGCTGGCCGAACTTGGCTTGCCCGCGGGCCGCTTCGGCACTCCTCCGGAGGTGGGTGCGCCGTTAGGACGCGGCGGGACGTTGCCCCCACCGGAGCGCTGCTTAGTGCTTGCCATTTACGCCTTTCCCCTCATGAGGACAGTAGACCTTCCACCAGCCTAACTTGCAGAGGCCCTGGCCGGCCCTGGCCAGGGGGCAAAGTGAGCCAACTTTTAGCCCGCGTTCAGCGCAGCCTCAGGCGCCGGGGACTCCTCGCCCGGCCCATCTTCGAACAGGGCACGGCGATGGTATTGGCACAGGCCGAGCGAGTCGCTGGCCGCCACCTCCGCACCGCAGTGTGCCGACCACGTAGGTCCGCTCTGAGCCCAGCAACGCCAATCCCGAGGCCGGCTGGGGTCCCAGTGCGCCTGGTTGGCAAAACCGCCGCCCCAACCGCCCAGCCCCGGGTCGTCGTCAGGTCCAGCGGCTATCTGGTCGACGACGCCCGGGGTTGGGCGCGGGATAGGGCGCGTCGGCTCCCTTTCCAGCGGGAGGCTGATGACACGGGCCGAACCTGACGCCGACCGTATTGACCGTTTTGACGAAGCTGATGGCACTGACCGTCCTCGGAGCTCATGCTTGGCTCCAGTGGGAACAGCTGGTGCCATTCCTATCGTAAGAAATTTCATCTTCCTGTAGGGATCGGCACCGCAACCCTAGAGTTGAAGCCGGGAGTTGAGAGGAGGGGACGGTCGTTTGGAGAGGCAGTGCCGCAGGGGGCACGGAGTTACGGGAGCAGGTAGCGACGGCAGATGGCCGAACTAAGGGTGAATGGCAACGACGTGGTGGTCATCCTGGCCGGAGTGGAGGCGCTGGCGGCGTGCCGGCGCGAGGTGCGGGTCCCGGTCCAGTGCTTGACCATGGTCCACGTGGAGCAGGCCCCGATGGCCACCATCTCCCTGCTGAGGTTCCCGGGAATAGCGTGGCCACGAGCGTTCGCGTTCGGCAGCCAGCGCCGGGGCGGGCGCCACGAGTTCGCCGCGGTACGCGCCGGGGTGCCGGCCGTCGTCCTCGAAGCGGACGGCACGCTGTGGGACAGGGTGGTGGTGAGCCATCGAGACGCAGTCGAGATCGCCGCCGACCTGGCTGCTCTGCTTCTGGGGCGCGGCCCAAGCGGTCGTGGCCATAGCGACCATGCCAACGGGAACGGCGACCGGCGCCGGCGCAGCCGCCAAAACGGGGCCAGCGGGATGACGTTGGAGCGGGCCGGCGTGGGCGCCGGCGGCAGGCATCGAGCCAGGGCGGAGAAGGCGGCTCCCTAGAGGACCCGCAACCGGATCGTCGACGGCATTTCCTGCAGCGCCGACAGCAAGCCGGCAGAGAAATCAATCGGCGTATCCGTGATCACGTAACCGATATCGCCTCGGGTCCCGAGGTACTGGCCCTCGATGTTCATGCCATGCGAGGCGAAGAGGCTGTCTATGGCGGCCAAAACACCGGGCACGTTGGCGTGGACGTGGGTGAGGCGGAAGCCCCCCGCGTTCGGGGGGAGCACGAGGTTGGGCAGGTTTACCGACAACGATGTCGACCCGAGCGAGAGGTAATCGTTGAGCTTCCCGGCCACAAAACGGCCGATATCTTGCTGAGCTTCTTCGGTACTGCCCCCCACGTGGGGGGTGAGGATGACGTTGGGAAGTCCCTGTAGCTCCGAGACAAATCGTTCTCCGCGCCGTTTGGGCTCGCTCGGGAAGACGTCTATGGCGGCACCGGCGATGTGACCGCTCTCGATATGGTTGCGCAAGGCGCCGTGGTCGACGACAAATCCACGGGACAGATTGAGAAAGAGACTGCCTTGGCGCATACGCAGGAATTCCGTCTCACCAAAAAGGCCTCGGTTACCAGGGCGGCCGTCAACGTGCAACGTGACGATGTCGACCGCCTCGAGTAGCTCTTCCAACGATGTACAACGTTTGGCGTTGCCGAGGGCCAACTTGTCCGCCGTGTCGTAGAACCAGACCGACATCCCGAGCCCTTCGGCCAAAACGGACAGTTGCGAACCGATATTGCCGTACCCCACTATGCCGAGGCGCCGCCCGCGGACCTCGTGGCTCCCCTTGGCCGATTTGTCCCAGACGCCCTCGTGCATTTGCCGGGATTTATCGGTTAATCCGCGCTGCATCGAGATTATCTCGGCTATCACCAGCTCGACGACACTGCGCGTATTTGAAAAAGGAGCATTGAAAACGGCCACGCCCGCCGCCGCCGCCGCGGCGAGGTCGACCTGGTTGGTCCCGATACAAAAGGCGCCGACGGCGAGCAGGTGCGGAGCGGATTCGAAGACCGCCGGCGTGACTTGAGTGTTGCTCCTGATGCCGAGGACTTCCACTTCAGGCAGGCGAGCGAGGAGTTCTTCCTCGGGCAGGGCACGGTCAAGCGCCTCGACTTGGTAGCCCGCTTTGGACAATATGGCCGTCCCATCGGGGTGGATGTTCTCCAGGAGCAGGACGCGGACGTCTTGGGGCCGGCAACGATCGAGGGGCATCACCACAGCCTACGGTCAGCCCGGCCGACGCCTTTAGGAAATTCCCGGTACTGGCGCTAAGGACAGCGGTACTACCCCGCCGCTAAACCGGACGACCCCGGTGCCGGCGTCCCGGCGGGGCCGATGGCGTTGACGTAGGCCACTTCCGCTGTACCCGACGTGTCCACTCGCACCTGGAGGCTGAGCGCCCGTGTGCCGGCTGCCAGCTGCGCCAGTACGTAAGGCGTCGCCCCGTCGTCGCCCACGGTCCCCTCCACGCGGGAAATGATGTGCCACGTGTGGTCCGGCAGCTCGATCGAAACGGTGGCCGCCCGAACCGGCGCCGTGCTCGCAATGGAACCGATGCTGAGCTGCGTCACCGGCTCCGGCTGGCGCCAGGACCAGTCGAAAGTGGCACGGCCGTCGGCGGAAGGCGCACGGAAGGCCGTGCCGCCTGCATCGCCTTCACCGTTGGGGACCTGCGTCATCCGGTCCGCGGCGGAGCGGGGCATGGTGCTGGAGGTCCAGTCCGCCAGGCCGGGCCGGGCACTGCCCCGGCCCAGAAGCTCGAAGATCGACGTCTGGTCATGGTTGGTAGAAATGAGACGCACGGCCCCGATGGTCTTGGCTGTGGGCGGGTACGAAGCCATGCGGAGAAGGCAGGGGCTGTCCATGTGGCCCGGGTAGTTCACGTCGCCGACCATCAAGAACTCGGCCGCGTCGGCCAGGAGCGCGTTTTTCACGACTGCCACGGAACAGGCGGCCCTGGGGTCCTTTATGGCCAACGGGCCGTAAGGAGGTGGTCACGGTGAATGCCGTCCAGGCCGTCCGGTGGTCGCTGAAGAAGGCGACGCTACCGCGGTAGTCGGTCTCCACCACGGCGCTGGGAGGCCCGATGGCCTTGAGGAGGGACATCGCCGGGGAGCGGGCGAACTGGTAGCTCTTCTGGCCCACGTTGAACAGGTAGTCGCGCGTGAAACCAGCCGCCGTGGGTACGCCGGCGAAGAGCACCGCGACCAGCACTGCAACGGACGCCGCCACCCTGCTCAAGGTGTGCCCGCCCAGTGCCAGGACGTAGCGGCCCACGGCCACCGCCCCGACGACATACCAGATCGTCACTACGGGCAGGACGAGGATAACCCGGCGCTGGTTGTTGTACGGGTAGGCCAGGGTTTCGGCGAAATAGGCCCAGACCATCCAGGACTCTTCTCGTGGGTGGCGGCGGTACCAGACGATGGCCCCGACAATGCTGAACACCGGGACGGTGATGCCGACGGCCACCATCAGGACATCGACCGGCCCGTGGGCGGGCAGTGGGCTGCCGGTGGGGAGGACCGACTGGCGCAGGACGTCTCGCAGATAAGACCAGGTGTCGTTCACGACCTCCTTCGGGACCTGATGAAAGAACCCGCCGTCGCCGCCATACGAGATCTCGCCTTTGTACCGGTCACCGAGGGTCGCCCCTCCCGTGAGCCACCGCGCTATCAACCCAGGCAACAGCAACGCACCCACCCCTGCACTCACGCCCACTGCTCGCGACCAGCGCCGGCGCCACAGTTCATACGCGACGAGGCCGATAACGAGGCCGATCCCGGCCTCCTTCAGCCACACCAAAGCGGCCAGGAGCACGACGACGACGACCACCCGCGGCAGTCCCGGCTGGCGGTCCCACCGGTCGATGGCGAACAGCGCCAACACCAACACCACCAGGAACGGCGCCTCCGCCATCACCATCGTCGAGTACGTCGCCATCACGGTGTTTATGGCTAAGAGCCCCAGCACGGCCACCCGGTACCACGGCTTAACTCCCCGCCGGGCCATCCACGCCCACAGCAAGGGGTAGAGCGCGGCGACGCACAGGGTGGAGAGAGCTCGGGGCGTCCACAACGCAGGCCCGAAAACCCAGATCAGCGGGACCAGCAACGCTGGGTAGCCGGGCAGATAGTTGGCCACGACCGTCGCACCGCTCGGCATGGTCGAAGTGAGGCCGCCGCCAGAAGCCAAAACGTGGGCCGCCATCAGGTAATTAGCGTCGTCGTCGAACGAGCCCACGTAGTAGGTGGGCGCCACCGCCAGCGTGTGGGCGAGCTGGACGGCCATGGGGACCAGCCATCCAAGGGCCCACCAACGCGAGATCGGCCCGCCTGCCTGGTCGCTACTCCAAACAGACCCTGACCACGTCCTCGGTGCCGCGCTCAGGCGTCCATTACCGCGCTCTGGCAACAGTCCCGACTAGCCTTTCCCTATTGACCGACAACGTCCCTTTTTGACGCCCACACAACGGCTCGACGAAGCTGGGATGACTATGCCGCCAACGCCAGAGAGCATCACCCTCAGCACGCTGCAAGATCCTAGCGAGGCCCTCCCCTTCGGACAGAACGGGGCTGGCGACAGGGTGGCTGGCGACAGGGTGCCTGGCGGCAGGCTGGCTGGCGACAGTGATGCCGCTCCTGTGGTCAGCGATGGCATGGCCTCCCCCAGCAGCGAAGACAGCACCGCGGGTGTGGCCACCGGCTCTCCATTCCACTGGTTGATCGGTGCCCACTGGCTCGGCCGGTGGCGCACCCCGGTCGCGGTACGTTTGTGGCGCTACGGCGCCGGGTCCGTGGTGGCCTTCGTAACCAGCGCTGTCGTGCTGTTCGTGTGCCTCAGCTGGTTCAAGCTGGGGGCGATCACGGCCACCGTCATCGCCTTCTTCGCCGGCGCTATTCCGAACTGGGTGCTCAACCGGCGCTGGGCGTGGGAGAAGCGAGGTCGGGAGGGCGTGGTCAGAGAGACGACGCTTTACGTGATCGTGTCGGTCATCGCTCTCGTGGCCTCGTCTGCCACCGACAAGTTCACGGCCGTCGAGGCCGCTCACCTGCGCAACGCACTGGCCAAGAGCGTCCTGGTGACCTTCGCTTATATGCTTTCGGTCGTCGTCCTGACGGGCCTGAAGTACGTCGCCTACGACCGGCTCGTGTTCGTCGACCGATCGGCGCCACGGGATGAACGTCGCTCTCGCCACCAAGTCCCCACCACGACCGAACCGAACCGGTAGCCGTACAGGAAGTTCCCGCCCTTCTTGGTTTTCCCCGACTGACGGGCCTCCATAGCGATGGGTACCTCGGCCAACCGGTAGCCCGCCATCGCCGCCCCGATCAACAGTTCGGAGGCCTGGTACTGGGGCTGGTCGAGGACCAACGAGCCCGTCAAGTCCGCTTTCATGGCCCGCAGCCCGCACGAGGGGTCCGTCACCTTGTGCCGCACTAACACACTGATCAGGGCGGCGAAGACGACCACCCCGGTATTGCGGGCGCGGTCACGGCTACTGGTCGACCCAAGCCGGCGGGACCCCGACACGAAGTCCGCCTCGTTGGCCAGCAGCGGGGCCAGGACCCGCTCCATGTCACCGCTGGCGTACTGGCCATCCGCGTCGGTGCTCATGATGAAGCTGGCCCCTCGTTCGCGAGCCAGATAGTAGGCCAACCTCAACGCGGCACCCTGGCCGCGATTGACGGGGACGTCGCATACAAGGGCACCGGCTCGCCGCGCAGCATCGGCCGTCGCGTCACGTGCCCCATCGACGACCACGATGACCTCGGTCGCCAGCCCACTCAGTTCTTTGGGCACGGCGGAAACTACTCTGCCGACGCTGGCCTCTTCGTTATAGGCGGCAATGACAACGGCGATCGGTACCGTCGGCCGGTCCGAATAAGCCTCCATGAAGGCGGCCGCTTGTTCGATGTCGACCTGGCTCAGCGCAGACGCTCCGGTGCGCCGCCCCTCCCCCGTCGAGCTGGCGCTCGTGCGGGCATCAGTCACTCGCGCCATTTACCGTCCCCCATTCCTTGGCCACCTCGGCGATGCCGTGCTCGAGTGTCATTGACGGCACCCAACCCCAGCGCCGAGCGGCCGAGTTGTCGACTACGACGGCCGGCATCTCGCCCGCCTTGGCCGGCACATGCTGTACGTCGAGTTTCGAGCCGAGCGCTCCTTCGACCAGGTCGACCAGGTCGAGAACCGAAACTGAATGACCGTAACCGATAACCAGCGGGCCGCTCAGCCCGGGCTGCCGCAAACCGAGGAGAATGGCCGAGACGACGTCGGCGACGTTGACGTAGTCGCGTACCTGGCGGCCATCTCCGTACACGTTGAACGTGCCTCTGTTGGCCGCCACCTTCATCAGCCGGGGCACGATGCTGTCTTTCTCGGACATGCCTGGCCCGTACACGTTGGTAAACCTGAGAGCCACGCCCCGCACACCGTAAGCGGCGTTGTAGCAGGAGAGCACCATCTCTCCGGCGGCCTTCGTGGCCCCGTACGGCGTCAGAGGGGCGAGAGGCACACCTTCGTGGAGGGTACCGGTGGCGCCATCGCCCACGACCGCGTTGGTCGAGGCCAGGACGAAGCTGGTGGCCCCGACCTGGCGAGCCCTTTCCAGCAGGGCCTCCGTGACGACGACATTGTTGGCGAACGTGCCCCCAGGGTCTTCGATCGACCTCAGCACTTGAGTCTGGGCTGCCATGTGGACTATGCCCCGGGTGCCGGGCACCAGCGCTTCTTCGACGACGGCGCCGTCTCGCAGGTCGCCGACCACGACAACCACGTCGTGGTCCCCCTCGGGATGGCACCGGAACGCTGGCGCCGGCCGGCGGTCCACCGACAAGACATCGGCTCCCGACCTGCACAGAGCCGCCACTACGTGAGCGCCTATGAACCCGGAACCGCCCGTAACGACCACACGCTGGCCGGTCAAGTCCTCCAGCGCCGGCTCTACTGCGAGTGCCTCAACTCCGCTGACCATCGCACCAACCTATACGGTGGCGGTGGCGTGGTCTGTTACCTCCTGGAGTGCACTGAGACGGTCAGTCGCCCACGCTCTGGCCGACGGGCCGGCGGGGGACGCCCTGGTCCCGGCGCCTCTGCCAGGAATGGACGGCCAGACCGAGGCCGGCCGCGACCATGAGCGCGCCCACCACGCCCGCCCACGGCGCCGTCGCAATGGTGGCGAAGATGACCACGAAGCCGAGCACGAACAGGAGCGGGCCCAACCATCTGCGCTCGAAACAGAACTTGGCCCCCACGCAAGCCAATAGCGAGATCTGCCTGAAAGCGGCTTTGAGCGTGCCCCTGTGCCCGGTGAGCGTACGGGCCAGGTCGGGATCTCCTGCCTCTACCATTGCCTGGATGGCAGCCAGTTGTTGGCGTTCCCGGACCGAGAGCCTTACCTTGTCTGCTGCGTCCATCGTCTTGCCCTTGCCCACCTCTACTGATTTCAGCCTACATCGATCCGCTACCGGTTCCAATGGCGCCCAGAGGCAAAATTCCACCAACAACCAGCAGACGCCGCGACCACTGCACCGCCGTCCCGAATGGCCCGGCGAGCAGGTCGGATGCCGGACGTGACGAGCACACCACCAGGCCCCGACGATGCCCTAAAGCCGAGTATCGTTGCGGCCATGGCGACCCGGTCACCCAGATCAGAGGCACCGAGATCAGAGGCTGCTAGCCCGCGCACCCGAAGCTCCCAGGGGGCCGAGAAATCGGGCACCACGGCCAGCGGGCGAAAGCAGGTGTCGAGGAGCGCAAAAACGGCGTCCGGCACCGCCGAAGCTCGGGTTAACGTGGCCGGCAGACGCAGCGCAGCTAGCACTACAGCCGGGACAGCGGGGGCCAGCACCCGTCGATCGCGTGGGCTGCCACGGACCCTTTCGTTCGACATCGGCGGGACGGGGCTGAAGGCGTCGGTTTTGTCGAAAGACGGAGAGCTTCTGCACAACCCCGTGCGGACTCCTACTCCCTATCCCCTGAAGCCGGAGCAGCTCGTATACGCCTTGTCGGAATTGGCCGTCGGCCTCCCGTCTTACCAGCGGGTATCGGCCGGGTTCCCGGGGATGGTGAGGGAAGGCCGCCTGATCTCGGCGCCCCATTTCATTTCTCCCGCCGGCCCTGGGGGAAAGCCCACGCTGGAGCTAGAAAAAGCGTGGTCGGACTTCGACCTCCAGGGGGCTCTGGGGGAGGCGCTGGGCAAGCCCTGCCGGGTGGCTAACGACGCTGACGTCCAGGGCGCCGCGTTGATAAAAGGCGAAGGCCTCGAGTTCGTGGTCACACTGGGCACAGGGGTCGGGACGGCCATGTTCTGGAAGGGAAAACTGGCGCCCCATGTGGAGCTGGCCCACCACCCTCTGGGCAAAGGGGGGCGCAGTTACAACGACATGCTGGGCGAGGCGGCACTGGACAAGATAGGCCACAAGAAGTGGAACGCCCGAGTGGCCATGATGCTGGGCGTTGTGAAAGCCCTGGTCTTCTTCGACCACTGCTACATCGGGGGCGGCAACTCACATAAGGTCAAAATCGACCTTCCGCCAGACGTCAGCTTGGCCCAAAATACCGCAGGGATCCTCGGGGGGATCAAGCTCTGGGAGCGTATTTAAAGCGCGGTCGTAACTACGCCAGGACGTCGCGGGTCGTCATGCGAGCCCACGCCGCGGCACCGAAGACCGCTACATATCCGGCCTGCAATAGAAGGTCTTTCCAGATGTTGTGCCAGTAAATCGGCGCCCGCACCAGGTCGCCGAAGGCGGTCCAATAGTTCGTGAACAGCCACGGATGAAGGAAGGCGACCTCCGACACACTGTCGAGGATGGCCGAGACGATAACCGCGCCGAGGGTCACGGCCATCGCCGCTATGGGCACATCGGTAAGCGTGGAAACGAAAAGCCCGATCGACGCCAGCCCGAACATGGAAACACCCACCACGACAGCCGCCAGCAAGCACCGGGCCGCGCCGTCCAGGAACGGGATCGTCGTCCCCGACAACGTGACCACGACGCCGTGCGGAAAGAAGGCGACGCCGGCAATGAGGCCGACAATTACGATGACGAGGGCGGCAACGACGCAGAACAGCGCCACAACCACACCTTTGGCCGCCAGCAAGCGGCCCCGGCCCGCCGGCCGCACCAGCAAATAGCGCAGGGTGCCGAGACTGGCCTCACCGGCAATCGAATCGCCTGCGACTACGGACACTGCTAGGGGGATGAAAAAGGGCATCGAGACGGTAAGGCCGGCTAAAGCCGTGAAAACGCCGTTCTGAGTAACCCGGTCGACGAAGGCCGGCCCGTTACCGTTGGCCGGCCCACCAGAGAGGTAAACGGCCAGCGCCAAGAACACGGGCACAGCGACAAGGACCCCCAGCAACACCCTGATGCGGGTACGGCCGAAAACCGTCCGGGCCTCAACCAGCCACATTGAAGCCCTCTCCGGTCAAAGCCACAAAGGCGTCCTCGAGCGACACTTGCTCGCGGAGCAGCATGCGAACGCCGATGCCCGCCTCCACCAGCGAGCGGCAACAGTCCTCCGGCAGTAGGCCGTCCAGCGTGCCGACCAGTTGCGGGCCTTCAACGGCCACATCCGCCATCCCCATCCCGCCCAGGACCTCGGCCGCTCTGACGGGGTCGTCGGCCTCGACCCGGAGCTTGGGCGCGGCGGTGGTGCGGAGGTCGTCCAGGGTCCCTTGCATCAGCAATTTGCCCCGGTGCATGACGCCGACGTGCGAGCACACCTGCTCGATCTCAGAGAGCAAGTGCGACGAAAGGAACACGGTCGCCCCCTCGGCTCCCAGCTGGCGGATGAGATGGCGGATCTCCGCGTGTGCCCTGAGGGTCCATGCCGTTGGTCGGCTCGTCGAGGACCAGGAGCCGGCATGGGCGCAACAAGGCCCAGGCCAGGCCCAGACGCTGGCGCATGCCCAGCGAGTAGGCCCTGTACCTTTTCTTCGCCGCCGCCGTTAACCCCACCCGCTCCAACGCCTCGGCGATCCGCTTGGGCCGGCTGGGCGAGCGCCAATCAGGGCCCATGGCGTCGAACCTGGCCAGGTTGTCCAGGCCCGAGAGCCACGGGTAGAAGGCGGCCCTTCCACCAGGGCACCCACATGAGGCAACGTGGACATCGACCGCTCCGGCATGGGCTGGCCCAGCAGGCTCCAGTTGCCCGCCGTGGGGCTGACCAGGCCCAGGAGGACGCGGATGGTCGTCGTCTTTCCCGAACCATTCGGGCCGAGGAACCCGTACGTGCTGCCCGCCGGGACGGCCAGGTCTATGCCGTCAACCGCGCGCAGGCTCCCGAAATGCTTGGCCAAGCCACGAGTCTCGACCGCCATACCGGCGGTCTCAGCCGGCAACGGCCCGCCGCCGGCGCTCAGCTATGGGCGGAGGCCGCTGCCTCCAGCGCGCTAGGCGTCACAAAGCCGGCGAAGACCCGGCCGCTCTGCATGATCAATACGTTGAGGAGCTCAGTACTGAACAGTCTCCCCTGCTGACCGTGGACAGTAACCACCCTCGTCACCGCCGACAGCGGGCCCGCGGCCACTGAACCCAGGAGCTGGCCTGACGGAGCTGAGACAACCGTCGCCCAGCCTTTGCCGGTCTTGGCCACTTTGGCGGAACCCGCCGGCCCAGCCGGGTTGACCGGCCCGAAGATCTTGCTGAGCGGCGCGAACGGTATGGCCCCGGCGGCGCCGGAGGAGCCGGCCCCGAGTGTGTGCGTTATCACGGTCGAGCCCGGAGGCGGGGTGAAGGTGAGCTCGCTCGCCGCCGGCGCGCCCGTATGGAGCTGACCGGTAAAGCCGAGCTGAAGAGCGGGGCTAGCCTGACCGTTGGCGTAGATGGCGACCTGCAGGGGTACGCCCAGCAACGGCCCACTGGCCCCTATGGCTACCTCTATGTCGCGGATAGTGCTGCTCGCCGCGCCTTTGGGGCCGACGATGAGCTGGTAGGCGGGCTGACCCGCAACATAGACCGGTGCCCCCACTTTCACCGAGGTGCTGGCGGTCAGGTGCCCCAGAAGCTGAGACGCCAGCTCCATGGGCGTAAGGGGCAGGGCGTTCAGCCCACTGCCGGCGCCGAGGCCGGCGCTGCTATTAGCCCCAGAGGAGGACTTGGGGCCGATGAGATGGACGGCATCTTGCGTCGAGCTGTCCCACAACCAAGTTTGATTGCCGTTGCGGATGACGTCGACCTCTTGGTCCGAGGGCTCGATTAGCGCCAGGTGCTCCGCCTTGGTGCCGAGCCAGAGGTTGAGGTGGTAGTTACCGGACAGGAGGGTGAGGGGGTCAAAGCCGTTGCCGGCGCCCTGGCCGGTGGCTCCCTCGAGAGAGGACAGATCGGACAGGCCCAGGTTGGCCGTCCACGTGAGGGCACCACTCAGCTGGGGTGTCTTGGCTGTCGCCATGGTGGCCACCAACTGCTGTGCAGTTTGCGCCGGCAGGTTCGGGGGCGCAGACGCCCCGCTCAAAGTGGGGACAAACGCACCGAGCCCGACTGCGGCCAGCACCGCCGCCGGCACGGCATACCTGGCCCTCTTCCACCGCGTGTAACTCATAGATCCCAGGGTACTGCCGGTGCCGCCTAGCCGGACCTCGCGGACTTAATAAGCGCCTGAAGACGGGTAGTAAGCGTGGCCGGAGCGAGCCCGAGTGTGCCGGCGCCGCCAGCGGCCGGCGCCGGCCAGTCCCTTATCTCGCTAAGAGGTGCTCTTTCGGTCCATTCCGGCTCTTTCGGCGCACTTTCTGTCCAGATCGAGCAAAAACCCAACCGAGAGTGGCCTAGCGCCCCGAAAGCCGGCCCGTTGGCGGCGATTTCACTGGTTTGGCCTGCGGGTAGGTCCGCCACTGCCGCCGGTGTACGCCTCGGCCCCTCGTGCGCCTATTTAGTGCGCCTACCTTGTGCGCCGGTCGAGCAACAACGGCCGGCTTGGGCCGACGGCGTCGCGCACCTGGGCGTGGAATGCCCGTACCTCTGCGAGGTCCGGTTGGCCCACCACTCCTCCCGCCTCGACGACCCTCGCTTGCAGGGCACGTGCCTCCGCCGATGGGCAGTCCGGCGTACCGGTGACGATATCGGCCCATACCGGCCCGGCTGAGGCGGGGCCGCGCGCCTCGCTCCGACCCGGCGCGTCCTCGAGCAACGCCCGCCACGCCCATTTACGCCCCCCGAAAGACGCCTTGCCTGGAGAACGCTTGGCCACTGGCGATTGTGGCTCATCCGGCCCCGCCCCGGGCTCGCCGATGGCCACCAGCTTGTACACGAAGCCGGCGGTGGGCACTCCCATGCCGGTGACGACGTTGGCCCCCACGCCGTAGGAGTCCACCGGAGCGGCCCCCAGCGCGGCGATGGTGTGGGCGTCGAGGTCGCCCGTCACCACCAGCCTCGTACGCGGGGCTCCAAGTTCATCGAGGAGGGCGCGGGCGCGGACCGCTTCCCGGCCCAGGTCGCCTGAATCGATGCGGACCGCACCCAGATCCGGCCCTGCCACCTCCACCGCGTTGCGGATCCCCTCCTCGACGTCGTACGTGTCGACCAGCAATGTGGTACCCGGGCCGAACGCGGCAATCTGCGCAGCGAACGCTTCTTTTTCGCCGGGATAGGCGAGCACAAAGGCGTGCGACGCAGTGCCCGCCGTTGGTATGCCGTAAATACGCCCCGCTTGGAGGTTGGATGTGGTGGTAAACCCGGCCAAGTACGCGGCGCGCGCCGCCGCGACCGCGGCCGAAGGGTCGATACGACGGCTGCCCATTTCGATGACGGGCCGGTCCCCCGCCGCAGACGTGATCAGGCTGGCGGCGGCGGCCACCGCCGAGTCGAAGTTCAAAATGCTGAGGACGATCGTTTCGAGCAAAACGGCCTCGGCAAATGTGCCTTGCACAGTCAGCACAGGTGAGCCGGCAGTATAAAGCTCGCCCTCCCGGTATGCCTCAATGTCGCCGCCAAATCGGTACCTCGAAAGCCATTCCAGCGTCGGGCCCTTTACCACCTTGTGCTGCTCCAGCCAGGCCAGCTCCGGCGGGCCGAAGCGGAATTCCCCAATTGCCGCCACCAAACGGCCGAGGCCGGCGAAAACACCCCAAGGGCGGCGGTCCGGGAGCCGGCGGGTGAATACCTCGAACGTGGCCGGGGACGCGGCCCGGCCGCTTCGCAACGCAGCTTCGAGCATGGTGAGTTCATAACGGTCCGTGAAGAAGGCTGTCGTGGCCGGGCCCCCCATAGTGGGCGAGCTCATTTCTGCCATTTCCACCGCCGGCCATTTGTTGAACCGTCTCGGCGCCGCTCGATCGGCCCGTATTCTGCGCGTTGGGCGTGGAGGGCATCGGGTTCGGAGTCATCGAGCCGTCCGAGCGGGCCAACCACCCAGGACAGAAGCAGGTCGGCCAGTTTGGGGTTGCGCGCCAGCACCGGCCCATGCAGGTAGGTACCCCACACCCGTCCTGCCACCGCCCCTTCGACGGTACCGTCCTTGTTACCGACCCCAGCCACGACTTCGCCCACCGGACGCGCGTCGGGGCCAAGTTCGGTTACGGCTCCGTGGTTCTCAAACCCGGTTAGCGTCGGGAGGCCAGGTTCGGCCCATTCCGCGGCCGGTCGGACCACTATCTCGCCGATGGCCCGGGGCGACGGTGAACGAACCGTCTTACAGTCCAGCAGGCCCAGTCCCCGACACGGTTTTCCATCAACACCTACGAAATCCTCACCCAATATCTGCAGCCCGGCACAGATGGCGAGGACCACGGCACCGGCCTCTACCGCGCGGTGCAGGGGCCGGCCCTCACCGAGTTTCTGCGCCGCCAGTGCCTGGGGCAAATCTTCGCCCCCGCCGACCACGTACAGGTCACAGCTAACGGGGACGGCGTCTTCCGGGCCAACCGTCAGTACGTCCGCTTCATGGCCTCTCCAGCGCAGCCGCTGCGCCAGGACGGTGGCGTTGCCGCTGTCCCCGTAGGTCCCAAGCAGGTCGGGGTAGATGAGGGCGACGGTGATGCTCACGAGCCCATTTACCCTCCTGGAGAGCTGGCAACCCGAGCTAGCAGCTGATGGAATGCCGTGTAGTTGGCCACCACGTCGATCTGAGCGCCATCTGCAGCCTCGAGAGACGCCACGAGGTCCGGCTCGCGAACGTGGTCGACCTCGGCATAGTGCAGGCGTACGGCCAGGTCGAGGCCGCGTTCTCCGGTGGCGACGATGCGCCGGCCCCGGAGAAGCTCAAAAGGCACGTCCCACAACCACGACGGGTCGCGGCCATCGGCCGTCCGGGCGTTGACGGCCACTACCACGGGCGCCGGCGCCGGCCTCAACATGTCAAAAACCTCGGCCCAGCCAGCTGGGTTTTTGGCCAATAAAAGCCGCGCGGTGACCGTGCCCACCTTGAGCGTGGCGTAACGGCCGGAGACGTCGCGAACGGACGCCATGGCCTGCAATGCGGACGGGCCGTCGGCTCCAAGCACCATGGCACCAGCCAGAGCCATCAGGGCGTTGGCCTGGTTGCATCGGCCCGGCAAAGCCAAGTCGAACGGGAAGCTGGGGCCAGAAGCGACCACGGCGCAACCGACAGACCCTTCTGGCCCGAGCCAAAAATCGAGGGCCGGACGGGAAAAACCACACGACCGGCACCACCATCCTTGGTCGACCGGGTTAGCACCGGGGCTCGCCGCTGACGTTGTCGGGCGGGGACCATCTGCCGATTGGCCCGAGCCGAACACCACCTGGCCGCCGCAGGCCGGGCACCCGGAGGCGTCGCTCTTCCAACGGAGACCGGCACCCACCCACGTCACCTGGCGGGCGCCGGCGGCGGCCCAGGCCACGAGCGGGTCATCTGCATTGGCAACGACCGTGGCGTCAGCCGAGAGGTCCTCGCAAGCCTGGCGCCACCGTTGGGCCACCTGGCGGACCTCGTTGTTCCGGTCCAATTGGTCACGGCTCAGGTTCAGCAGGAGCAGCAGGGAAGGCCGCGCCCGAGCAGCCACTCTGGCTAACCACGCTTCGTCCACTTCGAGCACTGCCGGCACCCGCGGGGGGCCGGCGGCCAGCGAGGCAACCAGGCCGGTGGGCAGGTTGGCCCCGAGCAAGTTGGTCACCACTTTGTCCTGCCCACAGGACGAAAGTGCGCAAGCTAGAAGCTTCGTGGTCGTCGTCTTGCCGTTCGTCCCCGACACCAACGACACTTGCCTCCCCGCCGAGAGCCGCTCGAGTGCCAACGGGTCGATGGCCAGGACAGCGTGCCCACCCACAACCGAACCCGACCCGCGGCCTGTCGCCCGCGATAGGGCACCGATGCCTCCGCCGACTGCGGCTGCCAGCCTCGTGCGGACAGGGAGGTCCATCGGAGGCATCAGGTCAGCCGGCCCGACGCCGCCCGGCGGCGCGGTGTCCTTTGATGAGTTCGACGGCGGCACGGTGAGTAGCTTCAGGTCCTGGGGCAAATCTTGACATTAGGAGCCAGGTAAAGCTACCCGACAGTCGAGTGTTGCCGCCGAGAGAACCCGCGGTTGCCCGCCAAGGCGACAACAAGGTGGACACCAGCCCGCTCGTCGCCCGAGCAGCGACCAGCGGGAGAGCCGGCGGCAGCAAGCGCAGCTGCCGCCACAAACGACTCCGTCAATGTCCGCCAAGACCATTCCTTGGTGGGGACCGCCGAGCTGTGATTATCGGTGGTGCGGATCCCGCCAAGGACTGGCTTTACCCACCCTCAATCGGGTAGGAGGGCCAAACTGGCCGTACCGCTCAGCTGCTCGACCTTGTATGTTTGCAGAGCTGGGAAAACAGTCCGCACGACGAGGGTGGCGCCTTGGATTGTCGTAATTCCCTTTTGTCCTAAAGGTCTGGGGCGACCCCGCGGCCACGCCCACCTCCGGGACCAGCACACTGAAACTGGTGTGTGAATGACTGATCGGGTTTTCTGTCAAGACGACGGTTACGAGCGTGCCTACTCCGTCAATTGTGGTTTCGACGGTCTCTGCCTTGTTGAACGTCTTGGAAGTATGGCTGTCCTGGTATGAAAAGAACACCGCGCCTTCCGGCCCGATAGGCCCGGAACCTTGCGGGAAGTAAGCGGCGTGGATCCCGTCGCCTTGAAAAGAGTACTCATTCGGGTTCGCCATTGAGGGAGCCTCCTATGTAATTGCCTTGCGATTGGTTGCCCTTTGGTCGCGCGCGTCGCCACGACGGTTCCTTCAGCATGTCGTCGTCGCGACAAAGTTCCCGAGGGGAATGGGGACGCCACAACTTCTCCAATTGTACCAGGCCCTTTAAACCCGGTGAAGTGAGTACCTCCGCCGGGCATTCGGCGTCAATTGGGAAGTGCCGCCCCTCGTCAAGTGCTCTTTTTGTTCCGTAAGGAAGTGGACGTGTCTTGTGCAACTGGCCAAATTGGCCAGTCGGACAAAGCTGGCCAACCTAGTGCCACGACAGGCGACGTTCGCCCCGTTGCCACCTCTCATAATGGCTGCTACGAAGGTCCTTTTTCACACGGCAACGGGGCGAAGGTTCCTGGAGGCAGCACTAGCACCCCGCCCTCTGCGACCAACGACTTTAGCCATGGAGAAGAGCGCCAGGGTGCGGCCGCGCCACTTATCGCCGATCAAGGTCACAATAATTGAGAGCGACAAATGCTCCTGGCTGCGAATTGGGCTTTACCTCGGCTTTACAGCCCTTTTCACTGACATTGCATTGCTAATGCTTCCGGATCGCTCTGCGGTCCTCGCTCCAGGGATACTGAATGTTACTGTTACTACCCCGGCCAGTTACAAGCGCGGGACGGCGGGCTGGAGCGAAAATGGGCTCGACCTTTCCGCCTTGCTTCCTGACGTGACCGTAGACCATGAACTAGAGGTCTAGCGAGGCGGGAGACCGACCCTCGGTGCTGCGTCGTACCAGCTGGGACAGCTCCCCGTGGGTCGAGAACCAGACGTCAGCGCTCGAACGGATGGAGCGCACGAGCTCCTGGAACGCCGCAAACCGGTACCTGCGGCCTGTAATTTCGGGATGGGCCGTGTACGTGACGTGGCCGCCTTCGTCCAAGGCAGCCCGAAACTCGCCCATCCAGATGGCAGAGACGGCGGCGGGGTCGCTCATCAGGCCACCGCCTTCTCGCCAGCTGAAATAAGGGAAATCGTCGAGGCTCCAATGCACCGGGAGCTCGACCAGTGACACTCCGCCCAGCGACTCGATGTACGGGCGGTCGTCGCCCATCAGGCTACTGTCGTACTCGAACCCCATTTCACCCAAAAGGGCAAAGGTCTCCGCTGTCACCTCCCAGGACGGTGAGCGGTACCCGACCGGTGCTTTTCCAGTTAGCTTCTCCAGGGCGGCCACACCGCGCTCGAGCTCTTCTCGCTGGCCGGCGTTGTCGGTCCGATTAGGCGGGCGATGAAAGTACCCGTGGTGAGCGAGCTCGTGGCCTTGCTCCACGATCTCGCCCACCTCGTCCGGGTAACGCTCAGCGGTGTAACCGGGGACATAAAACGTGCCCTTGATCCCCTCTTCGGCGAGGAAGGCGAGGACCCGCGGCAATCCGCGAGCGACGCTGAAGCGCCGCTCGGAAAAGGCCGAGTAGTTCGAAGTCTCCTGCAAACCGAGGCCCATCAGTGCGGACTCGGCGTCGACGTCGAAGGTGAGCGACACGGAAACGGCCGCCCCATCCGGCCAGGGCAGCGCGGGCGCCGCCTCCCTCGGGCTGTTCACGTCAGCGCCACACCGTAATCCTGACCCAGCTTGACCTGCGTACTGTTGGCCTTAATGAGCGAAGCCACACCTGACCTGGTGATAGCAGCGCCGCTGCAATCGATCAAGCCAGAGGCAGGATAGCCGCGCTCGAGTTGCTGAAATGCCAGCATGACAGGGAGCCAACCTTGCATATAGAAGCCGGCGTCGACCACGCACAGGACCCAGCCCTGCTGCAGCTCGGATAGCGAGGCCGTCGTTACGTCCACGGCGGCCAACGGGTATTGGCCGGCGTGGAAACGCGACTGCTGGTAGGCCTTCACGGCCGCTTGCGTGGTACTGTCCGCTACCGCGAAGCCTCCGACAAAGGAGGAACCGAGCTGGGTGATCTTGGCCTTCCAGAGGCCGATGGCCCCCACCTCGTCCGTACCGGAATTATCCGCCAGTTCGACGCCGACGAACTTCGTCTTATGGGCGGCGTTGCCGGCCGCGATAGCGGCCTGGGCACCGATCACCACACCCTGTTGGTTGGTGTTTTGGGGGTAAGGGTTGCCCAGGATGATCGTACCTGACTTTTTCCCGGACCCGGCCAGGTAATTGACCAATACCGTGCCCGACTTCTGCCCGAGGACGTTGGGGTTCGAGGTCGCACCGGCAATGCCCAGGGACGACATCTGGTCCGGGAAGTTGGTGGCGTTGTTGACGATCACGAAGATGCCAGCCTTTTGCGCCTTGGCGAAAAGGGTGCCCTCGCCCTCTACCCAGTCGGGTGTGACCATCACGTCGGGCTTCAGCGCGATCACTTCGTTGATCACCTGGATAACCTGCGAGGAGGAATATGAGGTCTGGGGGAGGCCGACCTTTTTGTACGACCACCCGAGGAACCGCGCCGCATCGATGCTGCCCACGTCATAGGACAGGTTCCAGTCCGCGATGGCCCCGTTGGCCCATATCACGTGGCGCGAAGACCCGCGAAGGGGCACACTCTGGAACCCGCTCGCTGCGCTGGCGCTGGCCGGCAGTGCGCCCAGCATGTTCGCGGCCATTAGCCCGCCAGCGCCGGCGGCGCCCCCCAGGAGCAGCTTGCGCCTGGAAATGCCCGAACTGGTACCTGTATTTTCGTCGATTGCTTCTAGTGTCTCCGGGCTGTCCCCAGCGGTGTGCTTCATTTCGTCTCCTTGTCTCTGTCTTGTTTTGTGGTTGCGTTTGAACGGGAGCGCCGGCCATCTTGCCCCTGTACCGTTGCGCTCATTTGGTGACCTCATTTGACAAGCTCACTTGGGCCGCCCTCCCGGTTGAACCCGGCGAGGGACCGCCCTTTTGGGGTCGCCGGCTCTTCCCTGACACCGAGGGCCCGGAAAAAGCGGGGCACCCCTCTCGCCTTGGCCACCCTGTTGTTGATGCCAATCCCGATGCTGACGACGAAGATGATAATGAGACCCTCGACGAGCTCCGGCCAGTTGGCGTTGAGGCCGAGCAGGACCAGGCCGGTGCCGAGCATCCCGGTGATAATCGTCCCGACGAGCGTCCCGTAGATGCTGCCGGCCCCGCCGTAGAGGGCCACACCTCCGATGATGATGGCGGCGATCACCTCCAGGGTGAACGTGCTACCAGCACCAGGGTCGGCTTCTTGTAACCAATTGGACTCAAGGACAGCTGTCAGTGCGCACAGCCCCCCGACGAGCACGAAACAGAGGAACTTGGTCATCCTGACGTTTACGCCCATCTCCCGCGCCGCCACGGGGTTCCCGCCCACGGCATAAACGTGGTAACCAAACTTGGTAAAACGAAGGACGAACACGCAGACCAGGAAGATCCCGGCCGCCCACACTATGGGCACGGGGAACCCGTGGATGGTGCCGTTGGTGATCGGTATCAGGCTCGACTTCATGTTTTCGGGGTAATTGATCGGCAACCCTCCGGTTATGACCAACGCGGCGCCCCCGAGGACGCTCAGCATCCCGAGGGTCACGATAAAGGACTGCACCCCCATCACGGTCACCACGAAACCGTTGATGGCACCGATTATAAGGCCGGCCACTATGGCGCAAAGGGCACCGATCCACGGGTCGAGGCCGTAATTGGTGACACAGAGGCCCATGATCACGCCGGTAAACGCCAGGTTGGCCCCGAGCGACAGGTCGATCTCAGCGGCAATGAACAAGAAAGTGAGGCCGGCGGCGACAATGAAGGTATAACTGCTTACCTGGGCCATCGTGTAGATATTCGACAGCGTGAAGAAATGGGGGGCGAAAATCGAGAACGTCAGGAACATAAGTGCGGCGACGATCGTGATCGCCACCACCTGCACTCCCGTCGGGCTGAGGATGTGGCGCCGATGGCCGACCTCGACGGAAAAGGATTCGCCCAGCTCGCCCGGGCCGCTGTCGTCGACGTCTTCAACAGTCCAGGTCATGAAATCAGCTGCTGCTTCCCCCGCACGATCAGGCCCACCACTTCGTCATGCGTGGTATCTGCGATCTTTAGATCCGCGATACAGTGCCCGAGCCGGAATACGGCGACCCGGTCAGCGAGGTTGAACACGTGCTCCACGTTGTGGCTGATCAGGAGGACGGTTCGCCCCTCACCCTTGAGCGCCCGTATCAAATCATTGACTTTCCCCGACTCCCGTACGCCGAGAGCCGCCGTGGGTTCGTCCATAATCACCATGCGGGCCTTCCCGCGGACAATGGCACGGGCAACGGCCACCGCTTGGCGTTGCCCACCTGACAGAGATTTCACAGGGGTGCGCACATCGGGTAACCCCACCTGCAGCCGGCGGATGATCGCCTGAGCGTCCCTCAGCATCTGGCCCGGTCGACCACGAGGCCCCCAAAACGGGTCAGTTCTCGGCCGAGGAAAATATTGGCGGCCACGTCGCGTTCGTTGACCAGGGCCAGGTCCTGAAAAACGGTAACGATGCCGTAACGGTGGGCGACTGCCGGTGTCGAAAGTGTGACCGGTTCGCCGTCTATGTACAGATGGCCTGAATCGGGCCGCCGCACTCCTGAGAGAATGGATACGAAACAGGACTTTCCCGCACCGTTGTCCCCGACCAGGGCAACGATCTCCCCTGGGTAGATCGAGAGGCTAACACCGGCCAAAGCGCGCACATTGCCGAAGCGTTTTGCTATCCCGTCGGCCCTGAGGAGGGGACCGCGGGACGACTCGCCGCCGCTGGTTATAGCTGGACCGTCCACCGCTGAGCCGCTCATTTGAGGAGGCGCGCATGCCGCGCTGTCGACCACGGCTTCCCCCTCGGCCCATTCGGAACCCACAGTACTAACGACCTTCTCATTAGGTGAGTAAGTTACATTAGCGGCACCAGCCGGCCAAAGGTTGTCAAGCTGACCAGGCAGTTCCACAGGTTTCGGCCCGTCGCAAAGTGCCGCGGTAAGTTGTCGACCTGAGCTCCCGGCGCCCACCCCCGGCCGGAGGCACCCCTCAGAGAGAAGGGAATTCAACCAAGTGAGCGACCAGCACCTGCCAACCCCCCGCCTTCTTTGCATTGGCGCCCACCCCGACGACTGCGAAATCCAGGCCTCTGGCTTGGCCGCCCTCTGGACGGGCCGTGGCGGGTCGGCCCGTTTTATCTCGATGACGGACGGTAGCGCCGGCCATCAGCAACTGGGTGGGGCCCAGCTGGCCAACATTCGACGGGACGAGGCTCGAGCCGGCGCCGCCGCAGTTGGCGCCGACTCGGTCGTTTTCGACAACCTCGACAGTTCACTCTTGCCGACGCTGGAAAACCGCCACCGCGTCATCCAGGCGGTGCGGGAGTACCAGCCCGACGTCATCGCCACTCACCGGACCAATGACTACCATCCGGACCACCGGTACACGGGGGTGACGGTACAGGACGCCTGTTACATGGTCATGGTCCCGAATGCGCTGCCCAGGTCCCCGGTCCCCGACCACGAGCCAGTGGTCATCTTCATGTCGGATAAGTTCACAAAACCGAGACCGATCGAGCCTGACCTGGTGTTCGATATCGGCTCTGTCATCGAAAAAAAGCTCGATTCGATCACAAGCCATGTGTCGCAGATAACCGAATGGTTGCCCTGGATCGAGAGGTACGCCGACGAGGTCCCCGAGGACGAAAGCGAGCGTCGCACCTACTTCCGGGACCGGGCCGCCCAAAAGCCAGCGGCCCAGGCAGACCGTTTCCGCGACGCCCTGGTGGCCAAATATGGCGAGCCCCGCGGCCGCGAAGTCCGCTACGCCGAAGCCTACGAGGTGTCCGAGTACGGTGCCCCACTGACCGAGGAGCTGTCCCGCGCGCTTTTCCCATTCTGACCAGCCGTGACCGCAAAAAGCGAATGGCTCGCCGAGGCCACCCTGTGCGCGGACGTTGGCGCGTCAAACGTCCGGGCTGGTGTGGCCGAAGGCGGCCGCCTCGTCTATTTGGTCGAGCGACGCATCCCTGACCTGCTGGCTGCTTACGACGGGGACATGGTCCTCGCCGTGGGCGAAGTCCTGGTCGAGGCGCGAGCGTCCATGGGTGAGGGTGGAGCTGCGTCCCCCGTCCGGCCGGTTGGCCCCATCGGCGTCGGTGTGCCCGCCATCGTGCTCGAGGGCGGCTCACTCAGGGTCAACTTGAGCTCTGGCCTCCCGGCCGGCTCCACTCTTCGCGACAGCCTGTCGAGACGCTTTGCCACTGACGTCCTTGTCGACAACGACGCCAGCCTGGCTGCTCTGGGCGAGCTGCTCTACGGGGCCGGGAGCGGCGAAAGCAGCCTCGCGCTGCTCACTTTGGGCACCAACATTGGTATGGGCATCGTGGTCGATGGCCGGATCTACCGGGGCGCACATGGTGCCGCGGGGGAAATTGGCATGGTCCCACTGCGGCTCAATTCGCCACGCTACGGGCCGCTTGTCGAACGAAGGGGACGTGGGCCTGACGAGCGCCGGCCGCCGGACGGCTACGTCTGGCTCGAGGAGGCTTACGGCGGGCAGGCGCTGGCAGATGCCTGGCGCATGGCTGTCCCCACCGTCGAAGCGGATAGCTCCCTTTCGATGCCCAGGGCCCTCCAGCTGGCCACCGCGGGAGACGAGGTGGCCCGGGAGATAGTGGGCGAAGCGGTGCAGGGGTGGGCACTTGCCATTGCGACGACTTGCGGGGTACTCGACCCGAGCGTCGTCCTTCTCGGCGGAGGGATCGCTGCCGACCTCGGGCCCTACATGGACTGGTTACGCGACGTCGTCGCCAGCTTCATGCCCGGTCGGCCTCCGCGTATCGAAATGGCCACGCTCGGGCCTTCGGCCGGGCTCATCGGCGCCGCCGCGGCTGCTCGCCTTTCCGCCGGCACGGCCGGAGGTATTTGACCCGTGGACTTCGTGCACCTCGGTCGGTCTGGCCTGGTGGTAAGCCGGTTGTGCCTGGGCACGGTAAATTTCGGGCCGGTCGTAGGAGAGCCTGAGGCTCATGCGATTATGGATGCGTCGCTCGACCTCGGCGTCAATTTCCTCGATACGGCGAACACTTATGGTGGGCGCACCGCCAAGGGCCACACAGAGGAAATCGTCGGGCGTTGGCTCACCAAAGGAGGCGGGCGCCGTGAGCAAACTGTTGTGGCTACGAAGCTCTACGAATCGACGGGCAGAGGGGTAAACGAGGGCGGGCTTTCGGCGCTAAATATCCGTCGAGCGTTAGATGCCAGCCTCATGCGGCTCAAGACCGATTACATCGACCTTTACCAGTTCCATCACATCGACCGGACGACACCATGGGATGAGATATGGCAAGCAGTCGAGGTGGCCACGTCCCAGGGAAAGATTATCTACGCCGCCAGCAGCAACTTTGCCGGCTGGAATATCGCCCAGGCGCAGGAGACGGCGGCCAGGCGCGGCCTCATGGGCCTGGTCAGCGAACAGTCCATTTACAATCTCTTGACCCGTGACGTCGAGCTCGAGGTGTTACCGGCTACACGTCACTACGGCCTCGGCTTTTTGGCCTGGGCGCCACTGCACGAGGGGATCCTTGGTGGTAGGGGGGCCGAAAAAGGCGACGGAGAGCGGCGCCGCTCCGGCCGGGCCGCCGAGGCGGCGTCCCAGCGCGGCCAGCAACTCGCTCAGTTCGAGGACCTGGCGACCGCGCTTGGCCACCCGCCGGGCGAACTGGCGCTGGCATGGTTGCTCGGCCAACCTGGGGTAACTGCTCCCATCATCGGGCCCCGAAACCTCGAACAGCTGGCGTCTGCTGTGCGAGCCATCTCGATCACCCTCGACTCAGCTAGCGTTGCCCGCCTCGATGAGATCTTTCCCGGTCACCAGCCAGCACCCGAAGACTACGCCTGGTGATTTTTCCGGCCGCCCATCAATAGGGAGGATATGAAGTGGAGAAGATCCCATACGGCCGCGCCATTCCTCTCCAGCCGGGGTTACTAGACGAAGGGCGGGAAACGTTGCGCCAAGCCGTCGCTCCGCTCGCCCGACGGGCCCATCGCCAACAGGTGGTCGGCATTATCGGGATCGGCGCCAGTTACTGCGCCGCGCTCGGCGGCTGAGTACCTCTTCAGAGGCCTCGGCGTCCGGGCCATTGCTATCGATGCTGGACAGCTCTACGCCAGTGACGTCCACGGTCTGGCCGACGCCTACATTGGGATCTCCGCCTCTGGCCAAAGCGTCGAGACCGTCGAAGCCTTACGCAAAGCACGCGAGGACCCGGGCACATTGCTCATCGGTGTCACCGGCGAACCTAGTTCGATAATGAGCACCGTCGTCGACTTCGAGATTTCATGCGGTGTAACTGAGGACTCCGTCCCGGCCACCACCAGCTACGTGGCCAGCCTGCAGGCTTTGGCCCTGCTGGCGGCGACCTGGGCCGGCGCCGAGGTCGATGCGACGGCCGCGTGCTGGTCGGCTGTTCCGGCCGTACTAACCGAGCACATAGAGCGTATGGACGACGCCGTAAAAACTCCTGCGGGCCCCCTGGCTGAAGCCGCATCGATTGACATCGTGGGAGATGCGGCTTCCGTTAGTGCCGCCGCTGAGGGTTCACTGCTGTTCCGGGAAGCAACGCGCATCCCGACCGCATGGTTCGACTCGCGCTCCTACCTACACGGGCCGATGGAGGCACTTCAGGAGGGGAGGGCGGTACTGGTCCTCGGCGATGCGACCGAAGCCGGCAATTTCGTCATCCTGGCTCAAGCGGCTGCCATCGGGTGCCCGTCCGTCGCCATAACCCTCAACCCGCCGGCCAATGATCTGGCGCACCTAGCCCTGCCCGCCCTCTCCGGTCCGCTCATTGCCAGCGTTTTCCAAATCGTCACCCTCCAACTATTGACCCGCCGCTGCTCAGAACTCCTCGACTTGACCAGCGGGAAGTTCCGATACCCACAGCCGCAGGTGAAATTGGCGCCGCCGTCCTGAGGTCACATCCAAGGGAATTGGCACCCTATTTCGCGACACCGAATTCAATTCGGGAGTCTGCTCCCGGCCTGCCAGCCTCCGCTACCGCGGCCGCCCGCATGGCACCATCCGTGTCCGTCAACGCCTTTTCCTCGTCGGACAGGTCGTGCTCGACGAGGTACGAGGTCTGCCCTACCCGCCACAGGGCCACGCCCCGAGGGAGCTGGCCCAGGATCATCTGCTCGGTCCTGGACAAGCCCAGAAGCTCGGCCGCCCGATCGGCTTCCCCTGGCGCTTGGCCGAACACCACCCGGGTCTCGGCGTCGGCCAGCAACCCTTCGGCCAGCCGCTGTTGCTGGGAGCCGTCCTGGCCGGCTGCCTTCAAATCGGAGAGGCGGTGCACGACGGCCACAGTTGGCCACCCCGTAGGCACGCGACAGTTTGAAGGTGGCCTGTAGCCAGCGAGCCGTGGCCAGGTGGCTGAGGACGGCCCACGCTTCGTCCAGCACGACAAGGCGCTTGGCCGAGCCGGACGCCAGGGCGCTCTGGAGCCAAGAGAGGGCGCATACCATGAGCAGCCCGAGGGCCGGGGAGGCGTAGAGCCGGGACAAGTCGAGCACCACCATGCCTGCCCCCAGTTCCACGCCGGGCGATGTCTCCCCGTCGAACATGCCGGCCAGGTCGCCGTGGACCAGCCGGCGAAGCTCGAGGGCAACCTGGCGGCCGTCGCGGCGCAAGCCCTCGGTGTCGGTCCCGAGGAGCTCCGCCTGTCGTGGCTCTGGGTTTAGGAGCGCGTCGGCCACCACGGCCAGGGTGGGCACGGCCGAGCGCTCCTCAGCTGCGCTCAGCGCTACGTCAGCCGCGGCCCGCTCCTCAGGCTGGAGGAGGCGGCCCAGCGAGCTGCCAAGCAAAGCACCCAAGAGTTCGGCCCGGCGCTGGTGGGCCGGGACCTGACCCGTTCGGCCCAGCGGCCCCTGGCCGTCTGGCCCGGCGGCCTGACCGGCACCGGCGGGCATATCGGGGTTGACGTCAAGCGGGTTGAGACGTAAGCCCAACCCGGGCCCGAGCCGCAGAGGTGACCCGCCGCAGGCGAGGGCAAGCGCCTCGTATTCTCCCTTCGGGTCCAGCACCCAGCACTGGCGGCCGAAGAGCCGCTGGCGCCAGATGAACGACTTGACGAAGGCTGACTTCCCCCTGCCGATCTGCCCGAACACCACGATATTGGGGCTGGTCAGCTTGCCTTTGGCGTAACACTCCCATGGGTCAAAGCAGAACAGGCCCCCCGACGCCTCCCTGCCGATGTAACAACCGTCCACGCCGAGGACGTCAGGAATGACGAACGGGTACAGCGTGCGTAGCTCCACTGTGGTGGCCCGGTGCGCCGGCGGTAGCCCTCTCTTCCGGCTCACAGAAGCTCCTGCACGAGAGGGTCGGAATGGAAGAACATGAAATGGCATTATAGACAGCTAGCCACAGAACCGCTTGGGTCGGCTTATGACGAATTGTGCGTATAAACCGCCCCAGGCGTTCCCCGCCGCTGGGGCGAAGTCGCCTCAGCTACGGCGCGTCAAATGGCCGGGACCGCGGGTGGCGGGTGCGGCCCGCCGTGACGACGTTTTCCGTTCCCGGCCGTCGTTGCCCTCCCGTTCGGTGGTGGAGAGGCCCCGAAGGCATCGACGCGGCGCCTGATGCGGGAGAGGTGGTGCTCGACCGCTTTGCGAGCCCCCTTGGGCGAATGGTGGGCCAGCGCGTCGAAGATCTCCTCGTGCTCGTCAATACCCCGGAGCATGCCCTCTGGCAGTTCCTGATGGTCCAGGGCCACCTGCCGGGCCGAGAGCAGCATGGGCTCGAGCAGGTCGAACAGCTTGACCACCAGCCGGTTACCGCCCAGGCGTAAGACCTCGCGATGGAACTGCAGGTCGTGGAACAGGTACTGCTCGCGGTCGTCGGCCATGGTCTTCATAGCCACCAGATGGGCGTGCAAGCGTTCCAGGTCCACCGGCCCCGCTCTCTTGGCCGCGACCTCAGCCGCTCGGGCCTCGAGCACGCCGCGCAGTTCTATGACTTCGGCCAGGACCTCATCTGCAGTGCCCGTTTCGCACCGAGCGACCAGCAGCTCAGGGGCAAGCTCGTTCCAGTGCTCCTCGCTCAGTACCATCGACCCTTGGCCCTGACGGGTGCGCACCATTCCCACCTTGGCCAGCGTCTTTACGGCCTCGCGGACAACCGGTCGGCTGACGTCGAAGCGCTCGCATAGGGCCTCCTCCGACGGGATGGTGTCGCCCGGCTTGAACGCACCCTGGAGGACCGCGCTCATCAACTCGTGGGCCACTTGGGCCGCCAACGGCCGGGCATGGACCGCGGGCGCTGAACCGAGCGCTGTCGCAGGTGGGCGGGGCAGCGCGGCCGTCGAGCGGAGGTCGCCCACCGGGGTCATCGGGGGCCGAACCACCACGGCCGGGCGGTCAGCACAGAAGAGAGCCCGCTTGGCTCTGTCATCACCCGCTCCACATCATCGAGGTCAAGTGGGGCGTCGACGGTCAGCACTTCCACGCCGCTGCCGGTGACGACGACGGTGTCCTCGCATCGGATGTAGGCGCGTTCGGGGTGTACCCACATCATCGGGTCAATGGAGAAGACCATCCCCACCTCGAGGGGAGCGTTGGTGTAATCGCCAACGTCGTGCACCGACATCCCGACGGGGTGGGAAAGGTGGCCGTCCCATTCGAGCGCCGCTAACGCTGCCTCCTTGTACGCCGGCCCTGAAAAATCCAGCCCGCCGACCCGATCGCGCATTGTGGCCGCCGACTCCTCGAGGATATCGCTGGGCATTGCCCCCGGCCGGATCCTTCGTAGGAGCTCACGGTGGTAGTCGACTATGAACCCGTAAGCGACGCGCTGTGACGGGCTGTAGCCCCCACTCACAGGCCACATTCGGCCAATGTCGCTCGTGTAATAAGCGACATCGGGCGCATAGTCCATAAGGACGAGGTCACCGCCCAGGAGGGGGGACCCGAGGCGCCCGTAGTGCCCGAACCAGGCGTTGGTACCTCCGCCGATAATGGCGTGGTAGCCCTCGCCGCGCGCCCCGCCGGCGGTGAAGCAAAGGTTGGCCACGGCGGCGAGCTCGAACTCCATGACCCCGGGCTGAGTGCACCGCATCGCCTCTGTCACTGCCAGTGCGGACAGGCGGGCGGCGGTGCGCAAGAGCTGTAGCTCGCTTTCGCTCTTCACCAACCTCAAGCGGTCGAGAAGGGGTGAAAGGTCGGCGATGGCGAGCATAGGGAAGCGTTCCCGGAGGCGCTCGACGAAGCGCGCTTCGCGCGTGGAGGCGCCGTCCCACGGGTCTGAGGCGGCCGTGGCCGCGGCACGGAGGAGCTGGTCGCGCATGGCCCGCGCCTGCTCGGCCGGGCTGAGGGGTGTGTAGCACCGGAACCGGCCCCGCTTTAGCACGAGCCGCTGCAGGTCGAGTGAGAGCGCTTCGACACCCTGGACCGACTCGATGCCAGTGAGCTTCTCGGCTTCCTCGGCGTCCTCGGCCGACAGCCGCCGCCCTTCGCTTCTTTCTACGGCGGGATCACGGTGAGGTAGGTACAGCGTTGTCGCTCGCGTGCGACCGTCGAGCAACAAGTAGGTATGGGGTACTTCCACCCCACACAGGTAAAAGAAATCGTTGGTCTGGCGGAAGAACTCAGACGTCGCCGGCGCGGCGGCGCCCTGCAGAAGGGCGATATCGTCGCCACCGATGCGGTCGAATATGGCACCCCTTCTGGAGGCCAGCTCCTCCGGGCTGAAATTGGTTTGGAACAGCTCGGGAAGTGGTTCGTAGCCGAGTTGGCGTTGATGGGTAGCTGAAATCGTCATACCCTCATACCTCCGATCGCATTGAGACGGGCTGGCCCCAGGCCGGCAGGACGGCGGGAGGCTCGACAAGGGCACCAGGTTGGGGTATTCCGGTCGGCGTGAGGCGGTAACGGGCGCCCGTCTCCGTGGCGAAGCAACGCTCGCCCGAAGGTGAGAGATAGCTCTTCACGGGTTGGCCATCCTGTTCGACAAGGAGATGGGCCGCGTCCCGCAGCGCACACGGCAGCCCGCGGCCCGACCTAAGCGTGGCGTGGTCTAGCGTCCCGTCCTGCCAGACGAGGTCGAGTTGGTGGCCGCCGCGCGCCCGCAGCCCCCGCACCGAGCCGTTGGGCCACGCCGAGGGTAGGGCCGGCAGCAGGTCAATACCAGCGTCGTGCGACTGCACGAGCAGTTCGCAGGCGGCACCGACCGCCCCCAGGTTGCCGTCTATCTGAAAGGTCCACAACGGGTTGGTCCCTCCCGGCGGCGAGCTGTCCATCAAGTTCGGTTCGGTGTGGTCTCGTAGCAGTAACAACAGTTGCTCGTAGGCGAGGTCGCCCTCTCCTAGCCTCGCCCACAGGGCCGCCGCCCACGCTCGGCTCCACCCTCCCGCCCCTCCGGTGAAGTTGGATAGCCGGCGGAATAGCGACGTCCGGGCCGCCCGCGCCAAGCCCGGAGTGCGTCTCGGAGAGATGGCATCGCCGGGGTAGAGGGCGATCAGGTGCGAGTAATGGCGGTGGCCTGGCTCCCACTCCTCGTAGTCGTGAAGCCATTCCATCAGTTGGCCATGGCGGCCGGACCGCAGCGGCGGCAAAGCGGCTCTGGCCGCCTCCAGCTCGGCGCAGATGTCGTCGTCGATCCCCAGTAACGCCGCAGCGTCGAGGCAGCGGGCGAACAGGGCCGCAGCCAGCTCGACGTCGCCGGTGGCGTTCATCGTCAATGCAATACGGACGCCAGTGGGGTCACGGTGAGCGTTCTCAGGCGACAGGCTCGGCCCCATCATGAGCCGGCCTTCTTCATCGCGGACGGCAAAATCGAGGAGGAACCGGGCCGCTTCGCTCATTATCGGCCATGCCCGCTCAGCCAGGAAATTGTCGTCCGGGTCGAAGGCGTAATGCTCCCAGAGGTGCAGGGCGAGCCAAACGGCCCCGAAGGGCCAAAGGCCACAGTTCACATTGTCGAGCGGAGCGCAATCGGCCCACAGGTCAGTGTTGTGGTGGGCTACGAAACCCCGGCAGCCGTAGTGGACGCGGGCCACCTCTGACCCATGGGCCCGCATACGGTCGAGCAAGTCAAAAAGCGGGAGGTGAGACTCCGAGAGGCTTGCCGTCTCGGCCCCCCAGTAGTTCATCTGCGCGTTTACGTTGATAGTGAACTTCGAGTCCCAGGCGGGCATGAACGATTCGTTCCAGATGCCCTGCAGGTTGGCCGGCAGAGTCCCGGGACGACTGCTGTCGGCCAGGAGGTACCGCCCGAACATCGTGTATAGCTTCAGCAGCCCGGCGTCGTCACGGCCTTGCCGGAGGCGGGCGAGACGAGCGTCGGTGGGCAGCTCCTCAAGGTCAGGAAAGGTGGGCCTCAGATCGAGGTCGAAACCGCCGAGGGCGACGGCGTGATCGGCCAGGTGCCGGTCCCTCAGCTCCTCCCAGCCCAGGGCCGAGGCTCTTTCAATAGTGGAAAGCGCTCGTTCGGCCAGCACTTCCGGGCTGGCTTCGCGGCCCTGCACCCGAGAAAAATCGCTCTCTACCGCCAACAAAATTGTGATGGCAGTGGCGCCGGAGATGTGTAAATGGTCGCCTACTCCTTCGGCGTTGCCGCCATCGGTGACGACGCGGCACCGGGCCACAAAACGGGAGCCGTTGGCCCCGCAGCGGCCGCGGAACTCGAGCTCGTTCGGCTCGACTGCCTCGCTCCGGCCGTCAAACCGACGCCAAAGCTCGACGCCCAACTCGAGAGGGGCCGGGGGGGTGGGCTCGAGGTGGACGACGATGACTTGGTCTGGAGCACTGGCGAAAATTTCCCGCCGGTGTTCTACGTCTCCCAACTTGTAGGAGAGCCGAGCCATGCCCTCCCGCAAGTCCAGGCTGCGCCTGTAGTCACTGGCCCATTCCTCGTGGTGGCCGAAACTGAGCAGCGTCAGGTGACCAAGGGTCTGGTACGCAGCCTGGGACCGGGGCACGCCGAACGACCCCAGTTCGGCCAGGAAGTGAGCCCGCCGGCCGTCGCCGTCGAGCAACGCTTGGCGGACCTCGCCTAGGCGGGCCAAAGCGAGCGGGTTCTCGCGGCGTCCTATGGGCCGGGTCCACAGGCTCTCCTCGTTCAGCTGGACCACCTCCTTGTGCACCCGCCCGTGCATCATGGCCCCCAGCCGGCCGTTGCCGATGGGCAGCGCCTCTAGCCAGCGCGCCGCTGGCTGGGCGTACCACAGGGTATGAGCGTCAGCCATGGTTAGCCTTCCTGGTTCGGACTTGGCCGCCGCCCTGCTCTGGGCCGCCTCCGCGAGCTGCCGACCGCTGCGCGGACCAGGCCCAAACCCTTCATGAGGCGCCTCCAGTGCATCGTCGTAGGGACGCTAATCAACATTTGGTCCTGTCCTGTCCGGGACTGGCGCATTGACGAGCTCGGTACTCGAAGGACCGAGCGGCTGTTCAAGGCTCAGCCGCGAGGCCGACTTTGGGACGGAAGCGATTAGTCGTGCGGTGTAGTCGTGGGTGGGCAAGTCCAGGATCTGGTCAACCGGACCATGTTCGACTATCTCTCCACGATAAAGCACGTACACGCGGTCTACGATTTGGCGCACCACAGCCAGGTCATGAGTAATGAAGAGGTAGCTGAGCTTAAGTTCCTCCCTGAGTGACCGGAAAAGGCTGAGGACTTGCGCTTGGACCGAGACATCAAGGGCCGACACCGGTTCGTCGCAAACGAGGAGGCGCGGATTTACGGCCAGTGCACGCGCAATCGCTACCCGCTGTCGTTCGCCACCGGATAGGGCCGACGGTTTGCGGCGCGCATAGTTGACCGGTAAGCGGACGAGGCCCAACAGTTCGTTGATGCGCGCCTCAATATCATGGCGCGGGTATTTGTGAATAGACAGGATCTCTCGCAAAGAACTGCCGATAGTTTGCATCGGGTCCAGGCTGGAGTAAGGATCCTGGAAGACGATCTGGACCAGCTGTCGAGCCGTCTCGCGCTCCTCGCTCTTCAACCGGCTGAGATCAGTGATATCTCGCCCAGCCAGCTCGATTCGACCGCTACTTGGCGTCTCAAGACCTACGATGCACCGCCCCAGCGTCGACTTACCTGAGCCCGACTCCCCTACCAACCCGACGCTCTCGTTGTGCCCGACTTCGATGGTTACTCCGGAGAGAGCTTTCACAGAGCGTTGCGTCCGGTCATTGAACACTTTGTAGACGTCCTCGACGCTGAGCAACGAGTCGACTGCGCGCGCGGGCTCGGGGGACGGCACATCCTCCGTGAGGGAGAGGCGCATACGCGCCATGTCGCTCGCAATCTCGTCGACACGGGCGCACGCTGAGTACCGGCCGGGCCGCAATTCGGCTAACGGGGGTTTCGCTGACCGGCAGGCTTCATTTGCCCAGCGACAACGGGGGGCGAACGCGCACATCCCCCTCACTTCAGACGGAGCCGGAACTGACCCCTGGATGTTGGTCAGTGTCGCTTGCCGGCGGTCTGCAGCCGGCTCGGAAAGCATGAGACCGAGAGAGTAGGGGTGGAGCGGCTCCTCTTGAAGGAGTGACGCGGGTGCCATTTCCACGAGCGACCCGGCGTACAGGACGTAGATGCGCTCGCATACACTGAATGCGATCCGCAGGTCGTGAGTGATGAGAACCAGCCCCATACCTCGCTGGGCCTGGACTTGTTTGAGTAGCTTCAGGATCTCCGCTTCTGTGGTGACATCGAGCGCCGTTGTCGGTTCGTCGGTAATCAACAGTTCCGGGTCACCCGCAAGAGCGGAAGCAAGAGCGACCCGCTGGCGCATGCCACCCGAAAGCTGGAACGGGTACCGAAGGCACGCATCTGGGTCGGCAATGCCAACTTCGGCCAGTCTGCGCTGGGCTTCAACCCGAGCCGCTGATTTCGAGAGCCGATCATGGCCCCGAGAGCGCAGGACCTCTTCGATATGCCTACCGGCTCGAAATACGGGGTTCAGCATCGTAAATGGGTCCTGGAAAAGCATGGACACCTGAGAACCTCGGACATCAGCCATCTGCCTCGAGGACAGGGAGAAAATATCTCTCCCGCGAAACCTGACCGACCCGGATGACCGCACGCCGGTCGGTAGCAACCGCATGATGGCGCGGGCGCTCAGCGATTTCCCGCTGCCCGATTCTCCGACAATGCCGACGGTCTCGGCGTTGTTGACGTCGAGGTCGATACCCGTGACTATCGGCCTGACGGCACCGGTGTCGCCCTGGTATTCCACCACCAGGTCACGGACGCTCAGCAAATTACCGGCGGGCGGCGCAGAGCGGCTATCGGTCACCACGAACTGACTTCGCGAAGCGGTCGTACACCCAGTCCCCTATTAAACTAAAGCTGACAGCCAGCAAGACAATGGCCAGACCGGGACCAAGAGCGGCGGCGGGGTTCTGGAACAGTAGCGACTGGCCCTCCGCCAACATCGAACCCCACTCTGTGCTGCCAGCCGGAGCACCGAGACCGAGGAAGGCGAGGCCCGCCAATGCCACCAGCGCGCCGCCGAAGTCCAGGGCGAGGTCAGCCACGAGGATAGGCAAGATGTTCAACAAAATATGCCTGTACATGATGCGGCTAGGCGGGACCCCGAGAGTACGGGCCGACTCGATATAGGCCAGGCTACGCTGCTTCACGGCCGCGCTCCTTACGATCCTAATGTCTCCCTGGACATTGAGCACGCTCAGTACCAAAACGGCAACGACGTAGCCGCCGCCCACCACAGACACAATGACAATCGCAATCAGGAGCCCGGGCAAAGAAAACATAAAATCTACCGCCCGGGAAATCGTCATATCGACGGTCCCGCCGATGTAACCGGCTGCGATACCGAGAATGCTCGAACCGATCAGGCCAGTCAAGGCAATGAACGTCGGGCCTATAAGGGCGGTGCGAGAACCGGCAACGACGCGCACAAACACATTGCGGCCAAGATCGTCCGTACCAAACCAGTACTTCGCGCTCGGCGGCTGTGAGGTAAGGAAGAGGTTCTGCGTCTTCGGCGACCCAGGGAAAATGTAGGTTCCGAAAAGCGCCAGCACAGCCACCAGTAAGAGGAAGCCGAAGGCCAGGTAGACCATGAACGGGGCCGCGGGCAGTCGGCGCACACGCGCTCTCGGTTCGATTGTGGCCGTCGCGACGGACATTATCGGGCCGCCCGACCAAATCCAACCCGCGGGTCAACCAATGCATAGATCAGGTCGACAATGATGTTGGCGATCACGATCCAGATGGCCACCACCAGCACCAGGCCCTGGATCATCGGTATGTCTACCTGGTCCACCGCGTTGACGAGCAGCGCCCCAAGGCCGGGTAACCCGAAGACCGTCTCGACGAAGGCGGACCCGGTGAGAACACCTATCAACAACAGGCCGAACGCAGTCAGGATGGGGATCAGGGAGTTGCGGAACGCGTACTCCACGACCACTCGCCAACTCGATAACCCCCGAGCCCGTGCGAACAGAACGTAATCCTGATCCAGATGCTCCAGCATCGCGGCCCTCGTGATGCGCATCATCAGTGCCATGCCACCAATCCCAAGAACGATGATGGGTAGCGCCAGATGATGCAGCCTGTCCCCTATCGAGCTAGAGCCCGCTCCGAATAGAGGGAACCACCCGAGCTTCAACCCGAATACGAACAGCATGAGCAGAGCCACAACGTACGACGGCGAATTGCCTGCGAAGACGGTGAAACCAACGGCAAGACGGTCGAGTCGGCCGCCGCGGCGAAGCGCCGCCAGGACGCCCAGCGGCACGCCGAGGAGCAAGGCAAATACGATGCCGCCGACGTTCTCGGTTAGGGTTATACCGACTCTCGACCCGATCGCCTGTGATACGGATTGCCCAGTTACGTATGACTGCCCCAGGTTGAAGTGGAACAGTAGGTTCCGCAGCCAGTGCCAGTACTGCTCGTAAAGTGGCTGGTTCAGCCCCAGTTTGCGTCGAAGCTCTTCGATTGTCGTCTCATTGAGCGGATGGCTCCCTACGATCGCCGCCACCGGCCCCCCGGGGACCATTGACGACAGCAGGAAGACAAATAGCGTCACACAGAATGCCAGAGGCACCAAAAGGGCCACCCGATGAGCAAAGTAGCGCCAGAAGCGGCTACGGCCCATCGTTCACTCCTTTGTGATGGAGCTCGAGGAGGCCCACGGCCGGCAGCGCTGGCAATCCAGCGCTCCGGCCGTCGCGGCCTGCGTTCGTGGACCTGACGGCATTTCCGCTACGTCAGGACCGGCGCAACTGGTCGATCCACTGGTAATCCATGAAGAACGCACCGGGGTTGACGAGCGTCAAGTTGCCCTGTGTCGCAGCCACGTCATCGAGGTTGACCATCGGGACCATGGCCACACTCTTGGCGGCGATCGTCTCCGCCGCGATGGCATCCGTTGCCACCTGCGCGAAGTTGGTGCTGACAATTCCGCTATTTATGATCTTGTCAACCGTCGCGTTGTCGAAGTTCGAGGAGTTATTCCCACCTCTAACGGCCTGATCGCTCGCATAATAGAGCCACGGCAACTCGATGGGGTTTGGTACATCTGCGAGGTTGCCAATCAACTGTATCCCAAGATCCTTACCGTGCTTCAAGATGAGCTGAAAGCGCGCCGGCCCTGGCAGAGTCTTCAAGGATAATTTGATCCCAATTTGGCCCAGCGTCTGCTGCATTGCCTCCGAAATCGTAGAGCACGACGCGCAATCGGCCGCTACGTTGAGCGTCGTGCTGAAACCCTTCGGTACCGACGACTCGGCCATCTGCGCCTTTGCGGCAGCAATATTGTACGAATAGGCGGGTATCGGGCCGAAGAGCTTGGACACCTCTGAAGCAGGCAGGATACCCTGGAACGTCCTGGGGTCGTCGAGTGTTTTGGCCACCACAGCCGTGTTGCCGAAAACAGCAGCCGCAATCCCGGCTCTGTTAGTGGCGTATGCGATCGCCTTACGGACGTGAATGTCGCTGAATGGAGCCTGCGTTTCGTCCAAAGTCAGGCCAAAGAACCCGTCCGCCGGGTACTTCGTTATGTGGATCGAAGGCACAGCTTGCCACGTCTTCAGGTTACCGGCGGGCACGTCGAATGTCCCACTGATCTTCCCGGCTTCGAGCGACAGGAAGAGCGTTTGTGGGTCCGGGATAATGTCGAAGACGATCTCGCTATAGTACGGCTTGGGCCCCCAGTAATAGGGGTTCCTCACCAGCGTGATATTCGAACCCGTGGTATAGCTTTGGACCTCATACTGGCCCGTCCCGATCGGGAGTGCCGTGGGTGTGCCGTAGTTTTTCAAGTGCCCTTGAAGGCTCTTCTGCTCATAGATGTAGCCGCCTTCATGAGCAGGAATATCTGTCCAGATGGCATCGGGTTTGTTCAGTAGGACGTTAACGTTGTCTCCCGATGCGGTCACACTTTTTATATCGGTAAAGAAAGTTGATTCGTCCGAGGCGACCGCCGGGTTTCGTTGAACATCAAAGGAGTAGACGACGTCTTGAGGCGTCAGCGGGTTACCGTCAGAGAAACGAACGCCCTTGCGGACTGTGTAGACATAATGAGTGGGCGTAACCTGCTTCCAGGAGGAGGCCAGCGTGGGAACGAGTTGATTATTGGCATTGAAGGAAAGCAAGCCCTGATTGACGAGGGACATGATCGGCGCACCATCAGTCGCGTTAAAGTCCGTTGCATTCCATAACGAGCCGGGGTCAGCCGCTTGGCCCCAGGTCAGCACAGGGCCCGAAGAGCTTTGCGCGGCTACTCGAGAGGGTGAAGCAGCGGCCACACTTCCCAAGCCGGCCACTCCGACCGCAGTCGTGGCGCACACGATCAATGCCACATACTTTCGCCCAGGCCGCGATAAGGATACCGCTATTGAACGCTTATTTCTGAAGTACACAGTGTTACTCCTTGCTTTCGGTTTCTTCCCAAATATCGATGACTGCTCATGGTTTGGTGGTCGCGGCGGCCGGCGTCGCTCGTAATGGTTCCTCGCTAGCCCGAGCTCAGAAGACTGTGAAGCCGGTCCTGCTCGACGTCTTCGAACCAATGCTCGAGCTCGGATGTCATCATGGTCACTCGTTCAGGATGCGCTGAAGCCACATCGTTGAGCTCGAACGGGTCGAGGGCAATGTCGAACAGCATTGGCACGGGCGGCGCTCCGAGCTCAAACTCGGGTAGGGGTGAGGTGTCGACCTCCACAATTCGACCAGCCTCGTGAAGGTTGAGGGCACGGTCGATCATCCGGTCCGAGTCCGTGACCTTCATCAACGCCGGGATGGCCGGCCTGACCAGTTTCCAATTGCCGTCGCGTACGGCGGCATTCCCTTCGACCCGTGGGGCGTAACGGTTGTTTTGCCAGAACCGCCGGGGATAGGTAACCAGAGGTTTTCCAACAAGAGCGTCCGTGACATCCCGGCCATCGAGGTCATGTTCGCCGGGTAACGGTACCGAAGCGAGGTGTGCGAGTGTGGGAAGCCAATCGGAGAAATGGAGCACCTGGTCAACTACTATCCCCCGAGGCCAACTGGCGGGCCACCGGACAATGGTGGGGACGCGGACCCCTCCTTCGAACACGTAGTGCTTCGCGCCCCGAAGCCCGTAGTTGAAGCGGTCCAGGCTCACGCCGGCGACTTCGCCCAGGTACGGACCATTGTCGCTCGTGAACAAGAAGAGAGTGTCGTCGATTAGCCCCTGGTCGCTCAGTTCGGCCAGTAAGCGGCCGATGCCCTGGTCCATGACCTCGATCATTGCGTAAGTGAGCGCGACACCCTTCGAACGTCCCATATCTAAATAGCGCTGGACAATATCGTCTGGGGCTTGCATTGGAAAATGTGGAGCATTGTATGCGACAACCAAACAGAATGCTTCGTGCCGGTGTCTGCGTATGAATTCCAGGGCGTGGTCTGTCAGCGCGTCGGTGAGATACCGGCCGTCGCCCTTGTGCTCCCGACCGTTTACGTCAAGGTGGTAATCGTAATAGTCCGAGTAGCCACCACAAAAGCCAACGAACTCCTCGAACCCGCGAGCGTTGGGATGGAAGCGGGCATCAAGAGCGCCGTTGTGCCATTTTCCGATCAGGCCCGTGCGGTACCCTCCTGAGGTAAAGACGTCGCCGATGGTCCGTTCGCCGAGCGTGATTCGATCAAGCCCGCGCCCGTGCAGGGTGTCGATCGCGCCCGTGCGGTGCGGGTACTTGCCCGTGAGAAGGCACGCACGCGCCGGAGAACAGACGGGCGACCCGGAATAGTGCTGGGTCAGGCAGGCACCGTCACTCGCCAGGGCATCGAGGTTCGGCGTGTGGGAGCGGCCCTCGTTGAACCGGCCGAGGTCGCCGTACCCCATGTCGTCAGCAAGGACGAGAACACAATTCAGCTTGCTCATCGACTACCCGTTTTGCGTACCGCGACGAGGCCGGAACTTTCGATGAAGGACCAAGACATCGAATGACGTTGGGGGGAGTGCCTAAATGCCATGTAATTTCCTCGTCCCCCTTTCGGCCTAGCAAGTACGAGGTAAGCTAGCAGTGACTCAATAGATTGTCAACAGTCAATCGTGGCTTCCATAGCGGTTCAGGCGGCCGTCGCACAGACGCCACCGTTTGAGAATACTGCCGCAGCAATGGACAGATTATCCAGTCCGGGGATGCGCTCTGACACTACTGAGACCGCGGCGGACGCACAAGTTGGGGGTGGAACAGGCCGCCTAGCTTATGTAATGATTAGACGAGTTCCGGGCTGTTGTTAGTGTGCAACCGAGGGTGAGGCGCAGTCAAACGAGGGAGAGAGGGGACCGTTGATCGAGAGCGACGGTGGCGAGCGGCTCGCCGAGGTGCGGGTGTATTCCTACGACCTCACCTACGCCCATGGCACCTACGTGATGTCCCAGGGCCGAGAGATATCCACGCTGCCCAGCGTGGTCGTTTCTGTTACGGCCAGCAACGGGCTGGCTGGCTTTGCCGAGGTATGCCCGCTGGGTCCCACCTACCTGCCCGGTTTCGCCGGCGGGGTCATCGCCGCCCTCGAGGAGATCGGGCCGGCGGTACTCGGGGCCGACGTGACCAGCCTCGGGGCCGTCGCCGATGCCATGGAAATGGCTTTGCGTGGGCACGGCTACGCCAAAAGCGTGCTCGAGGTGGCGTGTTGGGACCTGCTCGGGAAGATCGTCGACCTTCCCTGTCACGTTTTGCTCGGCGGGTTGCGCCAGGAACGGTTCCCGCTCTACGTCGCCGTCCCCCTCGGTGCACCAGAGGAAATGGCCGATTTCACCGCCCGCGCCCGGGCGTCGGGGATCCACCGGTTCCAGCTGAAGATCGGCGGCACCCCTGGCGAAGATGTAGCCCGTGTGAGGGCCGTGGTTGACGCGACCGGCGATGAAGACGTCATCGTGGCGGACGCCAACGGCGGGTGGCGGCTTCAAGACGCCACCCTGGCGGTCAGGATGCTGGAGGACATGCCTCGCGTCCGCCTGGAACAACCGTGCCCGACCATCGAAGAGTGCATCACGCTTCGGGAGCGCACGGCGCTCCCGTTCGTCCTCGACGAGGTAATTACGGACGTGGCGTCGCTCTTGCGCTGCCATCAGGCGGGCGTGATGGACGGCATCAACTTGAAGATCAGCCGCGTCGGAGGCCTGGCGGCAGCCCGGAGTATCCGTGAGTTGGCCGAGGTCCTCGGCCTACGCCTGACCATCGAAGATACGTGGGGCGGGGACCTGACCACGGCCGTCGTCAGCCAACTGGCGGCCAGCACTTCACCACAGGCGTTTTATGCGGCCTCGTTTATGAACGATTGGACCCTCGAGCACGTGGCTGGGTACGCGCCAAGTTCGAAAGACGGCTGGGGCGGCGTCGCGTCGGGACCGGGGCTTGGCGTGGAGGTAGACGAGTCCCTTCTGGGAGAACCCCTACGGTGTTACCGGTGGCAGCCCGGGACCGGTTAGCGCACGTGACGGCGCGGGAGACGCGTGTCCTCGTGACGGCGGTCGCCGCACGGCGCGACACTGGTTCGATCGGGGTGCTTAAGCGACTTAAGCGAGTTGCAGCCGGGACGTTAGCGGTGCTGCTTATGACCGGCGGCCTCGTAGCCAACGTGGCTGCCGCGTCGGGACAGGGCGTCCCCGCACCGGGTGCCCTAACGCCGGGCGTGCCGGCCTGGGTTCAGGTGTCCGTGGCTACCGTCTGGATCCACCCGACGAGCCCCCGCCCGCTCGACGGGCCGGCGCTCACCGACCCGGCGCGGATCGGCACATGGCTCGGGTCGATGACGGTTACGGGACGGCTCGGCCTGCACGGCCGCATCGACACTCAAATGGTCTACGGCCGCAAGGTTGTCGTCTTGTCCGAGAGCGGCAAATGGAGCCGAGTGGCAATCCCGAGCCAAACCGGTAACCACTTCCCGAATGGTGTCATCGGCTGGGTGCCGAGCGCGCAGCTGGACACGGTCGGGCCCCGGCAGCCCACCACGCGGTGGTCGTTTCGGTCCCTTCGGCCTGGATGTACTCCGAGTCGCGGGGCGTGGTCGGGGGCCGCCGCCTACTTCTCAGTTACGCCACCGAGCTGCCCGAGCTGTCCGCCAGCCACGGTTACGCCTTCGTCGGGCTCCCAGGTGGAGGGGAGGGCGCCCTGGCACAAGCCACTGTGGCCCCGGTCGACGCCGCCGCGGTCCCGGGTAGCGCCATCGTTAGCCAAGCGCGGCTGTTCATCGGGCTCCCCTACCTGTGGGGTGGGACAAGCGGTTTTGGCTATGACTGCTCCGGCCTGGTCTACTCAGTCTTCGCCCGTTACGGCATCATGCTCCCGCGCAACGCGGCAGACCAGAGGCGCGCCACCATCCCGATCCCCCTCGGGCAGGCTCGGGCCGGCGACCTTTTGTTCTTCGCAGGGCCCACGGCGCCGGAGAGGTGGACCACGTCGCCATATACGCCGGGGACGGTTTGATGGTCGACGCGCCGTACACGGGTGCGCTCGTGGAGGAAGTGCCGATGCGCACGTCGTTCGGATGGCCGGATTTCGCCGGCGTGGGTCGAGTTCGAGGCATCGGGTGATCACCAGCGCCGCGTTCTCGCCCAAACGGCGCCGAAAGTGACGCCCGGGGAGGCCCGCCGGCGGTTCGCGTCGGCGCGTGTCGCCCGGTTGGCCACGGCCGATGCTGGCGGGCGCCCCCACATCGTGCCCATCGTGTTCGCGGTCGAAGGCGACATCATCTACAGCGCGGTCGACCACAAGCCAAAGCGGACGACGGCACTGCGGCGGTTGGCAAACATGGCCGAAAACCCGTTCGTGGCCCTGCTCGTCGACTACTACGACGATGACTGGAGCCGGTTGTGGTGGGCCCGGGCCGACGGTACGGGGCGATTACGTGGCGAGCGGGTCGGACGAGCATCAGCACGCCATCTCAGCACTGCAGAGCCGGTACGTCGAATACGTTGAACGGCCGCCGGCGGGGCCAGTTGTCGCGGTCGATGTCTGGCGCTGGTCGGGTTGGCTGGGCGGCGGTGACGGGACGGGCGGCGAGCGGCCGGCGCCAGGCGGCGGAGCGGCCGGCGACCAGGCGGCAATTCAGCTGCGGCCCACCAGCGCCTCATCGACGGCGAACAAGGGCCTCTTTCGGGGCATTTTGCCCATCTCGGCGTGCTTTTTGACGGAAACGGGCTAAAAATACGCCGAAAGAGCAAGACTGGCCCGAAAGAGCCGAAAATCTGAAACGGCGACCGCACCGCACACCGCAGTGCCGGCCTAGAACTGACCCTGGCAGTACCCATGCCCAAGCAGGAACGCCTTCAATTGGGCGGGAAAAGCCTGCTTGTTCTCGAGCGACTGTTGCTCGGCCGCCGCCAGCCGTCCCTGCGCCTGTAAGTGTTCGAGCGTGCTCCACATCTGGGCGCCTTCGTTGAGCTCGCATTTGTCCGCTGCCCACTCGGCCAACGGGCCCTCGACCAGACCGGCGTCCGAGGCGGAGCGCAGTGAGTGCTGTGCCGAGCTCCACGCTCCGGCGGCCTCAGCTCTGATACGTGCGGGATGACGGGTCGTCACGTCTACGAGGCCGCCGTTCGCCACCGAGAACAATCGGGCCGGCGCGGGGGTGCACGCATAGCAGCCGAAGGTGTACGGGAACGCCCCGTCCGAGCTCTCGAGGACGACGGCCGTGCCTACTACCTTCGGCTGGAAGCCTTCATTTGCGTTCCAGTGCAAGCCCTTTCCTGCCCCGGGCTTGGTCAGGTCCTCCAGGGCCCGGTAGCCACCGGCCGATGACCGGTAGAGGGTTGGTCCGTAACAGCAGTGCGCCCCGCCCGAATAGCCTTCAGACAGCACGTCGGGCGGAGCGCCCGGGGTGACCTGGACCGCACACAAACCGCTCAGTTCGAAATAAACGTTTTTGGGGTCGGCGGGGCGGGGCAAAGTCCAGGTCTGGTTGGCCCCGGTTACGGTCATGTTCCCCGGGTAGGCGAACAGTCCCGTGGCCAAGCGGGCCTCCTTCCCGGTGTACGTCACCTCAAAGCCTGCGAGGCGAACCGCAAGCGTCCCAGGCGGGCCGGCTTTGGCCGTCACCAGACTGGCTAGCGAAACGCAGTTGTAACCCGCGTTGGAGGGAGTGGTGTCCTCGGCCACTGAGAGCCGAGCACCCGCTGCTATCTGTCCGACGGCGGACGGGCTAACTGACTGAGCCTCGCTCAACGACCCAAAGGCCGGCAATAAAAAGGCGAAAACGGTCAAAAGGACAAGGACCGCGAACTTACGTCGAGACAGAAGCTGCATTGCCATGGCCCTCTCAGTCTGGATTGAGGAACTGTAGCGGTCCGTCGCTGAGACCGCTGCTCAGCCCCACGACCCCTTAACACCGGCCGTCGGGTCAGGGTTCCACCTGGAGGGGCCAGAGGTTCGAAATGGTGGTTCAGATGCCTCGGCCGAAAGGCAGCGCCCACCCCAAAGCTTCCTTTTGCTGGCCGTAAAGGGGGCGCAGGCTGAGCTTGGCCGCTCCCGCCGCCCGCTCGAGTTCGGACGCCGCTTCTTCCAGGCCCGGTTTGTCGGACGCCGAAACCGTTATATAGCCGGCCAACTCGAAGGCGCCCCGACCGTCGGCCAGCTCGGTCTCCCTCCCTTCCAGGGCCTCAGACTGCCGGCGCTGCCGGGCGGTTTGCAGGAAACCACCTTGCGCCCTCAACTGCGCGTCAGCGACCTCAGCTGTCCGCGAAGACTCGGCGTCGCGGGCGGCTCGCTCAGGAGGTATGGGCGCCATCACCACCGAGACGGAACGTCTCGCCGTCCCCACCAGCAAGGGGCTGAGAAAATCGGGCCTACCCGGCTCCGGGGCCATTCGGCTACCCAGAACGTGCGGTGCCAGCACCCCTCGGCGCGGACTTCTGACCAATGTTCTTCGACCGCTAAAGGCCAAGGGAAGGCGCCGGGGTTTTGGTTGAGCCCGGCGACCAGGAAACCACCAATGGCCGTGGCGGCACCGGCGGCGTCGAGTACACCCTCGCATACAAACCCGGCACTGCGCATCTGCGCTCGGATGGCCCGCACCTGGTTGCGCAACGTCGCCGCTCCCTCGGCGGTCGGCCCGCGATGCCCGTGACGTCCGCGGCATCGTACCGAAACGACCAGAAAAGTCTCGTGCCGCCACGACCTTTTCCCGGCTCGCTCCAGCAACAGGGCATGACCGTCGAACCCTGGGCTGGCTGCGTCGCCCGTCGAGCGGAGGTGAGCCAGAAGGGGCTCGCTGTCGGCCGGCAAGGCGCGCTGGCACCATTGCAGCCGCGCCAGCGAACTGCGCTGGGCCGAGACTGACTCCAGTACTGCGGCCCAGGCGGCCAGCTGGTGTTCCTTGTCCTTCTCGTCCAGGAGGCAGAAAGGACCACCTCTGGCTCGCAATAGCGCAGCAGCGGTGCCGGTTTTCTCGTCGAGGAGGGTTCCCATAGCGGTCTGCCCGTTTGTCGCTGGCAGCTCGCAGAGGTATACACCGGGCGCAAAAGTCCGGGCCGGTAGGCGCAAAGCAGGACCGGGTGCAACTGCAGGCGGGGACTGGGCCAGGACTCGCCGCCGTGACGCGAAGCTGGCCGCCACGCTGAGCCATTGAGATGGTGGCCTCCCCGCCACTGGCTTACAGAGCAGGCCGCCGGCGCCGAGAGCGCCCGCCGCGGCCAGGAAACCAACCGCTCCGGGCCACGTTTTGGCCAATCCAATGGCCGCCAAGACCGCGCCCGCCAGGACAATCAGCTGGCTAAGGCCGAGCCCGAGCAACAGCCCTCGGCGTTCCAACGGCTCGAAGCGGTAGGAGCCCTCGTCACGCACGGCTGGCCACCCCCTGTCTGGCCGCCCTCACCAGGGCCGGGTCCCCGCCCGGGCCATACGGGTTGTCGACCGGGCCACCACTGCCAGTTCCCCCACCGGTCCCGCCCAACTGTGCCATCATTTGGCCCGCGCCGGCAGGCAAACCCCCGCTCGTTTCGACAACTCGCGACGCCGCCCCCGCTTGAGTGAAATATGTGAGGGCACGCTGGGCGGTGTGCTCAGCGGCCCGGAACGGCTGGCGGGACAGGCCTTCCAGGTGGGCGATGGCGGACACCCCCACGATCGGCACCAGCTTCAGGAGGGCGTATGGGGCAAATGCAGCTATGAGCAATATGGCCAGGCCGCTCACGGCGGTGCTGGCGTCGCCCATATCTACAACGGCGCCCGCACCCAGGCACAGGGCGCCGACGATTACTGGCTTCATCAGCAGGAGCGCCACCAGGACCTCGATCAAGCGCTTGGCCCAATGGGCGGTAGCCGGCCACACGAGGCCGGCGAGGGCCAGAGGCATGAAGAAAACAGCCAGTTCAATGGCGGCGGCCCGTACCACCAGCTCGAGCCAGATGGCCAGGCAGCCGGCAATTATGAGCAGGCTGAGCAAAATGCTGAGAATACCCTCGTTGATGCTGGCGATTATCCCGAGACTTATCGCCCTGACCAGCACCTCGCCCAGGTTGGGCATGACTTCGTACTGGATGGCGGACGAGATCCCGTCGGTTATATCGAGGCCAATTTTCGTCAGCTCTACCACCGCGTACCCCGCAAGCATGGAAACTGGCAGGAAAATGCCCCAGGACCGGCCGAGCCGGCGCATGTCCTGGCGCAGGACGGCCCCGATGGTGGCGGCAAAAAGGAGCGGGGCCATAATGAGCCCTTCGACCCGGAACATGTTTTTGGTCACCGAGCTGAGCCAGCTGGCCTGGCCCAGGTCAACCGTCGTCGTCCCGATAATGGCACTACCTACGACGTCTCTTAGCGCCAGCTGCGCGCCGTCCGCCCCCCAGTGGACGAGGGCTGAGAACAAGGCATTGGTGCCGATGGAAATGGGCAGGCTGAGCAGTGACATTAGTGCAGTTTGAGCCCAGCGCTGAAGAAAAAGCTGATTAGTTCTTGAGACGCGCCAATCAGTAAAGCGGCCACCCCCGAGACGATTACACCTTTGCGGCCGTTATATGATTGCTGGTAATTGTGGGAGAAATGCCCGAACGCCCATAAAACTCCCCCCAGGATCACGCCGACGATGGCAGCCAGGAGGGCCCAGTGGCCCAGCCCACTGGCCAGGTCCGAGAGCGTCCCTTCGCCCGGGAGGCCCGAGCCGTCAGCGGGGTTGACGTCCAGACCAGTGCTGTTGCTGTTGGTAGTGGCGGTGGTGGTGGCGGCAAGCAGGAAGACCGCGTGCATGATGGGCTCCTTGTCAGCTCGGTAACGATGAAGGCGCTGGGCGCCGAGAGGCTGGCCGGAGCCAACGAGGCCGGGCGACCCACGGGCCGCTGAAAGCTGAGAGGTAGTTCCATATCTTTTCATGGATCCTGTAGAGTTTCAACTCATGTTGGTCATCAATCCAGCCTCGGCCTCCGGGGTCGCCTACTGGCAGAGCTCTGCCGTCCACAGCCAGTGGCTCGGACAGGGTGCCCCGCTCCTCGGCCTCGCCGGGGAGGTGTCGACCGCCGACCTGCGGTCGGTCATGCACGGCCAAAGGCCGGTGCACGGGGCCGCGTCAGCGCGGACGAGCCCAGAGCCGCTCACGGCCCGGCCGGGCCTGCGCCGGCGCCACGGCTGGGACCTCATCTTTGCGGCACCGAAGTCTGTGTCCCTGCTGACCGAGGCCGGGAACGTCTCGACCGCTCTGGATCTGCGCGACGCTTACCGTCGTGCGGTCAATGACGCGGTGGGGACGCTCGAAGAGCGAGCAGCCTGTTTTCGTTCGGGCGGGGGGCAGCTACCAGCCGCCGGAGTGGTGGCCGCCGCTTTTGAGCATGTAGCCAACGACGCCGGCCAACCGCACCTGCACACACACGTCGTCCTCGCCAACCTGGCCGCCAAAGAGGGCGGCGGGTGGGGCTGCCTCGTCGGCTCCGAATTGTGGCGCTGGCGGGAGGGCATCGGCGCCGGTTTCCACCTAGCGCTGAGGTCGGGCCTGGCCGACGCCGGGTTCGGGTTCAGGTGGGAGCTCTCGGAGGGAGGGCTGGGTGAGATCGTCTCCGTCCCGGTCGAGGCGCGTTCGGCGGCGAGTTCACGGTCCCGGGACGTAAGGGCCGGGGCCCGTTCGTTCGGGTCGACGTCCGCCTCAACCGAGCGCGCCACCCAGGCCAGCACTCGACAAACCTCCCGAGAGCCTGGTTTGAGGGCCACCGCCGGCCGAAGAGCCGGCTGGGGGCCCGAAGAGGCGATGAAGGTATTGCGCCGAGCGCGCGGGGCCCCGGCGGTGCCCTCTCCGCCACCAGCTCCGGCCGCAGTGTCCGGCGCCCTCGCTGCCCGGGGAACCGCCTTTGCGGAGCCGGACGTGCTTGTAGCGCTGGCAGAGACGTTGCCGTCGGGTCTAAACCTGCGCCGAGCGGCGGCATGGGCGCGGAACTGGTGTAACGCCAGCCATCCGCTGACGAGCGACCGTAATGCCCGGCTCCGGGCCGACCGGCTACCCGAGGACCGGCTACCCGAGGACCGGCTACCCGAGGACCGCCTACCCGAGGACCGGCGGCCTCGAGGGCGAAGCCCCACGCCTCCCGTCAAAACGCTGGACCACCACCCTCGCCAGCCAGCTAGACCAAAGAGTGCTGGACCTGGCCACCGACGCCCGCTTCGCGCACATGGCCGAGGTAATGCCAGCGTTGGCTGCGGCCGAACTCGAGTACCTCCGCCCACCGCCGAGCGCCATATCGGAAGGGGTACGCCTGGCGTGCGGGCCTGAGGGCGTAGCTATCGTGCCGAGGGGCCCATGGTTGGCCCAGGCCGCCTGCATCGACGCCGCTCGGGCTGCGTGGCAGGCGGCGGGCGTGACCGTGGGCCTCGCTTGCCCGTCCGAGTTGGCCGCCCGACGCTGGCGAGCGCTCACCTCTCTGCAAGACGTCCGGAGCAACGTCACCGGGCACGACACCTCGGCACGCAGGAGCCCCGGCCACCGTGTTCTCGTCGTCGACGCCGCCGACCACTTGAGCCCGAGAACCCTGGTCGGCCTGCTCGACCGGTCCGCCTCGAGCCGGACCAAGGTGGTCCTGGTACTGGGCGGGACCGTGCCCGGCAACGGCCCGAGCGTCGCTGGTTCCCTGGACCAGCTGGCCGAAGAGCAGGCCGGGGCCAGAGCCGTGCCGAGGGGGCGGCGCTCGTCCGTAACCGCATGGCCGGTGGCCCCGGACGCGAGCGTCAACGGAGCGGTTTGCCTGCCGGGGATCGTGGTCCGGGGATCGCTTACAGGGGCCGACGCCATGGCTCATGTGGTGGAAGCGTGGGCGGTCGAAGCCCGCGCCGGCCGGATGTCCCCGCTGATGGTCGCCTTTGGCCCCGCCGAGGCCCAGGCCCTCAACCTGGCCGCTCGTCCTCTATGGCTGGAGCTGTACGGTCGCAGCCTGGCGGCACCGTCTCCGCCCGGCAGCGACCTCGAGGTCACCCTGGGGGAGCGAGGTTACGCGGTCGGCGACCGCGTAGTCGCTCTTCGACGCATTGGCGCGGCCATAGGCGCAACATCCGGATCGGTGGTGGCATTAGGCGCTGGTTCGGTCACGGTGGAGTGGCAAGGGCCTACGGGGCCGTGGCACGGCGAGGTGGGCCGCGAGCACGCCCGTTCGCTGGGCTATGGCTACGCCACCACAGTCCCCTACTTGAGATCGTTCGACCAGGGGACGCAGCGGTTCGTCGTCCTGGGAGATCCGCTCGAACTAGCCACCAGGTCGGCCCGAGCCGCCTCCGCCTGGGTGACAGTGCCTGGGGCCGGGGTGCCGGCGTTCGGGGCGGGCGGGTTGGCGGCGCGGCGCCGGGCTGCGCTCGCTGAGCTGGCCACGAGCTGGCCCGACGACGAAATGCTGGAGCTGGCCGGCACCGCCCCCTCGGCCTGACGAGCCGGCGCCGCTGGGCCGAGGTCGTGGTTACGTGCGCGATCCGGCGGGACCTTGGCCTGGTCAACTCAGGTGGCATGCGGATGGACGCCGTCCACCTTGGCCCTGGCGACGTCCCGCACCTCGATGTGGCTGGCCGCGGCGTTGCCCGAACGGTTAGCGGCCCGGCCTCCCGGAGGCCCGAAATGGCACCGGAGACGGCAGGTTCGCGCCGTCCGGGAAGGAACGTCCTCACCTGGCGAGACCTGCCCTCCCCGCACGTGCCAGGGCTATAACCGGGCTTGGCGCGATGATGAGCCCAAATGGGATGGCCGAGTAAACGACAACTTCGACGCTGGTGGCGGCCGTTCCGCGTCGCCGCCGGCTTCGCTCTGGTCGGTGTCGCTGCTTGGGTCATCACCGGTAAAACGAGCGAGCTGTCAGGAGCCTCGGCCTTCCTCACCCAGCTGCGCTGGTACTGGCTCGTCCTCGGAGGCTTGGCTGAGCTGGGCTCGTTCATGGCCCTCGCCTCGGTGCAAAGGCTGTTGTTGCGCGCCGGCGGAGTGAAGGCCCGCCTGACCCGGTTGACGGCCATCACGTTCGCCGGCAGCTCGATCCAGGCCGCCTTGCCTATCGGCGCGGCGTTCGCCGGCCTGTACGTTTTCAGGCAGTACGAGCTGGCCGGCGCGGACGAGGTGCTGGCCGGCTGGGTCGTAATCGCCGCGTTCACCGTGGCGTTTGCCACCCTGGCCACGCTGGCCGGTGTCGGCCTGGCCTTTGCCGCGTCTACGGGTAGCACGTTCGACCTTGTGGGCGCCATCTTGGGGGTCCTCGTTTTCGCCGCGCTGGTTGTGGTCGTCTGGCTCAAGCGGGCCAAGGCATACGAGTTCCTAGCCCGGGCCGCTGCGGCCATCGAACGGCGGCTACACCGTCCACCTGCGCAATTCACCGGCCCAATGGCCGTTGCCCTCAAACGGATGAGCACCGTCGCCCCCGCCCGCGACCAGTGGCTCACCGCCGTCCTGGCCGGGGGGGCGTACTGGATAGCCGACTGCGGTTGCCTGGCGTTTGCGTTCTTGGCCGTCGGTTCGCCAGTGCCGTGGCAGGGCCTTCTCCTGGCCTATTGCGCAGCACAACTGGCCGTCAACCTGCCCATAACTCCGGGCGGCCTCGGCGTCGTCGAAGGGAGCCTGACAGTCGCTCTTGTCGCCTTCGGTGGCGGTCGAGCACCGACGGTTGCCGCCGTTCTGCTCTACCGGGTGCTTAGCTTCTGGATCCCGCTCCCCACCGGCGCCGCGTGCTACCTGGCGTTGGCTCGTGGGCGCCGGCGGCGAGAGCGCGCTCGACAGGCGGCCGCCGACGCCGAGGCGCCCTCAGTGACACCAGGATCCGACGCCGATCGGCCGTCCCCGGGCCCCGATGGGAGCGCAGTCGCGGGCCGGCGCACCGGCAACGTGTCGGGCACCGTCGACGACCGCCCCTCCAGCGTTCAAGCAGCCGCGGGGGACGGGTCGGGCGACGAGAGCACGGCGGCGGCGACTAGAGGGCACGGCTCTCGGGCCGGGACGGAGGACAAGTGATTGTGACCCGCAGCGGTGACTGCACGGAGGACAATATTTGCACGGAGGACATGTGATTGTGACCCGCAGCAGTGACTGCACGGAGGACAACTGAACTGCTCATGATGACGACCATTTCACGCTCGTTGGCCCGGGTGGCCGCGGCAGCCCTCCTGGCCGTCGGCCTGGGCAGTACGGTTGCCGCTTGCGCCCACCCGAGCCCTCCGGTGGGCCTATCGGACTGCTACCAGAGCCTCCCGATCGCCGAGGCCGCACTCAACCTCCCGCGCACCGCGTACGACTTTCACGGGGTCATCCTGGTCCGGCCCCGGGCCATGGAGCGCCTGGTCAGCCAGCGTGCCCATAAAAACTTACCGGTCCCATCGGTACGCCGGGGCCAGACCGTGTGCGCATTCGCGTTCACAGGTAACTTCCCTGGCGGACAGGTGGCTGGCTCACCTACGAACGATTCTGGGAAGGCGGCCATCGTGCTGGTGACGACCAACCACAAACTGCTCTTCAGCTTCGTGCTGGCCAAATTGCCCGAGAACTTCAGCCGTCCCTTTACGGGCGCCTAGTTCAGGGGGGCCGGCTGCCGACCGCCTCTTTTCCGGCCCGAGCTGGCCGGCCTCGCCGGCAGCTGTCACGCTCGGCCGATACCCACTTCCCCGCGTCCCGCAATATGGAGACAAAAGGGCCACCTCGTTGCGCTGGTGCTGCAGGGCGACACCGGCCGCAACCAGGTCGTCCAGCTGCCACCAGTTAGCGTTGAAATGCCGGTGAAGGGACAGCTGTCGGCATCGACACCAGAACCGATCCCGTCGGCGCGAACGCCGCCAGGTGAGCACCTTAGGTGGTCAGCAGCTCCCGCGCCCCCCGGTCGGTCGAGGGGTGGCGCAACTTCGACATGGCCCGCGCCTCTATCTGGCGGATCCTCTCCCGGGTGAGGTTGAAATGCTCCCCCACCTCGTCGAGAGTGCGGGGCTCTCCGCGGTCCAAACCGAAACGCAGCCGGAGTATCTCCCGCTCCCGCTCGTCCAGGGCGACCAGCATCTTGCCTACCTCGCCCGAAAGCAGCGATGCCGCGGCAGCCTCGAAGGGAGACACGGCGGAACGGTCTTCCACCACGTCACCGAGCTCGGCGTCACCGTCCTCCCGAAGTGGCTCTGAGAGCGACAGAGGCTCGGCCGCGTGCCTGAGGATCTCGATTACCTTTTCCTCTTCGAGCTCCAGGTCATTAGCCAGCTCAGCCGAGGTCGGCCGGCGGCCCAATTGGCCCTCGAGGCGGCCGCGGGCCTTGGTGACACGGGTCAAAAGGTCGCCGGCGTGAACGGGGAGACGCACCGTCCGGCCAGTGTTGGCTATGCCCCGGGTGATGGCCTGGCGGATTCCACCAGGTGGCATAGGTCGAGAACTTGAACCCCTTGCGCCAGTCGAACTTCTCCACAGCGTGCATCAGGCCGAGGTTCCCCTCTTGGACCAGGTCAAGCAGCGGTAATTCGGCGGCCTGGTACTTCTTGGCGATGGAGACCACGAGCCGGAGGTTGGCCTTTACGAAGGTCTCCGCCGCTTCGTCACCTTCCCTGATGGCCCGCCGGAGCTCGCGCTTTCGGGGGACGGTCAGCTGCCGGCTCGCCCCCATCTCCGCTCGAGCGGCTCGGCCGGCCTCAATGGCCTGGGCCAGCCTGGCCTCGTCGTCCTTCGTCAGCAGCGAATGCTTGCCGATGTCGTTCAGGTATAGGCGGACCAAGTCCTCCTCAGGCTGAGCGGCATGGTTGTTTGGCACTTAGTACCTTGTCCTCACGCGAAGGGCACTCACAGGCGCTCCCCTACCAGTCTGCAGCGGCCACCATATAGCCAGTTACCGAGCGGCACCGGCTGCTGAAAAGCCCCTGCGCCAGACCTGATCACCGTGGCCTCGTCTACGCATGATACCGGGCCCGTGGCGCGACTTGTCGGCTACCTCCGCTACGCCGTATGGGGAGCTGGGCGGCTCGGGGAGCTGGGCCACACCTGGACTTAGGCCGCACTGGGAGCTAAGACGCGGGGCGCTGGTCGGGCCCGCTCGCAGCCTTCTGCGGCACTGCGCCATGCGGCACTGTGCCATGCGGCACCACGGCTGGAGACGCAGGGTCAGCGCGCCCATTGTCTTGGCGCTCTGCGGCCGAGAGGGCGGCAAAGACCTCTTCGCGATGGACCTGGACATCCTTGGGTGCCGTGATCCCGAGCCGGACCTGGTCCCCCCGGACCTCCAAAACCGTAATCACGACGTCCTGGCCGATCACGATGCTCTGGTGGACATGCCTCGTCAGTACCAGCACTCGTCGCTCCTTCCTTGGGCGATGGGGGGAGCCTAGTAGTTTCGGCCCATGCTCGACATCCGCCCCCCGGGCGAGACGGACAGAGAGGCGATCGCCTTGTTATCCGGCCTGGCGTTCAATTCTCCGCCGCGGCCGGAACGGGTTTCCCTGGCTGGCCGGCTCTGCGTGTACAACGGGGCTCGCCTTAGCGCCTCGGCGGGGGCGATCGACTTCGACCAGTGGTTCGGCGGTGCCCGTGTGCCGTGTGCCGGTATCGAAGGAGTGGTAGTCCAGCCGGAGGACCGCGGACGGGGGACGGCCGGTGCGCTGGTGGCCGCGCTGCTTCGAAAGGTGCGCGGGGAGGGCCGCCTGGTAAGCGCCCTCTACCCCTCGACCGCCTCCTTGTACCGAAAACTGGGCTATGAGTTCGGGGGGCTGCGGCCGCACTTCCGGGTGGCCATAACTGACCTGCCGGCCGCCGGCCTCCCGACCAGCGACGCAGGAAAAGGCGAGGTCAGCGAGCTGGCAACCGGCGAGTTGGAGAACAGGGAGATGAGCGCAAATGGCGTCGGTGCACTGGCCGACTGCTTCTCACGTTTCGCATCGGCTCACAATGGCCCGGTCGAGAACCGCGACCCCGCCTACTGGGTGGACCGTGCGCTCGCCCATAAGGGGGAGGGCACCTATCAGCGGACCGTAGTGGTGACAGACGACGGCGGCGTTACCGGCTATGCCAGCTACTTCCTGGAGGAAAGGAGGCAAGACGCCTACGCTCTGGTCTGCAAGCACCTGGTCACGACGAGCACGGCTGCGCTCAGCTGCCTGATCCGCTACTTCCGGCGGTTCGAAAACGCGGCCAAGGAACTGGTCTGGACCGGGCCGGCGAGCGCAGGGCCACTCGGGCTGGCGTTGGAGGGCAACGGGTTCGCTCTGACCCCGGCCCTGTCGAGGTGGATGGTGCGGGTACTGGACGTGCCGCGGGCGGTCGAATGCAGGGGCTACCCGGACATCGAGGGCGAGGCTGTCCTGAACATCGACGACCCGCTGTTCCCGGACAACAACGGGCCCTGGCGCTTGAGCGCGGCCCGCGGAAAAATCGACGTGAGCCGAGAGGACGCGAAAACGGCCTCAGCCCTCGATGCTCTGCCGATCGGGCTTTTCTCGGCTCTTTTCACGGGGTTGGCGACGGTGTCGGACCTGGTGCTACTAGGGGCCCTCAAGGAGGACGACGAGCGGACCGGCTTTCTATCAGCGCTCTTCGCCGGCCCCATTCCCTGGATGCCCGACACCTTCTAGGCCTGCGCTGGCCCCGCCATCTTCAGCCGGCCAGACCGCGGTCGTCGCGCTTCGAAGTAGCTCGGGGAGTGGCTCCCGGTGCACGATCGCCAGCCGCCGCGTGCACCGGGTCACGGCCACATACAGGGCGCGCAAACCCTCGGGCGGTTGCGCCACGATCCGCGCCGGCTCGACGACGACGACCGAGTCGAATTCGAGGCCCTTGGCGTCGCCCAGTGCCAGCAGGCTGACCGGTGTGTCCAGAGCACCCGCGCCGACCTCGCCGAAGGCAGTACCGGCTTCCACTAGAGCCGACCTGATGTCGGCCAACTGCGCCGAGGGGACGAGCACACCCACGCTCCCGTCCTCGCCCGCCTCGATGGCGGAGACGGCATGGAGCTCTTCGTCGACCGTGCGGGAAACCAGCGCGTGCCATGCCGCGGTGCCGCCGTCACCGTCGGCGGTGGCGGCGCCGGTCAGGGCCAGAACTCTCGGCCTCTGTCCCGTCCGGCGCACAGGTTCGGGTGGCGCGACCCCAGGCAAGGCCGCCGCAAGAACGTTCGCGGCCAGTTCCATTACCTCGGCGGGGGCGCGGTAACTTACAGAAAGGCTGGTCAGGCGCCAACCCCGCCGGGCCGGGAGGTGGGCCATGATGTCGTCCCAGGTCGCCGGCGCCCAGTACCCCGTCGCCTGCGCAATGTCGCCGACCAGCGTCATGGATCCCGAAAGAGAACGCCTCCCGACCATCCGGAGCTCCATGGGCGAGAGGTCCTGCACTTCGTCGACCACGATGTGCCCGTACGACCTCTGTTCCGGGCCAGTCCGAGAACGTAACGGGCCGAGTAGCCAGCCCGCCTCGTCCAGTAAGGCAATGTCGGCCTGAGACCACGGGATCTCGTCCACCGTGGCGCTTCTGGGTCGGTACAGGAGGTCGAGCTCGGCCCGGTTCAGGGCCCCGCTACCGGCCAACTCGATGAGAGGCCTGGCCCCGAACAGGTCGTGCAGAAAAGATTCGGCCGTCAGCCTGGGCCAGATGCGTTCCAGCAACTCGACCACCTCGGGCCGGTGGCGCAGCTCTGCGCCGAGGTCGGCCGCTGAGATTTCATTGGCGGCCGGCCCGGGCTCGATAATGCCACCAGCTCGGCCGTCTCCCCGCTGCTGCAACTGCCCGGCCAGGTGTTCCCACAGCAGGCGCTCGACCAGCCCCCGGCGGGCATTGTGCGAGCCTGACCGTCGTTTGGCGGCCCTGACGATGTCAGCGGAGCCCGATGGCGTAAGTGTCAGCACCAGGCGTCCGTACGGGATCTCGACCGCCCTGCGCAGCGGACGCTCTCGCTGGTGAACCGCCCTGCGGACGAAATTGGCCATCCTCGGGTCGCCCTTCAGCCGTGCTACCGCCGCGGGCTCCGCCGCTACGGGCCTGGCCCCTTTGTAGAGCCCGCTCGCCGTCGACAACTCAGCGCCCGTCTCGCCGAGGGACGGGAGCACCTGGTCTATGTAGCGTAGGAAGGTCGGGTTGGCGCCGACCACAAGCACGCCCTGGACCTCGAGCGGGAAGCGGTGCGTGTACAGAAGGTAAGCGGCCCGGTGCAAGGCAACGGCCGTCTTGCCGGTGCCAGGTCCCCCCTGCACCACCAGAGCCCCGGGCAACGGGGACCGGATGATCTCGTCCTGTTCCGCTTGGACCGTAGCGACGATGTCGCGCATCCGGCCGGTGTGGGCGCGTTCGAGGGCGGCCCTGAGCACGCTCGGCCCGGACAAGCCAAGGACCTCTGCTGACGCCTCGGCCCCGTCCGGGGCGAACAGTTCGTCCTCCAGGTCGACGACCCGCCGGCCATCTGTGAGGAAATGGCGCCGGCGGCGTAGCCCCATCGGGCGGGCACCGGTGGCGCGGTAGAACGGCTCCGCTACAGGGCCCTCCAGTCCACCACCAGCGGCTCGTGCTCGGCGTCCGAGACGGCCAGCCGCCCGATATGGAAGCTTTCCTCGCCGTTGTCCCGATCTGCGCCCGGTCCCGCTCCGCCCCATCCGGTGCGATAGTCAGCGCTCCCGTCGGCCCCGTCAGCGACCCGCGCCCGGTCGATGCGCCCGAATATGAGGGCCTCTCGTCCCAGCTGGAGCTTCTCGAGCCGGTTCAGGCTGTTCCGCACCCGGATGTCGCGCTCGGTGTACGACTGGAACGTCCCCCCTCTTTCCCTGAACGCCTCCCGCAGGCGGGCCTGCGTCTCGGCCCGCACGACCTCCAGCCGCTCGTAAGCCCGGTGGAGGTAGGCCTGCTCAGCAGGCACGTCAGGGTGCGCCATAGCCCGAACCTTCAACTTTGCTCGCCCGGCCGGCGTCCTGCAAGGCGGGAGAACGTCGGCCCATCGCCGTCGCTCAGAATGCCTGACGGATCCTAACGAAGAGGCACCACCCATTACGGTGGGCAAAATGGCCGTTACGGTGGGCGAAGTGGATCCGAGCCTGTCACCTTTCCTGGCTGCCTGCCGAGGCGAACCCGTGCCATATACGCCGGTTTGGTTCATGCGCCAGGCCGGCCGCTCCCTCCCGGAATACCGGGCGCAGCGCGGCCCCGGCAGCATCCTGGACGCTATCCGCGACCCCGCCCTGGCCGCCGAACTGACGTTACAGCCGCTGCGCCGTTATGACGTTGACGCCGCCGTCCTTTTCTCGGACATCGTCGTCCCGCTGGTGGAGTTCGGAGTCGACGTTGCCCCTGGTACGGGCCCAGTAGTTGAGAAACCCTTCCGCGATGAAGCTGACCTGGACCGGCTCCGGGTCACACCGGTCCCCTACGTCGTGGAGACAGTGCAATTGCTGGCCCGCGAACTGCGGGTCCCTCTGATCGGGTTTGCCGGCGGCCCCTTCACGCTGGCCAGTTACCTGATCGAAGGTGGTCCTTCGCAGGGTTATGCCCTGACGAAAACCTTGATGTGGTCGGAACCCCGCTTGTGGGAGGCGTTGGTCAGCCGCCTGGCGGACATCGCACTGGCCAGCCTGCAAGACCAGGTCAGGGCCGGTGCGGCCGCAGTCCAGATCTTCGAGAGCTGGGGCGGGGCCCTGTCGCCGGCTGATTACGGCCGGCACGTCCTGCCCGCCTTGAAGACCATCCTCTCCGGTTTGGCCCCGCTCGGCGTGCCCCGGGTCGTTTTCGGGGTGGGCGCCGGCGAGTTGCTCGGCCGCTTCGCCGAAGCGGGCGCCGATGTGGTCGGGGTCGATTGGCGGGTGCCGCTCGACGTGGCCCGCGCCCGGGTCGGGGCCGGGGTGGCGCTGCAGGGGAACCTCGACCCCACGGCCTGTTTGGCTCCCTGGCCGGTGCTGGCTGACGAGGCTCGGGCGGTCCTGGCGGTGGCGGGTGACAAGGGCCACGTGTTCAACCTCGGGCACGGCGTCCTGCCCTCGACCAACCCCGACCAATTGGCCCGCCTGGTCGACCTGGTTCACACAGAGACGGACCGGCGGTGAAGATAGCCGTCATTGGCGGCGGTATCGCCGGCTTGTCGGCCGCCTGGGAGCTTGCCGGGCACATCGGCCTTGCCGGGCACATCGGCGACCGGCCCAGCAGCGAGCGGGCCGTCGGCGACCGGGCCAACGTGACCGTGTACGAACCGGGGCACCTCGGTGGGAAGCTGCGGACGACGGAGTTCCTAGGGCGGCCGGTGGACGAGGGCCCCGACGCGCTGCTAACGAGGGTGCCCGAGGGGCTCGCCATGTGCTCGGAGCTCGGGCTCGGCGACCAGCTAGAAGCGACCCGCGCCAACCGGGCGTTGCTGTTTTCGGGCGGGAAATTGCAACCTCTGCCCGAAGGGCTCGTCCTCGGTGCCCCGGCCAGGCTGGTGCCGGTCCTACGGTCCAGGATCCTTTCGGTCGGCGGCGTCGGCCGAGCATCGCTCGATTTGGTGCTGCCGCGCTCGGGAAGCTCGCTCTCGGGCCGCACTGGGGGTGACGTCAGCGTGTTCGACCTCGTCGCCTCTCGCCTTGGCCCGGAGGTGGCCGAGCGGCTGGTCGAACCACTTCTCGGAAGCATCCATGCCGGCTCGACCAGGCAGCTCAGCGCGGCCGCCACCGCCCCTCAGCTGCTGGCGGCGGCGCAAGCCAACAGGAGCCTCATCAGCGGGTTGCGCCAGGCTTCCAAAGGCCGCACCTCTGCGCCAAGTGCCAACCCGCTCTTCGCGGCCCCCCGCCTAGGCATGCAATCCATTGCCGACCGACTTGTCGAGCGTTTGCGTGGCGCCGGCACCAATTTCGTTTCGCTCAAGGTGGCAAACCTGCGGTGCGAACATCGCTCGGTCATCGTCGAGCCTGACGGCGAGCGCTTCGACGGGGCAATATTGGCACTGCCGGCGCCGGCGGCTTTTTCCCTGCTCCGGCCCGTGCTGGATAGCGCTGAGGCCCCGAGGCTGGCAGCCATGGAGTTCGCCTCGGTGGCCGTCGTAACACTGGCTTTTGACGCTGCCGCCGTCGATGATTTTGGTCGCGGGCTGCCCCGGGGGGCCGGCTCATCCGACATAAGTGGCATCCTGGTGGCCCCCGGGAGCGGGCTGCTCATGACCGCCTGTTCATTTGGCTCGAACAAGTGGCCCCACTGGGCGGCCCCCGGGACGGCCATTTTGCGGGTGTCCGTTGGGCGGGCCACCGACCAAACCTGGGCCGGTCTCGCCGACGAGACCCTGGTCCAGCGGCTCTGCGATGAGCTCGAGAAGGTCCTCGGCCAGCGGTCAGCGACAGTCAGGGCGACGCGGCGCGCCCCCTTGGCCTGGCGGGTGAGCCGTTGGCCCGCTTCGATGCCCCAATACTCGGTCGGCCACCTGGAACGAGTGGCCGCGGCGACGGCGGTCCTTACCGACCACGCGCCGATGGTGAGGCTGGCGGGGGCTAGCTACAACGGCGTCGGCGTGCCGGCATGCATTGGCTCAGGCCGGCGGGCCGCCAGAGAGCTGGTGGCGGCGCTGGAGACGTTGGGGCTGCCGGCTTCGTAGGCCAGCTCCCTGGAGGACCAGTCCCCCGACGGCCCTCCCTCGGAGAAGATGGCCGCCGCAGGGGTCCGCTGGTAGAGCACGTGGTCGGCGATAACGACGGCGGCGGCGGAATAAGTGCTCTTCTGACCGGCAGGGAACCGCACGCAGTCCGGGTGTACGCACCCGGTCCAATAGCCACCATCGTCGGCTCGAAAATGCCGCGTCCACCCCAGCAGAGCGACGGCCTCTGCTTGCCAACCGGCCCTGGCCGCGGCCATCGCGCACTCGGCCGATTCGGCCGCCGTGACCCACATTTTGTCGGATACACAGCGAGCCCCAGACCCGGGCACCACCAGCTCTTCCCATCGCGACTGCATGCGCCGGGTGGCCGCATCTCCAATCAGGGCACCGGTGAGGACCGGGTAATACCAATCCATCGCCCAACGAACTTTGGGGGCGAAGGCGAGAGGGCGGTTAGCGACGGCGTACGCCAGCCTGCCGGCGGCTTTGCGCCAGGCACCCGACTCCTCCTCGTGGCCGAGGACCTCGGCGATCTGCGCGGCGCAGGCGAGCGAATGCTGGAGCGAGGAACTGGCTGTCAACAAGGCGCGCTTCCCGGCCACACCGTCAGGGTCAACCGACCACGTCACCTCGCCACCTGGCCGCTGGTAACGCAGGCACCACTCGATAGCTGGCTTCAGCATCGGCCAAGCTGTCTCTAGCGGAGCAGTGCTCTGGCTCAACTGGGCGCACCACCATGCTCCGGTGGCCAGGTAGGCGCACGTGTTGGGGTCCCGACGCGGCTCGGTTACGCCACCGGGCACATAGGCGGCGCACCAGCTCCCCTCCGGCAACTGCTTGGCCGCCAGCCACTCAAGGGCGCGCTCGACTTCGGCCCAGCGGCCGCCGGCGGCGAGGGCCATGGCCGCTTCGACATGGTTCCAGGGGTCTGCGTGGGATCCGGGGTACCAGGGGACCATGCCGTCGGGCAACTGCACCGAGGCGATCCAATCGGCGCTCTGTCGGATCTCCGCCGTAGTCAATGCGCTCATGGCCTAACCGGCTCCGGCGGCTTGCGGGCATAAACGACAAGGCTCTTGCCGAGCACGGGGTTGAGGGCGGCCTCGGGCCATCTCGTTACGGGGCTCTTCGCCGTGATGTCCCAAACGAGAAGACGGTGGTAGGCCTTCACCACCCGGTTGGACTCGCTGTCGGGCCCCAGGGCGCAGCGAAGCCACCAATAGGGGCTGTGAAGCGCGTGCGCGTGGTGATAGCGATAAGGGGTGAGCCCGGCAGCGCGTAGACGCTGGCGCATCTGGGCCTGGCGGTAGATGCGGACGTGGCCGCCAGGGACGCTGTGGTAGTCGGCCGAGAGTGCCCAGTTCACCGCCTCGGGGTACCAGCGAGGCACGGTCACCACCAGTACGCCACCGGGGCGAAGAACCCGGGCCAGCTCAGCCACTACTGCGCCGTCGTCGCGTACGTGTTCCAGCACCTCTGCCGCGATGACCCGGTCGAAGCAGCCGTCTGGGAACGGGAGCCAGGCGCCGTCACCAGCCACGAGATCGCCGTGGCCACCGGCTTCGGCTGTCTCCTTATCCTGCTCCAGCAGCGCTCGTACCCAGGCTGCCGCCTCGGCCAATACCTCGCGGTCCGAGTCGACGGCCACGGCCACTGCACCGCGCCGCATGGCCTCGAAGCTGTGCCGGCCGCCCCCGCAGCCAAAGTCGAGCACCCTCTCGCCCGGGCGGAGCCCGAGCCAGTCATAACGTACCGTCAGCACGAACGTGCCCTGACTGGCGCCCGCTGTGCATCGTTGGTGCGCCTGGACGAGCCTGAGGCCTTTTGCCCTGGGAACACGGGGTTGTCCCGTGCCCCGGCGGTGTGCCCCGCCGCTTTCTGGTCGTGCTCGGCCAGAACGGCGCGGTATTGTTCCACGGCACCGGCGGCACATTTCGCCCACGTGAAACGCTCCAGGACACGGCGGCGGCCCTCCCGTCCCAGGCGTACGCCCAGGTCAGTGGCGGGGCTGTCCCAGGAACCCGAAGAAGAAAGGACCTGCCCGAGCGCGGCCGCCAGCGCGCCCGGGTCGGCCGGGGGTACGAGCAACGCCGCCCGGCCGTCAAGACCGACCACCTCGGGCAACGCTCCCCCGGCGCTGGCCACGACGGGCGCCTCGCAGGCCATAGCCTCGACCGCCGGTAAGGAGAACCCTTCGTAGAGCGAGGGCACGGCCACGACTGCGGCCTGCGCGTACAGCTCGACCAGCTCGGCGTCGCTGACACCAGGCCGAAAGCTGACCGCACCGTCCAGGCCGAGACGGTCCATCACTTGGGAGGCGCTGCTCTCCGGGCGGGGTTCACCGATAACGACCAGATGGGCCTCCGGTAACGACGTCCTCAGTTTGGCCAGCGCCTCCAGGAGGTAAGCGAGGCCCTTCATCGGCACGTCCGCACTGGCGGTGGTCATAATGCGCCCTGGCACCCTTGCCACTCCGGGCAAAGGCCGGAACAACTCGTGATCAGCGCCCACAGGGACGATGGCGAGGCGCTCGGGGGCCACGCCCATCTGCTCGACGATGTCACGACGAGACGAAGACGACACGGTGATCACACGGGGGATCCGGCGGGCCACCCGGTTTTGCATCCTGACGAACCCGTACCAGCGGCGCAGCGAGAGCTCTCTCCCGCGGCTCGGAGCGTGCGCGAGCTCGACCAATCTGTCGACGGTAACCGGGTGGTGGCACGTCCCGATGAGCGGCCACCCGTCTTCCATCAAGCCAAGCAGCCCGGAGCCGAAAGACTGGTTGTCGTGGACGATGTCAAACTCGTGCCGACGGCGCGACAAGAGCGCCCTAACCCTCAAGCTGAAGGTTAAGGGTTCCGGGAAACCGCCGGTCATGACCGTGCCCCACTCCAGTACGTCGACCAGTGAACGGAACTCAGACAGCTTCGGGAAGCGGAAAGGGTCGGGCTCCCGGTAAAGATCGAGGCCGGGGACCTCGACCAGGTTGACACCCTCAGCTTCGTCGAGGACCGGCCAGGGTTGGCCGGAGAAAACCGTTACCTCGTGCCCTAACCGGGCCAGTTCACGCGACAAGAAGCGGACGTAAACGCCCTGACCCCCGGACCGGGGGTTGCCCCGGTAGGAGAGCAGCGCGACCCGCAGCGCGTCGCTCCCGCCGTTCTCAGGCCTCACGAGATATCAAGCAAGACGAACGCGCCGACAGACATGTGAGCGTCAAGCGTTGCCGCCACGGGCCTGCCGGTCAAGCTGGCGCCGTCATGGAGCTGCGCTACAGCGGTGGAGCAGCCGAAGCGAACCCGTGGCCCCGGACTCTTCGTACTCCCCTGAATTCAGAGCGGCCCGGTACAGGTCGTATGGCACCTGACCGCCGTCTTCGGGGTTGGCAAAGACGTCGTGGATGGCGAGCGTGCCTCCCATCGCCACTTTGGGAGCCCAGGAGAGGTAGTCCGCCCACGCCACGTCGCGGCCGTGGCCGCCGTCTATGAACAGCAACGACAAAGGGCCTGACCAGCCCCGGGCGGCGATGGCGGAGTCTCCCACCAGCAGCACCACTCCGTCTTCGAGGCCTGCGTCACGTAGCGTCCGGCGCGCCCAGGGCAGCGTGTCCATCGTGCCAGTGGCGGGGTCAACGACCTCGGGGTCGTGGTCAGGCCAACCGGCCTGCATCTCTTCGGACCCGCGGTGGTGGTCGAGGGTGAAAAGCACAGACCCGCTCGCCTTGGCCGCCGCCCCCAGGTAGACCGCCGACTTCCCACAATACGTGCCGATCTCCAGGAGCCGGGCCCAGACCGATGCGCCCGGCCACCAGGGCGGCATGGTGAAGGGCCATGCCCTCCTCGTCAGGCATGAAGCCCTTGGCGCCACGCGCCACCTCCAGCCACAATGGAAGCTGGTCGCTCAACGCTCGTACTAGGGGCCGGGGTGCAGCAGCTAGCGACCGGCGCCGGCGTTTCCCTCGAAGAGCGGCGTCGTAGGTACGGGCAAGACGGCCGCGGTCGTACCGTCTATGTGAGCACCATTCGTCCGGACGGCGGCGTTGTCAGCTCCCATGACCTCGGTGTCAGGCCCCATACCCTTGCCGGTGGCAAAAATGAGCCGGTTGAACAGGAAAAACTTGCCAATCCAAACAACCCCGTAGGCGAACAACGAAGCGCCCATAATGGCTATGGCCCTGGCCAGGCCCGTAACCCCATGCGATTGGCACAGGCTGTCGGCGATTTCAACGGTGCCCGTTGAGGCCAGCCAGCCAACGAGGGTCAGCGCCCAGAAGGGCACGACTTCCTTCCACAGGTGGCTCTTGCCGCCTTTGCGCCACGCCCATTTGCGGTTGAGCTCGTACGAGGCAGGCGTGGCTACAACTGCTCCGATGGTGTTGGCCGCAATCCCCGAGAGGCCGAAGACCCAGGCGCATATGAGGATGGTGGTTTGGCTTATGGCGATGGCGACGGCGGAAACCATCGAGTACCGAACGAACTTATGAAACGAACCATCGCCCCGGGTCGGTTGCATGACACGCTCGACCAGCCGCGTGTTGAGCACTCTCCTCACAAAATCCGAGCGCCTCAAGCGGTCGTACAGTGAGGCCCGCGGACGAAGGCCCGCGGAAAGATCCTCGTTCGATGCCACCCCGGGGATTCTACCCATGGGCACGAGGCCTATCCCTACTTCTCACAGCCACTTCTCAGCTTCAGTGACGGGGTCAACGGTGCCATCAGTGGCGCAATTCCGCCGGAGCGAGGCGCAGCTTCCTCTAGCATCGTCCTGCCATGCCCAAAGCGGACGTGCTGACATCCCAAACTGACGACTTCCCGCAGTGGTACCAGGACGTACTGGCCAAGGCCGAGCTGGCTGAAGGTGGCCCCGTCCGGGGCACCATGGTCATCCGCCCCTACGGGTACGCCATTTGGGAGCGAATGCAGGCCGAGCTCGACGCCCGGATCAAAGCGGCCGGCGCCCAAAACGCCTACTTCCCTCTCTTTATCCCCGAAAGCTATTTTCAACGGGAAGCCGAGCACGTCGAAGGATTCAGCCCTGAGCTGGCGGTGGTCACCCACGGCGGCGGTAAGAAATTGGAAGAGGCTGTGGTGGTCCGCCCCACGAGCGAGACGATCATCGACTCGTTCCTGGCCAAGTGGATCCAGAGCTACCGGGACCTCCCCATGCTCGTGAACCAGTGGGCCAACGTCGTCAGGTGGGAACTCCGGCCCCGGTTGTTCCTGCGCACAACGGAATTCCTTTGGCAGGAGGGCCACACTGCTCACGCGGACGAACAGGACGCCCACCGCTACGCCCTCCGCATCCTCCGCGATGTCTACGAGGACTTCATGGTCAACGTCCTGGCCGCCCCCGTTCTGGTAGGACGCAAGACAGAGCGCGAACGCTTTGCCGGGGCGAATACGACCTGGACGACCGAGGCCATGATGAGGGATGGAAAGGCGTTGCAGATGGGGACCAGCCACGAGCTCGGGCAATCCTTCGCCAAGGCGTTCGGCATTACGTTCCTGGACGAGAGCGGCCAGCAAAGCTTCGCCTGGCAGACTTCATGGGGGGCCTCCTCGCGCCTGATGGGCGCGCTCATCATGACCCACGGCGACGATGCCGGGCTGCGGGTGCCGCCCCGACTGGCCCCGGTGCAGGTGGTGGTGCTCGCCGTACGGACCGAAGAAGGCGCCGGCGAGGCCGCCTCAGCGCTGGCCGAACAGCTGCGGGCGGCCGGTGTCAGGGTTGAGCTCGATGTCAGGACGGACCTGTCCTTTGGCCGGCGGGTAGTCAATTGGGAGCTAAAAGGCGTCCCCGTCCGTGTAGAAGTAGGGCCCCGCGACCTGGCCGCCGGCACCGTTGTATTGTCGCGGCGCGACGACACCACCAAGGCCTCACGACCCCTCGATAGCGTCGTGGCCTCCGTGACCGAGCTGCTCGAATCGAGCCAGACCGCCCTGTTCGCGGAGGCGCTCCGCCGGCGGGAGGAGAACACCGTCAAAGCTTCCACCATGGAGGAAGCCGAGGAGGCGGCGCAATCCGGCTTTGTGGTCATCCCGGGTGCGGTGCTGGCGGCCGACGACGGGGAGGGCCGCCTCAACGCCGGCGGCATCACCGTCCGCCTTTTGCAACGGCCGGACGGTTCTCTCCCCGCCCCGGACGACGAGCTGAACGAACTCGACGCGGTGGTGGGCCGGGCTTACTGACCGGTCCAAGAGGCTAGGCCTACTGACCGGGGGTTAAGGAGCCTACTGACCGGGGGGTTAAGCGGGAAGGTCGAACCGGTAGACCATCGTCTCTCGCTGTTCGAAGCCCAGGTGCTGGTACAACCGATTGGCCGCTTCCCGCGAAGGTCGCGAGGTGAGGTCTACGGTGTGAGCGCCTCTAGCAGCGGCAACCTCGAGGGCGGCTCGAGTGAGTTCTGTCGCCACCCCTCGGCCCCGGGTCACGCTGTCGACGACGACGTCCTCGATCCGGGCGCGTACCCCCGTAGGGATCCGGAACGTGACCAGCGTCAGCATCCCCACTATCGGGCCGTGAGGCTCCTCGGCGTCCGCCACAGGGTCTTGGCCGGCCACGACACTGTCCTCGTCGAGGGCATCGTCTCGGGCGACGAACAACGTTGTGCCTGGCGAGCCGACGATGTCTTCGATTTCCCGGCGGCTGGGAGGGCCGGCCGAACTCGACAGCTGGGGCACCAGGTTTTGGACGGCCTGCATCAGGTCGTCGGTGACCTGGCGAACAGCCGAGATACGGACCACGGCCCAAGACTACGCCGGCCCAACACTGCAGCGCGCCCCAAGACAGCGCCCGCTTGGCCTGGGCGGCCGCCACGTTGCGGCCGACGTCGGTGAGCACGGCTTGTTAATGTTCTTTCACAAACGTTTACAGACGTTTACAAAATTGTCACTCCGAAGTCACACAGGTGCGACGAGAGCGCTGGTACCCTTGACAACAGGTGGTGGGACGAGGCCTGCGGTCCTCCCCCCTGGCCGACCGGCCCCCTACCACCAGGGTCCCCTACTTTTCCCCCCGGGGACCCGCACGTCCACACTTCTGCTGGTCCCGCGGGGAGGAGCCATACCAGTCCAGGGGAAGCGCCCACAGCGCGCCGGCAAGCCGGAGAATGGCCATTCAGAGCCGCGGCGCATCGGCCCTATATCGATCGCTCCCGCACCGTGGCCACGAAATTGAGCCGTTAAGGCCTTGCCAATTTTCGGCTCTTTGAGGTCTGCCGAAATAGGGGCGTCTTCCGAAATAAGGAAGGTCACTTGGCCAAAATGTGGTCAGCGTCACTTTGTATTCGTCTAAATGTAATGCGGGCGCTTCATTATTTCTTATTCGCCGGCACGAAAGACACCGAAGGACGAAAGACAGCGTCCTCCTCGCCGGTCCTATACGTCCCCTGCCGCCGGAAGGGTGCGAAGCAACCACGGGGCGAATATCACTGTTACTACAAACAAAAGCACCCCTGCCGTCACCATTGTGGCCGCCACACTCGACGCTGACGCCACGAGACCGCCCAACAGCGCGCCGGCGGCGCTGGCGCTCAGTACCGCCAACCTGTGCACGCTGCCGACCCGCCCATAGAGGTGCCGGGGGATGATGTGCTGGCGAGCGGTCACTGATGCGACGTTGGCGGCCACCGTACCGATCTCTTGCAGGCCGAACACCAACACGGCGAGCACGACTGAGTGGGTGAAGGCCAGGCCTATGTAGCTAGCTACGCCCAGCATGAGCCCGCCCAGCATGAGCTGGCCCGACCCGAAGCGATGCTGCAAATGACCAGCAAAATGGGCGCCGGCCACTCCGATAGCGGCGGCAAAAGCAAGAAATATCCCATAGCCGGTGGAAGTCAAGTGCAACGTTTCCTTGCCGTACAAGACGAGGATGGCGAAGACCATGGTCTGGCACAGGGCGCCCAGAGCCGCTACTGCCGCCAGCAACTTGAGGGCGGCGTCACTGTTGAACAGGCTGAGGCCCTGACGGAAATCGACTACCCAACGGGGGCGGCCCTCGAGACGACCGGACCCGTGGCCCCGGACATCGCCTACCGGAGCCGAAGGCCCAATTGGCGCCGATGGTCCCATGGGCGCGGACGCGCCGATTGGGTCGTCCGTCGGGCCCTGCGGGTCGGCAGCGCCGTTGGCACGGGGGTGGTTGGATGGCACGCCAACTGAGCGGGCGCCGTTGCTGGCCGCGTCGGCCCAGGCCGCAGGAGCGCGGTTGGGGTCACCATTGCCGTTGTGGCCGCCACTGACTAGGGGGACTTCACCTGGACAGGCCTCCTTGCCAGCCAGGTGTTGACGGCGGGGCAGACCTCGTGCCACCAGCCCGGCCGAGACGAAGAAGCTGATGCCGTCGACCAGGAAAGGCAACCGCTGGGCCAATGAGAAAAGGATGCCACCGGTGGCCGGACCGATGAACTGCTCACCGGCCCCTTCGACCGCAATTAGCCGCCCATTGCCTACCGCCAGCTTTTGCTGAGAGACCACATCGGGCAACGCGGCCTGGACGGCGAGGGTGTAAGTGACGTCGCATGCGGCCAGGACGACGGCGACAAGGTACAGCATCACCAGTTCAGCCGCTCCAATGGTCAGCGCCGCGACCAGTGCCAAAATGGTGATCCCCGCCAGCAGGTTGCAGGTCACCATAACCCTGCCCCTGTCCCAACGGTCCGCCACCAACCCACCTGGCAACGCGGCCACCGCCGCAGCGGCCCGGTTCGCCCCCGTCAACCCCGCGATGATCAGAGGGTTTTTCGTGAGAGTCAGGGCTAAAAGGGGCACCGCGACGGCCAACAGGCCGTCGCCACTGGCGGATATACCGGTCGCCCACCAGAGCCGCCTGAAAGCTGCACCCAGCGAACGCCGTCCGCCGCGAACCGCCCTACCACTACTGGACGCGCTAACCGTACCGGATGAACCAGAAGCCGCCCGCTCGACGGACGCCAAAACTGCACTACCTCCCAACAACCCTCGACGCCCTGACCTTCACCCCACTTGGGGGGCCCGGCGGACCGACCTGAGGGTACCAGAGTCATGCACGACAATGGGACTGGGCGGGCTCACACCGCGCTCTACTGGCGCTTCGGTTCTGAGCCCGAGCCGCGTCGGCGATAAACAATTCGTTGTCTTAGCGGCGCTGATCAGTCAATCGTGAAGCTGCGCATAACTGTCCTCCTTGTTTCTTCCTTTTCGTCACTGCCGGGACAAAGGCCGGTTCGTTTCAGTCGATGGTGAAGCTGCGCATGGACGTCTCTCCTCGTTCTTCTCGTGCGTTGGACGCAAGCGGGCAAAGACCTGTTCGTTTCAGTCGATGGTGAAGCTGCGCATGGACGTCTCTCCTCGTTCTTCTCGTGCGTTGGACGCAAGCGGGCAAAGACCTGTTCGTTTCAGTCGATCGTGAAGCTGCGCATGGACGTCTCTCCTTGTTTCTTACGAGTGGTGGACAAAACTCCTGGTCGTTCAGTCGATCGTGAAGCTGCGCATGCCTCTTCTCCTTCTTCCTCTTTCGACATCGACTTAAAATCCCCTTATTCGCCGCGCCCGCGCCTGCACCGGTCACCCCGACCTAGGGGATGAGGTCTGCCGAGTTGCCTGTGGAGGCCAGCGGGCAAAAAAGTGCAGAGCAGGCTGACAGGGGCACGCCTAAGAGAATAACCGCAGGCCAGGTGGGCCCTTGTGCTGGGGCCCCCACATTGGCCACCTTCCGATTCTTCCTGATATTCCGGTCTGTGTCTAGAGAAAACTTTCACAGATATCCTGTGATCAGGCAGTCGAGCCCGTGGCCCACCATGGAAGTGCCGGGCGGTGCCGGCTGGTCGGAACATCGAAAGACATCTACAGTTTGAATACCACCGGTCGAGATCCGGGGTGAACTGACACCCGACTTCGGAGCCGGGTCCTTGGACAAGCCAAAGAACACTCAAACAGCGCCCGAAGTGCGTAAAGGGCAGGTCCCGATAGTGCGCGCCCTGTTATTGGCGGCCGTGCTGGCCGGGGGGACCGCGCTTGTCTACTTCACGCAATTGGCCGGCCTGGAGCCGGCAGGGAGCAATCGGCCGGCGCTGTGGCTGTTCGTGGCCCTGGGCATCTGGGCCGCATGCGCTCAGCCGGTAGCAATTCGCAACCGCCAGTCGAGCCTATCGACCCAGCTGACCGAGATACCGGCGCTGGTCGGCATCGTGTTCTTGTCTCCGTGGCTCCTCTTGACCGCCATAACCTTCGGGCACCTCGCGGCCAGTGCGCGGCGACGAATGCAGCCGCTCAAAGCGTTGACCAACTGGTTGGCGTACACGCTAAGCGTCGAAGCGGGAGCCGTTTTCTACCACTGGGCCATCGGGACCTCGACGCCGACCAGCGCTCGGGGCTGGGTGGTGACGATGGGGACGGTCACCTTGATCAACCTCGTTGACCTCGTCCTCTTGCTGGTGTCGTTCGCCGTGGTCAACCCGAACCGGCAGCGGCCCCCGATGCGGGCCATTGCGCTGCAAGGCGGAGTCCACGTCGTCGTCTGCACTGCCGGTGCCCTGGTTGCCATCTCGCTTATTTCGGTGAACACGTGGGGCGCCGTCTTGTTTGTAGCTATCGCGGCCGCAGCCAACTTCGCGTATCGAGGGACGATCCTCTCGGGGCAGCGCTATGCCAACCTGGAGAAGCTCTACGAGTTCACCCGCCGGCTGGGATCGCTGGTCGAAGCCCAAGACGTCATGGCGACGGTGCTCGACGAGGCCCGCAGCCTCCTATCGGCCGGCCACGCCGAGCTTGTTATCCCCCTGGACGAGCCGTCCCTGGGTTTCGCCCTGCGCTGCCAGGTCACGGGCGAGGGTACCCCCCAGCTGGACGAACGGTCCCCCATTTCAGCCCTGGACACGATCGTGCACCAGCGGGGAGCGCTCCTGGCCAGCGGCACCACCAAAGAGGAAGAGGCATTGGCGACCGCCATCGCAGATCGTGGCCTCAAAGAAGTCTTGGCGGCACCCCTCCAGCGTGACGACTCGAGCGCGGGCTACCTGCTCGTCGCCGACAGAGCGTTCAAGCACGAAGGGTTCAAGCGGGCCGACCTGCGTTTCTTCGAAGCTCTGGCCGCAAATGCGGGCGTGGCGCTGCGCAGCAGCAAGCTTCTCGAGCAGCTTCGCCGCGAAGCCTCTGTACGCCAGCACCAAGCTCAACACGACGCCCTGACGGGATTGCCCAATCGTGCCCTGTTCGCTGAACGCCTCGAGGACGCCACTGTCGGGGCGCCGCCGGATAGCCGCGTCACCGTCATGCTGATCGACCTCGACGGCTTCAAGGAAGTGAACGACACCCTTGGCCATCACACGGGCGACGCCATCTTGAGAGAGGTCGCTCAACGACTCGGCCCCCTCGACGAAGAAGGCAACCTGGTCGCTCGGCTGGGCGGAGACGAATTCGCTGTGCTCCACGTTGGCACCCTCGAAGACCAGGATATTTTCGAGAAGGCCGAGCAGATAGTGGCCACTATCTCCCAGCCCCTCGGTGTCGAGGGCCTCCTGCTCGACGTGCGGGCCAGCCTTGGCGTCGCCGTTTCGCTGCCGAACAGCCACGACGCCACGGGGTTACTGCGTCACGCCGACATCGCCATGTACGCGGCGAAAGGGTCGGGAGGTGGGGTCCGCTTCTACGACCGCGCCGAAGACCGCTCCACTTTGCGCCGCCTCAGGCTGGCTACCGAATTGCGCCAAGCCATCGAGCAGGCCGACCTCGACGTCTGGTACCAACCGGTGGTACAGCTCGACACAGGAGCCGTAGTCAGCTGCGAGGCTTTGTTGCGCTGGAGCCATGACCAGTTCGGCCCCATCTCGCCCACCGAGTTCATCCCGGTGGCCGAAAGCGCCGGGTTGATCGACCAGCTCACCTGGTGGGTCATCGAGACGGCACTGGCCCAGGCCAAGGTCTGGCGCCAAATCATCCCCGAACTCAATGTGGCCGTCAACCTATCCGCCCGCAGCCTCATGAGCATGGACATATCCATGCGCCTCGGCGATGTACTGAAACAGGTGGGCTTGGAACCCAGCGCGTTGACGTTGGAGCTGACGGAGTCCTCTGCCATGGCCGACCCTCAGACCTCGGAACGGGTACTGCACGGGCTGCGAGCGTTAGGGGTCAACCTTTCCATCGACGACTACGGGACGGGCTTTTCCTCGCTCAGCCGCTTGAAGCACTTACCGTTCCACGAGCTGAAAATCGACCGGTCGTTTGTCAAAGAGATGATCCGCGACAAAGGCGACGAGGCCATTGTGCGCTCCACCATCGAGCTGGCCCGCAACCTGGGCCGGACCGTGACCGCCGAGGGCGTGGAGGACCAGGCCACCCTGCAGCGGCTGGAGAGCCTGGGGTGTCATGCGGTGCAAGGGTTTTTCTTGGCCAGGCCGTTGCCGGCGCCGCAATGTGAGGCATGGTTGCTGGCCGCATCCGCCGCTCTGGACAACACGTTCAGAGTGCCGCGGCTCGGGGACCGGGCCGCACACAACTTGCTCAAGCGACAGCAATTGCCGCGCAGCGGCTAAGCCCGAGCCGGAGTACGTGTTGCTCGGCAGCCCAGGTTCGTTCTTCTGGCTCCGGCCGGCGAAGTGGCGGCTTACGGGCGCCGGCCCCGCCCTTTGTCGGAGCGGGGCCTCACGACGGTGAACTGTTCGAACTGCGAGTAGTTCGGGTTCGGCGTCCCGGCTGCACCTGTGTTGGGGTTGGTCGGGTCGGCGCCGGGAGCATGGTAATAAGTACGGGTGCGACCGCTAATTGCCCGATGGCATCGGTGGAAGAGGATGGCCAAGCGCCATGACCTGCACAGGCTCGGAGCCCTTCGGGCGGCGAGATTTGTCTGCCGAGCGGTCCGAGTACCGCTTTAGCAATTCGTTGATGGCCTCGCTGAGCTCAGTCATCTCCTCGACGGTGAGGTAGGTCGCGGTGAAAGTCGAGAACGCGGCGCGGCGCCACTCCTCAGAGTAAGAACGGCGCCGGGACCACCAGGCCCGCAGGTTCTCGTCGATGTTCTGGTGCAGCGTGGCCTCCAAAGCCTCGGCCGCGGCGGCGTGCTCGGGGTCGCTGGTAGCCGACTCGAAGTTGTAGCTGACATCAACGATGCGCCACGGCCGGCTGCGCCCCCGTCCGCCCCCGGCCTCTTCGATATAGCCGTACTTTGCCAGGGTCTGGAGGTGCCACGACATGTTGCCGGGGCTATCGTCGAGCAGTTCGGCCGCTCGTGTGGCCGTCAAGGACCCCTCACGCATGATGGCTTCGAGCAGGGCGATGCGCATCGGGTGGGCGAGGGCGCGCATCGCTCGGGGGTCCGAGATATCGCGACGACGATCAGGCTCGCTCGGCGTAGCCACATGGCTATCAGCGTCCGCGTTCGCCTTTGCCTTCTTTACGGTCACCTCGCCACCGAGACGCCCGTTCTACGCCGCGTTGCGCTGCGGCCCTCGACAGCACTGCCGCCCGCTACCAGCCTGCGACGGGGGACGGCCAAGCGCAACCCGATCTCGACGAGGGCCCAACCAGCCGCCTTGCGGGCCGACGTCAGTTTGCCCGGGTTTGACGGGTTTCCCCGGCTCGACGCGTTCAGCGCCGCTGGCCACTGTCTTCCACTGCGACTGTGTTTCCCACCGGGAGTGTTTCCCATGGGACTGGCACCGTCGGGGCTGCGCCGCTTGACGCCTTAGCTCACCCGCTCGCTGCTTGGCCAGCATTTCCATCATTGTCGGATGAAGAGAGTACACGTCCCCTCCTAGCAGGTAGTCTTGACAAGAGTTCTTGTCACAAGATATCAAGTGACAAGAACTCTTGTCAAGCCCTTTCACGCCCGTCGCCTGTCAGATCAACCAGGCCAAGAGAACCGCCGAAAAGGGCGCCGCCTCAAGACGTACGGCCCGGAGCGTGAGGGAGGATCTCCTCGGCCACCAGCCGCAGGTGGTCCATATCAGAGAGGTCGAGCACCTGAAGGTAGAACCGCTGTGCGCCAGCGGCTGCGAAGGCGCCCATCTTGTCCAGGATCTCGCCCGGTGACCCTGCGAATGCGCTGGTCGGGAGGCCATCGACGCCGATACCGATGGCGGCTGCCCGTCGTGCCAGTTCCGTCTCGGTCCTGCCGCAGCAGAGGGTCTGCGCCACGGACCAGACCAGCGCGTCGGGGTCCCGGCCCAGCTTCTCGCATGCCGCCCTGACTGAACCGTAGGCCTCCTTCATTGCGCTGACTGTTACGAACGGCGTATTGAACTCGTCGGCGAACGTGGCCGCTAGCCGGGCGTTACGGGGGCCGCCGCCACCTCCGATGATGATGGGCGGGTGCGGTCGCTGCGCGGGCCGGACGGGATCGGCCTCGAGCCGAACGTTGCAGGTGAGCCCCTTACGCTCGAACGTCCCTCCTGGGCCGGTTGCCCAAAGCCCATGCAGAATGGCGACCTGGTCCTCCAGGACGTCATAACGAGCTTTAGCGGGCGGGAAGGGCAGCCCGTAGGCGTCGTACTCGTCCTTGTACCAGCCGGCTCCGAGCCCGACTTCAACCCTCCCACCGCTCATGTGGTCGACCTGGGCGACCACGACCGGGAAGGTCCCAACCGGCCGGAACGTGGCCGACGTGACGAGCGTTCCCAGCCTGACCGACCGCGTGTCCCTGGCCAACCCAGCCAAGGTCGTCCACGCGTCGGTGTAAGCGGGCAGGCCGGGGAAATCGCCCATCGTCAGGTAGTGGTCCGATCGGAAGAAGGCCTCGAAGCCGCACTCCTCGGTGGTCGATGCGATCTTGAGTAGCTGTTCGTACGAGGCGCCGTGCTGAGGTTCGGTGAAGATCCGCAGTCCCATGGGAGCGACGCTAGTTGCGCCCGATGTTCGGCCGGACCAAACCTGGTCGGCTATGGCCGAGCTGATTCGCGATGGTACGGATTTAGTGGTTGTTCTCAGCCACCTCGAGAAAGTGGAGGCAGCCCATGGAGACATCCGGGTCCCGTTTTCTTCCGTCCGCAGTGTCGAGGTGGTCGACGACGCCGTACACGCCGTACCCGGACTGAAATTAATCGGTTCGGGCTGGCCGGGTAGGTTCGCAATTGGCACTTACTCTGGCGGGTCACACGAGGTAAAGACATTCGCAGTGGTCCATCACGACCACCGGCGCGGGCTGCGGGTGCAACTCGAGGGCGACCGCTTCGATCAGCTCATCGTCAGCTGCGAAGACCCAGACGACACGCGGCGGCGGCTCGGCTTAAACACCCTCCCCAGATGAGGCGTAATCAGATGAGGCGGAACCAAGCCGGCACGCCGGCCTCCTTGCATTGCTACCCGCACGCCGGCCCGTTTGGCACCGGCCCGTTTGGCACCGGCCCGTTTGGCGCCGGCCCGTTTGGCGCCGGCCCGTTTGGCACCGGCCCGGTCCCGCGGCGGGTGCCCTACGGGGCTCAGGGCTCGTAGAACGCCCGCACCTCGACCGCCCCAAAGCCGGCCATCGGGTGCTTGGAGGCCACCTCTACCGCTTCGTCGAGGTCAGCGCACTCGAGGATGTCGAAGCCGGCGACTTGCTCCTTTGTCTCCGCAAAGGGGCCGTCGGCGATCAAGACCTCACCGTCACGGACGCGCAGGGTCTTGCCGTTGCGGACCGGCTGGAGCGCATTGCCTTCCAGGCGTACCCCGCGGCCGTCCATTTCGTTGACCCAGGCATCGGTGCCGGACCGGTGCTGTCTCGATTCCTCGGGCGTGGGCTGCTTGGACTCGTCGACACAAATCAGCATCAGGTATTTCATGACTGGCCTCCTTATCGCAGTGGTTGTACCCACGACGAACGCCGAGGGCCGCCATGGACATGTGCGCCAAGTCATATCCGGGCCAGTCAATCGGGCCAGAGCCCCGGGCCTGGCCCTGGACGTCGACCCGGGCGAAGTGCACCGGCCCTACCCCGCTAGTACCCAGTGGTTGTCGGCGATAAGGGGGACCACGTCACCGGCATCGGTTAGACCGTCGACATTTACGCCTGGCCCGCCGATCACCACGTCCGTATGTACCGCCGAACGGTTGAGGCCCGCTTCGAACAGCTCCTCAAAAGACCGTTCTCGCCAATTCGGCAGTACGAACGGAAAGCTTTGGCCCCATGCCACGTGGGAGCCGGCGTTCTCGTCGTAGAGGGTGTCACGGAATATGACACCCGCGGCCCGCACCTGCGAGCCGTGGTCGACCAGAGCCACTTCTCCGAGCGACCGCGCCCCGTCGTCGGTCTCGAGTTGCGCCTGTACCACGTCGGCGCCCCGCTGGGCCCGAATATCGACGATGCGACCCCCCTCGAACCGCGCCTCTAGGCCTTCGACCAGCGCTCCCGTCCCCGGCATCACCAGCGGCCGAGTGACCCGGATCGTCCCTTCCGCTCGGGCGCGGTCCGGGCTGGTGAACACCTCCTCGGTCGGGAGGTTGGGCATGGTTACCACGCCGCTTGTGGTCGTGAGGCTACCGCCCGCCCAGAGGGCATCGGGTATTAGGCCAACGGTGAGGTCGGTGCCATCGCCGTAATAGCGAACGGCGTCGAGGCCTAACGCATTGAGGGCCCCGGCGCGTCGTTCCAGCAGGTCCCGATGCGCCCGCCATGCCCCCACCACGTCCGCTTCGTCCAGGCGGAGCGGGACGGAGACCGCGTCCCAAAGCCGCTCCACGTCGGGCTCGCCGAAGACCTGAGTTGCCCATCCCGGGTTGGGTGCGGCGGCGATCGTCCACGCCAGCGCGCCCGCCATCTGGGCCTTCACGCTTTCCTGCGCTAGTGCGAGCGGGATGGCAGCCAGGCGTTGCGGGTCGATCCCGTCAAAGAGATGAGGATCTGCCGCCCCGGTGAGGGTTATGAGCGCGACGCCGGCATCGTCCAGCGCCCGCACGCGCGCCAGTTCCCAATCAGTCGCCGTCGTCAAGCCCTCAAGAGAAGCGTGGCGGAGGGCGGCCAAACGGACGTGGTCGTCGCGGTACATCGGGATAACCCGCAGCGCTCCGGCCTGGTAGGCCTTTTCGGCGACGGCCCGCGCCACTTCCAGGTGGGAAACCTCGGCCACGAGGTAAACGGTCTGTCCCGGCTGGACGTTCGCCCCTACCCGGACGATCAGGTCGGCATAACGGTCAAGACGGTCCTCGTTCATGCCCGAGGATGGCACACCTTAGGTTGCGGAGGCGAGGCCGATGGCCAGCGACGTCTGCCCGACTGGTTCACCCGGGCGACTGGCTCACCGGTCCCGGGCCACCGGCGCCCCCGTTGGGGCGCTTAGGTGACGGAAATGAGGACCACGGCCAATATCACCAGCACCAGCCAACCGAGAAGCATGAAAAAGACAACCTGCTTGGTCAACCGACCAGGGCGGGCCACCCCACCCGCCGCGGGAGCGCCGGCGGCGGGCATAGCGGCCTCCGGAGCAGCGCCTGAAGCGGGCACCGACGGCACATCTGCCTCGGGGCGGGGGCGACGCGGCGAGCTCACGGCTCCATTGTTACAGCCGCCTCCATCAACCAAGGAATGGGCTGCCTGGCGACCGCAACTGCAAACCGCGTCACAAACATGGCCCGGGCGGTGCTTAATAGTCAGTGAGGATGGCAACGAGCTTGACGCCTTACGGGGGGCGCCCCCAGGCCAGCGCCGCGCCTGGTAGTTTCGAGCACTTCTTTCGCGCTCAGTACCCGGTCGTGGTGCGCATCGCCTACAACGTCGTGCGGGACGTCCATCTGGCCGAGGACGTCGCTCAAGACGTGCTCTTCGCCGCCCAACGGCGCTTTTCCGAGCCCTACTCCTCGGACCATGCGGCCGCCTGGGCGCGGATCGCCGCCTCCCATATGGCGCTAAACGCCGCGCGCAGTCGCGACCGTCAGGGCTTACGGAACAAGCAGCAGCTTTTGGACCGCTTACCAGTGGGCCCGGAGGATCTGGCCGTCGACCGGGACGAAGAGCACGCAGTGCGCACGGCCCTGTGCCGTCTGCCCCGGCATTCGGCCACCGTCCTCGTCCTCCGGCACAGCGGGCTCAGCTATGCGGAAGTAGCCGACTCCATGGGGGTCAAGGTGGGTCAGGTCGGGACGATGCTGCGCCGCGCTCGAGGCCGCGTTACGAAAGGAACTTGATCGTGCCCCACGTTGCTGACGGGACCCTGAGGCGCATAACAGACGAACCCCTGGCCGTCGCCGACCGTGATGTTCGTCATATGGCGAGCTGCGCCCGCTGCCGGGCGCGCAGTGACGAGATTTGCAATAATGCTGCCTTCGCCGAGCGAACGTTGTCGTCCGGCGTCAGCTTTTCCGACCCTGACCTGGCCTGGGCGCGCCACCAAGGTCGCGTGGGCAAAGCCGGCGACGGCCGCTCGGCGGTGCACGGCCGGCGACCTCGGTACTGGCGCCTCATGGGCACCTCCGCGGGTACCGGGGTCGGTCTGGCTGCGGCCGGTGCGGTCCTGGCCGGAGTGGCGGCGGCGGCCACGCTGACCACGACAGTCTTCGCTCCGACAAAGGTGGCGCCGCTGTCCGTTAGCAGCGCCGATATGCGTGCGGTGGCAGGACTTTTGGGCCTCCAGTCCCCCACGGAACTGCTGGGTTTCTCCAGGCCGTCCGGTTCGGAGACGCTGCCCTTCGGGACCCTGCACTGGACTTCGACCGGTAAAGGCCACCGGGTGGCGACGCTCGCCGCCGCCGAGGCGAGCACGGGTTTGTCGGTAGCCCTGCCGTCAACATTGCCCAACGGGATCGGTTCGCCCAATGGCTACTTCGTGGTCCCGAAGATGACCGCAACCGTCCTTCTTGGTCCGAGCGCCGGGCCAGGGCTGTCGGGTAGCTCCCTGGTGGCCACGCTTGGCCCCGGGATCGGGGTCACCTACGCCGGGGTCGGTGGCATCGCCCGCTTGTACCCGCTCGGCATCCTGACCGTCGCTAGGCCTCTGGCCACTTCGAGCGGAGCGACCACCAGCGAGCTGGAAAAATTCCTGCTGTCACAACCAGAAATCCCACCCGACCTGGCGCAGGAGCTTCAGCTGCTCGGCAACTTGAAGACCACGTTGCCCGTGCCTACACCTGAAGGAGCAAGCTCGACTTCAATCGAGGTTTCCGGGTTCCCCGCGGTTTTGCTCTCGGACAAACAGAACGATGCTTCCGCCGCCATCTGGGAAGGTGCCGGGGGTGAAGTCCATATTGTCGCCGGGCTCCTCGATAAACAAGATCTCCACAGTGTCGCTGAACAGATCCGCTGACTCGATCGCCGGTTGGCGGACCGATGAGCCTATTGCCGGCCAGACCGCGCCGGCCGGCCGGTCGGCCCAAATCGCTTCGCCGGCCGTGCACACCATCGAGCTCCGCAAGGACTTCCATGGCACTGTGGCGCTAAGAGGCCTCTCGATGACAGTCGGGCGAGGGGAAGTTTTCGGCTTCCTCGGCCCCAACGGGGCGGGCAAGACCACGGCCGTCAAGCTACTGCTCGGGCTCATACGGCCGTCCTCAGGTGAGGCCATGGTGTTAGGCGCGCCCGCCGGTGACCGGGGAACGAGGGGGCGGATCGGGTACCTTCCCGAGCTGTTCCGTTACCAGAGCTGGCTATCGGCGCGCGAGGTCCTGACTTTGCATTGCCAGCTCTTGCGCATCTCGCGCGCCGGATTTCGGGACGCCATCGAAGGCTCCCTCGAAACCGTCGGCCTTTCAGAGCGGGGCGACGACAAGGTGGGTACGTTCTCCAAGGGGATGCAACAGCGCCTTGGGCTGGGCGTTGCCCTCCTGGGCCGTCCTGAGCTGGTCATCCTGGACGAACCCACGAGCGCGTTGGACCCATTGGGTCGGCACGACGTGCGTGAAGTCATAAGAAAACTGCGTTCGGCAGGGACAACGGTCTTTTTGAACACCCATCTCCTCGAGGAGGCGGAGCAAGTTTGTGACCGCGTATGCGTCATAGACCACGGCCGTGCTGTGGCCACGGGGACACTGGCCGAGCTCGTCGGACGAGCTTCAAATGTGCGTTTGAAGATAGGCGGGCTGGGCCAGGAGTGGTGGCGGGATTTCGCCCAGTTCGGCAGCTGGGCGGTCGATGGTGAATGGTTGACGGTTGAGCACGTGGAGCCGCGGCGTGTCCCGGAGCTCGTCGACTCCATCGTGGCCATCGGAGGCCGGGTCGAGGCCGTGATCCCTGAGCACCGGACGCTGGAAGAACGCTTCATCGAATTGCTGAGGTCACCATGAACGCGGCTCTTGTCATCGCCCGGCTCACTGTCCGGGAAGCGGTGAGGCGCTGGATAGTCGCGGCGTGCGCCGCCATTGCCCTCTGCCTCGTGGGGCTGAGCGCCTGGGGGTTCGACCGGCTAAGCCACAGCCGGAGCATGACCTCCGGCGAGGTGGGGGTGGCCGTCCCCCAGTCGCTCATCCTGTTCATGTTCATGTTCAGCTTCGTCGTCGCCCTCAGCGCATCGGCAATGGCCTCGCCCTCCGTCTCCGCCGACATCGAATCGGGCATCCTGTATTCGATCGTCACCCGTCCGGTGCGCCGCAGCGAGGTTCTCCTCGGCAAATGGCTCGGGCTCACGGTCGTCCTATTGGCTTATTCGGCGGTCGTGTCCGGCCTGGAGATGGCCGTGGTCGACTGGGTTAGTGGTTTCCTGCCCCCTAACCCTGTCGCAGTATGGGCTTACCTTTTCTGTGAGGGAGCACTGTTGCTGACCCTGGCGCTGTTCCTCAGCACCAGGCTCTCGGCTATCGCCAGCGGCGTGATCAGCATTGCCGTTTTTGGCGCCGCCTGGCTGGCCGGCGTGGTCGGCACGTTAGGCATGACGTTCAATATCAGCGAATTGCGCACGGTCGGCCAGGTATCCCGGTACTTATTCCCTACCGATGGCTTATGGCACGGAGCGATTTACTATCTCGAACCCCAATCATTCCTGGCTCGTGCGCTGGCTGAATCCGATAAGGGCAACCCGTTCTTCGCCCAGTCGGCGCCGTCCTGGTCCTACCTCTTATGGGTGGCTGTGTGGTTCGTGGTCATCCTCGGGGCCGGCCTCGTGAGCTTCGAACGTCGCCAACTCTAGCTACCGACGCTGGCCGGATGGCTATTGCCGCGCTCCAGCGTCGGGCCCGTCCCATTTCGCCTAGGCAGCCGCGAGCGGCGCCGCCCTGTCCTCCTCGCACCCCAACTACCCAGAGGCAGAGGCCTTTGGATCGAGCAGTGACCTCAACAGATCTTCCACGTTGTCGACGTTGGCTTCGATGCCATCGAACTTGGTCATGTGGTCTCGGCCAGCCTGGTCGCGGAACGCCAGCGTCCACGTGAGGGTCGTCACGCCATCAGCTTCGTTCAGATCGATCGACTCGACGGCCTCCGCATCCGGCCACCCTTCGAACAGCCACATCTGAGCGGTCCGGGTCGGCGGCTCTACCTCCAGGAAGGTCCCACGAAACGAGCACTCGGTCCCATCGTCGGTCACGAAGACGAAGTGGTAGTCGCCTCCAACGCGGAGGTCGATCGAGCAGACCGTCACCTTCTCCCCAAACGGAGCGATGTGCCTGCGCACATGCTCCGGCTTCGTCAGTACGTCGAAGACGAGCTCGATAGGAGCGTCGAACTGTCGAGTGAGCACAATATCGAGATCGTTCGGGAATTCGATGACCGCTGACCCATGCCGATTAGGTGTCACTGCTGCTCTCCTTGTCGTTGTAGATCCTTGAGGTAGTCATCCATCCGGTCCAGCCGGTCGTTCCACGCCCGCTCGTACTTGGCCAACCAGTCGTGCAAGGGCCGAAGGTGGGCGGATTCGAGGCGGTACAGCCGGCGCCGTCCCTCCGCCCGGCACTTGACAAGCCCCACCTCACTGAGCACCCTTAGGTGTTTTGAAACCTGGGGCTGGGACATCGAGAGGTCGTCCACGATCGCCCCCACCGCCTTCTCGCCTGCCATCAGCGCGTCCAGGATCTCCCGGCGGTGGGCCTCGGCTATGGCGTTGAAGACATCCGCCGTCGTGGAAGAGCGGGCCACGGGGTCCCAATATATTCCATTATCGGAATATGTCAAGGCGTCCCGGCCCGCAACAACCTTCCTCGCCCCGTCGCAGAGGACGACGCACTCCAGAACGGGATCGCTAGTCCGCCGAATTACGGACCTGCCGGCATTCGGGAGGGCTGTCTCGACCCGGCAACAACCTTCCTCGCCCCTTCGCAGAGGACGACGCACTCCAGAACGGGATCGCTAGTCCGCCGAATTACGGACCTGCCGGCATTCGGGAGGGCTGTCTCGGCGCGCTTTTTGTCTCTCGGCGCGTTTTATGCCGGATTTGGGCAAAAATTACGCCGAGAGCCCTGGTTTGAACCGAAAGCGGCACCAAAGTCACCGTGCACGCTAGGTAAGTGGGCTAGGCCGTCTCCATAACGGCCAACGTTGACCAGTACCCGGAAAGGCGCCTAAGGTTTCACAGCTTTTCGCCAGAAACGGCCCTCACGCCTCCCCACGAGCGGGGGACGCCTACCCACCCTCCTTTGACAGCCTCCCAAACGGCGCCCGCTCCAATCGCCCGTCACGGAGGTGATCTAAGACGTATAGGAGGCAATGCCGTAGAGCGAGACTACGCCTCGGCGCTGAAGCCGACGGCTCCCCGCGGAAATGAAGATTCATTCGCGAACACAACATTGCCCAGAGGGATGTCAAATATAGGTTGCCAACCGGGCCCCAACGTGACGGCGTGCCTCGATGGACGAACGCGACTTCGGTCCGGCAAAGGCGCCAGCTGAGGAACGTACGCCCCCGCCGTAAGAAAGGGCGTCCTCAAGGAGGCCAGACACCGGCGCTCGGGGCACTGGTACGCGCTCATATGCAAGGACTGCGCTCAAACGCAAGGGAAATGTAGTTCCGCTCCCAGTTTCGGTGCCAAAAGGACCTTTGATCAGCGACGTCGCGCTCGGGGAATAAAGAACTGGACGGCGGAATACCACGCTCAGCCACCCCGTCCGGCATCGCAGCCCCGCAAAGGTGCCGTGGTGCGCGTGTGCGTGGACACCCCGGGCGTTCGCTATGGTTCGCTTCACCCAGAAGGTCCGGGGCCAGCTAGGAGGAACTGCGATGAGTAAGTACAGGTTGTCTCGCAACCGTTGGGGGCGGGCAGCAGGTGGCGCCATGGTCGGCACTGCCATAGCGGGCGGGCTGTTGTTATCGGGCAGCACACCGACCCTGGCCCGGACCGTCCCCGCCGGGACCGTCGCTAGGGCTGCCGTCCCCAGCGGGACTGGCTACTGGCTGGCCAACTCCGAGGGGGATGTCTACCCCTTTGGAGGTGCCGTCAGCTACGGGAGCATGGCCGGTAACCACCTAAACGCCCCCATCGTAGGCATCGTGGCCGCCCCGGACGGGAAGGGCTACTGGCTGGTGGCCAAAGACGGCGGCGTGTTCGCCTTCGGTTCCGCCCGGTTCTACGACTCCCTGCCCGGTATACCTATGACGAGCAAGTCGGTCGTCGGGATGGCAATTGTCCCCGTAGCCAGCGCGGGCGGCGGCGCCGGCACAGTCGGGCCGACCGGGCCTGCTGGTCCTGCTGGGCCTCCCGGTGCTATCGGGCCAACGGGCCCGGCTGGGTCTGGTAGCGGGGGGGGAGTTGGGCCGGCCGGGGCGACCGGTGCGACGGGGCCTATTGGGCCGACGGGGGCCGTCGGGCCTACCGGCCCGGCTGGGTCAGGTAGTGGCACTCCCGGCCCTGCCGGTCCTCAGGGACCCGTCGGTCCCGCCGGAGCTGCTGGTACTCCTGGTGCGACCGGCCCAACTGGGGCGACCGGGCCGGCTGGGAGAGCGGTCATGAAAAGCGCCTTCGTCGCTGGGCCAGTGACCGTCACCGCGTCCCTGCATCCACCCGTGGCCACAGTGTCGGGGATTGAGGTCGGCCCCGGGTCGGAGCTGATGGCGATGGCTACAGGGGTCGTTGACTTCGGGCGTTTATCGGATACGCTCACATGCCACTTGTACCTGGGGGTGAACTTCGCGAGCCTGGCCTTCGGTGCCGCCAATGTGAATTCGGCCACCCACACGGCACAATTGGCCCTCACCGGGTCTTGGGTCATACCCGCGACCGAAAAGCTGCCCACCACCGTCTCGTTCGCATGCACCTCCTCGGACCCACTTGCGGGCACGACGATTGAAAGCATCATGGTGAACGTCTGGGGAAGCCCACCGAACACATAGAAGTTTGGCCCCTGGTGTAATCTTCAACACCGCGTCGCAGAGCGCCACGTACGCCAGAGCGGGGGCGGGCCTCGGCAACTTTGCGCTAGCCAGGAGGTAGATCTTGGCCTCCCCAAGCCGGTCCCAGGCGGCAACAACGTCAGGCGTCACCAGCTCGACTCGGCCTTGACGAGCTAGGTCCGCGATGTTGGGCCTGGCCAGCGCGTCTCAAGGGGCTACGGCAACAAGCGGTCCGTTGCGAACCTTCTTGACGAAGCCAGAGCGACGGGAGCGCCACTCGGGCGGCGTCAGGACGACCGGGTTGACCTCTTGGCCGACCACCCAGCTGACCTCACCAGCAACTTCATAGACGGCGTCGACATCGGGCGTTCCGATCACGCCGACGTCTATGTCTCCAGGAGGTGGGCCGGGCTCGCCCTCTATCGTCGCGCCCAGGAGCCAAACAAATAGGCCGCATCTACGCCTTCAATCCGCGACGGCCTTTCGGCGAGTAGCGAGCGAGGGCCTAGAGCAGCAGCGGTCAACTAGGCCGCTGCGAGCGGGTGCGCTTTGGCCTCCTCGTACAAAGGGTCAGGCGGCATGTCCAGGCCATCGGGCCACGCGATCGTCCTGGCCTCCCTGTCGCCGTACACCTCGCAAAGTAGGCCGGCTCTCGGAGCGGTTCGAGGACCCCTGTCCACTCTTCATAGGAGAAGTCCACATCGCCTACCGTGCCGTCGTCGAAGAGGAGACGCAGGACGTGGTCGTGTAAAACGGCCGCATCGGTGCCTCCTGGCTCGCTAACTAATGGCTCTCCGCAATAGGGGCACGCGAATTGAGTTACCGTGCGAACCGTTGATAATCCATAATTGCCTGAACCGAGCATTTAATGACGTCTCGTGCCGCCAACAGCCACCCAGTGACGTTTAGAGCGACAAGAATTCGTTTCTGTTAGGCCGGTAGCCCCGCAGCGATTAGGTCCCGGCGTTGCCGCTACAGCCGCAGGTCGGCCGCGAGCCGTCGGCCCGCCCAGCCAACGGAAACTCTTCCCCATAGTTTCTTTTGACCAGTAGTGCTATTGCATCTAGGTCAAGGCTGGGGTCGGCCGGACTTGGACCTATGGGTCTTGGAAAAGGCGCGCAGGACCGAAGCTACACGATCGTGTTGTCTGCCACAGGCCCACCATTCAAGTGTGGCTCGGTATGGACCAAAAACTGCTACAAAGCATGGTGTACGGCTGGGCGTCCCGACCGGGACAACGGACCCCCACGCGCCGGGCGTCGCTCGAAAGACGAGCGCAACTTCCGCCAGAGTCTCACCATGAACGCTGATCATCAGAGAGGACGCCGGCAGTGCACGCCGGCGCCCTCTCCATCCATCTGCCCGCCGTTAGGCACCCCCCCAGACGTTGAGGGTCACGTGCTCCAAATCTATGCTGCCGCTGGCGGAACAGTTCAGGCTGACCATCTCAGTACCTGCGGGCAACGAACTCCACGATCCTGTGACCGCCAGCGAGGCGTTGTTGACATTGCTGGCGACCTCGGCCACGCCAATGGCGTTGCTCGCCGCAGCGCCGAGGTACAGCTGGCACGTGACAGTCACCGAGGATGTCAGCACGCCGACCTTGTTAGTGGTCACGAAGCCGGTGGCGATAGCCATCAACTTCGAGCCGACGCTCACTGGGATCCTGACGCTGACCACACTCTGGGGCGTGCCCGAGAGCATGGCGTCGGGGTTGTAGGCGCTTTCCATTTCCCCGGCACCCGATGCGCCGGTCGGGCCCGTTGGCCCGGTCGCCCCAGGGGCCCCGGTGGCTCCTCGATCCCCCATTGGACCCATCGGCCCGGTAACCCCGTGTTCTCCGGCCGGCCCGGTCGCTCCGGTAACCCCATGACCTCCGGTTGCCCCCATCGGACCGGTAGCCCCGTGTTCTCCGGCCGCTCCCGTCGGACCGGTAGCCCCGTGTTCCCCCATTGGCCCCGTTGGCCCGGTCGCTCCGTGATTTCCCACTGACCCTGTGGGCCCGGTCGGGCCCGTGGCGCCGGTGTGGCCCATAGGCCCGGTCGGCCCTGTAGGCCCAAGGGACCCCGTACCTCCAGCCCCTGTGGGGCCGGTTGGCCCGGTCGCTCCGGTCGGCCCGGTGTGGCCCGTAGCCCCGGTGTGGCCCATCGGCCCGGTGTGGCCCGAAGCCCCGGTGTGGCCCGTAGCCCCGGTGTGGCCCATCGGCCCGGTGTGGCCCATCGGCCCGGCGTGGCCCGTAGCCCCGGTGTGGCCCGTAGCCCCGGTGTGGCCCGTAGCCCCGGTGTGGCCCGAAGGCCCTTGGTGGCCCGTCGGCCCGGTTGGGCCGGTGTGACCCGAAGGCCCCTGGTGGCCGGTGTGGCCCATCGGCCCGGTCGGCCCCGCAGCGCCAGTGGGCCCGGTTGCGCCGGTAGGCCCCGTGGGCCCAACCGACCCCGTCCCTCCACCACCCGGGCCAGTGGGCCCGGTTGCGCCGGTAGGCCCCGTGGGACCGGTAGCCCCCACAGACCCATTGCCGCTCCCGCTCCCGGGGGGCCCGTCGGGCCTGTCGGCCCGGGAGGACCAGCCGGCCCAGTTGGCCCCGCCGCCCCGGGGCCTGGGGGCGTGGCGATCCCGACGACGTTGTCTTCATGGATGTTCAAGGCGGGCAGGGACCCGTAGAACTTGGCAGAGCCAAAGGGGAACACACCGCCGTCCCTCGCCACCAACCAGTACCCCTTCCCGTCCGGTGCAGAGGCGATCCCCACAACCGGGGAGTTGAGGTGCATATTCGTCAGGCTCCCGTAGTACGAAGCGCTGCCAAAGGCGTACACCTCGCCATCGGAATCGGTCAGCCAGTAGCCACTACCCACCGGGTCGGCGGCCTTGGCGACGGCGCGCTCCGGCAAGGGCACCGCCACAGTCGGGGTACTGCCCGAGAGGAGTAGCACACCGGCGGCGGCCGTCCCGAGCAGGGTTCCCCTGGCCGCCCGCTTCCAGCCTTTGTGGGGCATTGCATGGTTGCTCATCGCAGTTCCTCCTATTGCTGATGGCCTCATTAGCGTCGCAACCTAGCTGGACACAGGCAGTGCGACTGGGTATGCACAAAGCGGCCGGGGGATGCCCAAGTGTCATCGGTCTTGACGGCGCGAGTGACGACGACGACGAGAGATTTGCGAAGCGCTGTCATGGCCATACCAGCGGCGGCGCGACCGCCAGGGACTAGTTACCGCCCTGACGGAAGGGGTCCTCGGGTCGAGCCGAGGACGGCTTGCGCGCTGGTGCTTCCCTGGACCGCAAGGCGACGCGACGGAGCGCAGCCTGCTGTGCCCCTGGGGAGACGAGGCGAACCTGGATGCGGTGCACTAATTGTGCTCCGAAATAGGCAGACAATGGTGACTTTGGCGAGGACAGTATCGGTCGCATAGCGACGCTTCCCGCACTACGCTTCGGTCCGGCCGGCCGCCGCCAGCCAAGGTTCTCGCAGTTCCTCCGCTTCCGACGGCCGGTCTTACTCGTGCGGAGGTGGACTGCTTAGCAGTCCCGGCTTAGCAGTCCCGGCGTGAGGCTCATTTTGGTCCCAGGCCCTCGACGGGCACTGTCCGTCCTAACCACGAAGCTGTGCCCATCGCACTCCCTTCCTTGCCCGTGAGGCCGTCGGTCGAGGACGGCTCCTAACCTGAGGGCCGATTTGTACCGCCCGGTTTCGGGCCGTCGGTGGGCCGTGAAACTCACGGCCCAGGGTAGTTACCCACAGGGGTAACAGTGATGTCCCGTGAACGTAAGCGCTGGTAGAGATTGATTATCGTTGAGTGACGAGTGAGCTGGCCTATAGGCGGGATTCTGTACATGGGGTTTTCCCCACCTTTCACCGTCTGTCGATACCTGCCTTGACCAGCACTTTTGCTAACCTGGTCCTTACGTCATCTTCCTGGCTCTTACAAGTTCTGTTGACCAAATGTTGACCAGACCGGCTCCCGAAACCCTTGCTTGGAGGCGGTGAGCCGATGACGACGAACGAAGCACTCGCGTATATGGTCCTGTGGAGACGGGCAGCCCGCACCCAGAGCGACCGCCTGCTCAACGACCCTTCCAGCGGGCCCAGCGCCGTCCTGGGTCGCCAGGTCGACGCCAGCCTGTTCGCCTTGGCGCTGCGTCAGGTCCTGCGGGCGGCCCAGCTCGTCCGTCGCGGTGCCCTCGGGCCCAGTGGAGCCCCATCGACAGGGCGATAAACGAGTTCAACGAGGCGGCCCCGGATGTGGTCACTGTGCGCGACGTGCTCGACCACTTCGACGAGTACGCGGCGGGCAAGGGCAAGCTCCAGGAACGGCCAGGAGCAATGCCGCTCAACTGGTTCGTGGCCCGAGAGGCGACCACGGTGAAGCTCCTGCTCTCCATTCGACCGTCCCAAGCGCTGACCATCGACGTTCTGGAAGCGACGGGTGCCATGGAGCGGCTTTGTGACTTGCTCGCAGACGCCTTGGCGGCCGACGATCAGTGAAGTGACACCGCTGGGACGTGCCCCCAGCCCCCACAGCGCGCCCTGAGCCCCGCTGGCGGGTCAGGCTGGCACTCCAGACCTGGCGCCCCGCTGCGGGCTTCTGGGGCCTCTGGGAACGCCCGTTCTCAGCGCCGGAGTACATGTTGTGACGCCGGGCGTGGGCCTTGATGGTGTCCTCCGCCTTGCGCAGCGCCCGGCGCAGGCGCTTGCGCTCGTCGCGGGGTGTTCTTTCGGCGGGGCGTTGGTCGCGTATACGTGACCAACGAGGCGAGCCGGGCCGCCTTCGAGGCCCGCTATGTCAGCGGGCCGCCGCGCTCGGCCTGCCCCGTGCGGTGCCGGTGGCAGGGCTGGCACAGGGAGCGAAGGTTCCCGAGGTCGTCGGTCCCGCCGGCTGAGTGCGGGCGGATGTGATCGACCTCCGACGCCGGCGCCCCGCACAGCTGGCAGCGACCTCCGTCGCGCCGCAGGGCCGCAGCGCGCGATCTGAGCCCAGCCCCGGGGCATGGGCCGGCCGCCCGAAAAGGCGCCGGGGTCGTGGAGGGCGCACCAGCCCCGCCGGTTGACGGCGACCTCCGGGCACAGGCGGTCGCGGCAGGGGCGAGGCGCAGCGGTCGGCACCGGCTGATTATCGTCGCTGCGGAACTGCCATGCGTCCCGGCATGAAATCGGCGTTTCGTCCTCGGTTTTGTCCCTTCTCAGGGCGGGACAAAAAGCGGGACGGAACACGACCACTGCGAGGGCGCCGGCCGGCTCACTCGGCCGCCCAGACCGAAAGTTCAAAACTTGAACGGGACGAGCCTTGCCAACTTGGCTCTCTTAGGTTGTTCACGGCCAGGTGGTGCCTCCCCTCCCCTGCCGCTCGGAAATTTCCCAAGCAACAACAATGCTTTTGCGGGCGCCAGCTCCCCGACCACCGCTGCGCCTTCCGTCGCCGATGGCACGGTGAGCGCCACCAACCACGGTCGCTGGGTGCCGGCCCTACGGTCGGCCGTGGTATTAGCGGGCCGATGTATCACAGCCGACTGCCACCGTCCGCTGCTGACCGCCACAGGCCCGAGCGCTCCAGCTCACCCGGCGCCGGGCGGCGAGGACGAGGGGGCCTGAGCTTGAAGGGGGCCTGCGAGGACGCAGCTTGCCCCAGCTGGGGGCGGGGGGGCTCGCCTGCTCCTGACCGCCACCCCATGGCGCACAGGGCGGGCCCACCCGGAGGGGCTGCCACCAGGGGGGCCGGCAGGCAGGGGGGCTGGGCTCCGCCCTGACCCCTCACAGGGGGCGGGCCAGCTCCTGCCTACCGGGGCTTATGGGCGCCCGGCCCCCTTATGCCGGTGGGGGCGGCCGCTCAGGGGGAGGCTTGCCCGAGGGGGGGACCAGCGCCGGCAGCGGGGCCACCACCCCGACAGGGGCAGGCCCGAAGGGGATGCTCACTTCGGCAGGCGAGGGCATGGGGGCGGACACCGACCGGTGGGTCAAGCCAGCACACACGCCACAGGGGCAGGGGCGCCGGGGCCCCTCGGCATTGGGGGGCAAAGTCTCCATGCGCTGGCTCGTTTTCTTGGGGCACGGTACCTTGTCCCCCCCATCGACAGGGGGAGCTTCGGTCCCGGCCCGGCTACTTCTTGGCCGTAGGCGCCGACGCTGACTTGGCGGCAGCGCGTGCGGCACCGTCGCCGACCACCTTGCGCAATGACTTCAGCGGCGTGGGAGCAGCGACCGTCAATCTCCCTTTTACTCTCAGGGAAACCGTGTCCCTCGTCCACCCTGGGTAGGGGGACCCCTCAATGGAGAAATCGTCGCGCACCACCCGGAAGACCGAGCCCACGTCGGCCACCAGGATGTCGGCCGCCGTGGTGAGCATGGGCACCCCCACCACCCGGATGCCGGGCCCGAGCGTGATGGCGTCGGTGGCCTGGTCGTCGTGGATTGGCGTCCCGGTCTCGTTGGTGCGGCCCCACTCGGCCGCAATGGCGGTGGGGTGGGCGAAGACGACCACGTTTTGAGGCTGGGCGCCGGCCGCGGCCAGCTCGCCCCAGGCGTTGATGGCCGAGGCCCGGAGGTCGCCCAGGGGCTCGGCCTCGGGGGCGACGCCCCACACGCCCTTGGGCTCCAGGGCCGCCTGGCCGAACAGGAACGCCTTGTCGATGATGGGGCCCATCGAGTCCCGCAGGGCGTTGCCCACGGCGCCGACCAGGTTGAACGAACTGTCGCCCACGGACTCGTTCGACAGGTCGATGACGGTGGCAATTTTGCAGGCGGCCACGGTGTAAACGTCGTCGTTGAGGCTGGCGACGGGTATGGGCTGGGCCTCACCCACCCAGCCAGCGCCTTCGGGGTCGACCAGGGGCCAGGCCACCACGCCACGGTTGGTCGGCTGGGCCGTGAGGCTGAGGGCGAAGGGGGCGCCGGCCAAGCCCAGGGCCAGCAACCGGGAGACGACATCGGGGGGGAACGGGTAGCCCTGCCAATCAGAGCGGGTAACAGTCATGGGTGCCTCCTGGGGCAAGAAAGGGTTATCGGGCAAGGGAAAGTGCCGCAGCTGCGCGGCAGTCTCCCGCTTCCTTGAATAACCCCGCCGTCGCGGAGCCGCACACAGTGCCTCCCACAGTGGCCACAGGCGAACTGGGGATCAGGACCGAGGCTAGTCCTCGTCCTCGTCGCCGTCGAGGTTGGCCGTCCCCGGCATCGGCCCGGTGCGGTGGGCGAGCCAGGCTTCCCGCTCCGCTCGGGGCACGGACCGGCCCCGCAGCGGCTCCCGGTTGAACACGTCGCCGACCACATCGGACAGGCTGCAGTGCCAGGTCGCGTGGCCCGTCTCGGGGTCGACCACGTGAGGGCCAACGGCCTCGTCGCACGCCGCCACCAACCTGTCGACTGCATGGGCCAGGGGCTCGAAGCCACCGCCGGCCTCGTCGACCATGGCCGCCAGCTCGTCTCCCGACATCACGCCGGCCACCTCAGGCAGATTTCGCCGGGGCCTGTCCGCTCGAGGTGAGCTCCGACCGGAAACAGCGCAGCGAGGGCCGTGGCCTGGGCGAAAAAGTCCGTCTGTACTGCCACGAGAGGCGCTGGGACGAGGGGGCTGGTACCTCTGGACCCCCCGACGACCTGCGCTTTTGGCGCCGAGCGAGTGTGGCGCTTTCGGCAGGCGCCCGAGCACCACACCTGCACCGCCTTGCCCCGCAGCTCCATCCCGCAGCCCCGGCAGCTCCGGGTGGGCGGGCCCTCGGGCTCAGGAGCTGGCTCGGTCGTGGCGACTACGGCACTCCCGTTCAGCTCGGCCACCTCGGTCGTCACGTCGTCCTCCTCGTCGTCGTCGGGGTCGTCGGCCAGGACGCCAAGCTCGATGAGGTGGCGCCGACGCCGTTCCCGGAGCGGCAGCCCGTTCCCCCTGAGGTCTGCGAACGCCGAGCCCACAACAGCACATCCTGTCCGAGGTGGGGCAGGCGGGCAACGACCTACAGCCCCACCTGGCAGTCAAGGTCACGCCTCAAAGCGATGATGTACTCGACCTTGGCCCGCAGGTGGTAATTCGCCCCGTGGGGTAGGCCCTTGGTGGGCAGCTCCCAGCGCCGGACCTCGTGCCAGCCGAGCTTCCCCAGGCACTCGACGTGCCATGCCGTCACCGGGACCAGCTCGCCGTCCCGCACGTGGTCCTTCATGTTGAGCACGAAGAGGCCACCAGGGCGCACCACCCGCGACATCTCGGCCCAGGCCGCCTCGTGGAAAACCCGGTATGCCGGCCCCCACTGGAGCACGGCCGAGCTGCTCGGGCTCGGCATGCGCCCCAGGCAAAACCGGTACGTGTGACGGATCGAGCCGTCACGGGCCTCGAAGTTGTCGGCGTCCCGGTTGCCGAATGGAGGGCTTGTGGCCATGGCGTCAAAACTGGCGTAGGCAAAGGGAAGTTGGCGGGCGTTGCCGACCATGGTGTGCGGGCTCCAGGCCGCCCACTCGGGCTCCAGCTCCACGCCGACCGTGTGGTGCCCGAAGCGGCGCAGCCGGTGAATGCCTCCCGTGCCGGCGAAGGGGTCGAGGACCGTTCCGTAGCCCGACAGGGCCTCGATGAGCACGCTGATGTGGCGGCGGGTGAACTTGGCCGGGTGGTCCTTGACCTCTGGCAAGTCGAACAACTGGGCGGTGGTCACGGGTCACGGGCCAGGATGTCGCCGGGGCGGACCAGGCCAGCTCGTTCGGCCGCCCAGTCGGCCCAGCGCTGAAGATGGCACTCCTCGACGACGCACAGGGCCGTGACCCTCTCCCGGAACGCGGCCAGGACGGCAGCGACCTGCGTGTGGCGCACGGCCGCGTCGGGATCTTCGCGGATGCGGAACAACAGCACCTCGGCCTCTTGAACGGCCTCCCGGACAGTCACGAAGACGCCGGTGCCGAGTAGCTGCCAGGCGGCTTCGCTGGTGGTGGGGTCTTTCATGGTGGGGTTCCTTTCTCGTCGGGCTCGGGCGGCTGCTCGGGCGCGGGTTGTTGGGGCGGTGCGAAGTAGTTCTCGTCGGGTTTCTGCCACGGCCGGGGCGCTCCGGCTGGGATGGCCGTCTTGAGCGACCGGGCCAGCGGGCCCGTGGCCTTCAGAGCAGCGCACTTGGCCAGCCAGGCCCGGACCTCTTGAGGCGTCGATTCCCGGTCCTCTAGCGCCGGCCGGGAAAGGTCAGGGCGTTCCCATTGGGCCGAACGCTCCGCCCGCGCCCGCTCGGCCGTCACTGCCTGCCGCAGCTCGGGCGCAGTGAAGAAACCTTCGCGGGCAAGACGGCGCGCCACCTCGACCACGTCGGCGCCGTCGGCCAGGTCCTCCAGTGACAGCGCCCAGCCCGCCGCCGTAGCCTCGTCGACATGGCGGCCCAGGGCGAGGTAGTCGATGCTGAGGACAGCCGCCACTGTGGCCGGGCTCAGGCTCACGACTCGCCCCGCTGCTCGCGGTCCAGGGCCAGCAGCCGGCGGATCACGTCGCCGTCGTGCTGGGCCGCGCTCATGGGCCGCGGTTGCGCTGGCGGCGGAGGCCGTCCCAGGTACCGCGCCTGGCCGAGCCAAGTGGTCGGGTGCGGGATGAACTGCTCCTCGGTGCCGGCGTCGCGCCAGTGGGTGGTCCAGGTCCGCAGCCCGGTGATGATGACATCGGGGCCGTCGCGCTTGACCGCCTGGCGGAAAGCTGCCTCGGCGCGGCTGCGGGCGACCTTGCGCGGGTAGCTCGACCAGAACTCAGCGAAGCCAGCCGCCTCGGCGCGCATGGCGCCCTTGGGCGCCAAGGCTGGCAGCACCTCGGGCTCGGGGAGGGCGCGGGGGGTAGGGGGGTTCTTTTGTTCCCTGTTCCCTGTTCCCTGTTCCTCAGCGCATCGTCCCTGGTCAGGGCGTCGTTGCCGGACGGTTGCCGGACGGTTGCCGGACGGTTGCCGGACGGTTCGAGCGCTCCAACCGTCCGCCTTGGGCGGACTGTTGCCGGACGGTTCCAAGACCCGGTACTCATTGCTGTTGCGGCCCCTGGTGCCCCGGCGCTCAAGGGCGCCGATATCGGTCCACCAGCGCACGACCTCGGCGACGGTGGACCGGGCATACCCGGTGCCGCGGGCAAGCCCCTCCAGGGTCACTTTCGACCAGCCGCTCACGTGGTCTGTGGTGGCGGCGATGAACAACAGGACATGGCGCTGGATGCTCGAACCGGTGTCCCAGGTCACCGCCCGGCGGTCGGCGGTGCCACTCACCGTCGCAGCCCGTCCACAGGGGCGCCCACAGGCGCAGGTACGGTGAAAGCCGGCCAGTCCTCCACCAGGACCTGCTCGTGGCGCTCGTCTTCAGCGGGCGCCACGGCCGCTAGACAGCGACTTCGGCGCCAGTGCGGCCGTCGTCCCGGCAGTCGGCCAGCCAGGCGAGCACTTCGGTGCGGCTCCACAACAGCCGCTTCCCCCTCCGGTAGGCGGGAGGCCCCTGGCCTCGGGAGCGCATGGTGTAGAGCGCGCCAGGCGTGCAGTGCAGCAGTACCGCGGTCTCTTGGGTGTCCATCAGGTCGTCGGGTACTGACCGACGCCGGGGTGTGGCCATCAGCACGGTCGTCACCATCGCCACCGTCAGCCACGCCATCCGCCACATCGCCTTGAGCATTCGGGGTCTCCTCTCGTCAGCACACGTGTTCCCCCAAAGGTTTACGTCATGTGCTTGACCCTGTCAAGGGTGTGCGCTATCCTGACAGATTGTGAAAGGTGACGAAAAGGAAACAGCTGAGCTGGCCGACGTGGTGCGCCGGCGGCTCCGCCGGTTGCGCGAGGAGCGGCGATGGTCAGCCCAGCAACTGGCCGACGAGTTGCACCACTATGGCGTGCGCACCACCCGCTCGACGCTGGCCAATTATGAGAACGGCCTGCGCGCCGACATCAGCTTCAGCGAGGCCGTGGCGGCCTGCCTGGCCCTGGGGCAACCGCTCTCGGCACTGCTCTGGACCGATGGGCCCGTGCGCTTCGGCGACAGCAGCTTCGAGCCGACCGAACTGGTGGAGCGCCTTTCTGGCACCTACGGCACGGTGACAGTGAGGCTCAGCGGGCCACCCATGGACCCCCGCACCACCGCTCGGGTGGTCAGCGTAGAGGGGCCGGGCCTGTCCTTCGACCCCGACGCCGAGTGGCCTCTTCGGGCCGCCCCAAGCGAACCCCCCGAACCGCCCAAACCCAAGGAGGAGAACTGATGGCATCTGTCCGCCACCGGCCCGGCCGGCCCCTGCCCTATGACGCCATGTGGCGCGACCCCGAGACGGGCAAGCAGCGGGCCAAGTCGTTCCGTATGAAGCGCGAGGCCGTCGCCTATGGCGCTCGCATGGAGGCGGCCAAGGCCGAGGGCCGCTACGTGGACCCAGCCGGCGGGCAGGTCACCTTCCGCACCTACGCCGAAAGCTGGCGCTCGAGCCAGGTCCACCGGGCCGGGACTGCCGACCAGATCCGCATGAACTTCGAGAACCACGTCTATCCCCGCCTCGGGCACCGGCCCCTGGGCGCCATCCGCCCGAGCGAGGTCCAGGCCCTCGTGAAGGCTCTCACCACGACGCTGTCCCCAGCCACGGTGGGAGTGATGCACAGTTGGGTGTCCAGCGTGTTCAAGGCCGCCCTGGCCGACCGGCTCATCCCACCACCCTCGCCCTGCATAGGTGCCAAGTTGCCCCCCGTGGAGCGGGCCAGAGGTCGTCCCGCCCGACATCTCCACGGTGGCGGCGCTGGTTCGGGGTATCGACCCTCGCTACCGTGCCCTGGTCCTGCTCGGGGCCGGCAGTGGGACCCGTATTGCCGAAGCGCTCGGGCTGACTGTTGACCGGGTGGACTTCCTGCGCCGCACCATCCGCATTGACCGCCAGCTCACACGGGCGCCAGGGCCAGCGCCCGTGTTCGGGCCCGTGAAGGACCGCAAGAACCGGCCTCGCACCATCCCTGTCGGCCCGGTGCGTGCTGGACGGGCTGGCCGCCCACATAGCCGCTTACGGCACCGGGCCGGAGGGCCTGTTGTTCACCAATGCGCTCGGGAGGGAAGGTCGGGCCACACCACCTGGAGCGACACCTGGCGGGCCGCCGCCGCCCCGCTTGGCATCGAGCTCGGGTGATGGCTTTCACGCTCTGCGGCACTTCTACACTTCGATGCTGATCGGTGCCGGCGCCTCGGTCAAGGAAGTCCAGGAGCGCCTGGGCCACGCCAGCGCGGCCATGACCCTCGACATCTACAGCCACCTGTGGCCCGCCGACGACGACCACACCAGGGAGGTCTCCGACCGGGCCCTGGCCCAGCTGTCTGCGGCTCTTGTTGACCAGGTGTTGACCAAGGCGCCCCCTGGCCAGCAAAAGGGCAGGTCAGAGGGCTAGTGACGAGTGAGCTGGCCTATAGGCGGGATTCTGTCCACCGGGCCGTCGCCGGCGCCGGCTGTGTGGTCATCCATCTAAGCGGTCTACCTGGGGACGTTGGCCGGGCCGGCCGTCCCACGCTTGACCTTGCTCCGGGTGGGGTTTGCCAAGCCGCCGGGGTCACCCCCGGCGCTGGTGCGCTCTTACCGCACCGTTTCACCCTTACCTGTGATAGCAGCCCGAAGGCCGCTGCCCATCGGCGGTCTGTTTTCTGTGGCACTTTCCTGCGGGTCGCCCCGACTGGCCGTTAGCCAGCACCCTGCCCTGCGGAGTCCCGACCTTCCTCGACCGGACGCAACCTCGACAAGTCGGGCTGCACCGGCCGCGACCACCCAACCAGCTCAATCGTCGCCTCCATCCTAGCTCTGAGACGACCACGGCCCTTGTCAAACCGCCATCCGCTGGTGTCCGGACAGGTCGTGGTTACCGCCTACTGACTTAGCCGTCACAGCTCACCAGTAGCCTCGTGGCATCTAGGTCGCGCTACTAAATAGGACAGCCTTTGTCACTCATCACCTGTTCAATGAGAACATGCCTTTCGCACCGGGCCAGCTAGACCTGCACCCGGCCATTGCCAGCTGGTTCGCGGCCCGTTTCCCGGAGGGGCCGACTGAGGCGCAGGCCCAGGGGTGGCCGCTCGTTCAGCGCGGTTCGGACGTGCTCATAGCTGCCCCGACTGGTTCGGGTAAGACACTGGCCGGCTTCTTGATGGCCATTGACCAGGCCTACAGGGCCCATGCAGCCGGTGAAGACCTGCAAGGCAGGACAAGGGTCGTCTACGTTTCGCCACTCAAGGCGCTGGCCGTGGACGTCCAGCAAAACCTCGAGCGGCCTCTGGCTGAGATAGCGCGTGAAGCCGAACAACTCGGCTTGGAAGTTCCTCCGATCACCGTCTCGGTGCGCACGGGCGACACGACTTCGAGCGCCCGCGCCGCCATGGTGAAAGAGCCTCCCACCATCCTGGTGACCACGCCCGAAAGCCTCTACCTGTACCTGACCGCCGAGCGCAGCCGGCTTACCCTCACCGGGGTGCGCACGGTGATCATCGACGAAATCCACGCCCTGGCGCGTGACAAACGGGGGTCTCACCTTGCGCTCAGCCTCGAGCGTCTCGAACACATCCAGCTCGAGGGCCGGTCACAACGAGTCGGGTTATCGGCGACGCAGCGCCCCATCGAGGTAACAGCCACGCTCCTTTCGGGCGCCGGGGCAACGGTACACATCCAGGAAGGCCCAGTTACAGCCGAGTTCGATGGGCCGACCACACAGGTTGGCGAAGGCCATTCAGCTCGTCACGTCGAGATCGTGGACTGCGGTCACCGTCGAGATCTGCGAGTGAGTATCGAGCTGCCCGAACAGGAAATGGCGGCCGTCCTTTCGCAAGAACAAATGGGCGAGATCGTGGCGAAGATCGCCGAGCACGTGAAGGGCCACCAGACGACGCTCGTGTTCGTAAATACCCGCCGGCTGTCCGAGCGGTTGGCTCACGTTCTGGGCGAGATCCTGGCGCCGACCAGGTCGCCGCCCATCATGGCAGCCTCTCAGCGGAGCGCCGGCGCCGCACAGAGTCCCGCCTGCGAGCGGGGGACCTGAAGGCACTGGTAGCCACGGCCTCTCTCGAGCTGGGTATCGACATCGGCCCGGTCGAGCTCGCCTGCCAGGTGGGTTCGCCGAGGGCGATCTCCACGTTCCTGCAGCGGGTTGGCCGTTCCAACCACTCCCGTCATGGCGTCCCCGAGGGCATCTTGTTCCCGACGACCCGCGACGAGCTCGTCGAATGTTCCGCCCTGCTCGCCGCCGTCCGCAAGGGGCGCCTCGATGCCGTGCAGCCGCCCCTGGCCCCGCTCGACATCCTGGCCCAGCAGGTAATCGCCGAAGTAGCCGCCGCCGAAGAGTGGCAGGAGGAGCCTCTTTTCGAGCTGATGCGCCGGTCCGCCCCATACGCTTCCCTGGAGCGCCAGGACTTCGAGGACGTCGTCGAGCTGGCGTCAGAAGGCATCCCTACGGGGCGTGGGGCGCGCATGGCTTACCTTCACCGCGACCGCGTCAATGGCGTCCTCCGGCCTCGACGCGGCGCCCGCCTGGCCGCGTTGACGAGTGGCGGGGCCATCCCCGAGGTGGGCGACTACCGGGTCGTCGCCGAACCGGACGACACGTTTGTCGGCACTGTCAATGAGGATTTCGCCATCGAGTCGATGGCCGGGGACGTCTTCCTCCTCGGGACACACTCGTGGCGCATAAAACGCGTCACCTCGGGCGAAGTGCGGGTGATGGATGCCGAAGGTGCCCGGCCGACGATCCCGTTTTGGGTGGGGGAAGCCCCGAGCCGGACAGCCGAGCTTTCCGAAGAGGTATCTGCACTTCGAGCCGGGGTGGCGGAGCGACTTGCCACCGGTAGCCCCGACGCGGCCGTGCTCTACCTGCAGGAAGCCTGCGGCATCGAGGTCGATGCCGCCGAACAGCTGGTCAGTTACCTCGCCACCGGCCTGCAGCAGCTGGGGGTGATGCCTGGCCACCACGACGTCGTGTTCGAGAGATTTTTCGACGATGCCGGCGGGATGCAACTTGTTGTCCATTCGCCGTTTGGCGGCCGGGTCAACAGAGCGCTCGGGCTGGCGCTGCGCAAGCGCTTCTGCGTGACCTTCGATTTTGAACTGCAGGCCGCTGCTAATGACGATGCGGTCATATTGTCGCTCGGCCCTCAGCACAGTTTCCCGTTGAATTCGGCCGCTCGCCTCTTGCACCCCAACACCGTGAAAACGACGCTGGAACAGGCCGTGCTGGCGTCGCCTATGTTCACCTCCCGCTGGAGGTGGGACCTCAACCGGTCGCTGGCTATTTTGCGCTTTCGCGGCGGCAAGAAAAACCCGCTGCCTATACAGCGAATGGAAGCGGACGACTTAATGGCGGCCATTTTCCCCGCATTGGCCGCCTGCCAGGAAAACGCCCCGCCAGGTCCGATCCAATTGCCCGACCACGTTATCGTGCGCCAGGTACTGGACGATTGCCTCCACGAAGCCATGGACGTGGAAGGGCTACAGCACCTGGTGGCGTCGCTTCATTCAGGTGAGATCAGGTCCCATTTCGTCGACTCGGTGGAACCGTCGGTCCTGTCGCACGAAATAGTCAACAGCGAGCCGTACACCTTCCTGGACGACGCTCCGCTCGAGGAAAGGCGAGCACGCCAGGTGCAATTGCGCCGCGGCCTACCCGTGGAGGCGCGTGACCTGAGCCACCTGGACACGGCTGCTCTGGAGAAAATAAGGGGTCAAGTCGCCGCTGCTCCCCGCAACGCCGAGGAGCTGCATGACCTGTTGTTGTCCACGCTGGTCCATCGCCCCCACGATGATTGGCGGGAATGGTTCCAGGAGCTGGCCGATAGACGGTCGGGCCATGCTCGTAGCGCCCACTACCTCCCCGCCCGCCGGGGAGGGACCGTTGCAGCTTTGGTGCGGGACAGAGCGCCGTGATTGGGTGGAGGCGCTTTACCCTGGCGCCGTCTTCGAGCCCGACTACCGCCTGCCCGCGGCCGCAAAAGGCCCTTCCGGACAAGAGATCGGCAACACCGCCGACGGGGCCGAAGCCGACGTCGCCGACGTGGCCGCGGCGATGGCAGTACGCGGCCACCTGGAGCTCACCGGGCCCGTGGTCGTGGACCAACTGGCCGATAGATGTGGCCTCGCCCCGAGCCGGGTCCTGGTCGGTTTGGCGCGGCTGGAGGCAGAGGGATTCGCCATGCGCGGACGGTTCGACCCTGGCCTGGGCACGGAGGAACAGTGGTGTGCCCGTCACCTCCTGGCTCGCCTCCACAGTTACAGCCAGAACCGGCTGCGTCGCGAAATTGAGCCCGTCACTGCTCAGGACTTCATGAGGTTCCTGCTGCGCTGGCAGCATGTGGCCCCCGGCACTCGCCGACAGGGCCGGGCCGGCCTGCTGTCCGTAATCGAACAATTGCAGGGCTTCGAGCTGGCCGCCGGCGCCTGGGAGGAAGCGGTCCTGCCTGCCCGGGTCGAGGGTTACCAGCAACGGTGGCTGGAGGACCTCTGTCTGGCAGGAGAAGTCAGCTGGGGCCGTCTGTCACTCCGTCCTCCCGAGGCCGACGGGCAACCGCGACGGGGAGCGTCGACGCCATCGCGAGCTACCCCCGTAACGTTTGCGCTACGAGCTGACCTGCCTTGGCTTACCGCTGCTATCAGGGGCGACGCCGTGCCCGACGAGCCGGTCCACGGTTCGGGTCGCGACGTCCTGGACGCCTTGCAGACATATGGCGCCATGTTCTCTTCAGACCTGCCCGCCGCCACACGGCGCCTGCCTACCGAGGTGCAAGAGGGGCTCTGGGACCTCGTGGCTCGTGGCATCGTCACCGCCGACGGCTTTGGCGCCGTGCGGTCGCTATTTTCGCGACGGGACAACTGGGCACGTCGTCACCTTCCCGAGCGCAGGCGCATCGGGCTGCGGCCCAGCCCTGCCAATCAACGGGCACTTCGTCGCCCGGGCGAGGGGCGCTGGGCTCTCCTGGCCACCGCCGCCTACCCTGGGGCACTGGACATGGCCACGGACGAGCTGGCCGAACACGTCGCCGGCCAGCTACTGGCTCGGTGGGGGGTCGTCTTCTGGGACCTGGCCAGCCACGAGGACCTGGCCGTGCCGTGGCGTGAAATACTCTGGGCTCTGCGCCGCTTCGAGGCGCGGGGGCTGGTCCGAGGGGGTCGGTTCGTAACCGGGTTTGCCGGCGAGCAATATGCACTTCCCGAGGCAGTGGACGAACTGCGCCACGTCCGGCGAAGCCAGAGAAAAGGGGAACTGGTCCGGCTCTCGGCTGCCGACCCGCTGAACCTTTCGGGGATCGTACTGGCGGGCAAGCGAGTGCCTGCCCTGCGCACCAACAGCATCCTTTTCCGGGATGGGCTCATAGTGCCGGCCACCGGAGGTGACGGGGTGGAGGCGCCCGATGTCCCCGCCGAGGCTGCGCCTGTCGGTTAGCGCCTGGCTTTCTGCTAGAGAGGGGATATGGAATCCATCCCAGATTCGTTCCGGGACCTGCTCACCGCCGAGTTCGCCACGCTGGCGACCGTCGGGAAATGGGGCGGGCCCCACCAGTCAATCGTCTGGTTCCTGGCCGAAGGGGACGGCGTAAAGCTGTCCCTGAACACGAGCCGGCTGAAGACGGACAACCTCGCCCGCAACCCGTTTTGCAGCCTCCTCATAACGGATCCCAAGAACAGTTACCGCTACCTCGAACTTCGAGGCAGGGCGAAGCTCGAGCCGGACCCCGACTACACCTTCGCCGACAAGGTGGGGGCGAAGTACAGTGCCAACCTTCGCGACAACGACCAACCAGGCGACAAGAGAGTCGTTGTCACCATCGAAGTTGATCGCGCCCGAGGTTACCCTTCGCAGGACTGAGGGTTATCAATGCGCGGGCGTGCACAAGCGCGTCACTCGTAAACCGATGCGCGCCGGTCCGGTTATAGCGACCACCGGGCTAGCCTCCTGTCCATGGAAACCGACCCTCGCCGCTGGATCCGTGCCCTTCGGATCTCACACGACGCCCTGTTGGAGCAAGTCCTCAGCCTGACGCCAACACAGCTGGAGGAAGGCTCGTACTGCCGGGATTGGGACGTGGCGCAGGTGCTGTCTCATCTCGGTTCGGGCGCAGAGATCGGGCTGCTTGGCCTCGAGCGCACGCTCGTAAACGGGACGCTGCTCGACCGCGAAGACTTCGCCGTGATATGGGACCGCTGGGACAACCTGGGCCCCCTCGACAAGACGAGCGAGATGGTGGCCTGGGACCGGCGCTACGTTTCGGTGCTGCAAGCTCTTGACGACGAGACCCTCAAATCCTTGCGGATGAACTTGTTCGGGATGGACCTCGATGCGGCCGGGTTGGTCGGGATCCGGCTGGGCGAGCACGCTCTGCACAGCTGGGACGTGGCTGTCACTTTCGATCCGAGGGCCGAAGTACTGCCTTCTTCAGTGGAACTGGTGGTCGACCGTGTCCCGTTCTCGGTCGGATGGCTGGCCAAGCCAGATCGGGCCACCTCCAAAACCCAGATCAAGATCCGGACCTCGAGCCCTGAGCGCCATTTCCTCCTGTCGATCGGTGAGAGTGTGGCTTTGACACAAGAGGTCGAGGGACCTGCTGATGGCACCCTCGACTTGACCGCGGCGGCGCTCTTGCGGCTGGTCTTCGGTCGACTGGACCCCGAACATACGCCCGCTGGCACGACCGCAACCGGCAGTGCCGACCTGGACGAGCTGCGGCAGATCTTCGCCGGGATCTGAGGCGGCGCTGAGGAGCCGGAGTTCCCGGCCCGGTGGTTCTGACGGGTCGAGCCGTGGTCGGCGGGGGCGCCACCTCGGAACCGGTCTTTCGGCGCGCCACCGCGCTCTCGGCGATGTTTTGGGCGAAAGTGAGCGTGGAACGCGCCGAAAGCCGCCTACCGCGCCGAGAGTCGTCGGGGGCCCCGGGTGGGCGGCGAGATGCTGCCGGCGACCCCTGTCCCCGGGCTTACCGTGGCGGCGTGAAGGCCAACCGCTCGTCCTCCGTTGCCGCCCGGACATGGCAATCGAGGAGGTGGTCGTTCACCACTCCAAGGGACTGCATCGACGCGTACACGGTCGTGGGGCCGACGAAGCGGAAGCCGAGCTGGCGCAGTTGCGCCGATAGGTCCTTAGATTCTTGTGTCGAAGACGGCAGATCTGCACCGCTGGTAGGTGCCCCTTGGGCGGGGACTTCGTAAGCCCATACCAGGCTGGCTAACGATTTGCCCCGGGAGCGCAATTCCAGGACAGCGCCGGCGTTCCCAATAGCCGCCTCGATTTTGGCCCGATGACGGATAATGGACGCATCGGAGAGCAGGCGTTGGACGTCGGCGGGGCCAAAACGGGCCACGACCTCAGGGTCGAAGTTGGCAAAAGCCCTCCTGAAACTTTCCCTTTTTCGCAATATCGTCAGCCACGACAACCCGCTCTGGAAACCTTCCAGGCACAGCTTCTCAAAAATACGGTCCTCCTCCCCCACCGGGCGGCCCCATTCGTGGTCGTGATAAAGCCGGTACTCGGCCGGTGAGTTCCCCCACCAACACCGCTTGACGCCGTCATCGCCGGCCACGGCACCCTCTTTAACCGTCACCACAGGTGGGCACCTTTCTCGCCGCCCTGCCATGGGCGCGGGGTGAGCCGCTGGCCCGCCTCGCCTGGCAAAGCCGCTTGTCGTACCTGACGCCCCGGGGAACGGGCCGGGCCACGCCGTTGAAGACCATCTCACCTTTGAGCGCACCTGACCATATTGCTCGACCAGACTGCCTAGTTTGATGCCTATGGTTGGGCCGGAGGACCTCGAGCAAGCGGCGATGCGGCTCCAGCCTGTGCTACGGCCGACGCCGGCCATATTTTCAGGCCCGCTGACAACGGTGGTCGGCCGGCCCGTTTACGTGAAACCGGAGCATTTCCAGCGCACGGGTTCGTTCAAGATCCGGGGCGCCTTCAACCGGATCGCCACTCTCGCCTCCAGTGGAACCACCACGGAAATAGTGGCGGCCTCAGCCGGTAACCATGCCCAGGGCGTGGCTTTGGCCGCTTCGCTCAGCGGGTTACGCTCCACCATATTCATGCCGGCGGCGGCGTCGCTGCCCAAGATCGATGCCACCCGCGGGTACGGGGCCGAGGTCCGCTTCGAAGCGGGGCCAGTCGACAACGCCCTCCAGGCGGCGCGTTCTTATGCGGCCGAGCGAGGCGCATATTACGTGCCGCCGTTCGACGACCGCCTCGTGATAGCCGGGCAAGGGACCATAGGACTGGAGGTGGCTGAGGAGGTGCCCGACGCGGGCGCCGTCCTGGTGCCCATCGGGGGCGGTGGGCTCATTTCGGGCGTGGCCGCCGGCTTGCGGGCTCGGGGCAGCACCGCCCGAGTGGTCGGCGTAGAGGCGGCGGGCGCGGCGCCGATGCTCGCCGCTCTCCGCGCCGGGCGTCCGGTGGAACTCCCGTCGGTCGACACGATGGCCGACGGTATCGCAGTGCGCTGCGTCTCTCAGCTCACGTACGAGCACACCAAGGCGCTCGTCGACGAAGTAGTGACCGTCGACGAGGAGGGGATCAGCCGGGCCGTCGTCCTCCTGCTCGAACGGTGCAAATGGGTGGTCGAGCCGGCGGGCGCCGTCCCCCTGGCCGCGCTGATGGCGGGCACCATACCCGGTGACGATGCCGTCGTCCTCGTCCTTTCCGGAGGTAACGTCGATCCCCTCCTCCTTACCCGGCTGGTCGAACACGGCCTAACCGCGGCCGGCCGTTACTTTATGGTCAGCGTCGTCCTGCCTGACAAGCCGGGTTCGCTCGCGTCGCTCACTGGCACCCTGGGACATCTCGGGCTCAACCTGTTGACGGTGGAACACCGGCGGTCCGGGGCTCCCGTCGCCGTAAACGAAGCCGAGGTGATCCTTACCCTGGAGACACTCGACCCCGCTCACAGGGACGCCATCGTCCCCGTCCTGCGGGAACAGGGCTTCCGGGCCGAGGTCTACCGGAGTTGATGGCCGGTAATGGGAGATGTCCCGACTAGGCCAGAGGCTCGGTAGCCAGCGACCCCGCGCCGCCGACCTCACGTTGGTCCGCCGGGACGTCCACCCGGCTTACCGTGAGGTACCCGACCAAGATCACGATAGGGATCGTGAAAATGATGGCCACCGTCCCTCGGCCCCAGTCCAGGCCGCCCAAACTGGTGGGTACGCCCAGCCAGTCGGCATAGGACGCCCCCATTGGCCGGGTGAGGACGTACGCCGTCCAGAAGCTGAGCACAGCATTAGCACCGGCAAACCGGTAGGCCAGCCCCGGGATGGCAAACAGAAAAGTAAATAGCAGCCCGCTGGAAAAGAAGCCCAGATGAAAAACGTAGGCCGTCATGTCTCCCAGCGCGGTGCCCATGGCGAACGTGGCCAGGACGGCCGCCCAATAGAAAAGCTCGCGTCGCAGAGTGGAAATGCTGTGGATGGACAACGTTCCCTCCACGCGGTGCCAAGTAATGAAGACGGCGGCCAAGGCAACGGCAAACCCGGTCGTGGAAACCGCGTAAGGCACATTGAAACGAACGTGCAGGACGTCGGCGCACATGGTACCGAAGACGGCCACCATCACCACGGCCAGCCAGTAAATCGGTGCTTTATACCGGTCAGTCCTCAGCTGTAATGCCATAGCGACGACAAAGGCAATAAACCCGAGGCAGACCGCGATCACCGGGTCGATAGCGTGGACGCTGTAGTCCGAGGTAGCCTCGCCCATGGCCGTCGTAAGGATTTTGACCACCCAAAAAAAGATGGTGATCTCCGGGACCTTTCGTAGGCCGCGTTCGGTCCAGCGCATTGCGCCCTAACTTTAGCGGCCTGACCTTCGGACCGGAGGTCGCACTACCTCGTGTAGCGACCTGTTAGTTCAATGACCTGCGATGGCGTGCGGTTCGTAAGGTTCTTCTAATAATTCGACCTCTTCTGCGGTCAGCTCGACCGAGAGCGCGCCAAGGGCGTCAGCGAGTTGGCCGGCGCTGGTGACACCCACGATCGGTGCACTCACCACTGGCTTGCTGAGCAGCCAGGCCAGCGCCACCTGGGCTCGGCTGATACTGCGCTTGTCAGCCACGTTCGCTACCGCTTGGACGATGGCCCGGTCCTGTTCGGAATAGAGCCGCCGGCCGAACTCATCTGTGCGGCTGCGCTCGGTGGCTTCGTCCCAACTACGGGTAAGGCGGCCGCGCGCCAGCGGGCTCCAGGGGATTACACCGATCCCCTGGTCGGTGCACAGCGGCAGCATCTCGCGTTCTTCCTCGCGGTACAACAGGTTGTAATGGTCCTGCATCGACACAAAGCGGTCCCAACCGTGGCGGTCCGCCGTGTGCAGCATCTTCGAGAACTCCCACGCGTACATGGACGACGCGCCGACGTAGCGGGCCTTACCCGCCTTCACCACATCGTTGAGAGCCTCCACCGTCTCTTCGACCGGGGTGGCGTGGTCGAAGCGGTGGATCTGATAAAGGTCGACGTAGTCGGTCTGCAACCGGCGCAAACTATTATCGATCTCGGCCATTATCGCTTTTCTCGAGAGCCCGGCCCCATTGGCCCCGGGCCTCATCCGGCCATGCACCTTCGTAGCCAGCACGACCTCGTCTCTCTGAGCGAAATCTGCCAATGCTCGGCCGACTATTTCTTCGCTGCTGCCGTCCGAGTAAACGTTGGCGGTGTCAAGGAAATTGATGCCCGCCTCCAGCGCTTGGCGGATGATCGGCCGGGCGGCCTCCTCGCCCAGGCTCCACGGGTGCCCGCCGCGTCCAGGTTCCCCAAAGCTCATGCACCCCAAGCAGAGCCTCGATATCTCGAGCCCAGTCGAACCAAGCTTGCCGTACTCCATTGAAGTCTCCTCCTTGCCCTCGTCCCTCTGCCTAGCCCACATTAGGGCGAGCCCAACGGCAAGGTTCCCGACGAGAGACGGCTGAGCAGGTCGAGCGCTTCTTCGGCCTTCTCGACCGGCACGAACAGATGGTCGTGAAAGTACCCCGCCATCACGTTGCAACTAATGCCGGCTTTGGCCAACAGCGACGAGACCACAGCAGTCAAACCAACGGCGTCCAGGCGTGAACGGACATCAAGGGTGATCATGGCGGCGACGAAGTCATACTCCAGCCCGGCGCCATCGGCCACGTCCTTTTCGACGACCACGGTCAAGCCCTCCTCCTCTCGGATGGTCGCCATCGGCTCGACACAAGCAGGAGCTTGTGGCACCGTGCAGAACACAAATTGGCCCGGTTGCCTATGCGGCTCGAGGTGGCGAAGTAGCGTCGCCAACTCCTCGTTGGGGGTCGCTGCGCTCAACTCAGGCCGTGCTCCGTCGCTCGCCACCCGAGCCGACTCAAACCAAGGCTGCCGATGGCGGCGTCAGCGCGGGCTGGGCCCGTCGAGGGCGAAGTGGCGGGCAATAGTGGCGAACCACTGGTCTTGACCGACCGGGCGGAGCGTGAACCGGCTGATACTCCGTTGTCCTCCCCGAAGGTCCGAGTACAACAGGTCGAGCGTCAGCAACCGCCTCTCGACTATCGCGTCGGTGGCGTCTTTGAACAACGTCTCCGAGGGGTCACGCAAGGCGCCCTGCCAAAACCCAAGTTCACCCGCTGGCAGATAAAGATCCCTGGTCAAGCGGCGGAACTGCGCGATATCGCGCGGGCGCTGCTGGCCGGCCAGGCGATTGGCCTCGGCCGGGTCGTCGGAGGCAGAGACGTAGGGGTTGATATCCCAGCGGTCGAGCACAGCCAGGCCGTTGCCGACGTTGCGCAGGGAGACCACCAAGTAGACGGCGTTCGTCGTGGCTTCCGCGGCAGCCCGGCCACCGGCCACGTGCACCCAGTGCTCGTCTACGAAGCTGATCTTCTGGTCGGGGTCCTCCATGTGCGACGGTAAGAGAAGCGGCCGGATGCCGGCGAGCAAGGCCATTTCGGTGGCCTCGGCGCTGCGGCGGCCGGAGCGCACCACCGAGAAGGTGGCCAGGGCGAGCACGAGCGTCCCAAACGCAGTGGCTGCCGACGCTGCCGTCTCCCAGTTGATGGAGGCCACCGTGGCCCACCCGCTCATTGACGTATCCTGCCACCGGTGGCCCGAAATTGAAGACCCTTTACCTCCTGCGCCACGCCAAATCGAGCTGGGACGACCCGCGGCTGGCTGACCACGACCGGCCGCTGGCGCGGCGTGGGCAAAAAGCGGCCCAGCGGATGGCGGTCCACATGCGCCGCGCCAAGGTGCGGCCCGACCTCGTGCTCTGTTCGTCCGCGGCCCGGGCGAGGCAAACCTATGAGGCGGTCAGTGCCGGCGTGGACGGGCTCGTAACGGTGAGCGTGGAGGACGACCTCTTTGGCGCCAGTGACACGGGCCTGCTCGTTAGGCTCCAGGACGTACCAGAGGCCGTAGAGGCTGTCCTGCTCGTCGGTCACAACCCCGGGCTCCAGGACCTGGCGTTGATGCTCACCGGCGACGGTGACCCGGCCATGCTGGCCAGCCTGGGGGATAAATTCCCGACCTGCGCGCTGGCGACCCTCGAGGTCCCGACGTCGTGGGACGCACTCGGGCCCGGGCACGAGTACCTCAGGTCTCTGGTCCTCCCCAACGACCTCCCAGGCTGAGAGGGCCGGCCCCGCTCGGGCCACCTGTCCGCACTTCGACCCGAACCTCATCCTGAGCGGATGATGACGCGCTCTACGTGAGCGGTTAGGGTACTTCCAATGGCGCTCCTCCGCCAGCCGGGTTTGGCCCGGCGGCTCGCCCTCGTAGCCATCACGGCCTTGGTCCTCGTCGCCTTCGACGCCGCCACCGCCACTGCGAGCTTCAAGTCCGGCACCGCTCCCGGCTTGGGCCGCGGCGCCAACACCCAGCTCACTCTGAGCGGGACGGGGCACGGCCAGTCCGTGCGGGGGTTTATACCCAACCCGGGCAACCCTTTCTCCCCGACCAGTGGATACCCGACCCACAACCCGATCCTCGGCTGGACTGAAAAGAACGAGGGGTTCGCCGGGGTCATATACGGCACCCCGGTAGGGGGTGGGGCCACTCTCGACCTCTACTGCATCGATATCAATACGGACACCTACATAGGTCATGGCTACGCGCTGGGCACTTGGGACGAAGCGAACGTGCCCCACGTCGGCTACGTGGCCCGCATCCTCAACGAGTACTACCCCAACACCGACGAGCCGAAGTCGCTGACGAACCTCGACCAGAAAGCAGCCGCAGTGCAGGCTGCCGTCTGGTTCTTCAGCGACCGGTACGTGCTCAACACCTCGGACCCGCTCTACAACACCGTCGCCGCCATCGCCAACAAGGTCCTCATCGAAGGCCCCATCGCCCAGCCTTTGCCGCCCAGCCTCACCATCACGCCCGGCAACCGGAGCGGACCAGCGGGATCGGTCCTCGGGCCGTACACCGTTCACTCGAGCGCCACCACGACCGTGTCGTCAATCGGCGCAGACATGTACTCGGACCAGGCGGCCACGATGCCCATCACGCAGGGGGCGGTGGTGCCTGACGGCCATAACATATGGCTCAAATCGACCGGGCCGCCGGCGGCCGAACTCGACGCGACGGCGGTGACCACGGTCCCGTCGGGAAACGTCTTTCTATACGACGGCGGGGCGGCGCTGGCGCAAAAGCTGATCCTGGACAGGACTGGCGCGCTGACGACGACCGCCAACGCCACCGCTGATTTCCAGGCCCCGGGATCGCTGGTGGTACAAAAAATGATCACTGGCCCTGCCGCGGGGCACCAGGGGGCCGTTACCATCCACACCGTCTGTAACGGCGCCCCCCTGACACCCGACTTCACCATCGGTGAGAAGGCCACAGGCAGCCCGTCAAAAACCTACAGCGGCATCCCGGCCGGATCCGTTTGTACCGCTACCGAGACGGTAGATGGCCGCACCAGCACCGTCGGCGTCGACGTGAGCGGGAGTGGCCAGCAGGTCACCATCCTGTCAGGCAAGTCCGTCACCACGACGATCACCGATACGTACAGCTACCTGACCGGTGAGCTGACGGTGAACAAGCTGATCGCAGGCCTCGGCGCAGGCAGCCAGGGAGCCGTCACTATCCATGCGGTATGCGGTGAAACCGCCCTCACGCCCGACTTCACTGTCCCGGCCGAGAGGCCTGCCGGCAGCTACTCGTACACCTGGGCGGCCGATCCCCGCTAATTCCATCTGCGTCGTCACTGAAACCGCCAACGGCAGCAACAGCACCGTCAAAGTCACAACCGACGGCAGCGGCCAGACCGTCCTAGTTGAGCCCGGGCAAAACGCCCAGGCCACCATCACTGACACGTACACCTTTCTCATCGGTTCGCTGAAGGTGATAAAGACCATCTGGGGCCCTGCCGCCGGCCAACAGGGCCTGGTCATTGTCAAGGTGAGCTGCGGCGAGACCGAACTGTCGCCCGACCTTGTGGTCGATGCCGGGAAGCGGTTGGGTAATTACTCAGAAACGTACACCGACATTCGGGCCGGCGCGACGTGCAGCGCCGTAGAGGACGCCGACGGGAGCACCAGCACCGTCGACGTTGCCATAAGCGGCGACAACGGCACTTCAATCACCGTCCCGGCGGGCGGCCTAGCTGTCCGGCACATTACGGACACATACACCCACGCCACCGGCTCCCTGGTGGTCACCAAGAACATCGACGGCCCCGCAGCAGGCAACCAGGGTGAGGTCAAGATCAGTGTCGCCTGCGGCGGAACCTCTCTAAATGACTTCGTGATACCGGCGGGTGAGAAATTGCCCGTCTCCCAGAGGTACAGCGACATCCCGGCCGGTTCGACCTGCACCGTCGACGAGACCGTCGACGGCTCGACCAGCACTGTTTCAGTCACCACGGTCCCCGTCGGAGGCAGCCAGTCGGTCCCGATCGTGGCCGGCCGGGAGGCCACGGCCGACATCACCAATACCTACGAGTTCAAACCCGGCGCCCTGACGGTTGAGAAGGTAGTCGAAGGCCTCGGCGCAGGTCAGCAAGGGACCATCACGGTCACAACGTCGTGCTTATTGGAGGGCAAGTCGACCACGCTTTCGCCGGCCCTTGTCATCCCTGCTGGCTCCCCGGCCACGACCTACTCCGAGGCCTATAGGGACATCCCGGCCGGGTCGGAGTGCTCTGCCCACGTAAGCATGGACGGGAGCAACGCCAAGGTGGCTGACCTCGAAGGTAGCGAGGGCGGCACCGCCATTATCCTGCCGGGCGGGACGGCCACCATTCATCTCACGGATAACTATGAGACCGGGGAACTCGTCATCAACAAGACGATCACCGGTCCAGCCGCCGGGCTCCAGGGCCGTGTCGTTATACATACGGTGTGCAATGGCACCGCGCTCGCCGACTTCTCCCTCGACGCTGGTAAACGCGACGGCACCTACAACCACGTTTATACCGGGGTCCTTGCCGGCTCCACCTGCACCGTGACCGAGACTGCAGACGGCTCGTCGAGCGTGGTAGACGTCGTTACCGGCGGTAGCCCCCAGACCGTCACCATCTCCGCCAACGGCACCGCCACGGCCGACCTGTCCGATACCTACACAGAGGTGTCCGGCTCGCTTAAGTTGATAAAGACCATCTGGGGTCCTGCCGCCGGCCAACAGGGCGAGGTCACGATCAAGGTGAGCTGCGGCGAGACCGAATTGTTGCCCGAGTTTGTGGTCGATGCCGGGAAGCGGTTGGGTAACTACTCCTACATTTACACCGGCATCCCGGCCGGCTCTACGTGCAGTGCCCAAGAGATCGCCAACGGCGGCTCGAGCGCCGTATCCGTCGTCACGAGTGGCGACGTGGGCACACCGGTCTCCGTGCCCGCCGGCGGCTTCGCCTACCTTCACATCACCGACACCTACAGCCACGCCAATGGTTCCTTGATCGTGAACAAGGCCATCGTCGGCTCGGCGGCCGGCCAACAGGGCGAGATCGTGATCGAGGTCTCCTGCGACGATCAGGCGCTCGAGGACTTCGTAATCCCGGCGAGGGCGACGGGCCCACAGTCGAAGGACTACATGGACCTCCCGGGCGGGTCGAGGTGCTCAGTGGTCGAGGTGGCTGACGGCAGTACCGGCACGGTGGCGGTGGCGAAAAAGGGCAGTGGCACCGAGGTCACCATCCCCGCCGGAGCAGAGGCGACGGTTGACCTCACGGACACTTACGAGTCCGGGACCCTGGTCGTCAACAAGACGATCACAGGCGGCGCCGCTGGCTCGCAAGGGGAGGTCCGCATCGCCGTCAATTGCGACGAAGCCGGCGTCGAGACGCCTCAGCCCGATTTCGTCATCCCGGCGGGGACGGCGGCAGGGACCGTTTCGATGTCCTACCCCAACGTCCTGGCCGGCTCGACCTGCACTCTGACCGAGACGGCTGACGGAGCCACGGAGACCGCCACCGCCGTGACCGTGGGAGTCCCCCAGGAAGTCACTATCTCGGAGAACGGGACGGCTACAGCCAATGTGACCAACACGTATGAATACGTGCCCGGTGCATTGATCGTCTCGAAGGATATCGCCGGCCCTGCCGCCGGTCAGCAAGGCCAAATTTCCATAGGCGTCACCTGCGAACTCGACGGTGCCGCGACGGCTCTCGTTCCGTTTGTGATCCCCACAGGACAACGTGCCGGCATCGTTTCCCACCCCTACGAAGGCATCCCGGCCGGCTCGACGTGCACCGTGGCTGAAACTCAGGACGGCTCCACGGCCACGGTCTCGGTGGAGACTGCCGGCGGCAACCAGACCCTTGCCGTCCCCGCCCGGGACGTAGTTGTAGCCAACATCCTGGACACTTACTACCTGGCCCCGCCAGCGCCGGGTGAGCTGACTGTCACCAAGACGATCACAGGCCCCGCCGCCGGTCAACAAGGGGCGATCACCATCTCGGTCACCTGCGGCGGAGCTGCCCTGCCAGACTTCGTCATCCCGGGCGGGACTTCGGCCGGCACGCTAGCGCGCAGCTACGCGGGCGTCGCTGCCGGCTCGATCTGCACCGTGACCGAGACGGGCAACGGTGCGTCTAGCACTGTGCTGGCCGTGACCGAGGGGAGCCCGCAGACCGTGGACATCTCGGCGGACGGCACCGGAGTGGCCAACCTCACTGACACTTACAGCAACGCGCCCATTCCGGTCGGGTCACTCACCGTAACCAAGGACATAACTGGCCCGGCGGCGGGCCAGCAAGGGCCTGTCACGGTAACCGCGTCCTGCAACGGCCGGGCTCTTCGCCCACCCTTGACATCCCCGCGGGGGCGACGGGCGTCCACTCGCAGACTTACCCGGGCATCCCTTCCGGTTCTGTTTGCAGTGCGACTGCTGGCCCTGACGGCGCCACCAGCACGGTCCAAGTGACCGTGACGGGCGACGACCATCTCGTCACCATCCCGGCGAGCGGGGTCGCGACCGTGGCGCTCACAGACACCTACTCGCCCCTCCCCGGCTCGTTGTTGGTGACCAAGGCTATCGCCGGCCCCGCCGCCGGCCATCAGGGGGCGGTCACTGTCCAGGCGGTCTGCAACGGGATTTCTCTCTCGCCAGCGCTCACCGTCCCCTCCGGGGCGGCCGCGGGCCTCTACGCACACACTTATAACGACGTACCGGCCGGCTCAAGGTGCACGGTGCACGAGACCGCAAACGGTTCGACCAACACTGTGTCGGTGACTACAACAGGCTCCGGCCAAACCGTTACTGTGCCGGCCGCCCATGTCGCCGTGGCCGTCGTCACCGATATCTACGGGCTTACCGCTGGGTCGCTGACAGTCACCAAGACGATCGCCGGCCCCGCCGCCGGCCAGCAGGGGGCGGTCACTGTCCAGGCGGTCTGCAACGGGATTTCTCTCTCGCCAGCGCTAAAGGTCCCCGCCGGGGCGGCCGCAGGCACGTACTCGCATACATACCATCACCTAACCGCCGGGTCGACGTGCCAGGCGAGCGAAACCGCGGACGGCAGCAACCAGAGCGTCGTGGTCAAAGTGGCCGGGGACGGCCAGCACGTGACGGTGTCAGGCGGAAGTACATCCAACGCGGCACTTACAGATACCTACTCGTTGGCAACGGGTTCACTGGTAGTCAGCAAGACCATTGCCGGCCACGCAGCGGGGCACCAGGGCTCGGTGAGTATCCGGGTTGTTTGCGACGGCTCCCCGCTCACGCCGGGGTTCAGTCTCCCGGCCGGGGCCGCGGCAGGCACTTCGTCGCAGACTTACAATGACATCCCGGCCGGCTCGAAGTGCACGGTAAGCGAACTCACTAACGGGGGCACCACAGCCCTCTCGCGTGACCACAGTTGGCGCCAGCCAGCAAGTGACCGTGCCCTCGGGCAAGACGGTCGAAGCTGACATCACCAACACCTATGAGTTCGCCCCGGGATCCCTGACCGTGACTAAGACCATCGCCGGACCAGCCGCTACTCAGCAGGCCGGAATCAGCATCTTGGTCGACTGCGGTTCCGACAATATTTTCGGCTTGCAGATCCCGGAGGGTGCGCCGGCCGGGCCAGTTCCCGACACCTTCCACGACATACCGGCCGGCTCCACCTGTACCGTGGTCGAGATCCACGACGGCCACAGCGAAACGGTCGACGTCGAAAGGGTCGGTGATGGCCAAAAGGTCAAGGTGCCGGCCGGAGAGAAGGCCACCGCCGACCTCACGGACAGTTTCACCGCGGCGGCTGTGGTCACCACGACCACGACGACTACAACGACCACCACGAGTGTGCCCTCGACGACCACAACGACGACGCCTCACGTGACAACTACGACCACGACGGTCCCGTCCACGACCACTACCACCGTCCCGGCGACCACCACGACGACGAAGCCGCATGTACCCCCGGTCAACGTCATAACCGGCTATGGACCGTCAGGGTCGGGTGGCCCGACAGGGGTACAGTTCGGTTTGGCCGGCCTGGCCCTGTTCGCGGGCGGCGCGGGGCTCGCCGCGCTCAGCCGGCGCAGGAGGAAAACGGCCAGATGACCAGAGCTGTCCAGACCGCCTAGTCCAGCGTTAGTGTTAGTTGCCATCTGACCACCGGGAGCAGGAGGACGTGACCAGGGCCGGCTCGGTGCAGCCGAAAAAGAGGCGTCGCTACATGCGAGCCGCCACCAATGTTGCCGCGGCGGCGATGATCGCCACGGGCGTCCTTCTCGTGGGCATCTCGGTCAGCCAGCACCGGCACCATGACCACGCTGTCGCCGCCCAGGCCGCCCGCAAGGCTCGGGTCGACCGGGCCGCGGCGGCCGAGGCGCGGCGGTTCCAAGCGACGGCCGGGCTCCAGGCCCCGCGAGCCACCATGAGCACCAAGGTGGACCGGCGCCCGTTGCTCCAGACGCAGCAGCTCCGGACGGCCTCCCTGATAGCCAGCACGAAACAACAGGCAACGGCGGGGACGCCGGGCCGCCGGCCCTCCACGCCAGCCCGTCCACAGTCACCGGCCGGCGTCACCAAGCCGGGCGCCGTGTCGGCGGTCAGCGGTCCGGGAGCGACTCTTGTCATCCCCGCTCTTCGGGTCCGCGCCCCCGTCGTGGCCACCGGAGCGGTGGACGGTTCCATGACCATCCCGGCCAACATCCACACCGTGGGCTGGTACGACGGGAGCGACAGCAGCAGTGGGACCAAAACCTCCGCCCCTACCCCGTGGCCAGGCCAGCCCGGTGTGAGCTTGTTGGCGGGCCATGTCGATTGGGCGGGCAAGGGCCCCGGCGCCCTGTACTACCTCGGCCAGCTCGTGCCCGGCGACCCGATCCAGGTCATCGGCTCCAATCGGCAGAGCACGTATTGGCGGGTGAGCCAGCCGCCGATCGTGATCTCCAAGGCGGACCTACCCGCCGACCTCTTTGTGAACAGCGGGCCGCCCAAGCTCGCCCTTGTCACCTGCGGCGGTCCTTTCGACGCGGCCACCGGCCACTACCTGGACAACGTCATCGTCTGGGCCACGCTGACCACCCGCTGAAGGCACGCTCGGCGGCTCTAGCGTCCCGCTCCGCACGTCCCCGTCCGTCCCACCTGGTGGCAATTTCTGCTGCTGGTGGCGAGAAATGTTGTATGGGAGCAGTTCTGGCCACTCCGCGTCGCCCGCTTGTCGCCAGATCAAGGGCAGTTTTGGCCAGGGCGCGTCCAGAAGCCCTAGCCGGCAGCGGCCTTCGGCACGACCGGGGCCGCCGCAGCCAGGCCCTCGGCAGCGAGACCCTCAGCAGCGAGACCCTCAGCAGCCAGGCCCTCAGCGGCCAAGGCCTCAGCAGCGGGCACGGGCACGTCCTCCGCCATGGCCGGTAGCTCGGCGCCTTCAGGAACCGGTCCCTCAGGCGCTTCCCCATTGGGCCCCTGCCTTGTCCGCCGCGGCCCTCGGCCGGGCCCGGGCGACCAACCCAAGAACTGCGGCCAACAAACAGGAAATGCCTCCGACTGCCAGCCCGACCCGGGCGTTCCATTGCTCGATAACCCAGCCGATTAACGGCCCGCCGATCGGGGTGGAGCCCAGGAACGCCACCGCCCACAGCGCCATGACCCGCCCACGCATGGATGGGTCGGACCCGAGCTGCAAAGTCGAGTTGCCTGTAGCGAGGAACGAGACGCTCCCCCAGCCAACCAGCGCCATCGCGCCATAAGCCAGGCCCAGGACCGGGGAGACGGAAGTAACCAGGATGGCTACGCCGAAAACGATGGCGGCAATGCTGAGGGCACGCAGCCCGGTCTTCCCGCGTGTGGCGGTTACCAGGCCGCCCACTACTGCGCCGGCACCCATAAAAGCGGTGAGAAAACCGTACGTCTCGGCTCCGCCATGGAAGGTTTCCTTGGCCAGGACAGGCAGGCTGACCTGGAACTCGTAGGCGAGAGTACCCACGAGGCCCATCATCAACAAGGGGATGCCGATGCGGGGCTCGTGTTTTACATACCTCAGCCCCTCGCGTAACTGGCCCTTGCCCCGGGCTACGGGCACGCTCCGCTGAATGGCGCTTTTGTCCATGGCCACCAGCGAGTACACAACGGCAACAAAGCTCAATGCGTTGATGAAAAAACACACGCCAACGCCGGCGACGACGATAAGGATACCGGCTACGGCCGGGCCTACAGCGCGCGCCGCATTGACCATAGTGGAATTGAGGCTCACCGCATTACGCACGTTCTCGCTGCCCACCATCTCCAGGACAAACGATTGCCTAGCTGGGTTTTCAAAAGTGTTGTTGAGCCCCAGCGCCAGCGCCAGGACGCAGACCTGCCAGAAGGTGACCACGTGGGTAATCGCAAGTATCCCGAGCACGAGAGCCTGGACACCCATAAGGCTCTGCAGCACCACCATCAAGCGGCGCTTATCAGTGCGGTCGGCGATCACGCCTGCATAAGGCCCCAGCAGCAGTACCGGCAAGGTCTGGATGGCCACTACCCCACCAAGCGCCGTACTGGAATGGGTAAGGCTGTAGACCAGCCAGGACTGGGCGACGCTTTGCATCCACGTACCGACCAGCGAGATCGACTGGCCATAAAAAAATAGCCGGAAGTTGGGTACGCGGAGGGCGGAGAAAGTACGGCCCAGCTGGGCAGTAAGCCGGCTCATCGCCTGGGGGCCGCCGGGACCGTATGGCTGCGCAAGCGTTCCGCCAACTTTTCCAGCACGGGCGTGGCGGCGGCAATGGCCTCCCGCTCGCCATCATCCAGGTCGTCGAGCAACGTCGACAGAGCGTCGTTGCGTTCGGTCCGGACCCGTTCGAGCAGGGTGCGGGCCTTCTTGGTGGCCTCGACCCGCCACACACGGCCGTCTTTCGGGTCGGCCTCCCGGCGCAGGAAACCGGCCTGTTCGAGCTTGGGCACCATCCGCGACAGCATCGTCGGGTTAAGGCCGCAGAACGAGGCCAGGTCTGACATGCGAGCAGGACCGTGCTTCTCGGCCACTACGAGCATGTCGACCTCGGTGGCTGTCAAGGAACCGGCTGCCGCCGTCGGGCGCAGCCATCGCGCCATTCGTGCCACCGCGATCCGCAGCCGGGCCGGCGATAAATCCGACTCACCTGGTTCGGTATGGCCGCCCACTTGTGGCCCCGGGCCGTAGTTGGAGAGCACCTTCAACGCCTTCGATCACTCCTGAGATACTTGCTTGCTAGCAAGCATTATACCGGCGCCTGGGCGCCACCGTCAAGCGTGATGAACACAGCCCGTCTGCCGTGGCCACCGGACGCCGGCGACGCGCCCACCAAGGACGACCACGCCCAGCAAGGACGACCACGCCCACCCAGGCGGCCGACCGTCCTAACCGGACGTCGTAGCGGGTAGCGGGAGCCCCTTTCGGCGTGCTCATCGTGTCTCGGCGTGAATTTATGCCCGGATCGAGCAGGAAACACTCCGAGAGGCCGAAAAGCGCGCCGAGACAGGCGCTTACCGGGCAGCCAGGGGAACGTAGGCGGGCATGGGCGACGCCGCCCGATGCCCGACGCCCGACGCCCGACGCCCGAGGCCCGAGGCCCAAGGCCCAAGGCCCAAGGCCAGGCTGCAGACGACAGAACGGCAAAAGCCGGTCTAGTCCGGCAAGCTGGTGGCGTGGTGACCATCGACGACGTGAGAGCGTTGGCGTCCCAGCTCCCCCGCTCGTACGAGGCGGTCGTGGCCGACCGGGTGAAGTTCCGGGTGGGCCGGATCGTCTACCTGGCGTTCTCCCGCGACGAGAAGGTCATGGGGTTCGGCTTCCCCAAAGAAGAGCGCGAGCTACTGGTGTCGTCGGAACCCGACAAGTTCAAAATGCCGAGTGCCTCGGACATGCGTTACAACTGGGTTCACGTCTGGCTGGACGCTATCGGCCACGATGAGATGCGCGAGCTAGTCCTGGACGCCTGGCAGATGGTCGTCCCCAAAAAGGTGGCAGCAGGATACTTCGAGCAGTCATCCGCCCCGGGCCCTCGCCAGACGAAGCCGACACGCACAGGCGGTAAATGATAGGCGGTAAGCGATGGGCCGAGCGCCCCGCTGCCGGGGCGCGATCTTCAGCTGGCCGGCGGGATGTTCTGGTTGTGGTGGAAGAGGTTGTCCGGGTCATAGGCCCGCTTGACCTCGGTCAGGCGGGCAAAGTTGACGCCGTAGTTGTCTTTCACTTTTGACTGGTCATCGTCGGACATGAAGTTCACGTAGCCACCAGGTTCCGAAAACGGGGCCGTGGCGGCGTAATAGTCCCGCACCCATTGGATGCGTTCGGCGTCGGCAGCCGGGTCGTGCCACGCACACACGATTACGGGGGCGAAGTTGGCGTCGCGGTAAGCGAACGCCGTGTCCTGCGGGCCCACTTCGTGGCAGGCGCCGTTGATCGGGTAAAGGTGCATCGTGGCGCTGACCTCGGGCACGCGGCGGCCGTGTTCGACGTGCGCCTCAATGGCCTCGTCAGTCAACTCGGTGACGAAGCTGCCTTTCCAATAGCTTCGGATCCCCTTGGGGAACAATGCGTCGAAGGCCGCATTGAGAACCGGGTAGGGCATAGGCCCCACCATTTCGGCCACGACGGGAGCGACGTCGCGGAAGGGTTTCATGGCCCACTCACCCTTGTCCATTGGCCCGCTCCACTGGACGATGGAAGCGCAGAAGGTATCTCCATGGCGTTCAGAGGGGATGAAATCGAGTGGCGGGGCGATCTGGAAGGCGGGGAAGGCGCCATACGTCCACGGCGCGTCCTTCAGGAATTCCCTGAAGAACCGGAGGAGGTCGCCGGCCCGGTCGACCTCGTACAAAAAGATGCCGGCATAGATGTCGTTCACCGGGTGCACGCGGTACTCGAAGGACGTCACGACGCCGAAGTTCCCGCCGCCGCCGCGGAGCGCCCAGAACAGGTCCGGGTGTTGATGCTCGTTGGCTACTTTCACCTCACCATCAGCCGTAACGACCTGGGCTGAAAGCAGGTTGTCGATCGTCAGCCCGTGGGCTCGGGCCAGATAGCCGATCCCGCCGCCCAGAGTTAGGCCGCCGATACCTGTCGTAGAAATGATCCCACCGGTGGTGGCCAGGCCATGGACATGGGTGGCCTCGTTGAACTCGCCCCACGTGGTTCCTCCACCGGCGCGGGCCCGGCGAGCGTGGGGGTCGACCTGTACCCCGCGCAGCAGAGAGAGGTCGATGACGACCCCGCCGTCGTTAGTACCAAACCCGGGTGCGCTGTGCCCGCCTCCTCTCACCGACAGTTCCAAACCGCCGTCGCGAGCAAAATTGACCGCATCGACGACGTCGCCTACCTGCTCCGCCTTGACGACAACCAGAGGATGACGGTCGAACATGCCATTGTGGACCGCCCTGGCCTCTTCGAAACCGGCGTCATCGGCCGTCAGGACCGGCCCGGACACCCGGTCACGGAGCTCGTCGACCGCGCTAACCTTCATGGGCTTGTCCTCCTTGCTGAGCGCGGGGCTTTCTGCAAACCTAAAGCCGGAGTAAGCCGTCGAGCGGCTACGTCACCCTGGCCAACCGGCGAACTGCCCTCTAGAGGGGCGACATCATCTCCCACACCTCCTCCGGCCCGGCGCGCTTTGCTTCTGGCCGCACCACCAGCGGCCCGCCAGGCCTGGGCCAGGTACGAAGCGGCCAAACCGAGGTTTACCTCGCTCAAGCGTCCCTCGCGGTTCGCCACCAACAGCAAGCGCTGCGACGCCACTAGAGACGGGCCGCCGATCAAAGCGGCGCTGCAAAAGCCGGCGGGCGCCTTGCACCAGCACCACCGGACGCTGCCCGCCAGGAGCGACTCGACGCTCCAAGCTGTCGTCGGTGCTGTTCGAGGGTTGCGCCCTCATGAACGCTCCGGCGGTAAGCCAGGGCGAAGGTGGGTCCGTCAACTCAATGATCAGGCCCTCCCCACGGCAAAGGGTGATGGCCGCCACTTCCGCCCCGGCCAGCAGTCCCGCAAAACGCGCCAGGGACTCGAAGTTTTCCCGCGCCGCGTTGCCGTCCTGGTCTCTAACATCAACCAGGTCTTCTTCGTTATCATCCTTCGAGAGCTGCCAGGCGACCTCATATCGTGGGTCGTAAATGGCCATATCCGCACCTCCTGTCCATCAGCGACAAGGCCATCGGAACGGAACCATGTGCAGCCACGGTCCAGAGCAGGTGAAGACAGGGTGGAGATGGCAGGTCGCAGCATCAGCGCAGGCAATCAACACTCGGGCTTCACAGCAAGTTCACGCCGACCGGCGCCAGCCCCAGGGTGGTTGAATATTTGCGGAGGTGAAGTATGGCATCGACAGTGCTGGTGGTCGAGGACGAGCGAAAACTGCGCGAATTACTGAGGGCTTACTTCGAACGCGAAAACTTGGTCGTCTACTCGACGAGTTCCGGCGCGGAGGCGATAGAGGTTGGTCGGCGCAGCTCGGTCGACCTCGTCGTGCTCGACCTCGGCCTTCCCGACCTGCCCGGCGAGGAGGTGGCCAGGGAGCTACGGGAGTGCTCCAACGTGCCGATCATCATGCTCACCGCCAAAAGCGAGGAACGTGACCGCATCGCTGGCCTCGAGCTCGGAGCCGACGATTACCTTTCCAAGCCGTTCAGCCCGCGCGAGCTGGTACTGCGCGTTCAGGCGGTTCTGCGCAGGGGAAGGACATCAGTCGAAGAGGCGCCAGTGGCGTCATATGGGGGCGGCGAGCTCGTCATCGACAACGACCGACGGCGCGTGGTCGTAAGAGGCGAACCCGTCGAGCTCACCCCGACTGAGTGGGGCATCCTCACCACTCTCGCCCGGGTCCCTGGTCGCGTCTACTCCCGATACGAATTGATCAACCAGGTCCGAGGTTACGAGTTCGAAGGCTACGAGCGCACCGTCAACTCGCACATCAAAAACCTGCGCCACAAGGTCGAGCTCGAGGACGGTAAGCCCCGGCTCCTCGAGACAGTGCTCGGCGGTGGCTATCGACTGGGCCTCATGCGAGACCCCTGAGGAAAATGGCGCCTTGGGGCCGCGGGCGTCTTGGCGCTCGCCTCGTGCTCGCCTTCGTCGGCGTGGCGCTGGCGGCAGAAGCCGCATCCGCATCGGTGACGCTCCTGACCAGCCGTTCTGACCTGGCCGGGCTGGCCTCGACGCAGCGGGCGGATAGGGCATCGGCAGTGGTAGCTGCCCTCGAAAACGCGTACAAGGCCGACGATGGTTGGGCGGGCGCCGACGTCCGCCCGGCCGAGGCCCTGATCGAAGTGGCCGGCTCTGCTTTGGTCGTGCACGGCCCCAACGGCGCTCCACTACTCACAGCCGGGACACAGTCGCTGTTCGAGGACCCTCAGGCCTCCATGGCGACCCGGCAACTGAGCGTGGCCGGCCGCCCGATCGGGACGATCGACCTCGCCTTCCCTCACGGTGGCCTCACCCCGGCTGAGCGCAAGCTGCGCACTGACCTGGTGAGCGCCGTGGCAGTGAGCGCCATTATCGCCGCGGCCGTCGCTCTGGTGGTCGCCGTCTTTGTCGCCAAGGGACTGGTGAGGCCGATCCGGCGCCTGTCCGAGGCGGCCCGCGCCCTTGGGTCGGGGACCACGGGAATCCGCGTGGGCGAGCAAAGCGGTCCTGGGGAGCTGGTCGAATTAGCCGGGGCGTTCGACTCGATGGCCGCCTCGCTTGAACGGCACGAGCAACTCCGCCAGGCCATGGTGGCCGACGTGGCCCACGAGCTGCGCACTCCCGTGGCCATCCTCCAGGCCGAAACAGAAGCACTGGTAGATGGCGTAAGCGTGCCCACGGCCGAAGCGTTGGTGTCCTTGCACGACGAGTCCCTCCGGCTCGGGCGGATGGTGCAAGACCTGCAAACGTTGGCATCTGCCGACGCCGCCGGCCTCAGCCTCGAGCGGTCCGAGGTCGACCTGGCGTCCATTGCGGCCCGGGCCGCCGACTCGCTAGAGGGCCGGTTCTCCTCAGGCGGTGTCCGGTTGGTGCGCTACTTATCGCCCGCCACGGTGTGGGCTGACCCCAGCCGCCTGCGCCAGGTAGTAGCCAACCTCCTGGCCAATGCGGCCAAATTCACGCCTTCGGGAGGGACGGTCAGCCTCGTGGTGAACAGCGACCTGCGCCGCGCCCGCCTCGAGGTCGCCGACACGGGGCCAGGAGTCCCCGAAGACGAGCGAGAGAAGGTCTTCGAGCGGTTCTTCCGGGGGAGCCTGGGCCGAAAGGCGGGCGGGAGCGGGATCGGCCTCGCCGTCGTCAAGGACCTGGTGGAGGCGCACGACGGCGAGGTGCGCCTGGAGACGCCCACCGCCGGAGGTTCCCGCTTTGTCGTGTTCATCCCATTGGCGACCCAATCCGCATCTTGACCACAGGCGTAAACCACTGCCTCGACCGCGACTGGCCACGAGGTCGCTGGCCACGAGGTCGCTGGCCACGAGGTCGCTGGCCACGAGGCTCTCGGCGCGGCCTCGTTGCCGTGGCGGCGCGGGCGATAATGGCCGGCGGGCTGGCCTTGACCCCGATGCTCGCCGCGGTGGTGCTACGACGACGTCGACATCACACCCGGCATCCCGCGGCCAGGTCATAACGGCCACATCGCGGGGCCTTCGCATCTCCTTGTCCGTAGTCCCGGTGCGGGTGGCTCCCGGTGAACCCGTGGTTTTCAAACTGAACATCACCGACCGGGCGGCCAACGGCGCCCTCGGCTACATCGTGAGGTTCGGCGACGGCGCCAGCCACGCCAACGTCATACCGATGTTCTGTTTGGCCGGGAAGGGTCGCCCTGAGCATGAGACATGGCAGTTGACGCACCGCTACACCCGGGCCGGCACCTACCACGTTTCCGCCACCGGGTACGCAAATTGTGGACCTGATCGAGCCTCAGTGGCGCTCCCGTTGGTCGTCACTTAGATGGCCCTGAATAACTGACACGCCGCCGCCGCTACCCGTCAAGCCTCGAAATCCGGAATTCGTCCAGTGCTCTAACGACTGGACAGCCAGCTGACCTTTAGAGGCACCGCCCCTGTCGGCGAAATGACGGACGGGCCCGGCCCAGCGCCGAGCACCTCCGAACTGGCTTCCCCCTTGTAATTCTGGGCCGCTTCGACGGGAAGGTGCTCGCCCGTCGATTTCACGTACAGGATCTGGGGGGTCGACGGCGCCTGGCTGTTGACCAACGTCGTACCCCGGATGGCGATCACACTTTGACCGGCCACCGTCTTGCCGGCTGATTCAGTGATAGGCCCGGTCATGGCCAGTTCGGACACGGTGGTGCCGACGGTTAGGCCCGCCGCCACGGCCTCGTAGATGGTCACCAACGTGGCGTCGGGCTCTGCGATCGAAACCCAATGGCCTGCTTCCTTCTGGCCCGCGGCATCCGAAAAACCCATGTACTGCTCCAGGCCGAAGGCATTGCCCTGGATATAAACGGTGGTCCCCACGAGGATGATCGAGATCTGGCCGGCTTTGGCGCCGATATGGAAATTTATCGATTGGACACCGTCATGTCTTCCGGCCTTCGTCGTCAAGGTCACGACCACGTTGGAAGTGTGGGTGGTGCCAACCCAATCAACGCCGGCTTCACCTTGCGCCGCGGACAGGGAGGCCCGAAGGAGTTGGGCGGGGGCGGTGCCGACACCGCCTAGACCAGCCGCCTCCGCCTGAGCCGTCGTGGCCACCACTGTTAGGCCCGTTGAAGCCAGGGCGGCGGCCAACCACGTCCACATCCAGGTTTTACATTTCATCCGACAACCCTAGGGGCTCGTGTCCCCCGGTCAACGGGCAGGAAGCGTACAGCCTGGCAGCTCGCCCAGACCCCACTGGGCGCCTGGTGCCCGAAGATCAGCCAGCCGTGCGGCCGACGGGCCGGGAAGGCCGCCAGTCCGAGGGCAGTTGCGCCCCGAGCTGACTGACGACAGCGCCGGCGGTGCGGTGACCAGCTTCGACGGCCTCTTTCAGACTGCACCCCGAAGCCCAGGCGGCCAGGAACCCTCCCGCCATCGCGTCCCCGGCCCCGGTTGTGTCCACCACTTCGGGCACGGGCGGCACGTGCACGTTCAGGAGTTCCTCCCCGTCGGGCGCATAGACAACGCTAGGCAAAGGCCCGTGCTTGACCACGACCAGGCCCGGAGCAGTGACGTCACCTGCGGGCCAAAGCGCGGCCGCCTCCTCCTCGTTCGCGAACAGAAGCTCCGGGGCGACCTTGTCAATCCGCGCCTTGAACTCCTCTTTGCCCACCTGCTGCACGCGGGCGATGTTGCCAACGTCGAGGCTAATGAGCCCCCCGTTCGCCCGTACGAGCTCGACGGCTCTCCAGGCACCCTCGGCCGTAATGTCGTCGAACATGTTCTCGTACAGGTGCAGCAACGACACGCCGGCCAGCTGATCCTCGGTCACGTCGTCAGTCGACAGGCAGAAACTGGACGTGTCGTAGGCCATAGTCCGCTGCCCGTCCCACTCGACGAGCACCAACACGCAGCACGTGGTCCCTTTTTGGGTCACGGCGACGTCTATCCCGGCTTCGTGCAAGCTGCCCATGAGGGCGGCCCCGACCGCGTCCGCCCCAGCGTGGCCTACGAACCGGACAGCCGCACCCTCCAGGGCCGCTGTCCAGGCCACGTTCGGCCCGAACCCGCCAGGGGCAAAAGCGATCCTTGACATAGTGCTGCCGTTTGTGGTGAGGGGGCCATTGGGCTTCACCACGATATCCTGCACGACGCAACCCATGACCGCGATGAGTGGCCTCTCGGATGACCCGTCCCGTGGCCCTAGCGGAGGGAGCTCGGTCAGTTTGTGCACGCCAGACGCCCTTTCGGCCCTCCCGTTTGCACCCGGCGGCGAGGTCTCAGGCTCAGCCCGGGGGCCACCATTCCCGGCCGCTGTGACCAACCCTGTGCCGTCCAGGATGGTCGCGGCAGCCGCGGCCTGTTCGTGACCGGTCCTTGTCCCCAAGAGCTCAGAGCCAACGTCGCTCGAGCCCAACGTCTGCGGCGAAGCCGCCAATTGCCTGTCCATAATCGCTCTCCAAGAGGTACGACGGAGCCACAGGATACGCGCCAAGACTCTCGTTCCGGCGCTGACCAGCGACTTCGGTGCTTAAAAGAAATCGCGCCCGCCGCATGCCGTGGCCCACCTACCTTTCGCTGCCAGGTGTAGCAAGTGAGCCCAGGCCGTGTCCAGCTGGTATACGCCTCTTCCCGACAAACAGGTTGCTCCCCCCCAACAGATTGGTAAGCAGACCGGATTAAGACTAGGGATAGGTCAAGGCAATTACACCGCTCCCGGGAGACCTCGTGACCTATGAACCCCAAACGACGGAAGCCCCCCTCTTTGCGAAGGACATGACTGAGCCCCCAGGGGTCATCGACGTGGCCATGTACCGAAGAGACGGTTTCGCTCTCGTCGAGGGCTTTGTCAGTCACGACGAACTGGCCATGCTCAGAGACGAAACGGCCCGGGTTTGCCGCGGCGAGCTCAGGCTGAACGGCGCCGGCGCCGCCACCAGTAGTGAACTGTCCGATATCGATGTGCAGCGCCAATTTCTCTGTATCCATTTCCCTCACAAAGTCTCGGCCGCCATGCTGGGCCTGCTTTCTCATCCGCGAGCGGTAGGCAGCCTCGTCGAGGTCATCGGGCCCGATGTCAAAGCGATGCAGTCAATGCTGTTTGTGAAGTCGGAGGGCAAGCCGGGCCAGGCGTGGCACCAAGACGAGTACTTCATACCCACACGTGACCGCTCTCTGACAGCGATTTGGGTTGCGCTCGACGACGCCACGGTGAGCAATGGATGCCTTTGGGTGCTTCCCGGCTCTCACCGCGCCGGCATCATCTACCCCGAGCGAGAGATCGATGACACTCGCTTCGACTGCACATCGGAGGCCTACCGGTTCCCGTACCGCGACGTGGACTCGGTCCCGATCGAGGTCGCAGCGGGGTCGGCGGTCATCTTCAATGGCTACCTCCTGCACCGGTCGCTGCCAAACACATCCCCGGGAAGCCTGCGCCGGGCCGTCGTAAACCACTACATGAGCGCCCAGTCCCTGCTCCCTTGGAGGCCCCCGCGCGAGGGAGAACATATGGCTATGGTCGATGACCGGGACATCATCATGGTGGCTGGCGAAGACCCCTACGCTTACAAAGGCGTCGAAGAACGCCATCGCACGTACGTGCGGCCAGACCGGGAAGGCGGTTGTGAGCGCTAGGCGCTGGTAGTGCTGGTGCTGGCGCTGGCGTTCCTCGTTTTGTCAGACCTGGTAGCGGTGGAACAACACCGCATACTCACACCCAGCCGCCATACCTCCGTAGCCGGCGTTGTCCCGTAGGAAGCGGTCGGGGTCGAACTCGGTCCCCAGCCCCTCTATATAAGCCTTGTGCTCTTTCAGCGAGGACACGCCCAGTCCGATCGTGTCGCCGACGTCCACGTAGTGGCTCGCCGAAGCCTCTCCACCAGAGATGTAAACCGCACCCACGCCGCTCCAAGGCTCCCCTGCCTCGGCGAACATCCAGCGATTGGCGGCGTCACGGCAGGCGTCCAGCACGGCCAATCCCACCACCCGGTGGTCGATGTGGTTGACGCCGCCGCTCTCCCCCCATGTGAGGTCGAAGTTGAGACCGAACACCACCTGGGGCCGGATCCGGCGCAGTGCACCCGCTATGTCGCGGCGCAACTTGAGGCCGTACTCCACGGACCCATCCGGGTGCCCGAGGAACTCGACATGGTCGACGCCCACCACCTCGGCGCTGCGCCGTTCTTCCTCTTCACGAAGGGGGCCGGTTAGCTCGGGCGCCAAGCCGTCTATGCCCGCTTCTCCGCTCGTAACCATCACGTACGAGACGCTCTTGCCCTGGTGGGTAAATCGGGCTACCGCACTGGCCAAGCCGTATTCAAGGTCGTCAGGGTGAGCGGCGATCGCGGCAGCGCGATCCCAATCCTCTGGCAAAGGTTCCATGCAAGCCTCCGGCCCCGAGCGTAGACCACTTGAGTGTAGGCAACCCCGAGCCCGAACGGGCGCGCTCGGCTAGGTGCAGGCGCCAGGGATAGCGCCGATGAGCGGGCCGCATTATGTTCGCGGTCTGGCGGTCGAGTTTGCTCGCCTTAGACGAGTTTGCTCGCCTTAGACCCTTGACGCACAGGAGGACAACAATGCAGAAACGCCGGATCGGGACCAGGGACGTGGGAGCCATCGGGCTCGGAGAGATGCCCATGTCGATCGAGGGCCGGCCCGACGAAGAGCGCTCGGTCGAAACGATCCACGCCGCGCTCGATGCCGGGATGACGCTGGTGGACACGGCGGACGCCTACAGCCTGGGTGGGGCCGACACGGGTCACGGAGAACGGCTCGTAGCCAAGGCGCTGGCATCATGGGGAGGCGACCTCGACGCCGTGCTGGTGGCCACCAAGGGCGGTCACCTCCGGCCGGGTGATGGCAGTTGGACGGTGGACAGCGACCCGGCTTACCTTCGCCGGGCGGCCGACGCCTCTCTTCAGCGTCTCGGGGTCGAGGTAATCGACCTGTACCAATACCATCGCCCCGACCCGAAGGTGGCCTATGAAGACGCGGTGGGCGTGTTCAAAGAACTCCTTGATGCCGGGAAAGTTCGTATGATCGGTATCTCCAACGCCAACATCGACCAGATCAATGTGGCCCGTTCTGTACTCGGCGAAGGCAACCTGGTGAGTGTACAGAACCAGTTCTCGCCTGCCTTCCGTTCGAGCGAGGACGAGCTTCGTTACTGTGGCGACCTCGGTATCGCGTTCTTGCCCTGGAGCCCCTTCGGTGGGATCGGCCATGCCGACGTCCTGCGGCGCGAACACCCGGCCTTCGCCCGTGTGGCAGCCGACCACGAGGCCTCGGTCCACCAGGTCGTGCTGGCCTGGATGCTGGCAAAGGGTGACCACGTGGTCCCGATCCCGGGCTCCAGCCGCCCAGCCTCGGCCCGCGACAACGCACGCGCCGTCGACTTGAAGTTGAGCGACGAGGACGTCCAGCTGCTCGACGCCGACAAGCGTTGAACCACCGCCGGCCGCACGCCACCCGTCCCGTAGCCGATAGGAGCCACGATGCCTGGAAGTCAAGCTAGAGCACTGGTTGTGCGGGGAGGGTGGGAAGGTCACGAACCGGTGGAGACGACGGACCGAATGATCCCGGCCCTGGCTCAGGTGGGCTTTGAGGTCGAAGTGTCGAACTCGCTCGAGGTCTATCTGGATGCCGGCGCCATGAACGACGTCGACCTCATCGTTCAGTGTTGGACAATGGGGGAAATCGGCCGCGAGGAACTAAATGGCCTCCTTTCGGCGGTCTCGGCCGGGACCGGCCTGGCCGGCTGGCACGGGGGGTTGTGCGACGCGTTCCGAAACGCCACGGAGTACCAGTTCATGACCGGGGGCCAATGGGTGGCTCATCCGGGGGGCAAGGTCGAATACGAGGTGAATTTCGTGAGCGACAAGGCCAACGACCCGATAATTCTGGGGCTGAAGGATTTTCGTCTCCGCTCGGAGCAGTACTACATGCACGTAGACCCCTCGAACACAGTGCTGGCGACAACGACCTTTGAGGGTACAGACGATGCCCCCTGGACCAAAGGCTGTGTTATGCCCGTCGTTTGGAAACGTAGGTACGGCCAAGGAAAAATCTTTTATTCAACTCTTGGTCACGACGTGTCTGATTTTGACCGTCCCGAGGTCCCTGAGCTGGTGGCGCGAGGCAGTTTATGGGCCTCTCGGAGAGCGCCGGGCTGACGGCCAAGTCCGTGGCTCGGTCCCGGCTCCCGGATCGAACTGCCCGGCTTCCAACCCCTACATTTGCTCCATGCGCCTCGATGCAGACCTGATCGGATCGGCCGTGGCCGGGGCCGTGGCCGCCGCGGCCGTCATCGGGACGCTGCACCTGCAGCCAGTGCTGGCCATAGTGCTCGCCGTGGTCCTTCTGGTGGCTACCGGCATAGCGTGGCGGCGACACCGAAGCTTTCATGAGCCGCTGCGACCGGCGGCACGACAGGCACTAATCGAGTTCGTGGTCCTCGCCGTCGTTGCCATCGCTCTTGATGAGGTCCTGGGTAACACGATCAACCGGCCGTGGCTATCGGGGATCCTGAGCGCAGCCGTGGTCGGCCTCCTCAGTGCGCACCGCATCGCTGAGCGGTGGTGGCGGGTCCCTATCGGACAGGTACCCAAACCGGCTCCTGGAGAGGTTTGGTGGGCCGCCGTCCCATTCGAGGAGAAGCGCGGGAGCAAGGACCGTCCTTGTCTCGTCCTCTCAGAGTCGCGGCGGCACGCCCAGGTCCTGATGTTCACCAGCCAGGACAAGACAGGCCGGCGCGGCTATGTGGCGGTGCCGGCCACCATGTGGCGGGACGAGCGCAGCAGCTTTTTGAAGACGGACCGAGTGATATCCGTGAGGTGCGAAAAATTCCGGCGGCGGGAATCTGAAAGAGCGCCACAATCCGTCCTCGAGCTGGCTTCACGAGAGAGCCCTCGGGCGGCACGGTCCTTGCCGCATTGAGCCTGCCGTAGTGGCAACATGGTTGGATAACCCGGTGACGCCTGAGGCGCTGCCGGGCCCGTGAAGCCTCCGTCTTGGCGGGGACACCAATAGCGGCCCCAATTCATCGATCAATCTCCGCCGCGCGTCGTGTCTCAACTGTCGTAGCCCGCGACGAGTCCCCGCTTCGCCTACCAAAGAAGCGGGCAATTCGCGGATCAAACAGGAGGTAGTCCGGAAATGCCCGTCCAAGAATTGTCGGGGTCAACGGCCATTGTCACCGGTGCCAGTCGAGGTTTCGGACGGGCCACGGCGCGGGCGTTGGCCGCTCGCGGTGCCCACGTGGTGGGCGTGGCCCGAAGCGAGGTCCCACTGAAAGAACTAGAGGCAGAGTTAGGTGGTTCGTTCACGTCAGAAGTGGCGGACGTCACCGACCCGTCACTACCGGCCCGCTTGTACTCGCTCTATGCGCCTCGAACAGTCGTACTGACTGCCGGCGCAGCCCCGGCAACGAGCCCTCTGCACCAACAAACCTGGCAGGGCTTCAGTCGGAACTGGGACGTCGACGTCCGGCAGGTGTTCAATTTCCTGCACCAGGCCTTGAACGAGCCTCTGGGCGCCGGCGGGGTCGTGGTCAGCATGTCCAGTGGCGCGGCGATGAGAGGATCACCACTGAGCGGCGGTTACGCGGGGGCGAAAGCGACCATCAAGTTCCTGAGCTCCTATGCCGGTTCCGAAGCTCAGCGAAATTCGCTCGATGTTCGCTTCGTCTCCGTGCTCCCCCAGCTGACCCCCGCTACGGACCTCGGCCGCACCGCAGTGGAGGCGTATGCCGCGCGCGCCGGCCTCACAGTCGATAAGTACCTGCAGCAGGTTGGCCCCACACTCACCCTCGACCAGGTAGCACAGAGCATGGTGGACCTGGCTACGGACGATACCTACGCCGCCCCCGCTTACCTGCTGACTGTCGAGGGTCTTCAGGCGGTGGAGTAAGGGAGAGGCGACGACGTCGTCCGCTCAACCTCCGGCTGGGGCACGGACTATGAGCACCGAAGTGGACGAATGGCGGACCAGCTTGTCCGCCACCGAGCCCAGCTCCGATGCCAACCTGAGCCTGTGCCCACGGCCGCCCACGACAATGGCCACCGCTTGGAACAGCCGCGCCTCATCCATCAGGCAGTCTGCCGGGTCTCCGTCGCGGACCCTGAAGTCGTTCCTTACCTCGAAGCCCTGGAGGTCATCCTGAACGGTTCGCCGTACCTGTTCTTCGGCCTCGTCGAGGAAGCCGTTATAAGTAGGTGCCACATCCACGGGAGATTCCTTCGAAAGCCACCACCGACTGGGAGTGTGCCTGACGAAGACGGCGTGCAGAGCTGAGTCCATAGCGCTGCACAGCTCGGCTGCCCTCATCACCGCGGCCCGCGAATCGTCCGAGCCGTCCGCACCGACCAAGACCGTCCTGTTGTCAGGCGTGCTGGCCATATCGCCTCCTCCCAGAAGATGACGCAATCCTAAGGTACGCCGGTCATGGTGGCCATTCTCCCGGTGGCAGCGCTCAATCCCCATACTATTTCTTCATGGCTATTAGCCCGTCGTCGAAGCCCGATGGCTCCGACGCCCTAGGGGGGGACGAGCCATCCCTGAGAAGCATCCTCGACGCAATGCAAGAACACCTGCGGCAGCTGGAACGGCTGGCCGGTTCCGAGGTGGCTGCGGCGCGCTCTGGCCCCCATCACACAGAGCCGGCATGGCGCCGGGTGACCGAAGGGGAACAACGCCTCCCCGTGGCTGTCGCTATGGGCGTCGCCATCGCCCTGCAAATGCTCCTGCCGAACGAGCTGGTAATACATCCGTCATGGCTCCTGCCTGCCCTGGAGGGAGCATTGCTGGTGGGGCTCATAGCGGCCAACCCGACCCGGATCAGCAGGACGTCGACTACTTTACGTACCACGAGTATCGCATTGATCGCGCTGATCACGCTGGCCAACGCCTGGTCTACCGCCGAACTGATAAAGGGTCTGGTAAACGGCACCGAAGGTGAGAACGCCGGCCTGCTGCTGGCCCGCGGGGCCAGCATATACATCACCAATATCATCGTATTTTCTCTCTGGTACTGGGAGTGGGACCGTGGCGGCCCCGTTGCTCGCGCCAATACACCACGCCCGTACGTGGATTTCTTGTTCCCGCAAATGACACAGCCGGATCTGGCGTCGCCAGAGTGGGAACCGACCTATCTCGATTATCTTTATTTGTCTTTCACAAATGCCGCCGCTTTCAGCCCCACGGACGTAATGCCCTTTTCTCGGTGGGCCAAGATGCTGATGCTCCTGCAGGCGGCAGTGGCTCTGCTGACTCTGGCCACGGTGATCGCCCGGGCGGTCAACATCTTCAAGTAGCGACCGACGGGGCTCGACCTGGACCGGATCTTCGCCGTCACAGGTGTGCGGCAGACTGGTCCAAGGATGCAAGACCCGCTGGCCGACCTGGACGACGAGCAGCGCGCCGCGGCCCAAGCGACGACAGGCCCAGTGTGCATCGTCGCTGGTGCCGGTACGGGCAAGACGAGGACCGTCACCCATCGACTGGCCTACGCGGCCCGGGCGGGCGCTATCGACCCTCTTGCCGCCCTGGCCGTGACTCATTCGCGGAAAGCCGCCGGAGAGCTCGGCGAGCGCATGCGGCAGCTGGGCGTAGCGGGGGTGGACGCACGTACGTTTCATTCCGCCGCGCTCTGGGTCGCTCGACATCAATGGGGGTTTACCGGTAGGCCTGAGCCAGCGCCGAACGTCCTGGGCGAGCGAGAAGAATGGCGCCTCTGGCGGGACTGTGTCAGGGACGTGGCCGGCCACGAGCCTGACACTGCCGAGGTGCGAGACGTAGTTGACGAGGTCGCATGGGCACGGAGCCGCCTGGTCTCGGCCGAGGACTACCCCGGCGCGTCGCCGTTGGCCGGTCGCTACCCGGCCATGGCCCCCGAGGACGTCGTGCGCTGCTGGCGCCGCTCCGAAGCCGCCAGGGCGAGGGCCGGGAGGGTGGATTTCACGGACTTGCTCGAGATCGCGGCCGCACTCATCGAAGGGCACCCGGAGGTGGCCGCGTTCGTCCGTCGGCGGTGGTGCCATATCACGGTAGACGAGTACCAGGACACCGACCCCCTTCAGCAGAGGCTGCTCGAGGCCATTGTCGGCCAAGGCCGCGACATCTGTGTCGTCGGCGACCCCCGCCAGGCGATTTATTCCTGGAAGGGAGCAGATCCGATTTTCCTTACCGGGTTTCCTGAGCGCTATCCCGATGTAAAGGCGTTCAAGCTCAGTTATAACTACCGCTCGAGCCCTCAAATTTTGGCCTGGGCCAACCGGCTGGCCTCCGCTGGCGCCATCAAGCACTTAGTGGCGACAAAATCGCCAGGCGCCAAGCCAACCTTCAAGGTCTTCGACGACGAGCAAAAGGAAGCGGCGGCCGTGGCCGCGGCGGCCAAGCGGGCTATCGCCGAGGGCACACCGCCCTCGGAGGTGGCAGTGCTCTATCGCTTCAACGCTGCCCAGGCCCGCTTCGAGGCTGCTTTTGCCCGTGCCGGCGTGCCCGCCGTGGTCGCCGACGACGTCACCTTCTTCGAGCGAGACGAAATCAGGGCCGTGTTGGTGCCCTTTGGCCAAATGGCGCGGACCGGTCCGGAAAGGCCCGGGCTCGAATTATTGGCCGATCAGCAGAGGAGAACCGGGTTCGACCCCGACCGTCCGCCGGCCGGGGCCGGCGCTGTCCGTGCCCGCTGGGAGGCGCAGCAGGCGCTCTGGGACCTCTTGGAGGCGCTACCTGGGGCGGGCACGATGAGGGCGATGGACCTTCTAACGCACATAAATTCGCTGGCGAAAAGCACTCACGGGCCTCGCCAACAAGGTGTGGCTTTGTCGACGCTGCATAAAGCTAAGGGGTTGGAGTGGGACGTAGTGTTCCTGGTGGGGATGAGCGATGGCGCAATGCCGTCTGCGTTCGCGAAGACCCCCTCCGAGCTCGAGGAGGAAGAGAGGTTGCTACATGTGGGCGTAACGAGGGCACGTCATCAGGTCCAATTGAGCTGGGCGGCGGCGAATGCCAAGGGGTGGCCCAACCATCCGACCCCTTTCCTCGAGCAATTGGCCGGCCCTAAGCAGCGTGGCGCGGCCGGCGGCGACCCGCGCTCGAGGAACAGGGCCACTGTGCGCACCACGGCGAACACCGGCGCCGAATGCCCTCATTGCGCGGCACCGCTCAAGGGGATTGCCGCCCGCCATCTAGGGGCATGCTTCAACTGCGTCACGTCTATACCCGGCCCCACCGGTGAGTTAGCCAGAGCCCTCGACGCCGTTATCAAACAAGCGGCACGCGAAACGGGTACCCCGCCCCAAGAATTGGTCTCCGCCGGCGGCCGGCTCCGGCTGCTCGACCAAAGGCCCGGGACAAAAGCGTCTGTGGCTGGCGTCACCGGCGTACGGTTGTCGCCTCAGTGGGCGCAAGCGGTGGCCGAAGTGATCAACCGATGCAGCTAGCTGACACCGATTGATTCCGGGTCCCGGAGTTCGCCGACCAGATATTCGTCCCGGACGCACCCACGCAATGAAAGTTCTCATCTTGAAGGTCGTGGGCGACGTCGCCACTCACGTGGTTCATCGTGACCATGTTGCCCAGGCTCTCGTCGGCGATGGCGATCCCATAGTCACCGTTGCTAACAACAGTGTTCTCGCTTATATCGGACTTGTCGCTCGGTCGGCCGCAGCTAACGTCCTGCAAGTTGCCGGTCCCGCTACAGCCAAGGTAAATGCCGGCACCATGGCTGCCACGTACGAGGCTGTCCAACACTTGCGTGCCTTCGCTGGTCTGTACCCAGATCCCGTAAGTGCCACTGCCCTCGACCAGATTGGCACTGATCATCACGCCGAGGCTCAACTGGAGATGTACGCCGTAGTGGTGGTTCCCGGACGCAACGATGTGGTTCACCACGCCCCCCGTCGCCCCGACTACCCAGACCCCGTTGTCAAGGTTGCCGGCAACCCGAAGATCCGGCCCGGCAATCACGGCATTGTCGGCATTATCTCGGATGCCGGTGCTAAACCCTCCGATAGTCGCACCCGGGAACGTGCTCTCAATCTTGGCGTCAATGGCGCTGGGCGCAATAACTATTCCGGAGCCTGGGCCTAAACCGGCAACAATGTGGCCAGCGAGGTCGAGCGTGACGTGAGGTGCGGATATGACGAAGCAGTTGCCTGCCGCCGGGGGCGGATTTACGGTGAGCGTGTAGGTCCCGGGTGCCCCGATCAGGCCGCAACCGCTGAGCGGGACGGGCGTGATGGCGGGTGTGCGCATCGGCGTGTTAGCCAGGGCCGGACCTGCGCCGAGGCCAGCCACTAAGGTAAGAGCGGAGGCGAAGGTCGCCACCGCCATTGCGTAATTTCGAGTGTTCATGTTCGCTCCTACTGAGTCAGGACGGTCTTGCCTTCGGATAACAAGACGCAGAAGCGGCGCGGCGATTACAACCGGACGAGGAAGACCGGTGCGAAATACCTCGCAACCCGTTTTAGCGGGCTACTCAACTAGTTCGGGACCCGGCGTTCCGGTGCAAAGGCTCGTCGGCCGTCCGGGAGCGGACCCGGGTGAGCACCGACCAGGTCGAGGGGGGCTGGGTGCCCGAAAGTTCGAGTTGAGGCGGCCGCGCTGGGCCGCGGCGGCCGTTGCGCTAACGGTTATCTTGTGTGCCCTGCTTACGCCGACGGGGACCGCCGGTGCCGGCGTGGTCCCGGCCGCAGCTGCGACCCCGCCAACACTCATGGTCGATCGTGCTCAGACCTATGACGTCGCCCAGGAGGTCGGGACCGGTTCCATCAACAAGACAGCCCAGCGCTGGGACGTCTATGGCGCAGACCTGGGGAGCATGTTCACGTACCGTCATCGGCTGTATATGGTCTTTGGTGACACGTTTGGCGGCCCGGCAGCCAACTCTTTCTTCTCGGTTGACCATGCCAGCTGGCGCAGCAACACCATGGCGTTCGTCGCCTCCCGTGCGCAACCCCGCCATGGCCTGTATTTCAACGGCATGGTCACCGGGCCGAACGGCCAGGCGAAGCAGCTCCTCAGCTCGGAGAAGGTCTCGGGGACGGAGCAAACCGTGATCCCGACGTACGGCACCGCGGTGGGTGGCACGATGTACTTGTACTTCATGTCGGTGAAGCAATACGGGGCGCCCGGGCACTGGTCCTGCAACTATTCGGGAGTCGCCTCCTCGACCGACGGCGGCACACAATGGACGAAGGAACCCAAGGTTACCTGGGGCCCTGAAAGCAACTTCGGCCAAGTCGCGTTGGTGAAAAATGGTTCGTTCGTCTACGTCTTCGGCATACCGTGCGGTCGCTACGGGTCGGTGGACCTCGCCCGAGCCCCGGAGGGTGGCGTCCTCAACAAAACCTCGTACCAATATTGGGACGGGCACGGCTGGGCTGCGCAGCCGGCCGCGGCCGTGCCGATCGTCCCGGCGCCGGTCGGGGAGCTGTCTGTGCAGTGGAACTCCTTTTACCGCAGATGGCTAATGATGTACCTCGTCGACCCGACGGGCAAGATCGTCATACGAACCTCTGGCTCGCTCTTTGGCCCGTGGACCAGCGCTCAAGTCGTCGTAACCTCGGCCCAGTACCCCGAGCTTTACGCCCCTTACATCACGCCCGAGTGGGACAGCGGCCCCAGCATCTATTTCAACATGTCCATGTTCGGCCCGTACCACGTAGTGCTCATGCACACTCAGCTCGAAAAGTAGGAGCCGCTCGTAGACGATAATGCTGTCAGTCGGATGGAAATTTGGGCACGCAGGACGAGCAGGGCGATGTCGTCCTCCCGACTGGGCCTCGCTTCGGTGAGGAGCTTGTGGCAGTATTCCTCGATCGGCCCGGTGTTGTCGAGGGCGGAGGCGGCACGGAGGAGCCGGGCAATGGCGGAGTCGATGTCCTCGTGGCGGTGCTCCACAAGCCCGTCGCTGTAGAGGACAAGGACGTCGCCGGCACGCAGCGTCGTTTTGGTCGTGGCACGCGGGCGGAAGCCGACACCGAGCGGCTGCCCGACGGTGACTTCGAGGACCGAGGCGGGGCCGCCGCGGGGCACGAGGACGGGTGGGAGGTGACCGGCGCTGGTGGCTTGGAGGTCCCAGCCTCCGGAGACGCCCGTCGGAGTAAGGCAGAGGCAGATGGTGGTGGCGAAGAGGCCCTCGCCGAGGAGGTGGTGGGAGAACCCGTCGAGGCGGGCCAGGATGTCCGCGGGGCCGAGGCCGTCGTGGGCGTAACAGCGGATAGCCGCGCTGAGCCTGCCCATGGCCGCCGCCGCTCGCAGGTCGTGACCGGTGACATCACCAACGGAAGCGAGGACCGACCCCGATGGGGTTAGCGCGACGTCGTACCAGTCTCCGCCGACCTCCGCCCCGATGTCGGATGGCTCGTAGACCGCGCACAGGTCAAGGCCATCGATGTCAGGCAGGGCGGAGAGCAGATCGCGCTGCAGTCGCACGGCGACAGCGCGTTCGTGGTCGTAGGCGTGAGCGTTGTGCAGGGTTACGGCGGCCCGGCGGCCCAGGTCGACCAGCAATGTCACGTCCAGCTCGGCGAAACGTGAGCGCCCTGCAGGCTCGAGGAGCCACACGCCGAGCACCTCGCTCTGCCAGGGCAACGGGACCACCAGTACCTCCCGGTCCTCTCCGGTTGGGCCGCTGAGCCCCACACCGGGCAGGCGTTGGTAGGTGCTGCGCCCGGCCAGGACCGCATTTAGCGGCTCGGAGGCCAAAAGCTGTGCCAGCGCATCGGTGGGGGCATCAAGTTCGAGGCTGGCGTCCTGCCCCCGTCGCGATACCAGCCGGCGGGGCCCGTCGGGTCCTTTGGGCAGGTAGACAAGGCAGGCAGCGGCCAACCCAGCAGTGACAACGTCGAGCATCGCCTCCAGTGAGGCCTCGACGTCCAGAGAGCGGCCGAGGACCTCACTGGCATCGACCACGAGCTGGACCCGCCGGGCGGCATCAGATGCCCGCGCCGCCGCCATGCGGCCCCTCAGCTCGGAGTTGGCGACAGCCGACAGGTCAGTGAGCAAATCGCGCTCCTCGGCCGTCCAGGCGTGGGGATGGTGGTTGATGGCGCAGAGGCTCCCGAGCACGCGGCCGGCTTCGTCGCTCAACGGGCCCCCAGGTAGCTACCCACCCCCAAGACCGTGCGCGCCTCATGCTCAGCGGTGCGCTCATCGGCCGCGGTGTTATCGATCTGCACCACCTCGCCGGTAGCTACGACCATCCGGCAGATCGACTGCGACAGCGGGGTCGCCCGGGTGTCGCGCCACGGGGCGTCAAGGCCGTGCTGGCCTGCGAAGAACTGACGGTGCTCGTCCACCAAAGACACCAACGCCACCTCGGAGCCGATGACCCGTGATGCTAATCGGGCGATCCGGTCCAAGGCGTCGTCACCGCCGGCCCCCACGCCGGCCAAATCGCGAACCTCCTGCAACCTTTCGACGACCCCTTTAACCTGCCATCACGATTTGACCTGCTATCACGCCCAGTGCCCAAAGACCGGTCTGGGCCACTTCGAGCTTGGCCGTCGCCGTAGCAAGGTCGGCTTCGGTCGTCACCGCGCTAGCCTACTTGACCGTCTGTACCCAAGAGGACAGACATCGCCCCAGAAACCCTCAGGGCTCTCGGCTACCTCGGTGTCGTATATCTCTCGTTACACGATAGAATTATTTTCTTCGCCCAGTCGCTCGGGACTCGAGTGCCGATGAGCGAGGAGCGGGCCATGCGGGCGTTGGCGGGGTTGCGGTGGTTACGCCAGCGGCACCGCGCCAGCGGCACCGCGCCGGCGGCGCCGCGCTGCGGACTGAAGCCCGGCGCCCGCGCCGCTTTGGACGGTTTCTTACGCTGGAGCGAATAAACCGTCCAAAGCGATCCCGATGGCTCGGTTTACAAGACCCGTCGGCGGCTTCTATCATCCAACAAGGACCTCGGGCGCTTCGAATCGACACCGTGGTTCTTCCCGATAGGAACTGGCTCACCCATGTGACCCCGGTCCGATAACCGCCCCCAATTGTCCCCGGTCGGTTGGCGAACTGTCCGGGTGAGCACTTCATGAGGCCACGGTGCGGCCAGGTCGGGGAGCCACGAACAGAGGGTGCACCGTGGTTGACAATTGCCATTCCTGGGTACGTTCCGGGGGAACTAGCCGCCAGGCTGGCGAGAGGATGTAGCGCTATGAGCGCCGTAGACAAGGCAAAGGACAAGGCCCAGGTGGCCAAGGGCAAGGTGAAGTCGGCGGCGGGACGCGCTTCTGGCGATCGAAGCCTTGAAACCAAGGGGAAGGGCGACCAGGTCAGCGGGAACGTCAAGCAGGCGGGCGAAAAACTCAAGGACGCCGCCAAGCCCTGACGTTGACGCGGGCGGGTGAGCTCTCTGCTCATTCAGGCCCGTACAATTGGCAGAGAAATCCACGCAGCACCCCTGTTATTACTGCCCAGTTGAGCACCCCAGCGGCTACCCCTCAGACTAACTCGGTGGGTGCAACTGAGCGTGTCACAGCAATTGACCAACGGGCGCGAGCCAGCGCCTGGTTCCTGGCGTCTGCGACCTCAAGATGAGGGGCGCACGGCCCCGACCGCCTGCCAGTTCGTACCGGGTCTTCTACGGGCGACGTCCCGGAAATTGAAATAGGGCTTGGAGTGTCTGAGGCTGACACAGGCACAGCCATATGTCTGAGAGCCTTCGTTGCTGAACTGGAGGACCGATGACCGCTGATAAAATGACCGCTGATAATGGGGAAGTGCGTGCCACTACGGTGATCGTAGAGGAGGCAGCGGCAGACAGCTTGGTACTACCAGTCGTTACCCCCACAAGTGGTGACGAGGGCCTCGGGGTGATGGGCCGGCCTTTTGACCGCCGCACGCCTTTTTTCATCGGGCTGACAGGCGGGCTCGGAGTTGCCGTCGCCTATGTGATTGCCCGCGGCATAGGCGACATCACCAGCGTATTGATCATCATCGGGCTGGCCCTGTTCATTGCCATCGGCCTGAACCCGATAGTCGCCTTCCTGGTTCGTCGGGGCCTTTCGCGCGGGCTGGCGGTGCTGGCCGTTACCCTCGGCTTCATCCTGGCCATCGCCGGTTTTATCGTCATCGCCGTACCCCCCATCTCGCACGAGGTGACGGGCCTCGTCAACAACTACCCCCGCTACAAGGCTGACCTGGTGGCGGGGAAGGGCTGGGCCGGCAGCTTGGTGGCCAAGCTCCATTTGACGGGCTACCTCACGGGAAAGTCCAAGCTCGACCTCGGCACGGTCGAGGGCGGGCTGCTAGGCGCCGGAAAAGTGATCCTTTCGCTGGGGGTGGCGACCATAAGCGTGGGCGTCCTGACGGTCTACTTCCTCATCGCGTTGCCGGGGGTCAAGCGGATGTGGCTCTCGATCCTTCCCCTAAGCCGCCGTGAGCGGGTCGGGCTGCTGACTAACGAAGTGTTCGACCGGGTGGGCGGGTTCATGCTGGGCAACCTGATCACATCGGTTGTGTCGGGGGTCGGTACGTATATCTGGTTGATGGTGTTCGGCGTCCCTTATGCGCTTCTGCTTTCTCTCTTGGTGGCCCTCCTGGACCTCATCCCCATGGTCGGTTCGACTATTGCCGGGGTCGTGGTCACCCTCGTGGCCCTCACCAAAGGGCTCCCCATAGGCATTGCCACCGGGATCTTTTATGTCGTGTACCGATTCGTCGAGGACTATTTGTTGAACCCAAGGGTGATGAGGCACACGGTGAAGGTCAGCCCGGGCCTGACCATTATCGCCACCCTGATCGGTGGCAGCCTGCTCGGTCTCGTCGGCGCCCTCGTCGCCATACCCATTGCCGCCACGATCCATCTGCTGATCGAAGAAGTGGCGATCCCTCGCCAGAACCAGCGATAGGGCCAAAACCCGCCGGGCTAAGAAGGGGCACCTGGCTCACCGGTATTTTCGGCGCCCACATCAAGGTTTGGAATTTACTCGATGACGGTATGACTAATTTGTGCTTATTTTCCTCGTGTTGCTACTAGTGTTGCTTTTTGCCGGCCTTGGGTTCGCCATACATTTCCTTTGGATTCTGGCCGTCATTTTTCTCGTCTTTTGGCTGGCGGGCGTGGCGTTGGGCCGCGGCGAGAGCGCCGGAAACCATCACTTTTATAGGTGGTAAACCCCAGTTCGCCCCCGCTGTCGGCGTCGAGCTCGACTAGGTGCCAATCGTCGGCGTCGGTGAGGCGAAAGGCGGACGGTTTGACCTATCTGTTTTGGTTGGTCCGTGAGTGACGACAGCGATTTGGGTCAAGGTGCAGCTCGATCCAGTTGGTGGCGCCGCAAGGCAGGCTCGCCGGATTGTCGAGTCGACGTTGGCCGGGTGGGGGGACGACGCGGCGGCCGTGCCAGTGGCGGTGTTGTTGACCAGCGAGGTGGTGACTAACGCGGTCGTCCATGCCAGCCCCCATGCCACTGACGGGCGGGTGGGCCTGATGGTGGAAGGCGACGGTGAATGGGCGCGCGTCGAGGTGACCGACGGTTATAGCGGCCTCCCCGTCGCTCATGGCGGTGAAGTGGGCCGAACGTCGGGACGAGGCGTACAGCTCCTCGATCGCCTGGCCGCCCGCTGGGGGGTTAGGCCGGACGGTAAGGGCAAGACGGTGTGGTTCGAGATATCTCGCTGTTAGCGGGTCTTGGGTCGTTGCGGAGCCGAGGGTGATGAGGAGCCCGGGCCTTCCCCGGTGTCGACAAGGCGCTGGGCGACGTCTCGCAGTTTGACGTTGAGGTGCTGGGACGCCCGCCGCAGAATGTCGAAGGCCTGATCGGCGGTGATGCGCTCACGTTCCATCAAGATGCCTTGGGCCTGGCCGATCAAGTTCCGGCTGACCAGGGCGGCCTCCAGGTTGGCGACCCGGAGGTCTTCGGCTTGGCGGGCTTCGGCGGCCGACAAAGCCAGGCCGGCCAGGACCGCCAGCATTACTGCTTTGGCTCGGTCGGTGGCCCCGAAGGCCCGCGGGTAGGCGGCGTAGCAGTTGAGCGCGCCTGGCGTTTGACCAGCAGCCACGTGCACTGACAAGGAGCTGCGCACCCCGGCGTCGACCGCAGCGCGGGCGAAGGCAGGCCATGGGTTGGCCTCGGCGAGGTCCTGGGCGTACACCGGGCTGGCCTGGGCAATAGCGTCTAGGCAGGGCCTTCGTTCAGTTGTCGTTGAAGGGCGTCCAACTGAGCGGCCAGGGCACCGGCAGCAGCAGGGGAGGTGACATCGCCGGCCTGGACTACGAAAACCCCGGCGGAGTCGCAGCCGTCAATCGTGTCGACTGCGGTAGCGGCGATCCGCGCCAGGGTGGCGTCGACGCTTCCCTCCGCAAGCAAAGACCGGGCTACTTCGTGTAAACCGATTGACGGGTCGCTTGAGGAGGCTTCCTCGCCCTCCGACGGCGGCTCGATACCGCTCATGCTCCCAACTCCTGGATCCTGACCCAGACCAAAACGGTACGCGGGTCCAGGTAGCATTTTCAAGGTGTACTTCGGCACCCTAACCGGGTAGGTTGGCTTCCGTACCCGCGTGGTGCTGCCTTCGACAGCGAGGGTCCCTGTTGGAGCCCGACGGCTCCAGCGTGACCAGAGAGTGGGGCAATGGCCCTATCGGTCCTGTTGTCTGGGGCACCCGAGGATAAGTACCCTCCAACCGCGTATCGGCGGACCGGTCTCCCCCGGAACTTTGGCCCGCTTCTTAACGCCAGGGGGACGTGATGAACCAATTTTCCAGTGAGGAGGAGGGGGTTTTTGACGTTACGGTTCGCTTCGTTGCCGGCACCGCGGTGGTGGCTGTGCAAGGCGAGATCAACTTTGCCACTGCCGCCGACCTGAACGCCATAATGGTCGCCCTCGCCGAAACCGGGCGCCAGCGGGTGGTCCTCGACCTACGTAGTTGCGCTTTCATGGGGATTGACGGCTTAGGTATCGTGACGAGCTGCGCCGCCGCGCTCGCTCCGAGTGGGCGCCGACTGGTCGTCCGATCGGCTTCGAGACTGGTAGAGCGGCCAATCGACATCGTCGGCCTCAGCAATGTAGATATCGAACCGCCCGGGGCGCCACCGGCTGGCGCGGCAGCTGTCATCCCGTACTCTGGCGGCGCCGACCCCCCACCCCGCGGCCCAGTTGCCACCGACGAGCAGTTTCGTCAGTTCACCGCCATCCCGGCCGCCCAAGACGTCGTCGACAGCGCTCTCCGTCTGGTGGTCTCGTTGGCCCGCGCCACCATCGGTGGAGCGGACGGGGTCAGTGTCACCCTCAACCGCCAGGGCCGGCTGACCACGGTGGCGGCCAGCGACAAGGTCGTGGCGGCCATGGACGCCGACCAGTACGAAACGGGTGAAGGCCCGTGCGTGCACGCGGCCGTGACCGGGGACCGGGCCCACTCCGAGTCTCTGCGGGACGAAGGCCGCTGGCCCGCCTTCACCCCCCGAGCGGTCCGAAATGGCATCAACGCCATCATGTCCACTCCGCTGCTGGCCGCGGGGCGCCCGGCGGGGGCGTTGAACATCTACTCCCGGACTGCAAACACGTTTGCCGAGGCCGAGCAGGAGCTGGCGTCGAACTTCGCCACTCACGCCACGAGTGTCCTCACCGACGCGGGTGCCGGCATCGCCGATGGCGAAGTGACCGAACGCCTCTCGGCGGTCCTACGCGGCCGCGAGGTCATTGCCCAGGCCCAAGGGATCTTGATGAGCCGCGACCACATCAGCCCGTCCGAGGCGTACACCGTGATGCGTCGTTCCGCCGTCGGCGGCTGGCAGCCGTTGGCCAGGGTCGCCGCCGACGTAGTGGCCTCCACCCAACGTCCCTTCCCTGGCCAGGGACCTGGTGCCCGTGCGTGAAATCGGGGGCGAAGCCCTGGACCAAGCCCGCCAAGCGGCCGGTCTTTCCCACGGCGAGCTCTATCTGCGGTACTTCGAACTTGGCGGCATGTCCAGCGCATTGGAGGTCGAGGCGTTTTGTTACGGCGCCCTTCAGCCCGATGCCCACAACCATGACGTCATCGCCCATGCCATCAACGAGCGTTTCGTGGAACTGGGCGGCAACCACCCCGTTCCCTACTCCGACGACGCCTCCGACCCGGCGCCGTAAAGAGGCCTCGTCAAAGGTCTCGGCCGCCGGTCGCGCAGCTACCATGCCATGAGTGCGGTGGCTTGCCCATGACTTCTCACATCCGGAGCGCTTCGATTTGGCTACCGGGCATCACCTCCGACCGATACGCGAGAACGATGTCGACATCGACTACCCCGCCGTAATGGGGTCGCGGGCGCGACTGTGGTCGAAATACGGCGAGCTGTGGGGGTGGCCACCGGCCGACATGACATATGAGGCCGACCGCCGGGACCTGGCCCGCCACGAGGACGAGATCGCCCGTCACATATCGTTCAACTACGCGGTGTTCAATCACGACGAGACCGAGCTGCTCGGATGCGTATACATCGACCCGCCGGAGGAACGCACTCCGCCCGGTGCCGACGCCCTGGTGTCTTGGTGGGTGGTCGACCGGGAAGCCGGCGGCGAGCTCGAGCGGGCGCTTGACGAGGTCGTCCCGCTGTGGCTGACGGAGCGGTGGGGCTTCCGCGCCGTCCACTTCGCGCCCTGACACCCCTAATCCCGAGAGGCGAAGCCGCCTGCCACAGCGGTTCTTACATCATTCCGTCGTAATAGCGGCCAATACATCAAGCCGAGCAGCGCGACGGGAAGGCCAGGTAGCGGCGACAAGGCCAAGTACGCCCGACAGTACAAGGAAAAGGACAAGCTCGACCTCCGGCACGGCCAGATCGCCGATGCCCTGCTGCCGGAGGGAGGCGACGAGCGCGATCCCGAGCCCCGTGCCCATCACGATCCCGAGGATGGCGCCGAAGACGGAGATAATTACGGATTCAGACCGGACCATCGTGCGTACCTGGCGCCGCCTCATCCCGACCGCTCGCAGCAGCCCGATCTCACGGGTGCGCTCGAACACGACAGCAGCATGGTGTTCACGATCCCGAGGAGGGCGACGAGAACCGCCAGCGCCAGGAGCGCATATACCAGTCCGAGCAGCTGATTGACGTTACTGACTTCGGATGGTCACGTTCTTCACCTCAATCTCCGTTCCGCCCCAGAGCCTGCATGCGCTGGAGGACCGAGGAGGCGGTGGGCGCGTCAAGCTGGTCCACCACTTTGCCGTCGGCCAGGAAAATGACCCGGTCGGCGTAGGCAGCACCGTGAGGGTCATGAGTGACCATGACGATTGACTGGGCAAGCTCAGTGACCGACCAACAGAAAAAGGCCAGCACTTCGGCCGACGCGTTCGAGTCGAGGTTGCCCGTTGGCTCGTCGGCGAAGACCAGATCGGGTTTATTGATAAGGGCCCTGGCGCACGCAACACGCTGCTGCTGCCCCCCCGATAGCTCACCGGGGCGGTGCGATAGCCGAGCGGCGAGGCCGAGCTTTGCGACCAGATAGTCGAACCAGTCCTTGTCCACCTTGGTACCGGCGAGATCGGCCGCCAGTGTGATGTTCTCCTCCGCCGTCAGAGTGGGGACGAGGTTGAAAGACTGGAACACGAACCCCATCCGGTCGCGTCGCAACTCCGTCAACTTGGCGTCGTCCAGGGTCCCGATGTCCAGGTCCCCTATAAACGACCGGCCCGATGTGGGCCGGTCGAGCCCCGCCATGCAATGCATGAGCGTGGACTTGCCAGAGCCGGACGGGCCCATCACAGCCGTAAACCAGCCCCGCTCGAACGTGACGTTGACCCCGTCCAGAGCGCTGACCACCGCCTGCCCGCGGCCATAGGTCTTGCGCAGGTCGACGGCCTCAGCTGCCGGCGAAGTCTGCATATCGCCAGTGGATTTGCTAGTAGAACGGTCAGATTTGAGCGCCATTTCTCCTCACAGTGTTGACCGGGGGCGTATGTTGAGCACCCCGAGGGCGATGCCGGTTACGGGCACCGGGGAGCAGCCGTAGGCGCGTGGTGCTCGCGCCCAATACCCAAAACTAGAAGACCGAGCCGGCCAACTGGACTACTTAGCTGGTCCAGTCGACCGACAATTATCTGTACCAGTGAAAGGGACAACGCTTCATCGAGCGGGCCATTCGTGCAGCCGAGCTAAGCGTTCAATCCTGGGGCACGGTTACTCACACCCCAAAGGGTGTGGAACCACGGATCGTCCAAGAGGTCCCAGTCGCAACAAAGTAAGTCGGCTATTGAGTGTGTAAGGGGCCCACATGTGTTCGTCGGGACCGATGTTTTGGCCGGTTCAGAGCGCGAAGCCCGGCCCCTCTCTCGGCGGGGGGGAGAAGCGTCGCAGGAGGTTGCCGTCATAGTCGAGCTGTCGGGCCTGGCCGGCGCGCTCTTGCGCCTCCCGCGCCCGGACTGGCGCCGGTCGACCGCCTGCGCACGAGGGGTGGCCTGGACGTGGCCAGTAGGTTCGCCCGTAGAAGTAACCGAATGAAGTCGCCGCATTTCTCCTCACAGTGTTGACCGGGGGCCTGTGTTGAGCACCCCTACGCACGGTGCTGACTACGGGCACCGGAGAGCAGTACTAAGCCCGTGGTGCTCGCGCCCGCAGTTCAAAGCTAGGAGACCGGGCTAGCCAACTGGACTATTTGGCTGGACCAGTCGAACGGCAATAATCTGGACCAGTGGAAGGACGACGCTCTATTGAGTCGGCCATGCGGGCCGCCATTCGAGAGGGCCGGCTGGCGCCGGGCGCCACTGTGCCCTCTACCAGAACTCTCGCTTCCCAGCTCGGGGTTGCCCGCGGGACGGTGGTCGAGGCCTACGAGCAGCTCGCAGCAGAGGGCTGGCTGCGCAAAAGGCAGGGGGCGCCAACCAAAGTGGCACCCTCCGTGTGGCTGCCCCACCCTTTACTAACGCCGGCACCAACGCAGGCGCCCTCGTTCAAATACGACTTGTTCCCCGGGGAGCCAGACCTGTCCATCTTCCCGATGTCCAGGTGGCTGGCGGCGATGCGCAAGGTCGCGGGCAGAGGTCTGGGGCCGGCGCTGACCTACGATCCCGACGAGGGCAGCCTCGAGCTGCGGTACGCCCTGGTCCGGTACCTCGAGCGCGCCCGCGGGGTGGTGGCCCATCCTGAGCAGGTGTTCATTTGCAGCGGTTCTGCCGACGCGCTGGCCACCGTGGCCAGGGCACTCGCCCCAGGCACCATTGCCATGGAGGACCCGGGCCTCCCGTACCATTGCGAGATCGTGACCTCCTCGGGCGCGTCCGTGGTCCCTCTGCCTGTCGACGCCGAGGGCGCCTCGGCTGAGCCCGGCGAAGTAGCAGCGGCATTTCTTACGCCGGCCCACCAATTCCCCCTGGGCATGACCTGCTCAGCTCAAAGACGTGATGCCCTCATTGCGTGGGCACGTCAAAAAGGCGGGCTGATCATTGAGGACGATTACGACGGCGAGTTCCGCTTCGACCGCGAACCTATCGGCGCCCTGCAAGGCAGAGCTCCTGATGACGTCGTCTATATCGGTACGGCGAGCAAGTCACTGGCCCCCGGGTTGCGCCTGGCCTGGGCCGTCGTGCCACCCCGGTTCCTCGAGGCGTTCCTGGGCGCTCGGCGCTGGCACCGTACGGTGGCGTCGCTGGACCAGAGAGTGTTGGCGGAGCTCCTAGACGACGGCAGCTTCGAGCGTCAACTGCGGCGTTGCCGCACGCTTTACCGGCACCGAAGGGATGAACTCGTGGCGGCCACAACGGATCTCGACCTGGGGCTCGACGTGCTCGGAGTGGCAGCGGGCCTCCACGCAGTCATCGCCCTCCCCGCCACGGGCCCCGACGAGACTTCCGTTCGGGCGCAAGCGCTTGGCCTTTCGTTGAGGATCGCCAGGCTAGAGCCGACCTGGCAGACACCCCCCAAGCTCAAAGGCATCATCGTCGGCTACAGCAAGCCACCGGCGCATGCCTGGCGGGGCGCACTCGAGGCCCTGTGCGAAACGCTTCGTCTGGCCATGGCCTAGCCGCCCTGCTGGCCCACCCCGCTGTCGGCCAGCCGAAGCCGGCGTGGGGGCATGTCACGAAGCGCCGCTTCGACGATCGCTACCAGACGACCGAATTGGCTAGGGCACGCTGCTGATATGTTCGGCCTTGACCTTGACTATCAGCCGGACCTGGTCCCGCCCTCCGTACCAGGCGTACGGACCGCCGGTGTACTTGTGCGACAGCGCCTCGATCGAGGCCGCGCCGCCTTCGCTGGTCATTTCGACCACAGTGCCGCGTACCTGGTAGTAGCTACCGGGCGCCCTCGGCGCGGACACTGCCACCGCGACGCGCGGGACCCGCTCGAGGTTACGGGCCTTCTGCATCCCCTGAACGATGTTGACCACCACATGTTCGCCGTCGGTGTCGACCCAGGTCTGGGTCAGTTGGGGCGAGCCGTCGGGCATCACGGTGGCCACGTAGCAAAGTGCCGGGGTGCGCAGCAGAGCGACAAGGTCGTCGGGCAGGGTCATCGCGTCTCCATCTCAGCGCCGGGAAGGTCGCCATGCTTTATCCGGGGGCCTACCAGCCGGCCAGGCCTCTTTGGTGGAGGCGATGGGGATCGAACCCACTACCTCTTGCATGCCATGCAAGCGCTCTACCAACTGAGCTACGCCCCCGAAGCCGCCACTGAGCCTAGCAGAGCCGACGCCGGCGGCACTCCGGCCCGGCCGGCTGCCACTCAGCGGGGCGGAAGAAGAGCCAGGTCGGCGCGGCTGATCAGACCCGTCGCCAGGGCCCACTCGGCCAAGTACGGGAGGGCGTTCTCTCCCAGCAGGTTGGGCACGCCGGCATTGGTCAGGCGCGTCCGCAAGTACTCGACCCTCTTCACCAGCGTCGTGCGCGGCCAGTCCAACCGTGCCGCGGCATCCGCGTAGCTCTTGGGGTGCGGGTCGTAACGGGGAAAGGCCTCGAGGTAGCCGGAGAAGAGGGCGACCAGAGCCAGCTTGTCAGCCGGCGTGATTGAGACTTCCGAGGCGGCCTGGGTCGGGTTGCCTTCAACCTGGGCGGTCGGCACGCCGCCTCGTCCCAGCCGGTCCAGGGCGCTATCGGGCAGGTCGACGGTGAGGGCGTGGCGCCGGGTGGCGCCTTCGACCACGACCGTGATGGGGGCGGTGAGCGCCATTCGCCGCCCCGGTGGGAGCACCGTGCGGATACCGACGTCGTCGACCACTTCGAGCGGCCTGACGCCGCTCTTGTTGACGAGCCACCAGACGCCGGCGTCTGCCTCCAAGGAACCAGCCACCCTGGAAATCCCCAGGTCAGAGGGGTCGAGGCAAAGGGTGGTGCGCTGCGAACGGCCGAAGGTGAAGGGGTCACCCTCGACCACTTCGAAGCGCTCGTCGCCGAGCCCGATCGTAAGGCTGTTGCCTCGGTCTGCCACAACAGGCAAGGTACAACAGGCCCGGGCCGCCGGAGGTGCACGACCCAAACGCCGCCGGAGGTGCACGACCCAATTGCCAGCGATGGCCCCTGATCTAGCGACGATGCGGGCTCCTGGTTGTCGGGAGTGTCGGGACACAGCCTCGCTGGCAACCAGGTCACCTTTTGGCCTCCGAATGGGATGCCGACCGCCGCTGCAGCCGATTGCGCCAGCCGGTCGCATAAACGCGGAGAGAGCCCCCGCCCAGCTCAAGTAGCCTGGTTCGGACCATGAGCTATGCGTATGACGCCCAGGCGGTCGAAGGTCTTTGGCAGGCGCGCTGGAGCACCGAGCATACCTATGAGGTAGACAACGACGATTTGCGCCCACCGTCGTACTTGCTGTGCATGTACCCGTACCCGAGCGGGCCAGCTCATCAGGGCCACGTCCGCAATTACACATTCGGTGACTTGAACGTCCGCTGGCGGACCATGCAGGGGTACGCCGTCCTGAGCCCTTTCGGCTTCGACAGTTTCGGCCTCCCGGCCGAAAACGCAGCTATCAAGTCCGGGATCCACCCCCGGATCTTTTCGGACGCCCGCATCGCCGAGCTGTCGAGCTCCGTCGTCCGCCTGGGGGCGGTCTACGACTGGCGGCGCACGGTCCGCAGCCACGACCCCATCTATATGAAGTTCAGCCAGGTTATTTTCCTCAAGTTCCTGGAGGCGGGGCTGGCCTACCGGAAGAAGGCACCGGTCAACTGGTGCCCTGGGTGCAACACAGTCCTGGCCAATGAGCAGGTGCGCCCCGACGGTACTTGCGAGCGCAGTGGAGACCTGGTGATAAAGAAGGACCTCGAGCAATGGTTCTTCGGCATCACGGCCTATCAAGACGACCTGCTGGCCGCACTGGAGACGCTGGAATGGCCCGAGCGGGTCAAGACGATGCAGCGCAACTGGATCGGCCGCTCCGAGGGTGCCCAGTTCGAGATGAGCGTGGCCGGTTCCGACGACAAGATCGAAGTCTTCACGACCAGGCCAGACACGGCCTTCGGGATGACTTTCGTAGTCCTGGCGCCTGAACACCCGTTGGTCACCGCCATTACTTCGCCCGAGCGCCGGAAAGAGGTGACGGCCTTCGTCGACCGCGTCGGCCGACAGCCAGAGCTGGAGCGCCAATCGACCGAGATCTCGTTCGAAAAACGGGGCATCTTCACAGGCGCGTACGCCATCAACCCTTTCAATGGCAAAGACGTCCCCATCTACCTGGCGGACTACGTGCTCATGGGTTACGGGACGGGGGCCATTATGGCCGTGCCCGCCGAGGACCAAAGGGACTGGGAATTCGCTACTGCCTACGGTTTGCCGATAATACGGACCGTCGAGCCTCCAAAAGGCTGGGAGGGCGAGGCGTACACCGGCGAGGGGCCGCGCATCAACAGCGAATGGCTGAACGGCATCGTCGAGACGGCAAAAGCCAAGCAAACAGCGATCGAGTGGGTCGAAGAAAAAGGGATCGGTAAGCGCACCGTTCAGTACCGGCTGCGGGACTGGCTGGTCTCCCGCCAGAGGTATTGGGGCTGCCCGATACCGGTCGTCTATTGCCCGGACGATGGCATTGTGCCCCTGCCCGAAAGTGACTTGCCGGTCCTGCTGCCCGACGACGTCCAGTTCCTGCCCACGGGCGAATCGCCATTGCGAAAAGACGAGGCCTTCCTGTGGACGACTTGCCCGCGCTGCGGCCAACGAGCGCAGCGCGAGACGGACACAATGGACACGTTTGTCGATTCGTCGTGGTATTTCCTCCGTTTCTGTGACCCATGGTTGACGGCCGCGCCGGTCAACGAAAAGGCAGCCGAACGCTGGATGCCGGTCGACCAGTACATAGGTGGCATCGAGCACGCCATCTTGCACCTGCTATACGCTCGTTTCGTGACGCGGGCGCTGGGTGACGTCGGGCTTTCGCCAAAGGACATAAAGGAGCCGTTCAAGCGGCTCTTTACTCAGGGCATGATCCGCATGGACGGGACGAAAATGTCCAAGTCCAAGGGCAACTTGATCGCACCCGAAAAATACTTCGACAGTGTCGGCGCCGATTCGTTGCGCATTTTCCATTTGTTCGTCGGCCCACCGGCGGACGATTTCGACTGGACCGACCAGACCGATGAGGTAATAGACGGTTGCCGCCATTTCCTCGACCGGGTGTGGAGATTGGCCACAGGTGAAGCCGAGGGTTCAAGTGGCTCAGACAGAGACACCGGCCCGGCCGACGACGAGGTCGCCAAGGCTACTCACCGTTTGATCGAGCGGGTTACCCACGATTTCGAGCGCTGGTCCTACAACACTGCCGTCGCGGCACTACGAGAACACACCAACGTGCTTTACCGTTACGCCCAGTCCGAAACCGGCGCCCACCGGCGCACGCTGGGCCAGTCCATCGACACCCTGCTGCTGTTGCTCGCCCCCATGGCCCCGCACATCAGCGCCGAGCTGTGGGAACGCCGGCACGGCGAGGGCGCCCGCGCCCATTCGCAACCCTGGCCCGTGGCTGACCCGGCCATGTTGACCGAGGAGCTGGTAACTCTGGTGGTCCAGGTGAACGGCAAGCTACGTGACAGAGTCAGCGTCTCGCCGGAAGCCACCGAGGAGGAAGTGATAGCCGCTGCCCTGGCGTGCCCCAAGGTGGCGGCCCAACTGGACGGCCGCCCACCCAGACGGGTTATCGCCCGCCCGCCGAACCTCGTGAACATCGTGGTCTGACGGGCGCCTGGATGGCGCCCGTTAACTCAACGGGTCTCGCCCCGGAGAAACCTCTCCAGTTCCGCGGCGATCTCGTCACCCGTGGGCAGGTGAGTGAACTCGGTCGCCGATAAGCCCAGCTCGTTGTCCTGCTGTTGCTCCAACTGGCGGACCATCGCAGAGTGTTCTTCGCTGGCCTCTATGAGGGCCTGGATTTGGTCACGAGCTTTGCGCCCGGCCTCTCGCAGTGCGTCTGTATCGATGCTGAGCCCCGTGAGGTCGGCCAGCTTGTCCAGCAGGACGGCAGATGCTTCGGGGTATGGCGTGCCAGCCGCATAGTGAGGGACCCGGGCCCAGACGCCGATGGATGGCACACCGGCCTCGCCGAAGGCCACCTCCAGCACGGCCTGAGCCCCGGCCGGGACCTCCATGGTGGCGGGCAGGAAGCCGACGCGGCCGGCCAGTTCCTCGCTGCTGGCGGTGGCCGCCAGTCGCACCGGCCTCGTGTGCGGCGCCGGGGCCGGGAACGCGCCCAGGCCCACCACCTGCTCCACTCCGAGACGAAGGCCGAGGGCGACTACCTCTTGGCTCCATTCGTGCCAGCGCAGGTCGGGCTCGGGGCCGGCCAGGACCAGCAGGCTCCGTCCTCCCGTATCGGTAGCGGAGAGCAACCGCAGCTCGGGCCAGGTGAGCCCGCCGTGGACGCCGTGTGACACCCTCAACATCGGCCGGCGGGAGCGCTGGTCGAGCAGCGCATCCGAATCGAACGTGGCCACCAGTTCGTGCCGAGCCGATTCCAGCAGGGCGTTGACTGCAGTTGCCGCCGCATAGCCGGCGTCCACCCAGCCCTCGAGGCCCAGCACCAGAGCCGGTCTGTCCAGGCTCGGCCAGCTCTTGATCGCCGCAAAGGTCATGTTGCCCCCATCGGTAGAGTGGAGAACAGGGCGCGCGCTCCTCGCGACCACCGTAGGAGCATTTGGCCCGGTCCGGGCTCCGGGAATGTCACGCTGCCTCTGGACGCTATACCTACGGGCCCGAAAGAGTGGGCCTTGAGGCGGGTGACGCCGGAGGAGAGATGACCGTAGCTATAGATGTAACTGACGCGACCTTCGAGGAAGAGGTCCTGGAGCGCTCCACAGAGGTCCCCGTGATCGTGGACCTGTGGGCTTCATGGTGCGGCCCGTGCCGCACATTGGGGCCCATTTTGGAGAAAGTGGTGGCCGAGAGGGACGGCGAGGTCGTGCTGACCAAAGTTGATGTGGACGCGAACGTGCGTGTGGCCGCCAGTTTCCAGGTGCAGTCGATACCGGCGGTCTATGCCATCCGGGACAAGCGCGTGGTCAGCAGCTTCGTCGGCGCGCAGCCAGAACCTGCAGTACGAGCGTGGTTGTCTGAGGTGGCACCGGCGCCGACCGAGGTGGACCAGCTGATCGCAGCGGGCGACGAGCCCTCGTTGCGCAAGGCATTGGCCCTCGAGCCCGGCAACGAGAAGGCCATCATTTCGCTGTCTTCGCTCCTGGTGGACCGGGGTGACGACGAGGCCAAGAAGGAGGCGCTCCAGATACTGCAGCGGGTACCGGAGACCGCGGAGGTACGTCATCTGCAAGCGCAGGCCCGGGTGGGGGACGAGGCGGCCGAGGGCGACACTGCCGTCAACGCCAAGCTCGACGATCTGCTCGACCGGGTGAAAGACGACCCCTCCGCCCGCCAGGAGTACCTCGACCTGCTCGAGCTGATGGGAGACGACCCCAAGGTGGCGGAGTACCGCAAGGCCCTCACGTCCAAGCTCTTCTAACAACAACCAACAGGGGACGGGGCACGCTTCAACTCCTTGTGCCGGCGTTGGGGCGTGCCCGTTTTATAAGGAATTACCGTCACGTCGGGGCGGTAGCCTCTCTGTCGTCATGGTCCCTACCACCACGTCGCCCGCGGTCGACATCAGGGGTCGTCGGTACCACATCGCCACTCGCGCCCTGGTGATGGGGATACTCAACCGGACCCCGGATTCGTTTTTCGACAGGGGGGCCACCTGGGATTGGGACGCTTTTTGGGCGCGCGCCGAGGAAATCGTCAACCAGGGCGCCGACATACTCGATGTAGGCGCGGTTAAAGCCGGCCCAGGGCCAGAGGTGAGCGAGGACGAAGAACTCGACAGGCTGATGCCGGCCGTCGAGGGCCTGGTGGCCCGGTTCGACCTGCCCGTGTCGGTGGACACATGGCGGGCCTCCGTAGCTGGTGCGGCGTTCGCCGCTGGTGCGGTCATCGGCAACGACATCAGCGGCTTCGCCGACCGCCATTACCTCGAGGTGGCCGCGGCAGCCGGGGCCAGCGTAGTGGCCACCCACATCAGGCTGGCTCCCCGGGTGCCCGACCCCGAGCCGACTTACGCTGACCTGGTTGGCGAGGTGTCCAGCTTCTTGGCCGAACGCGCCGGCTGGGCGGTGGCCGCCGGCATCCCGGCCGAAAGCGTGCTCATAGATGCCGGGCTCGACCTGGGCAAGACTGCGGCTCAGTCGGTCGCGTTGCTGAGGGCATCCGCCACCCTCGCCGGCCTCGGCTACCCCCTTTTGCTTTCGGCCTCCAACAAAAGGTTCCTCGGCGACCTGCTCAGCCTGGACATAAACGAGCGCAGAGATGCATCGGCGGCCGCTCATGCCCTCGGCATAACCCTTGGGTGCAGGGTTGTTAGGGCTCACGACGTCCGCGGTACCTGCCGGGTACGGGACATGCTGGCTGCGGTGATGGAGAATGCCAGATGAGCGAGCCCAACGCCAGATGAGCGAGCCCAACGCCAGATGAGCGAGCCCAACGCCAGATGAGCGAGCCCAACGCCAGATGAGCGAGCCCAACGCCAGATGAGCGAGCCCAACGCCAGATGAGCGAGCCCAACGCCAGATGAGCGAGCCCAACGACGGTAAGCGGGCCGGCCCGGCGCGAAGACAGGCGCCCCCAGGCGGGACCAACGCCCGAGGCGGCTCGGCGCCGCGGCTGGAGGCGGGGACGACGGCGTGGCTGATTAACGGAGAGGACGCCGGCCTCCTGGCCGGGACCGTAGGGGACCTGGTAAACGAGCTGGTGGGGACGGCCGAACGTTCCCTGGTACTGGAGGATTTCTCGGGAGAGGAGCTGGACGTCGCCGCGGTAGCGGGAGCGTGCCAAACGCCTCCTTTTCTGGCCGATCGCAGAGTAGTGGTGCTGCGAGAGGCGGGCCGGTTCAACCTCGACCAGTTGCAACCGCTCCTGTCCTACCTCGAGGAGCCTCTGCCGACCACGAAACTGGTGGTAGCGGGAGGAGGAGGCACGCTCCCGGTCAAGTTCGTCAATGCGTTCAAGTCCCTGCCCGGCACGGCCCTGGTCAACACGGATGTGACCGGCCGGGAAGCCCACAGCTGGGTCAGCGAGCGCATTGCCCGGGCACCGGTCAAACTGGATGCGGCGGCGGCGTCCACGGTCGAGGCCCACCTCGGTGAGGATCTGAGCCGCCTGAGCCCGCTTCTCTCCACCCTGGAAGCGGCCTACGGGAGCGGAGCCACCGTGGGGCCGGAGGAGCTCGAGCCGTACCTCGGCCAGCCGGGTTCAGTGCCACCGTGGGACCTCACTGACGCCATCGACAAGGGCGAGACCGAGGCGGCGCTCACGGTGTTGCACCGTCTGATGGAAGCCGGCGCCCGCCACCCGCTCGTCATCCTGGCCATCCTCCATCGGCACTTTGCCAACATCCTCCGGACTCAGTCACCGGCCATAACGTCTGAAAGCGAGGCCGCCGGAGCGCTGGGGATCGCCAAAGGGCGTAGCACCTACCCGGCCCGCAAGGCCCTTGATGCGGCCCGCCGGCTGGGGCCGCGTGGCAGTGGTGACGCCATAATCGCATTGGCGGACGCCGAGCTGGCCCTCAAAGGCCGGTTGGACTGGGAGCCCGAGGTTGTGCTCGAGGTCCTGGTGGCACGGTTGTGCCGGATTTCTCGCAGCGCCCGTGGGGCTCCGCAGGTGGCTCGGAGTGGTGGAGGCCGGGCTAGGCGCTAACGGGCCAAACGCCGCTATGCTCCGAGACTGGCGCGTTTGGCTCGCCCCCCGGAGAGCGGTTTTAGCGCACGACCTGGTGGTGCGTTACTCGGAAGCGGTCGAGCCAGCGCCCGAAACGGCAGCCAGCTCCGCTACCTGGCGCATAAGGGCCGACTTGCGGTTGGCGGCCTGGTTGCGGTGGATGATCCCACGTGCCGCCGCTTTGTCCAACCGCTTGACGGCCAGTCGCAAGTCCTCGGCCGCGCCTTCCTGGCCGGCGCTGGCGGCGAAGACCGCCGACTTGATCCGGGTCTTAACCTCGGACTTTGCCGCCTTGTTGCGAAGACGGCGTTTCTCGTTGGTGCCGATACGCTTGATCTGGCTCTTTATATTTGCCACAGGGTCCAACACCTTACCAGCTCGCCAGCCGAAGGCGAGTGCAGCCCGGTGGCCAGGACCCTGGTCACGGCCAGTGTGACGGCCTCGCCGCTGAGCCGACCGTCCTTTGGGCCAAACTGGTAACCGCAGACCGATGAGCACACTTACCCCTGACAAGATCCGCAATCTTTCGATCGTGGCCCACATCGACCACGGCAAGTCGACGCTGTCCGATCGCATACTCGAGCTCACCTGCGCCGTCGACCCACGTGACATGCGCGACCAGTACCTCGACTCGATGGACATCGAACGAGAGCGGGGCATCACCATCAAGGCCCAAAACGTCCGGGTCGAATGGAAGGGCTACACAGTGCACCTCATCGATACACCGGGCCACGTCGACTTCGGCTACGAGGTGAGCCGGAGCCTGGCCGCGTGCGAGGGCGTCGTCCTACTGGTGGACGCGGCCCAGGGTATCGAGGCACAGACCCTGGCCCATGCCTACCTCGCCCTCGAGCACGACCTCGAGATCGTGGTGGTCTTGAACAAGATCGACCTTCCCGCGGCCGATCCCGAGCGCTGCGCCGCTGAGATCGAGGCCGTCCTCGGCATCCCGGCGTCGGAGACGCTCCGCGTTTCCGCCAAAACGGGCGAAGGGGTGCCCGAGCTGCTCGACGCCATCTGCGCTCGTATCCCGCCTCCCAAGGGCGACGCCGGCGCACCCTTGCAAGCGCTGATATTCGACTCGCTCTACGACCAGTACCGGGGGGTGGTCAGCTCCATCCGGGTCGTGAACGGAGTACTTTCGTCCCGGGAAAAGCTGCGTTTTATGCAGACGGGGCGAGTGCACGAGGTAGAGGAGCTGGGCGTGCGCCTACCGGCGACCACGGAGGTCCACAGCCTCGGGCCGGGCGAAGTGGGCTACCTGATCGCGGGCATAAAGGACGTGGGTGAAGCCCGAAGCGGTGAGACGGTGACCGAGGCCAGCCGCCCGGCCGAAAAACCTCTCGAGGGGTACCTGGAACCAAAGCCGATGGTGTTCTGCGGGCTGTACCCGGTGGACGGGGACGAGTTCGAGGATTTGCGGACCGCCCTGGAGAAACTGCGGCTGAGCGACTCCTCCGTCACCTACCAGCCCGAGTCATCGGTAGCTCTTGGTTTCGGTTTTCGCTGTGGTTTCCTGGGCCTGCTCCACATGGACATCGTGCGCGAGCGCCTGGAAAGGGAGTTCAACCTCACCCTCATCGCCACGGCCCCGAGCGTCGAGTACATCGCCCGGCTGACCGACGGCACCGAATTGCACATGCACAGCCCGGCCGAGATGCCATCACCTCAGAACATCCTGATAGTCGAGGAGCCATTTATACAGGCCACGATGCTGCTCCCCTCGGAGAACACCGGCACGGTTATGGACCTCTGCCAGAGCCGGCGGGGCGAGATGACCCGCATGGAGTACCTCTCTCCCGAAAGGGTCGAGCTGGTCTACAGGATGCCGCTTTCCGAAGTAGTCATGGACTTTTTCGACGCTCTGAAGAGCCGGACCAAAGGATACGCCAGCCTCGACTACGAACCGGCCGGCTTCTCACCGGGAGAACTGGTCAGGATAGACATACTGCTAAACGGGGTGCCGGTGGATGCGTTCAGCGCCATCATCCATCGTTCGGATGTCATGGAGTACGGCCGGCGGATGACAGAGAAACTGCGGGAGCTGATACCACGCCAGCTTTTCGACGTGCCGATACAGGCGGCGGTGGGCGGCAAAATCGTGGCCCGTGAGACGGTCAAAGCCAAGCGTAAGGATGTCTTGGCCAAGTGCTACGGGGGCGACATAACCCGCAAGCGCAAGCTCCTGGAGAGGCAAAAAGAAGGCAAGAAGCGGATGAAGAACATCGGGCGGGTCGAGGTCCCCCAGGACGCCTTTATACAGGCGTTGCGGCTAGAGAACTAGCGGAGTGGGCGGCGATGGCCGGCATCGGCCGCCGGCGGGGCCCTCAGGCGGCGAGCCCGTTCGGCCAGGCAAAGGCGTGGCAGGCGCCGGCAATAACACGGTCGGCGCCGCAGGCGCCGGCAATAACACGCTCGGCGCCGCAGGCGCCGGCGAATTCCCCCCTTTCGGGGCAGAAATCGGCTCTCGGCGTGTTTTTTGCTCGATTTGGACGGAAAATACGCCGAGACGGGATTAGCGCACCGAAAGAGGCCTCTACTCGAGCCGTAAAAACCCTCCCCCGACCACTTAGGGTAGCGGAATGCTCTGCGCAAAGTGGAAAAGGTTGTCCGGATCCCATTTTTTCTTTACTTGCTTGAGCCGGGACAGGTTGCTGCCGTAATACGCCTGCTGCCAATTCGACAATGAAGGATCGATGTAGTTTTGGTACGCCTCCCCACTGACGAACGGCCGGAGGGTGGCGTACCAGCTATTTAGCCAGGACTGTGCCTGTTGCACCGTGCTGGGGGCCACGCCGGCAGAAAAGGTGGCGTCGTACTGGGCCGACGCCATCGCCTTTCTGTGCACGAAGGCAGTGGCGTTCGCAGGCACCCGGTTTATCGCCCCGCCCCACGAGTCGTAAGCCACGGCCCCCGGGCCGCCCTGTTGCTGGCGCTCCTCTATTCCGGCCAAGACCGCCTGCACGCCGGCATTTCCCAACGGACTGTTGAGGATGTCCGACTTGGCCACCGCGACGTACCGCGGGAGCGTCCCTCCGGGGGACTTACCGGCGAGGTGACAAGCGGCTTGCGACAGGCCCCGGCAACCCGCCTCGATGTACATAGCCTCTTGGTAGTCGTGTTGCCCGAATGACTGACTGCTGGGTGGGCCTAGCTGTTTGGTGAGGGCCGCGACCTGAGCGGCGGCGTCCGCCACGCTGCCCGCCCAACACCCACCGACAAAAAGGGAGGGCGTGCTGAGCCCCGGCGCGGCCGACAAAATGCAATTGGACCACATTTGATCGGGCCGGGAAGAAGACCATTCCAGCCAAGCGGGCAGCACTTGCGCCGCTGCGGCCCAGGGCCAACTCAAGCCGAACAGGGAAATCTGGCCAACGGGGAACGTCGAAAGTTGGAACTCAGTGACCACTCCGAAGTTCCCCCCTCCCCCACCCCTGCAGGCCCAGTACAGGTCGGAGTTGGTCGTGGCGTTGGCCACCACAGTCCGGCTGTCGGCCGTCACAACCTTCAGACCGACGATGTTGTCACACGTCAGCCCGTGTAGCCGGCCGACCACACCTATGCCGCCGCCGAGCGCCAAACCCGCCACCCCGACCGAAGGGCATGACCCTCCGGGCACCGAGACACCCCGCTGCGGCAGGCCGGTGTAAACGTCGATCAGGCGCGCCCCGGCCCCGACGCGGGCGGTGTGTCCTGAAACAGCCAGCTGGGACATCAGGCTCACGTCTATTACCAGCCCGGTACTCGTCGAATAACCGGCGTAGCTGTGGCCTCCGCTGCGCGCCGTCAGAGGCAGATCGTGGTCTCGGGCAAAGGCGAGCGAACGGGCGACGTCGCTGGCGTTGGCGCAAAAGGCGATGCCCGCCGGCCGAACAGCGTCGAATAGCGGGTCGTAGAGTTCCTTATCGATGAAGTAACTGGGGTCACCCGGCCTTGACAAGCGGCCGGTCAACCCGGCGCCAAAGCTTTTCCAGTCAGCAGCTGTCGGAGCCGAAACGGCCGTCGTGGGGACAGGGGTCGTCGTGGTAGTAGTGGTGACTGCGGTTGTCGTCGTCGACGGAGGCAGCGTCGTCGTCGTGCTGGCCGTGGTCGTGCTCGCGCTTGTACTGGTTGTTGTAGTGGCCGGCTGGCTGGTAGTCGAAGAGGTGGTACCGCCGGAGTTGTGGCGGCTGGCGCCGCACGCAGTGGCGAGGGCGGCCAAGCCCCCCATGGCCCCGACCTGGAGTAGCCGGCGCCGGCTTAGCTCTCCTCCCATACCTGCACTACACCACGGTAGGAGGCAACGACGCCACTCAGCCCGGCGCCCCTTCCGAACATCCGCTCGGCGTAACGGACCGGGCCAGGTCGCAAAGACGATAAGGCCGGCGGCCACGTCGCGATCGAGCCCTGAGGACCATTGTCTTCGCTGCGGGTGGAACTGCCCTACCCGCCTCTGATCGCAACCCTGCTAGCGAATACCCATAGTCGCTCGCAACAATTGCCGCTGGGAAATAACGAACAGGAACGCAACTGGCGCGCTGACGATTATCACCGCGGCCGCCAGAAGCGTGTACTCGCTTTGGTTCGAACTGTAAAAACTGTAGACGCCGCGCGATACGGGAAACAGATTTGGGCTCGCGAGCAAGACTACAGGGCCAATGATATCGTTCCAAACTCCTAGCAACGAGTATAGGAAGGTAATTACTAGCCCTGGCCATGCCAGCGGGGCGATGAACCGGGCCAGGTAACGCGGGTAACTGGCGCCGTCCAGCCAGGCGGCCTCGTCCAGCTCCGTCGGGATGGAATAGACGAATGCAGTCAGCAGGATCACGCCCAACGGTAGACCCGGTTCCACGTGCAGCAGGATGTAGCCGATGCGGTTGTCGAACAGGTGGAGGTCGCGTGCTTCTATGAACAGGGGGATGATGGGAAGAGGTAGGCAAAGCCCGATGACGAACGAAAGGAATATTGGCGACGACCACCGAACTAGGCGGCGGGCAACGGGGAAGGCGATCAACAAGCTCAGCGCGGTTGATATCGCAGCGGCTGAGATGGAATAGATGATGGTGTTCACCACCTGCGGCCCGAGGTCCCCTTGCTGCGCCGCCGAGCCGAAGTTGCCAACACTGGGTGGTACCGGCGGCACGAGGGGATGAGCTAGGAATTGTCCCGAAGACTCCAGCGATATCATCACGACGTACACGATCGGGAGCAGGAACAACAACGCGATCAAGATGCCAGTTGCTAACCGTCGTACCCGGCGGGGGTTGGTCAGGTTCATCCCTATCCCCGGTCTGTCATGCGAGGAGCCTGCGCTCGCGGGACCTGAGCAACGCGGCCAAGGGAATGGCCACGGCGACGGAGACAACCAACAAAGCGATCGTTACCGCCGCCCCTAAACCTAGGTCGGCGCTCTGACCAAAGGCCGTGTTGAACGCCAACATCCCCAGGGTATTGGTGCCAAACTGGCCATCGGTAAGGATGTAAATGAGGTTGTACGTCGTCAGGGAGCCGATCACGGCGAACAAGACGTTCACCGTGACAGCTGGGGCCATCAGAGGCCATGTAACTCGAGTAAACCGCTGCCAGGGAGTGACCCCGTCGAGCATGGCCGCCTCATAGATCGAAAGCGGGATAGTCTTCAGCGCCCCGATATAGACAGCCATGGTAAAGCCGAGGTTCTGCCAAACCTGCACGGTAATAACCAGGGGCATGGCCCAGCTATTGGACCCGAAGAACGCCGAGTGGACACCAAAAAGCCCGAAGAAAGACGACGCCGGGCTCGACAGTGGGTCAAAGAGGAGCAGCCATACGATCCCTATGACCGTGGCCCCCAGCACGATCGGGAAGAAGGCAAAGATGCGAAGGAGGGAACCTGTTTTGGTATCCCCCACCAAGCGATGGGCCAGGGCCATCCCTACTATGTTCTGGACTACCGTGACCCCGAGCACAAAAATCAAAGTGTCGATGATGCTGGATTGAAAACCCGGTGCCTGGGACGTGAACAGGACGCTGTAATTAGACAGGCCGCTAAACGACGTCGGGGAGCCAGGTAGGCCGGAATAGTTGGTGAAAGATATTATAAGGTTCGCCACGGCCGGGACGATCCCGAACAATACAAAGAAGGCCAGCCCGAGGCCGACGCCCACCCACATCCAAACTCGCGATGACCGGGACAGCAGCCGAGCACCGGCCGGTCGGCCCCGCCGAGGTGCCTTGGTCCTTTCGTTACGCCTGTTGAACCTGGTTCCCTTGCTGGCGCCGTCGGGGCCCGCTCCCGGATGGGAGGCACCTCGCTTCAGGCGTTGGTCAGAAGGAGGCGCCCCCTCCTCCACTTCAGGGGCGCCTCCGTTCCTCAGCAAGTTCGTCTACTTTTACTTAGTCCAGTTGCTGTCGACGAGCTTGGCTGCGTCCTGCGGGCTCTTCGACCCGGACAGGACTGACTCCTGTAACAGCGGGTACTGAGTCGGGGTGTCGTAGTAACCCCGGGTCGGGGCCCAGTTGGGAGTGACGGCGAGGGTGCTGACACCTTTGCCCAACCAGCTCCCGAGCACCTTCGAGCTATAGCTCGAGTAGGTGCCGCTGGTCTCACTCGGTGAGATACCCGTGATGTTGACGTACTGCTCGTAAATGGGCTTGCTGGCGAAAAACGCCATCCAGGCCTGGGCGGCAGTCATATTGTGAGCATGCTTTAGGATCTCAAAGTTCAGGTCCGGCTGCACGAGCGGTTGGTTTGCACTGGCTACATTGCTGCCTGGGAGCGGGAAGCTCCCGACTTGAAGGCCCGGGTTAGCCTTTTGCACGCTGGCGAGGTCCCAGGACCCGTCCAGCAACATGGCCGCTTTGTTCGTCGCGAAGGCGCCGGGCATGCCCGTCCACGGTACTCCGGTGTAGTCGGGTTCGATGTACTTGCCGATGGCGGCCTCTTCGGTCATAGCTTGGATGTAGTACGGGTTGTTGAACTTGGCGGCACCCGTTTGTGTGGCCGTGAAGATGTTGTTGCCAGCCACATGGGGTAGCCAAAGCTCCGCCATCAGGGGCTCAGTCAAGAAGTCCGGCACATAGATGCTGGCGCCGCCTCCGACGCCCAACCACAGCGGAGTGACATGGTCGGCGCTGAGGGTCTTCAGGACGGTCATGAACTGGTCATAGGTTGTCGGGACACTGATGTGGTATTTGGCGAAATCGGCCTTGTTATAGAACACGACCCGTTGGTATACGCCGGAAAGCACCCCGTATATTTGTCCCTTGTACGTCTCCGTGGCGAGAGCCGAGCTCGTAAAATTGTGGATCCAGGGCTCGTTGTTCAAGGGCAGGTACACACCGCTCGAGGCCCAATATTGAGTCGGTAGCATCGTAGTGCGGGTTGGGTGCAGCGGTAGGGGCTGGACCTGATAGACGTTGGTCACGATGTCCGCGGTGTTGGCTGCGACGGTGGTCGAAAGCAGGGTGGCATACCCGGCGGTGACGTTGGCCGCCGTTTGCAGTTGGACTTTTACATTGGGGTACTTTTGCTCGAACAGCTGGTCGATCTTTGTGATGGCGGCCACTGCGGGAGGGTTGACCCAGGTGATGATCTTGAGTGTCCCGGACGGCCCGCTCGTGGCGGCCGAGGCCGTGCCGGGCAGGGCTGCGCCAGACGCAGTGAGAGCAGCAACACCAATTGCCGTCGCGGCCTTCAACCGATGGGAGGCCTTCTTCGATCGATTATGTGACATCTACTGGACTGACCTTTCTTGCGGCATCAGTACGATGCGTCTTTGATAAGAGCGTCGGCTCCTACCGCCCGTGGGTTTGATAACCGACTTCGGCCCGACGATTGTCCGAAAGACTGATTTAGACAATAGATGGTTGTTCGACTTGGGGTGGAGTACAGGGGTTCGGTCCAACTCGGCAAATCCCGCAATTGGCGCAACACTACTACGGGATTTGGGCCAAATAGTCGGAGTTGACCCTGCGGCCGCCGAGGAGGCGAACACAGAGCTTCTTTTCCACCCGGCCATGGGTGCGCGGGCATCGAGGACATCCTGTCGACGCCGGGCGCGTGCAGGCGCGTCGAACTGTGGCCGACGGTTCTGCCTGCTCCCCCACTCATTTCGATTGGCCTTCCCCCTTTTTGCCGTGGTCGGTTTAGCGTGCACACGAGCACCTGCCTCATCGTAGTGTTGGCCCTGGTCACTGTCAATGCGCCATAGGAGCCAGGGGGTTCCGGGGGTAATTGGCCGGATTACGGACGCGCCTCGAAGCCAGCGAGGCCGAGACGGTGCCGGGAGCGGCTCGACCCGGCGCACCGCACGACGGAAACCTAGGCGTAATCGGGCCGGGCCAACCCTCGACGACACGCGTCAAATCCTTTTATACCTTCTCTACTCTGGTGTCCCGGTTCGGGTTGCGTATCCCGCAAGTTCTTCTGTTACCGAGGCGAGGACCGCATTCAACCCTTGGTTTCATAAGGGCATATGCCTCGCGTGCCGGGTTGTTTGCCAACGGCCATCGGCCCCGTCGGCTACCCCGTTAGGAAATCAGAGGGTAGCCGACCAGCTCCCAACTTTACGGTGGCGGTGATTGCATTTCTTTTCCGCGCCGCCGAAAAAATGCCACGCCAATTCGTGTTGCCGGTTTGAGGTTGATGAGCGAGGGAGCCACCGACGGGGCCCATGCCGCCCAAACGCACCTGGCACGCGACCCCATGGTCTAGACGTTACCCGGCTCTCCCTCTTTGGTCTAGACCTTAGCGTCGAGAGGCTTACCCCGGAGCACGGGGTCGGCGCGTACGCCCACCCGGCCCGGGCTGCTATAAGCGGGTGCCAACGCTCCGGCCCACCACGCGGTGCTCGCCACCCGCCCGGGGCTGCAAGCGCGACGTCTTCCGGCCCTCAGCCAAAGGGCCGGCCGACGGCTTCAGCAGGGACCGGCGTGACTTCGCCCAGACGACGTCCCGGCCACCAACCGTGGCCAGGGCGGTCGGCACCCGACTGCTCGAGGGCACGAGCCGGCCGGTCTCCACCGTCGCAGGGTGGGGAGACTCCGAGGCGCCACCCACCACCCTCGAAGCACGTCCAACCCTCGCAGCGCAAACCGGCGTACTGAGCCGACGCTAAGGGAGCGAAGAACGCAAAAGGGTGGGTACACGGGGGCCGAGCCGCTTGAGCTGCTCGGCATTCCACTCATCGGCACCATCCACGTTGCCGCTCTTGAAAACGGGCGGCTGGAGCCCCCTCTCGATCAGCATGGTGACCGTAGCGACGACGATGGTCTGGATTATCACCACGCTCATGACCGTCGAGACGCCACCGACCTTGAGGTCTCCGTCAACTGCGATGGCTGCGTCGCCCACCGGCGCGTGTGTGTCGAGGACCAGGTCCGCCACCGCACTCAACTTGACCCCGCGATCACCGCGAGCGGTCACCGCTTCGGAATGTTGTACCGAGGTCAGGGCCACAACTCTTGCCCCCCGCTCCTTCGCCGCTTGCGCCACTTCGACGGGCACCGGGTTGCGACCTGAGTTCGACACCACAAAAAATACGTCTCCCGCTTCGACCGGTTCGGTGCTCACTATCAACTCGCCCAGCCCAGACTGGCGCTCGAGCAGCGTGGCCCGCCTAGCGCCCTGGTGCACCATGAGCCAGTCCACCAGAACAGCGTTCACCGGGACTAAACCGCCGGCTCGCTGAAACGCCTCCTCGGCCGTCATGTGTGAATGCCCGGCGCCGAAAACGTGGATCAACCCCCCGTGAGCGACGGTGTCGGCACACCATTGCGCCGCTAGTAGGAGAGGTTCGCTATCGTTGTCAAGCTTTTCGAGCAAGCCCTTAATGGTCGGCAAGTACGCAAGCCGCTTATCGTCCATGTCAATATTCCCTTTCGCTGTTAGCTACGATTGCGAGACGCCACCAACGTGGCTGCTGCATCGACGAGGCGCGAACCTGCCTCACCAGTTAGCGGTGACGCCAGTACCTCGTACCCTCCTTCGGCTTCTTCCTCTGGCCCGAATACATAGCCGGGCGACCCATTTGAATACCCCACCACTCGGAGCCGGTCCAACCCGGTTCTTTGGACCAGCGTGTGCTCTATCGACTCGAACGGCTCACCTGGCACGAAACAAAGAGGGAGCTTTCCGAGCCATAAACAGGACAATTCGGCTACGTCCTCGACGTCCCTTCCACCCTCGTTGCGCGCTTGGCGAGCCGCTATCGCCTCCTCCAGCAGGGCCTCCTCGGACCGGTCTCCTTCATGGCGCGTTTTGGTCAAGGTCCTTTCCGGCCTGCTGAACTCTCCTGGGCCCTTAGTGGGTAGTGGCACTTCGATTCGCGACAGGTTGAGGAGCTTCTCGACGTCCAATTCCTCCGCCCGTGCGGCCGCCCCTTGCGCCGCCTCAGCCACCAAAGCTCCCAGCCGAGCCGCCTCCTCGTGGGACCTGTCACGCCTGGTTTTCCGCGTACTTACGTCCCCAGCGGCTCCTTGGGCCCACGCGCACCCATGGGTGGCACCAGTCCGGTATTCCAGCACGCGCGTACACGACCCAACGATGTCGCCCGATACCGACAGGTTGTCCGGGCCCAGTACCGTCCCGTGGCAAGGGTAAACCACGACCACAGCCTTGAGCTGGTCGCCGGCCATAGCCACGAGGGATCCGAGCCTGGGCGGCCGTTGCTCGTCGCTCGCCCGCCGACGGGAGCCGACGCCCGAAAGGTTGGTCTCGCCCCATTTCACCGAACCCGGCTCCATGTCCATCACGGCGGCGACCACTGCGCTGGCTATGGCCTGGGGCAGAAATTGCGCATAGCTCTCCCGCGAAGCAGCCCCCGCCGCCGTGCCATCATTCCAGTCCAGCCACAGATCTGGGCCAGCATGCGTATGCGTGGCGCCGACCATGACGTCCCGGCCAGCAATGCACCCCGTCGCATCTATAGCGGCCCGCACATCGGACAAAAAGGACCTCCGCATCTCGAGCAGGTCGCATATCACCCAGCCGACGCGATCCTGGCCATTGTCGAGGACGAGCGCGCGCGCCCACAGCTGCTGAGATACGTGCCAGCTGAGCCCGTCCCGCCGCGAGTAGCCGGCCAGACGGCACGGTAACGATGGAGTAATGCCGAATTTCCCAAAACCAACTTTCAGCATCAGGTGAGGCCCCTTTCTTTAATGGCGGACCTGTCGAGTTGTTCAACCCACGAGCCAAACACCTCTGGCACGCCGTGCAAACCGACGCGATGGCACCCGTCGAGGGTGGAAAGTCCCGGCGCGATCACCGGCTCGTAATGAGAATTGGCCGCGAACCATTCCGCTAACCTTCGGGCCAGTTCCGGAACGGCCTCAACGAACCCCCCGCCGATAACCACCGGGACCGTCGGCGCGTCGGAAACCAACGAAGCGGCATCGACCGCCAACTCCCCTAATTCACGAGCCGCGCTGTCCAGGATCTGCCTGGCGCACAGATCACCTTTTCGAGCCGAGGCCACGACGAGCTCAGCAAAATGGGCTATGTTCCGCAGTTGTGCCAAAGGCCGGAGCGTCGAGCCGAATTCCTGCACCCTGCCGAACTCCCCCAAAGCAGCGTCGCGTAGCATTTGCGAGCCACCGCGCCTCCCATCCTCGAATCGGCACGCGCTCGATCAGCCCGTCCAGGCCCACCCTGTACCCGCTCCCGACGTCGCCAAGTTGCGGTCCCCAGCCGTCCAGCTTGCGCACCCGCCCGGACTGGTCTACTACCAGCGCCACGGTCCCGGTGCCGACGGTAACAACTACACCGGGCCGGTCCCAAAGGGCGGCGACGTACGCAGCCACACCGTCAGGCACCAGCGTTACGCGGGCGGCGTTCACGAACGCCGAAATCTTTTTTACCGTACCCATTGCGCCGCGCCCGACACCATAGCCGCGGGCGGCTATAACCAGGTGGAGCTGCCCGGGGACGTCACTGAAGGCAGTAGCAGAGCGCCTGACAACCGCGTTCAGCTCATCCATCTCGGCCTGCATGGTGCCGTCACCCACTCCACCGCCGACCTCGTGTAGCTCGTTCACGGCCTCGCCCTCGAGGCAGACTTCTCGCAGCCTGACATACGTCCCCCCGATGTCAGCAAGCAAAAGTGGCGCCGTCATCTCCTCACCTTTGCCGAGGTTCCGGCCCGGGCAGGATCTGGTGCTGCTCCAGCGAGGCAGTTGTAACGGCGTCCCGCTGCCGCCGCGCTCTGTGACGTGGACAAGCTAGCTGGTCCTGACCACGGCGGCTCCTGATGTGGGCAGCCGGCGCCTTGCTAGTGCGGCCACCCCAATTACACCCGCTTTTTCGCCATGAGTAGCCACATCGAATGTGCACAACTCACGCAACCAAGGCTTGACCTCGGCCTGTGCCGCTTTCTGCACGCCAGCCAGGTACGGAGAGGCCGTCGATATCATCCCCCCCGACAGCCCGACGCCGGCCGGCGTAAGCAGGTTGACGAGGTTGGCCACCGCATGGCCACACGCCTGTCCCGCTACCGCGAGTACCTCGATGCAAATCGGGTCACCTTTCATGGCCAAATCAAGTACCTCTTGGCCAGTGATGGTGCTGACCCGCGAGTAAAGCGGGTGCCCCTGGGACCCGGAAATACGAGCCGTAGCCGCCGCGGTCAAGGCGGAGCCGGAAGCCACGGTCTCCAAGCAACCGTACCGGCCGCAGCGGCAGCGTTTTCTTATACCCACCGAGAGCTGCCCGCCAAACGAAATGTGGCCGACGTCTAGGCAAAGGAACCGGCCTTCGACAGCGTCAAGGACCAGGCACGCCCCGATGCCGGTGCCGATCGAAACGTGCAGCCAGGGACAGGCTCGCTCGACTGATCCGATCTTCAGTTCGGCCAGAGCGGAGGCGCAAACGTCATTTTCGATCGTCACCGGGACGGGCAACCGGCGCTCGAGCTCGGCCTTCAGGGCCAGGTTGTGCCAACCGAGGTTGGCCGAATCCAGGACAGTTCCAGACGCCGAATCAACCAGGCCAGCTATGGCCACTCCCACACCACTCACCATTGCCCAAGAAATTTCTGCCGCGACCAAGGACCTGGCGACGGCATCCTCGATGCAATGGAACTCACCAGCGGCCATCCGGTGGCGGTAGGAGACCCACCCGTGCAACTGCCCACTTTCGTCCAGGCACGCAGCTCGGACGTTGGTGCCGCCCACGTCGACCCCCATCCACGCGCCTGGACTCTCGCCGGCTCTACGAGACGGCATCCCTTCGGCGGTCGACGGGTTCACACTGCGAGGCTAGGCCCGACCAAGCGAGGATCCCACCCTGTGCCCGGCCCACTCCAGAGCCCGTCACACAGCACGCCCGTGACCAACAGGTCCGAGTCGAGGACCACCAGCTCCGCCACTTGGCCGACCGCGATGGCCCCGCATTCATTATCCATGCCGAGTACGCGGGCGGGGTTGCCTGAGGCCGCTGCGGAAGCCACCTCGATGGGCACGCGGCAGTCCTGCACCGCCCGCCGCACGGCCGAGTCCATGGTCAGCGAGCTGCCGGCCAGCGTGTCTGTCCCGGCCACCCTGACCTGGCCGTTGGTGACCCGGAGATGACGGCCTCCGACCGTGTAGTCGCCATCACCGGCACCAGCAGCTTTGTTTGCATCTGTGATCAACACGAGCCTATTAGGGACGCTGGCGACCAGCGTGGTGATCGACGGGTGTACATGTACGCCGTCATTTATGACTTCGCAGGCCAGACCGGACACTAGGGCGGCTCCCACCGCCCCTGGCTCTCGGTGGTGCACGGGCCGCATCCCGTTGAAGAGGTGGGTAGCCAGGCTCGCACCGGCATCAATGGCTGCGCTGGCTTCCGCGTAAGTGGCGTCGGTGTGGCCTATGGCAACGACGGCACCTGCGGCCAGCGCGTCACCTATAACATCGAGCGCGGCGGGCAGCTCTGGCGCGATAGTCATGGTGCGTAGCGTGCCGCAGGCGGCCTCGACGAGCCGGGCGAAAACCTTGCGGTCAGGCATTAGTAAATGGGCCGGGTTTTGAGCCCCTCGGCGCGCCTCGGACAGGAAAGGCCCTTCGAGGTGAGCACCGATGACGTGGCCATCGCCGTTGTCAGCCTCGGCGACCATTTGGGCCACCCACTGGAGTTCTTGTGCCAGGGCGTCGGGGGGCGCGGCGTTTAGCGACACCAACGTACGAGTAGTGCCGTGCCGGCGGTGATAGGCGACCGCAGCCGCCATATCGGCCGCCGACTCCGCTACGTCGTGACCGCCTCCCCCATGCACGTGAAGGTCGATGAAGCCGGGCAAGACCCACTCTCCGCCCAGGTCGATCGTCCCTGGGGGGGCCGCCCCGCGGCCGATTTGGCTGATCCTGCCCTCTTCGACCTGAAGCCACGCATCGTCGAGGACGCCGACCGGAGTGACTAACCGGCCGCCCTTGAAGAAGGTTATAGCCACGCCCGCGCGCTAGGCCTGCGGCCCCGGGTTCACCAGAACCTCACCCGGGCTCGGTAGGGGTCCATCATCTTCCAGTTCTTTTCGGTTACACCGTCGAGGTTGCCACTCCAAAAAACGGGCACTGGGCTCATTTTCGCCGTCAGCCGTTCAGCCACGCCAACCATAACCGAGTGCAATAACGCGGCGCCGGCAACAGTGGACAAAGGGCCGACGGGTTGGGGGAGCCCTGGGAGCTTGACCACTGCATCCCCCAAGGGGGTGCAATTGTCAAGGACAATGTCGGCCACCTCGTAGAGTTTCTTGCCGCTGCTCTGCCTGGACGAGATCTGTTGCGAGTAACCCAGGGACGTCACCGCCACCACCGGGATATCGCGCGACCGAGCCTCGACCGCCATTTCTACCGGGACCGCGTTACGACCGGAATTGGAAATAATAATCAGTACGTCTTCTTTAGTGACACGGTGATAGTCCAGAATGTGGGGCGCGAACCCTTCTAGCCGCTCCAGGAACTCGCTCTTGGACACTTCTGTCGACCCCGTAAGACTGGGCTCGAGGATCGGGTTCACGGGCACCACACTGCCCGCTCGATAGGAAATTTCCTCGGCCAGTTCGTGCGAGTGCCCAGTGCCAAAAGTGAAAACGATCCCTCCGCTCGCCACCCGATCGGCAATAAGGTCAGCTGCTTGGCCGATGGCATCCAATTGGGTCTGACTGATCCGATCCAATGTCTCTCGGCAGGATTGGAGGTATTGCTCGCTCGCGGTCATTTGATTTTTTGCCCCTGTTCGACGGAACCGTCACGCCTGATGCGTTATTGTTGTGAGTGGCATAAACCGTTGCTGCAGCGACAGCTTACACGGACGGCCACAGCGCCGGTACTTATCGCGATGTTCGTTCTCCACCCGCAGGCCACGAAACGTGCCTCTGCGCCGACGCCAGCACTTCGACGATCTGGCGCCCAAAGACCACGCCACAGGGGTGTGAGCGGTCGCCTTTCTTTATGCAGTCGAGCAGTTCACGTATGGCCACCCCCAGCGCTTCTTGAGACGACATCTCGGTGGGTGGCATGGTCGAACGTCCTGCAGTCCCCCAGAAAGTAACCTCGTTGTACTTGGCCGGGCGAGGGGCCAGTAGCGTCAAGGACGCCGTGCTCGTGGCCCCGCTCTGGTGGGCGAATACCAGGTGGACCAGGTCATGTTCGCCACGGACGGCATTTACGGCCGTAACGGGACCGAGGACCGGCCACAGGATCGACAAGGCATGCGGGCCGATATCCCAAATCGGCCCTTTTTCACGTCGCCAGACTGACGACTCGAAGGGGCTCCCCGGCACCAAGCCATCAGCGATCCAAAGAGACCAAGCGCCTCGCCACCCGCCTTCTCGCCGGAGGTCGTCCAGCCAACGGCGCTGGGCCGCTTCGAACCTCCGGGTAAGGAACACCACGGAGCAGACGCTCGACTGCTCCACCGCCGCTTCGAGGCGCACCGCGGCTTCAACCGACGTAGCAATCGGCTTTTCGAGCAACAAGTGTTTCCCGGCCAAGGCTGCTCGCGTGGCCAGCTCCGCCTGCGCGTCGGGATCCAGCGAAAAGGCCACCACATCGACGTCCGTCAAGAAAGCGTCATAGTCGTCGAAGGGCCGGGCGCCGAAAGCAGTGGCGACTTCTGTCGCCCGTCCAAAATTGCGCCCCCAAACGCTGACGAACTCGACGGCGGGCTCCTTCGCCAGTGCTTCCGCCTGAGTGTGCCGCGCCCAATAACCCGTCCCGACTAAGCCGAACCTCATCGCGGAGCGGGCTCCTGCGGGGGCGCGCCACGGTGGTCCGGCAGGTGAAGCTGGTAGCGGAGGCATAATTGCTGGTTACGAGCGGCCCAGGTAACCCTCTGTCTGGAGATGGAGTATTACGTGCTGCGCGGCCGCTTCCGCTGTCACATTGGACGTGTCGATAACGACCTCGGCATGGCCGGGGATCTCATACGGATCGGAAACCCCGGTGAACTCCTTCACGATCCCGGCCCGGGCCTTGGCGTAAAGGCCCTTGCGGTCACGGAGCTCGCAGACGTCGATCGGCGTGGCCACATGGACGAGGATGAAACCTCCGAGGGGCTCCACCATCGCCCTCACCTCTTGGCGGACCAACTCGTACGGCGCGATGGGCGCGCAGATGGCGATGCCACCATTTTTGGTGATCTCCGACGCCACCCAGCCGATCCGGCGGATGTTGATATCGCGGTGCTCTTTGGAAAACCCGAGTTCCGATGACAGGTGCTTGCGGACCACATCGCCGTCCAGGAGGGTAACGGGGCGGCCGCCTTCCTCCAGCAACTTGGTGAGCAAGATGCTGGCAATCGTGGACTTGCCGGCGCCGGAAAGCCCCGTGAAGAAGACCGTGAAGCCCTGGTGGGAACGAGGCGGGTAGCTGCGGCGGAGTTCCGTCGCCACCTCGGGGAACGTGAACCACGACGGGATATCACGGCCCTCGGCCAGGCGCCGGCGTAACTCTGTGCCGGAAATGTCGAGCACCCTCGTACCGGACGGTACCTCGTCAACTGGCATGTACTCGTCGCGGTCTTCCACGTAGACCATCTGCTGGAACGGGACGACCCCGACCCCGAGCTCGCCCGCGTGTTCACTAAGCAGCGCCTGCGCGTCGTAGGGACCGTAGAAAGGCTTGCCGGTCGAGTCCTGGCCCGGCCCGGCATGGTCCCGGCCGACGATGAAGTGAGTGGCGCCGTAGTTCTTTCGGATTATGGCGTGCCACACTGCTTCCCTGGGCCCGCCCATGCGCATGGCCAAGGGCAAAAGCGAAAGCGCGGCCGTGGCGTGTGGGTACCCCTTTAGCACCGCCTGGTAGCAGCGGACCCGGGTGTGGTGGTCCACATCGCCGGGCTTGGTCATGCCGACAGAGGGGTGTATGAGGAGGTTCGCCTCTACCTGGCGGGCGGCCCGCAAAGTGAGCTCGACGTGGGCTCGGTGCATCGGGTTGCGGGTCTGGAATGCCACTACCCTTTCCCACCCGAGCTCCAAGAAACGGGACCGCAACGCGGCCGGGGCGAGCCGGAGACCCTTGTAGTCGTAGTGCATCGGAGGGGTAAGGACCTCCAGAGCGCCGGCGACGTAGACGGGGTTGGCCTTGTCCAGGACGTAAGCGACGCCGGGGTGGGCCTTGTCTGTGCTCCCGAACACCCGTTTGACCTCATGGACGAGGTCGGGCCGATAGACCTCGGAGACATGGAGGGCGGCCAGCATGACGCCTTCGGGGTCCCGGAGAGCGAGGCTGGCCCCGGGGCCGATCTCGGCCGCCTTTTCCTCAGTGATGTCGAGGGTGATCGGCATAGGCCAGACCGTGCCGTCCGAAAGGCGCATCCGGTCGCAAACAGCCTCGTAGTCCTCCTCGCCCAGGAAGCCCCGCAATGGGGAGAACCCACCGTTCCCCAGCAATTCCAGGTCGCAGAGCTGGCGGGCCGAAAGGTCCCAGGAGGGCCAGTTGCGAGACTGCTCTTTCAGCTCCGCTGCCCGTTGGGTGTCCACGACGAGGTCCACTAGTGCCCCGCCGTGGGGGCTTATGAGCTGCTCAGGCACTTCTTCCTCCAGTTGGGTAACAAATCATGACTATATTAGTCAGGTTTATCAGAGGCGGGCAAAACCGGCCAAAAAGGGCCTCGTTCAGCTGCCTTCCTACCAAGGCTAACGCCGCGACGGCAAAACCCTGGGTAACACCTGCGTAACAGTTTGTCGCCGCTGGCGGGCCACTCGGCGGCGCGAGTCGAGCGCTAGCACTGGGTAACCTTGAGTGCCAGAGATGCTGGACGACCGCAAATCCGCCATTCTTCGCGCTGTCGTGGAGTGCCACATCCGGACGGCGCAACCGGTCAGCTCGGCATACGTCGCGCAACTGGGCGAGCTGGCTGTCTCCCCCGCGACCGTGCGCAACGAGATGGCCTACCTGGAGCAAGAGGGGTACCTCTACCAGCCCCACGCCAGCGCGGGCCGAGTGCCGACGGATAAGGGTTACCGCTTCTTCGTCGACTCCCTCCCCGGGCGAGCAGCGCTGACCCCGACGCAGGCGGAACTGGTGCGCATGTTCTTTGCCAGGACGCACGGCGAGCTCGAAGGCATGCTGGCCGAGACCAGTGGCCTGCTGTCGAAGCTGACGGACTACGCCGCCGTCGTGGTGGCACCGGCGGCCCCCGAGCCCGGACGGGTGCGCTCTTTGCAGCTTGTGAAAGTCACGGCCCGAATGGTGCTGGCCGTCGCCGTACTGGCCAACGCTTCAGTGGAGAGACGCCCGCTCGAGCTGCTCAGAGAAATCTCGGACGCCCAGGTCGAGCGGGCCTCGGCCAGCGCAGCTGCGTTCCTGGTCGGCGCCACTCTGGACAAGGTTGGCCTGCTGCCCCCAACAGGTGACCCAGCTGCCGACGGGCTGGCTGAAGCCGCCGTGGAGGCGCTACGGACGCCCGAACCTGACACGGCGTCGGGGCACGTGTTCATTGGCGGCGCCGCCCGCATGGCGACGGCGTTCGAAGCGGTCGGCACCATAAGGACGGTCCTCGGCATCCTGGAGCAGCAGTACGTCCTGGTGGCTCTCCTGAAAGACGTGCTCGACAGCGGGCTCACCGTGGCTATCGGAGCCGAGCATGGGCTGGTACCTCTGGCCGACTGTTCCATCGTGGTGGCACCCTACGACGTGGACGGTGAGAGGGCCGGTACCGTGGGTGTACTAGGGCCGACGAGGATGCATTACGACCAGACTCTCGCGGCCGTCGCGGTGGTATCAAAGAGGTTGAGCAAAGCCCTTCGCGACGCCGGCGAGGGCCCAGCACCCGGGACCAGGGGCGGCCAGGCGACAGAGAGACAGAGGAGCTCCAGCCTTGGCTGAGGAAGACTATTACGCCCTCCTCGGCGTCGGCCGCAATGCCACCGAGGACGAGATAAAGCGCGGCGTACAGAAAGCTGGCACGCGAGCTCCACCCGGACCGTCACGCCGGCACGCCCGTCGAAGCCGAGGCCAATGAGGAGCGTTTCAAGCTCGTCAACCGGGCTTACGAGACCCTGAAGGACCCTGAACGGCGTCGGCAGTACGACATGTTCGGACCGGAGGGCGAGCGCGCCGGAGCCGGCGACCCGTTCGCCGGTTTCGCCGGAGGCGGGCTGGGCGACATATTCGACGCATTCTTCGGGGGCGGTCCGTTCAGCCCCAGGAACACAGGACGTTCAGGGCCTCCTAGAGGCGAGAACGCCGAGGCCATGCTCGAGGTGGAGTTCGCCGAAGCGGTGCTCGGGACGCAAAGGGAAGTGTCTGTCCGCGCCGCCGCCACCTGTGAGACCTGCGCCGGCACCGGCGCCCGCCGGGGCACAATGTCGGTCACTTGTTCGACGTGCAACGGGGCCGGTGAGTTGCGCCGGGTGCGCCAGTCGCTGCTCGGGCAGATGGTGACGTCTACGCCCTGCCCCCGCTGCGGCGGGACGGGCGAGGAGATCCCCTCTCCGTGCCCCGACTGCAGAGGACAAGGCCGGCGCCTTGAAGAGCACTCCTATACGGTCGACGTCCCTGCGGGCGTCGATGACGGCTCGACCCTGCGCCTCACGGGAAGGGGCGCGGCCGGGCCGAGAGGGGGGCCAGCCGGGGATCTCTACCTTCACTTGAGGGTTAGGCCACACTCGAGCCTCCACCGTGATGGGTTCGACTTGCGGACGGCCCTCCGGGTGACGATGGCGCAGGCAGCCCTCGGTGCCCAGCTCAAGGTGGAGACGCTCGACGGGCCGGAGGAGCTGACGGTCCCACCGGGGTGCCCGACCGGCTTCGAGATCCGTATCCGCAGCCGGGGCGTTCCCCACCTCCAACGCAGAGGTCGGGGCGACCTGCTGGTCACCGTGGTGGTGGAAACGCCGACGGACCTCACGCCGAGCCAAGAGGAACTCCTCCGGCGCTTTGCCGCAGAGCGCGGAGAAGACGTCGCCCCGCCTGAGGCCGGCCTCTTCTCCCGGATTCGCAGCGCGTTCAAGTAGAGGGGGAGAAAAGATGCGCCGCGTGGTGGCGCACGCCTTCGTCGACGACCTCGACAGGCCGGCCCTCACGGACAGGGAGTTCCACCATTTCTCGCGCGTGCTGCGCCTCCGTCCTGGGGAAACCGTGTCGGTCTCCGACGGTCGAGGAGGGGCACGGTTGTGCCAGTGGCGAGGAGAGGCCCTCGAACCTGTGACCGAGCCGGCCTGGGAGCCACGCCCAGACCCCCTCCTTGTGGTGGGCTTCGCTCTGACCAAAGGTGAGCACCCCGAGGCGGCGGTTCAGAAGCTGACGGAGGCCGGCGCCGACCGGGTCGTGGTCATGGTCACCGATCGCTGTGTCGCCCGCTGGCGTCCCGGTTCCGAGAGCCACCAGCTCGAGAGGCTGCGCGACGTGGCGCGGCAGGCCGCCATGCAGAGCCGTCGCTCATGGCTGCCATCGGTCGAGGGCCCTATGCCGTTCTCGGCTCTTATTCGTGGGGAGGGCGGGCAAGCTGTCGACGAGGTAGCCCTCGCGGTTCAGGGTGGCGCCCCGCTCACCCTTCGCACCCCGACCGTGCTGGTCGGTCCCGAGGGAGGTTGGGGCCAGGACGAGATTGCGTCCGTGCCCGAGAGCCGGCAGGTCGCCCTCGGCCCGAACGTCCTTCGGGCGGAGACAGCCGCGGTGGCCGCCGGGGTGTTGCTGGCCGCCTTGAGGCTAGGCCTGGTGCGCGCTGGGGACCCGCGGCTGGCCCACGAGGAGAGCGCTCCAGGGTAGTGGGCGGTCGCCAAGCCGCTTCAAGGCGCATTGGGCGCTTATTAGGGTGACTTTGTTTACGCCTCGTACTATGCTCATAACCAGGAGAAAGGCATGGTTCGTGTCGACCGGGCCCGACAAGGCGCGCAAAGGACGAACTCAGGGTTGTTCTGATGTCGAATGGGTAGAACTTGCCCAGTCGGTTTGTAGCTTGCGCCACAAAACCGTTCGAGACGGAACAAACCTTCTAGCTGGGGCGTTACCACTATCACAATGAACGATTTCAGCCGTCGCACAGCCGCTCGAGGCGCCATGGGCGCCGGGCCGACTTGCTCGGCCTCTACCTGGATGAGGCCGGGAGTTTCCCGCTGCTCACCAAGGCCGACGAAATGCGCCTCGGCCAGGTCATCCAGGCCGCCCAGGCGGCCCGTGAAGAGCTGGAAACCAGCAGTGACCTCACCGCCAAGCGTAAGAAGGAACTACGCAAGGCCATTCTCGCCGGCGAAGACGCCACCACGCAGTTCATCAACTCCAACCTTCGCCTCGTTGTTTCCGTCGCCCGCAAGTACCAGTGGTCAGGCCTGCCGCTGTCTGATCTCATCCAGGAAGGCAACCTCGGGCTCATCCACGCCGTCGAGAAGTTCGACTGGCGCAAGGGCTTCAAGTTCTCTACGTACGCCACCTGGTGGATCCGCCAGTCGATTGGCCGTGCCATCGAAAACACGGCTCACACCGTGCGTATCCCCGCTCACGTGGGCGACGAGATCCGCCGTGCCCGTCGGGTCCAGGGGGAGCTGGAAGCCAAGCATGGGCGGCCACCGACCCTGGCCGAGCTGGCTGAGGCCCTCGAGATCGAGGAAAGCGTCTTGGCCGAGCTCCTCCACTACGACAGCGACCCAGTGAGCCTTGACGCCGCCGTCGGTGAGGACGGCGACACCAGCCTCGGCGACCTGGTCGTGAACCACTCAGCGCAGTCGCCGTTCGAGACGGTGGCGCAGGCGTTGCTGGCCGGCCAGATCGAGGACTTCCTGAGCCGCTTGTCCGACGACGAACGGCGAGTGCTTTCGCTGCGCTATGGCCTGGACCGGGGCGAGCCTCGGACCCAAGGCGAGGTGGGCGAGCTGCTCGACCTCACGGCCGAGCGGGTGCGGCGCATCGAGCGCGACGCCCTCACCAAGCTGCGGCGGGCGTTGGCGGGCAGTGATGCCCGCGACCTCCTCGCCAGCTAACCCCGCCTAAGCCCAACACGACAGCGCCGGCCGGCTGGTGCCACCACGATTGCGAACTGGTTGAGTCGTGCCGGCGCCAGCTAACGCCGGCCTCGCCGGTCGTCCAGGAGCGCGGGCGCTTTGCCTCTACATCTGGGCGGCAATTCGGTCACCTCGTTGCGAACAGTGCTGCCCAGCGGCACTTTCTGCAACCAGGTCGTGCAACTGTCCGCCAGATGCCGCCGACGGCTAAGGGTTCGAAAACGTCTAGCGGTCGGTTGGTATGGGGCCGCCTACAATTTGGTGACGTTCCTGTCATCTAGATAGCGGATAGAGGAGCCTTGTCATCAATGCGCTTTGCCCTGAACCGATGGCCGTCCCGGCATGGCGCGGTCATCATGGCCCTGCTCGCGGGGACATTCGTCTTAGCATCCGCCGGCCCCGCGGCGGCGAAGGTGCCCGCTCAGACAGCGGCCCTCTCGGCCCGTTCAACGCGTTCCTGGTACTGCCCGCCAGCGCCGGCCTCACCACGTCCAAGTCGGCTCCCACTGCGGCGACGGAGCAACTGACGGCATTCTCCCTATCCGCAACAGCGCCGGCCACCGCCGGCAGTTCCACCGGCGGTGGTGTTAGCAAGACCGCGACCCAGGCCTCAGCCACGATGCCGGTCGACGCGGTATCAACCGCGTTGCTTCGTGACGCACTCGTGTCAAAGCAACTGGACCCTGTCCAGGTCATCTTGCGCCGGGCCACCAGTGGAAAACAGACGACTTTTCTAACCTACAGCTTCAAGAATGCCGCCATAACTAGCTACCAGTTGCAAACGACTTCCGGGGCCGACTCCGTTCAAGTCAACTTGGTCTTCCAGGCCATTAGCCTCTCGTTCGGCACCGGGGTGAGCAGCACAGGCGGCACCACCGCTCCGCCAGGCGGATTTGACATAACGACTAACAAGTCCGCCTAGGGAGGGCGAGCACCACTACCATTCGCCGGCCCCGCCTTTGGGGCCGCCAGGCACTGCCATGCGCCGGCTCGGTTATTGTCGCCGAGAAACGACGGCTGAGGCGCTAGCTTGCTCTCGTGAGTTCTCTCCGGGTCCGCATGGCGCCATCGCCGACGGGCTACTTCCACGTCGGTAGCGCGCGAACCGCCCTCTTCAACTGGCTTTTTGCCCGCCAACAAGGTGGGGTTTTCGTCCTTCGGATCGAAGACACCGACGCTCAGCGCAACCGGGCCGAGCACGCCGAGGGCATCGAGCGGGCCATGTTGTGGCTCGGTCTTGACTGGGACGAGGGACCATACTTCCAGTCTGAACGAGGCGAACTGTACGAGGCGGCCATCGACCATCTGTTGGCCAAGGACCTCGTATACGCGTGTGACTGCAACCCGGCCCAAGTGGCCGATCGCAACCAAGGCACCGGGCCGCCGGCCGGCTACGACGGGTACTGCCGGGACCGTGGCCTCGAGCCCATCGAGGGGCGTCTCCTGCGCTTCCGGACCCCCGACGCCGGTACTACCTCTTTGCACGACATCGTACGCGGCGAAGTCGTTTACGAGAACTCCGTGATAGAAGACTTCAGCGTCCGGAAGTCCAACGGGCAGCCCCTATTTATCTTGGCGAACGTCGTCGACGACGGCGATATGTCCATTTCGCATGTGATCCGCGGTGAGGACCATGTGCCGAACACCCCCAAATACCTCCTGCTCTGGGATGCCCTCGAGTTGGGCCCACCTCCTGCTTTCGCCCACCTGCCGCTCCTGGTCAACGAGTCCCGGCAAAAACTCTCCAAACGGCGGGATAAAGTTGCCCTCGAGGATTACCGGGACGAAGGTTACCTCCCGGAGGCCATGTTCAACTATTTGGCTCTGCTCGGCTGGTCGCCCAGAGACGACAGAGAGATCCTGTCCAGGCAGGAACTCGTCGACGAGTTCAGGTTGGAAAACGTCAGGTCATCACCGGCTTTTTTCGACCAGCAGAAATTGGCGTCGGTAAATGCTACATATTTGCGCTCACTTTCCCCAGACGAGTTCGCGGCCCGCGCTAGCGAGTGGTTGAACGGGCGTTGGGCGCCGATAGCCCCGCTCGTCCAGGAGCGGGCCAGGACTCTGGCCGACGTCTACTCCATGGTCGATTTCCTGTACCTGCCGGAGGTCAAGGTCGACCTGGCGGAATGGGACAAGGCCCGCCGCCAACAGCCGGCCTTTGTGGCCTTGATCGAGGCGGCCCTGACGCTCTACGAGGATTGCGAATGGGACGCGCCCGCCATCCGGGCGGCCACGCTGGAAGCGGGAGCCACCGTGGGTGTGGCCGCGCTCGGCAAGGCCCAGGCCCCCATCAGGCTGGCCGTCACAGGCCGCAGCATCGGCCCTCCTCTGTTCGAATCGCTGGTCTTGCTCGGCCGCCGGCGCACCCTGGCCCGGATGGCAGCGGCTCGAGACCGGGCCGTGGCGGAGGACCGGGCGAAAGCGAGCGGGTAACCCCCGCCGACAAGCGCGCTCCCCGGGCGTGCGGACGAGGGTCCCGCGTCGGCTAGCATGTGCCTCTGCCCGTTCGGGGGTGGTGTAATCGGCAACACAACAGGTTCTGGCCCTGTCATTGGGGGTTCGAGTCCTCCCCCCCGAGCCACTCCCTAAGTACAAGGCCCCAGGTCATCGACCTTTGGGTGGTGCCGGCCTCCGGGTGGGCAGGCTCGACGTGCCCAGAGGGATGATGCGGTGCTCGACCAGCACGCCGTCGGCTATTTGGAGTTCGCCCAGGGTGTGAACTGGTTGGGCACGCCGCCGAGTCGGCGAGCCCGGGTTAAATAGGAGCTGACCAGAGTCACCCTCTTCGTTCATAGGCACATGGCTGTGACCGAAGACGACTACGTCGGCGTCGGGGAAACGGCGCCGCATCCGCGCTGCCCGACCGCTCGCCGCTCCGCTGTCATGGACCATGCCGATCTGCAAGCCGCCCACCTCGACCACTCGGGTGATGGGCAGCACCCCGGCCAGGGAAACGTCATTGTTGCCCAGTACGGCGTGGACCGGAGCAGTCTCGCCCAACAGCTCGAGGACCCCTGCATCCAGAATGTCACCTGCATGCAAGATGACGTCTGCCCCGCGAAGTCGCTCCCACGCCGCCTCCGGCAGTTGCGCGCCAAGGCGTCCGTCGGCCCCGGTGGTCCGCAGGTGGGTATCAGCCAGGACTACGACGCGAACAGGGTCTGACATTGCGGACGGTGTCGCCACCGTCGGCACCGTCGCCCGGATAGAGAGCCACGGTGGCCACTGGTTGGAGGGCCCATTTCCTCGTCATTTCTGAGTGTCATCCGCCTCCACTACTGATATGTCCTCCGTGATGACGTGAAGCGTTCCATCCGCCCCAACGACGGAGAACGTCTCGTCCACCACGACGTCGCCCTCCACCGTCCGGAGGACGGTCTTCTCGTCGGTGGCCACGACATGGCCCTCGTTGTCGATCTCAGCGACAAGGTCGTCCACTATGACGTCGCCGTGCTCATTGACGCTTTCGGCCACAACCTCGATGACCTCGGGCCCATCCTTGTCCTCGACGGGCTCGGTGGGGTCTTTGCTGTCGTTCATGTCTGTCTCCTTGGTCTGGGGACTCACGGGCCTAGCTCCAACCGTGCAGGGACGAGTTCCCGGGCGATATCCCATCTCGACATTAGGTGTCCCCGAGGCCGCCCGAGGCGGAAGGCCCCAACGCGCGGGGCGCGATCGGCGCCCTGAGTAGCCAGGTGCGATCGCCGGCACATCCTTGACCAGTGCAGGGAACAGTTGGGGAACGCTGCTTCGGTAGTCCTTTCCCGTGCCGGCAAGGTCGCCGGCCGAGTCAGAGGAGCCGAAATGAATACAACCGAGGTCAGGAAGCATGGAAGTTTATTGGCCGCAGGGTCGGCTGCGGCCCTCATACCGTTGGCCGTGTTGTCGATGGGAACGATGAGGGCTCCCGCCGTCACGCACCATGCGGAGCAACAGGGCGGCACCATAACTATCGAGTCCTGGGTCTACACCGCCCTCAGCGAGAACAACCTCTCCGCCACCGCCTGGCAGTGCAGCAAGATCAGTGGGGCCATCAGTGACCAAAGCGGCGGCCCGACTTGGCAGGACAGTGCTGAGTACGCCGCACCCACAGGGCTGACGGGATCGGCCGCCATAGCCGCGGCCAACAAAGAGTGTGCCGACAAGGTCCCATCTGGCGGCGTCGTGCTCGTCCCGCCGCCCGAACCAGGCCAGTACGCCTTAGGCACTTATACGGCGACTCCTGGTGCCGCGAGCTCCAGCGCTTCCACGGGTTTGAGCACCTTCTACAGCCAGCAGACGATCGCGGGCGAGAAGGGCACGATATTTCTCACCATTGCTTCGACCTACAACATCACCGACAATGACGTCGACGTCAATGGCGTCGAAGTTCCCCCGGGCCGAACCGGGCCGGACGCGACAATCGTGATCACGGGGGGTACGGGCGCCTATACGAACTTGCAGGGCAGCGGCACCTGGAAGGGTGACGCGACGATGATCCCATGGTGTTATCGCCTGGCCACGGTGAAGGTGTGGTACTCGAGCCCGCCGGACCAAGCGAAATGACCTTGAACCGATTTCCGGGCCACGAAACCCTTTGGCCGCTGTCCCGGACCACCCCCCTGGGCCGACACTGAGTATGAACCGCAAAGGTGCCTTTCGAGACGGCGGGGCCCCCCTCGTGGGAAGCCCCGCCGTCGTAATTGCAACCAAGAGGAAGCATGTTTTTGGCAGGGTAAATATAGCCCTGGTAGTTGTTACAGCCGCCGCCTCTTTCATGGCAATAAGCGTGGCCCCAGCGGCCGCGATTACTCCTCACAAGTGGGTCCAATACTCATTGTCCGAGGCGCGGGCGACATCGAGCTCAACGGAGTCGTATATACAAAGGGTAAAACCGTGTGGATGGCACTGGTAGGTTGCACGGTGGCCTGCTATAACTCCAATGCGTTCACGCTCGGACAGGTTATCGGTAGCGTGAAGGTCCGGGCCTTGGCGTCGATGAAGTTGGCAAGCCGGGCCTAGGCACAGCATCGTCGCCAACCCAGAGGCTGCCCGAGACCAGAGACATCTCGGGTGCAATATCTGAAGGAAAGGTGCCGGTAGGGAGGAATCTGATAACGAGGCGTCGTAACCGTCACCGGTGGCTCGGCAGTGGCATAATTCGTTCGTGCCTATGCCGGCCGGTGAGGTGTGCCGCGATGCGGCGCCCATAAGAGTCAACCTGCTCGGCCCCTTTTCGGTCGCCCTCGAGGGACGCGTAGCTGGCCCCTGGGCGCGGCCTGTCGCAAGACGACTGTGTGGCTTAGTGCTGATAAGCCCGGGCCGTCGCATTAGCCGGGTGGCAGCATGCGATGCACTTTTCCCAAGGCTTCCTCCGACTGAAGCAGGCAGAGGGCTGTCCAAAGCAATCGCCTTGGCCCACGCCGCCCTGGCGCCGCTGGGGGAGGCCGGTAGGGCCATGCTCCAAGCAGACCGTACGTATGTCTGGGCCAGTCGGGACTACCCCATCGAAGTCGATTGGGAAGCGGAAGAAGAGGCGCTGAGGTTCGCCCTCGAGGCGCCGCCCGGTTTGGGCCGCGACGACCTCCTCACCGAGGCACTCGCGAACGATGACGTGCTGCTCGAAGACGAGCCAGCCGCGGAATGGGCATCCGGGCCTCGCCAGCACCGCGGGTGGGCACGTCAGGAGGCCTGGCTTACGTTGGCCCGTGACCGCGCGAGGGGCTTCGGTCGGTCCCGGCCGGCCGACGTGGTGGGAGCGTGGGAAGCCTGTTTGATGCGCGACTCCACCTGTGAGGAAGCCGCCTGCGCCCTCATGCGGGTGTACTCGTCACAAAAACGGCAGGCCCTCGTCGAGGTCATCTACGAAAGATGCCGGAGCGCCCTGGACGAGCTGGGCCTGAGAGGTTCCCCCGCCCTCGAAGAGGTGTATACCGCCACGACATCGGCCGGTCATTTTCCGGGCAGACGATCTTCCAAAGCCCAGCCTAGCTATACAGAGGAGCGCAGGCTCGTGAGCGTTGTCTTTGTCGAGCTCTCGAGCCCGCTGAGCATCGGGCATGGGCTCGCGCCGGAAGACATGCGGGAAGTCATAGGCGGAGCTTTGGCCCACGTGCTTGCTCAGATCGAGGCGCTAGGCGGCACAGTGTCGTCGGTCTCCGGAGCAGGTCTGGTGGCGCTGTTCGGTGCGCCCGAATCGCACGAGGACGATCCGGAAAGGGCGCTCAGGGCGGCCTTTCGCGCTGTGGCGGTGTCCGACCCGGCCAGCCCCGGCCTGTCGCTGCGCGCTGGAGTGGAGACCGGCGCCGCGGTGGTCGGCCCCATCGAGTCGCATGCGTTCACCCACTACGGGGCCGTTGGCGAGGTGGTCGTAGCAGCAGCTGCGCTGCAGTCAGTAGCGGCGCCTGCTTCGGTGCTCGTCGGGCCGACCACCCGGGCGGCGACCGAGGGGCTCTTCGATTGGGGCCCCTCAGAGCAAGTGGTGGGTTATCCAGGGGGGAAGCCGCTCGAAGCCAGCTACCTGGGCCAGCCGAAAGCGCGACCAACCGGACAGTCCAGTCGGCGGCGCCTGGCCGGCTCCGCTGCCTCTCGTGGGACGCGAACAGGAGATGTCAGTCGTCCGAGCCGCGTTGAGGGAAGCAACGTCCGGGGCCGGCAGCGTACTGTTGATAACGGGAGAGCCTGGACTGGGCAAGACCCGGCTCGTCCACGAGTGCCGCAAGCTGTTCCTGGCATGGGCCGGAGCAGCTTCTGGGCGATTGCCGCTGTGGCTGGAAGGTCGGGCCGCTTCGTACACGTCTTCTCTGCCTTTCGGGCTTTACCAACAGCTTTTGTCGGCGTGGGTCGGTGCTGCCCCAGAAGCCGACGAAGAGCGCTCCCTTGCCGCCCTCGAGAGGGCGATGAAAGCCGCCTCTGGGCCGAAGGTCGACACTGAGCAGGTTGGTTTTTTGGCCCAGGTCATGGGCGTTGGGTCAAGGACGGCATCAGCGAGCGCTTCACGACTAGGCCCAGAGCAATTGCAACGGGCCCGCTTCAAAGCGTTTGTGTCGCTCCTGTCCCGGCTCGCCTCGTACGGCGCCACTCTGGTCGTCCTGGAGGACCTCCACTGGGCAGATCCCACATCCCTGCGGCTCACGGAGGAGGTCGCCTCGGTCACAATCGGCCGCCCCCTCCTCCTCGTACTCACCCGCCGGCCGGAGCCCGACCCCGGCGTCTCCGCGTTCGAAGCGACCCTTGGTAGTAGTCCGGGCTTGAGCCTGCGAAAAATCGAATTATGGCCCCTCGCTGACGAGGCGGAGGGTGACCTGGTGAACACCCTCCTCGGAGGGGTGGCGGGCGAAGACGTGTCGGCGTTCGTGCGCCAAGGGGCGGAGGGCAACCCGCTTTTCCTGGAAGAGCGGTTCGCGTCTTTGATGGAAACGGGCGCACTGGTAAAGACGAGCGACCAGAAGTGGCGGCTGGAAATCGATGGTCAGCCAGAGTTACCAGAAGCAATCGAACGTCTGGTACGTGCCCGTGTCGACCGCCTGGCCCCAGCGCCGCGCCACGCCATCGTTGCTGCCTCAGTGCTCGGGCCTACGTTCACTCTCGAAGCCCTGAAGGCTGTAACCGAGCCAAACGGTGAGTTATTGCCGGCAGTTTCCGATCTGTGTTCGGCAGGCTTGCTGGCCCGGGCCCAAATTCTCCGGAATCCGTCTTCCACTTCCGCCACAGCCTGATCCAGGAGGCGACCTACAAAGGCCTTCTGCGGGGCCAGCGGGCCGGGCTGCACTCGCGGGCGGCGTGGGGGCTCGAGCAAGCCTCGGCTGGGCGGCTGGAAGAGGTGGCTGGTTTGCTCGGTCGCCATTACGCTCTGGCCGGGGAAGTCGAGCGGGCCGCACACTATCTAGAACTTGCAGGCGACCGCGCCGCTTTGACGTTTGCGAACGACGAGGCGAGAGCTTCCTACTCCTGGGCCATCGAGTTGCTCGGCTCTGATCCAGCCCGTGCCGTCCAAGTGGCAGAGATGTGGCTCAAACTAGGTCGCCTAGCCTGGCGGTTGGGGCACTTCGAAGACAGCCGGGCCGCCTTCGTGCGGGCCGCGGGGCTAGCTTCGGCTGACGCCGCCTTCGTCGCGGCGCGCTCGCTTTGCCTGTTAGCAGCGGTAGAGACGGCTGGCCATTGCCACGAGGCAGCCCTCGGTGCACTAGAAGCGGCGGAAGAAAAACTTCTCACCTGGCCCGACCAGGGCTCTGACGAATGGGCGGAGATCTGGGTCGACGTCCAGCTGCAGCGCGGCCACCTCCACTATTGGAAAAACGAACCCGAGGCTCACGCACTCGTCCTCGAGCGGGCCCGCCCGGTCGTGGAGTCGCGGTCCAAACCAAAGCAGCAGGCTGAGTTCTACAGTGCGGTCACTTCCCAGCGAGTGCGGGCTACCAAGTACCTCATTGACGACAGCCTCATGCTCGACTACCGGAAAGCATGGCAGGCAGTTGTAGACGCCGGGCTCGAGAACGAGATGTTCTATGTGCGCTTCGTCCTAGGTTTCGCCCTTCTGTGGTACGGGGACTTCACCGACGCGCAAGCGGAACTCGAGCAAACGCTCGAAATATCGAGACGAGCAGATGACAAGACGCTGGAGGTTCGGGTGCTCACGTACCTATGCTGCGCTCATCTCCGCCAGCACAACGTCGAACAGGTAAAGGCTTTGGCACCAAAGAGTGAGGCACTAGCAGGCGAACTAGTCTTCCCCGAGTACGTCGGGATGGCTAAGGCGATGTTGGCCTGGGCAGCGTGGAAAGAGGGGCGATATATCGATGCCGAGGCCTTAGCAGAAGAGGCCCGGCGGCTGTGGCGTACGTGTGTGGTCCATTACTCCTGGTGCTGGGCCGGCCTCTGGCCGCTCGTCGCCGTGCGTCTTGACGACGGCCGCCTCGAACAGGCCGTTGCCGCGGCCCGGGAATTGCTCGGTCCAGACCAGCAGCGGTTTCCGGAGGCACTCGAGTCCGCCGTCCAGTCCGCCCTCGACACCTGGGACAGAGGTGCCACGAAGTTGGCGGCGAAGAAGCTGAACAGGGCGTTGGACCTGGCCTGCCGGCTCCGGTACGCCTGAGCATGGACCGGGTGGCGCTGCGGACCGGGCCGCGCTTACCCAGATACTGCCCGCCACTCGGGACGGACCCGGTTAGCAAAATCGGGAGGAACGGTCCTGGTGTCCGGGTGAGTTGGCACCGTCCCGACACGAAGAGCAGATGGTTCTCGGTGCAGTTCGCCTGTCTCGGCGTGTTGACACCCACCGCCACTACACCGTCCAACAAGAAGGTTATGGTGCGACCGGATATTGCGGAATCGGTCAACCGATCTTGACGAAGTTGCCGTGACGGTCGGAGGCCACTACGGCGTCGAGCACCCGCAGCACGCGCCTCCCGTCAGTCGCGGTTATGGCCGGTGGCCGGCCTTCGCGGACGGCAAGAGCGAACTCTTCCACTTCAGGCACGAGCATGGTGGCGATGTGGTCGCCTTCGGGGCGCGGCCTAACCACGGTGGGGTGGGCATAAGCAGGGACGGCTTGGCTTTCAGCCTCGACCTCGAATTCAGTGAAGTCCGAGCCTCGGAGCGTACGCGGGACGGACGTACCCAGACGCTCCCGCGCTGCTCAGGACGGTTAAGGGTGCGACGGGATAGTGCGGAATCGGTCAACCGATCTTGACGAAGTTGCCGCGACGGTCGGAAGCCACTACGGCGTCGAGCACCCGCAGCACGCGCCTCCCGTCAGTCGCGGTTATTGCCGGTGGCCGGCCTTCGCGGACGGCAAGAGCGAACTCTTCCACTTCAGGCACGAGCATGGTGGCGATGTGGTCGCCGTCGGGACGCGGCCGAACCACGGTGGGGTGGGCATAAGCAGGGACGGCTTGGCTTTCAGCCTCGACCTCGAATTCCGTGAAGTCCGAGCCTCGGAGCGTCACCCGCCCGGCTCGGCCGTGGATGTCGACAGTGTAAAAGAACCTCGACGCAGCCTGGGTCACCAGGCATTGAGCCTCTGCGCCCGAGGAAAACACGATCTGGAAAGCCGAGGTCTCGTCCAGCCCACTGTTCGCGAGACGACTGATTCTGCCTGAGACCTCGACCGGGTTTTCCCCGGCGAACCAAAGGAGCATGTCTACAAGGTGCGAACCCAGGTAGAGCAACGGACCGCCACCGGTATCCACGGATGCCAGCCAACCTCTGTCGAAAGGGGCGGAGCCGATTGCGCCCGTCATCGCCACAAGGTCGCCCACTACTCCCGCCGAGAGCAGGTCGTTTACGTAGCGGGCCAAGGAGAACCGGCACGAGTAGCCCGCCATAAAACATACACCGGCTTTCGCCGCTCCCTGTTCGACTGCGGCCGCCTCCTCTGCGTTCAATCCGATTGGCTTTTCCGCCAGGACGTGCTTGTGATCTCTAAGGGCCTCGAGTGCGACCGGGCACAAGAGGTGGTGGGGCGTGGCGACGAAGATTGCGTCCACAGCAGCCTCGCGTAAGAGGGCTTCGACGGACGGGTGGGTGGTTGCGTCTGGCGTTAATTCCGCCACTTTCTCAGCCGCCCGAGCGTCAGGATCGGCGCAGGCAACGACGGAAACGGTTGTCGTACGGGTCGCCGCAATCGTCAGGGACTGGCCCTGGTAGCCACAGCCCACCAGGCCGATACGTAAGCGGGGCGGGGCGGCGCTGGGCGTTTCCTGTCCAGAAAGGAAACCCTGGTCCATCTTGTTCCTCCCTTGGAGGGGACGCCACGGCGGTGACTAAGCGGGTCGAGCCTCTCCTCGAACACCTGCAGACGCCGTGATTCGTCCGCAGCGGATGAGCGAAAGCATAGTCAGGCGCCAGGCTCACGACATAATGTTAGGTCGACCAATCGTCCGCCGAGGCTGGAAGTTGCCCGGGCCATTTTGATCACAACGTGATCACAAACGTCGTTCAGGCCGCTGTCCCGACCCGTATGCTTTGGACTATTTGTCTGATCGTCGTTCGATATTTTTCGTAGCAGGAAGCTGAACAGCCGGCGATGACCAGCCAGAGCCGGTCCCCCTTCTCGTAGGCCAGTTCGTCGATGCTCGTCGCACCCCCTGGGGACGCGACCGTCAGTGCGGCGGCGGAGCCGCTCAGGCCTCCTTGCCGGACAAGATGAGGGGCCACGAGGCTTCTCACAGATGTCGTTGCCCCGGGCTGGCGGTGCCGAGGTACTGCAGGTACTCGGGCGCCAACTTGTACAACTCTGGCGGCGGCAACAAATCGTCGTCGTTCTCAACCGTCACAAATAACCACGGCACCAGTGATGGGTTGAACGCGAGTTTGCTCGTGCGGACGTGGCCGCCGGAGCGGTTGAGGAAACCGACGCCTTGGCCGTCGACCGGGTACGAGTGACACTTCTCGGCCCGCTCAGCATAAAACGGGACGAGCGCTGGGCCAGCCCCTGGTACCGCCCCGCCGCCAGGCGCCTACGCGAGCTGGTCATGCTTACCCCGGCCCGCCGGCTCGGCCCGGAAGCGGCCCGCGAACTCCTGTTCCCCAAGCTGGCACCGGCCGCCTCCGCCAGCGCCCTATCCACGGCGCTGTCGCTGGCCAGAGAGACGCTGGCTCCGCTGGGCCAGGTGGCCACGGCACTGCTGCGTGCCGACAGGGCCATTATCTGGGTCGACGAAAAGGTCACGCTGGACATAGACGCCGCCGCCCATGAACAAGCCCTTCGATCAGCCCTGAGGACGGAGCCGGGCGCAGAGCGTGACTTCGGTCTTTCCACCGCCCTCCAACAAGACCGTGCCTTCCGGGCGGCCCTGAAGCCCCTACTCCGAAAGCAGGCCCAACTGGCGGCGAAGGTCTTCCAGTGCCTGTGCGGACTCCTGTACTTCGTCCTCGGCCTTCTTCATCTCCTCGAACCTGACGGTCGGCACTTCACGCTCCACCAGGGGCTCGGTAATAGTGAACGGTTGATAGTCCTTTTGGGCCACAAGGTACCGGTCCTCAGCCGCTCGAAGCCGGTCTTTTTCTTCAGAGGTCAGTTCGGTCACGGTCGTTCCCTTCCCTTGGAACAGCCGTGCCAAACAGTGTGGAAATAATCCACCGACGTGCCTCTGGCCTTCCCGCTCGGTGGTGCCCAGGCTCGCGCCAGCGGGCCGCATTGCCCGAGCGCGATCTGCGATGCAGTGAGCGAAGCTAGACGACGGTGACCTGGGTGGTCCGGCCGATGACGTGCCCGGCGGCGTCGATGGCGTCAACATCGAAGTAGCTGGCTCCGCCAGCCGCGAACTCGATGGCCGTCTCGAAGCCGACCTTCGGCGCAGTGACAAGTGGTGACATGGGACCGGTGGACGGGCCGCCGTTAACCCTCCAGGCCACCACCTCTGTCGCCCCGTTCCAGCTCACCCAGGCCGTCAATCGCCCGGCGAGGCCCGCAGGCCGCACCACCACCGCCATCTCGGTCCAGGGGCGGGTTGCCTCTCCACGGGAACAGGAAACTCCGGTAGCTGGCTGCCCCCGTGGGGAAGCGCCCGTCCAGTACCAAGCGGAGCTCCCAGTGTCTCGTCTGGCGACGGCCCGTAGACGCTGAAGAAGGGGCGGAAACCCCAGCCGACGACGTGGCCGCCCCCGGGCAGGAGCTGACAATTGCCCTGGCTGGGAGTATTCATCTCGCCGTCAGTATGGAGATAGCGGTGCCTGAGGGTAGCGGTCATGGCGTTCATGTCGAGGTCGAGCACCTTACCGGAAGCGAACGTTTCCTGGGTCGGGACACTGGCGTCGTCGAACAGGCTCAACCCCGAACCATCGGCGAGGGAGCGGGCGTCATGCTGGAACCAGAACCGGCTGCCCAGCCCCATGGCGAAATCGCTCTTCTTCCCGCCGAGCCGCCAAATGACTTGCTTGGTCTGACGGTCCACGAGGTAGACGGCGGATGTGGCCCGCGACGAGATGAGGAGGTTGCGCTCAGGTCCGGGCCAGAGGTCGATGGAATTGATGTGGAAGTAGTCGTAGTAGCCGCGGGTCGGCAGCGCGTAAGAGAGGTCCAAACCCACGGCGGGGTAGCACGCCCAATCGAAGACGAGGTCGTTGCTGGCGATGTCCACTTCCTGAGCGTGGCCGATAAACAAGGGGATCCCATTGTGCTGGACGGTGTTGTCGTCATATGCAGTGCACAGGGCGGTCCCCTCGGGCGTCACGATGAACTCATGGAGGTCACAGGGATAACCCGTCCTCACGACCTGGCCCACTGACTGGTACGTGCTGTCGGCCAGGACGTAGTGGCCGTCCCCGTGAGCATCAACCACGGCTCCCTGGAACCAGGTCAATGCCGGTTTGCCTTTGTAGTTCTGGACCCGAAAGTTGAACGGCACCTCGTCTGGCCCTGGGAGCGGCTTGAACCAGACCAGGTCACCGGCCGTGTCCAGGATCATGAGCCCGGGTGTGGCGCCGTACGGGAAATCCCCCCGGGGGGGTGGGGTCCCGCTATTGGGGTTAGCCGCCACGGGCGCTTTGGGCGCGCAGAAGATGTAGCCGGGCTTCCGTCCGAGAGCGAGGAAGTCCCGCGTGGCGTTGATCGCTACGGGCACCGGGGTGAGGTCGGGCCGGCTGACGAACCTGACGAAGTTGGGAGGTGGCAACGGCTCGATGGTGACCGACGGCGGCCCCGGCTGGGTGACCACGGCATTTAGGGGAGGCCCGGGGGGCAGCAGCCGCCGTACCGACCGCGCGCCCAACCCGAAGCCAATGCCTGCCTTGATACTGCCTGCCAGAAACGACCGCCGGTCGATCGGGCTGCGCTCCGCCATTCGGCCCACCTTTTCAAAATCGCCTGAGAAGTCCCACACAACGTGCGTTATTTCTAGCCGCCGATCGCGGGTTCCGGTTGTCGCCTAGGGGCCCGTTAGCTGCGTCCCGAAGATGGCCAGCCTCAGCCGGGCCCGGTCACCGGCGGGCACTGGGCGAGCGCACGCGCGCCGAGTTGATGCGCCTTGTCGCCGCTGCCGCTCATCCGACGAGGTAAGTCTCGTAGATCACAGCCCCGGGCTGCCGGCCGCCGACGCTGATGAAAACGCCTTTGTTCAGCCAGTCGAGTTCGGGTGCGGCCGTTTCGATGTGAGTTGAGGTCCGGAACGTGTACTCGCTGGCATCGACGTCCTCGCCGCGCCCCAGGCGAGCCAGGACATCGGGGCTTCCGTGGCGCACGCCGTGGGCCTGGACGTAGAGCACTGCCCCGTCGCGGGTCCGCAGCGTATAACGCAGATCCGCCAGTGAGGTACCGTCCGGCAACAGGACCTGCCAGTCCGCGCTGGCACCCGGGATGAGGTCGCCGGACAGCTCGGGGCCAACGAACGTCCCACCGGTCAGAGGGACGATGCGGCGGTGGCCGTGTTCGGTCTGACCGACGTCGAGCGGTTCACCGAGCGCGGCGTCCAAGCGGTATACCAGGTCTAGGTGCGGTACCGGGAGCCGGGGGGCCGCGACCGGCTCCCGTCCGCTAGAAGGTCGCTGCGCAGCCGTCGGGTCGTTCGGGTCAACCAGGAATTCCATGTGCTTAAAGTACGCCGGCGCGCTGTGCCCGGGCCGCCCGGATTTGGACCGCGTTTCCCCGACTACTTCGTTCACTGATATATTGGTGACCGTACTAGGAGAACGGTCAATGACACCAGGCCACCACACGGCGAGCAATCCGGGCGAGGATGCGTTGCGGCGCGCCGGGGACGCGTCCGTGCTTATCTTGACCAGCCTGGCCGAGGCCCAAAACACGGCTACGCGCTCATCCAGGACGTTATGTCCTTTTCTGGTGTGCGGCTGGGCCCGGGCACGCTGTACGGCGCCCTGGACCGCCTGGAGCACCTCGGGCTCATCGAAGCGCTTCCTAGCCAGGACCGGCGCCACCCTTACCGCATAACGCCTGATGGTATTTCCGCCCTTACGGCCCACCTCGACGCTCTCGACCGCGTAAGCAAGGTGGGCCGGTTCCGGCTCGGCTTCGGGGCGACATGACGGGCGCTGCAGGACCAAACCGCGTCGTGGAACTGGCGCTGCGTTGCTATCCAAGGGGCTGGAAAGCGCGCCACGGCGACGAGGCTGCCCAACTGGCCCGGCTGCTGGCTGACGATGGTGTCCCGCCGGCCTCGATCGCACTCAGTTACTTGAGCGGTGCTCTTCGCGAGCGACTGGCCCCGCTCGTCAGGCGACGGTGGCGGGCTCGCGCCGCGGCGTTGGTGGCTGCCGCGTCCATCGCGGGCACATCACTGGCCATGTCCACCTCGCCGGCCCCGGCCGCCGCCGTCGGTGTCGTCAGAGTGGAGGTGACCCAGCGGTCAGAGGCCGTCACCGAGTTGACGTCAGCATTCCGCGCCCATCATTTCTCTGTCGCAGTGCGGCAGGTCCCGGCCCCGGCCAACGAAGTTGGTTCGATTGTGGGCGCTCTCGTGACCGGGCCACCCTCGCCCTCCCGGGCCATCATCAGCGAGGTCAAAGGGCCATGCGCAGACGGGGCGACGGGTTGCGTAGTGGGCCTTGTCATCCCGGCCAATTTCTCCGGGAATGCGACCGTGCTCGTAGGCCGTCGAAGCTGGTCGTCTACAGCCACGGCGAAAACCTCGGCTCGTCACAATGTGGATGGCAACAAGGAGGAGCGCAATGGCTAATCCTCTGGATGGCGGAGGGTCGGCCTTCAGGGCCGGCCCTCCTGGACCAAGCGCCCCGCCCGACGTGAACCAAGCCGGCGGCGAGGGCGACACCGAGGACCGTTCAAAGGGCCGTCGAAAGCCCCGCCAGGTGGCCGTTGAGTGGCTGGTGGTCGTGGTCGTTGCGCTGGTCGCCGCCCTGCTGGTCAAGACCTTTGCCATTCAGGCCTTCTACATCCCGAGCGGTTCTATGGAACCCACCCTCATGCGCGGCGACCGCGTGTTGGTGAACAAGCTGTCTTACGACTTGCATGCCGTACACAATGGCGACGTCGTCGTGTTCCGACGGCCGCCCAAAGATAACTCGACAGACAATGACTTGATCAAACGGGTCATAGCCGGACCAGGGCAGTCGCTGTCAGTATCAAATTGCCGTGTTTACGTCAACGGCAAGCAGGAGCCACAACCCTATCTCCCGAAAGGCTGGCAGGACCCTAGCTCGGAGTATTGCACGCTATGGGACATTCCGGGCATGCTCCAATTGCCCAACCCCTATCGTGTCCCCGCCGGGACCTATTTCGTGATGGGCGATAACCGGAAGGACTCCGACGATTCGCGGTATTGGGGACCTGTTCCGGCCAGCTATCTGGTCGGACGGGCCTTCGTCCGAATCTGGCCACCCGGCCGGGCGGGGCTTCTGTAGCCCCCTTCCGAACTGGGTGATGAGGGCCAGGCGCCCAGTTGGTCCTTCAAATGTGATTTGACGTCGGCACGCGGACGTGACGACCTGGTGTCGGCGTTTAGAACTGACGGCGCCCCAGTACATCAGGGCCAATCTTCAGGCCATCCTCGGCGCTAATCGCCGGGAGGGTGGTGATATCGAAGATGGCCCCCCAGGTAAAGGCGATCTCCATCAAGGCGCCGAAGTCGTCGGCCCGAAAGATCGAGACCACGGCGGGGTCTTCGGCCGACGGCCAGTACTCAGCGACGACTTCCACGCCGGACGGGTACTTCCAACCGGCTCGGTTTATAAGTGCGCCATCGCGTTGTTCGCGAGTCAGGCCCTGCTTCCAACGGAGCAACATCACATAATGCATCGTCGTCCCTTCCCTTCCTGCGCTTCGATCCCTCGTCGTATTCGACGCGCGACGGTAGCCCTTAGCAGCAGCAAAATAAAGGGTGTAGCCCAAAGGGGGCCGCTTTTAATAACGGATGAGGCCCCCACGAGAAGCGTCTTCGCTACCGGCAGTGAGCCCGCATGCACCCGCGCTTCCGGCCGCTTCGCCGGCACCCCGCCCCCCCCGGTCAGGCCGCCCGCGCCCGCACGAGATCGGAACGAAGGAATTGCCACCCGTCGAGTCGAGTCTTCAAGCCTCGTGCTTGGCGCCTGCGCGTGGGTCGTCTCCCGGGTCCACGTACTCCAGCCCTAGTGGCCCAATCGCTGTCACCTGACTGACGTACTCCCCCGACTTTGCCCAATGGAAATGTGGGGTTTCCCCGGGCAGGACAATAACACTTCCAGGCGGATATGCCTCGAGCTTGGAAGCGTCGAACTCCTCTCCCAGGCCAATGTAAAAGACACCCGAGATTACGGTGTAAACGCGGTCCTCTGGGTGCCTATGAGGCATGAGCTTCACGCCAGAAGGCACCTTGACCCTGATCACGTACGCCCCTGCCTCGGAGGGATGGCCGACGACGACGGCGAGCCTGGCCGCCGCCGGGAAGGCGGGGAAGGGCTCCCAGTTGATACTGTCAGGTAAGAGCGATCGGAACTCGGCCTGGCCTGGCTGGTGCGGTCGAGCCATAATGGGAACCCTCTTCTCTTTAGGCGCGCTATTGGAAATTGCGGGCGGGCCAAGGCCGGCGCTAGGCCGAAGACTACGAGATATGGATGCCGAAAGCCTGCCCCATATAAGCGCCCGCCGCCTTGGCCGCCTCGTCGGGGGGGCTACCGCTCTCCCGAGCGGTCATATAGGCGGCATACCAGTCCCACCAATTGTGCTTGGGGGCGATCTTTTCGAAGGCGCCGTGATGCTCGGACGTCTCATGCAAAAGGTCGGCAAGCGCCGCAATGTCCATCGGCTGGTCCTCCTTCGTCAGCCGGGAGCCGTCTATAGCCAGGTGCCGTAGGCCCTGGGCCCGCAGCCGCTCCGCCGGCCCCAACCTGGCCTCCCGGCTGAACGCCACATAAGCGGACGGACCACGAACAAGAAGACCAGGGGCACGAGCACCCACAACGCCGGTCCGCCGCTTAGAGCTACCAGGACTCCCACCAGGACGAGCCATGCCATTGCCGGCACCCGCCAGGGACGCCGCCGCCCGTACCAAGGCCCACCCTGCCACGCCGTAGCCCTGAGCGGGGCGGGCCGAGCCGTGAACGCCGCCTCGGCACCCTCTGGCAGATCGGCGAGCAAGACATCTAGCTGTGCGTAGGTCTTGGCCTCGAGACAGCGTCCGAAGCGGTCAGCGAACTCGTCCGTGTCGAGGCGGCCCACCACGTGCTCTTTACGAAGGATGTCCCCTACAGCGGTGCGGTCGGCGTCGGATGCCCGCAGGTCCCGGTCGGCCGGTGTCCGCCTCGAATAGTGGTTCGTCTCCTCGGCCATCTCGCTCCTTTGGTCCGGTGCCTGCAACCCAACGCTCAACCACTTAACAACCTAGAGCGTTCAGGGTATATTCGCTCGGCCCCGGAAAAATATGTTCGCACCCAGGCCCTAAGCGCACCGTCCGGTCCCGAGCGCGGTAAAAGCGCCTGACGGGCCGGCGCCCAAGGCCCATCATATTGACATTCGTCGATATTGACTCGCGCCACTGCAGCGCAGATCCCGTCAACCCGGTGTCAACGGGTGCAGCCGGCGCACGCAGGCCGTTCAAGTCCCGCTCTGGCTCACAAGCTTGGCTACAAGCGCCGTCCAGCCCGTTTGCTGGCTGGCCCCCAACCCCGCCCCGGTATCCCCATGGAAATACTCTGGGAATGGCACCTGGTCCCTCCATGCCGAGTCAAAATCGAACCGGTCGTTCCCACCATTGACGGGCCGCCGGCCATCGCCACCCGGCATGAAAATCCCGATCAGCCGGCGTGACAGTTCGCCCGCGATGGCGGCCAGGTTCAGCTCTCGGGCCGAACCCGTCGGGAACGGCACGGTCCACTCGTCGCCCAGGAACCAGTGGTACTTCTGGAGCGATTCGACCACCAGGAAATTGATCGGGAACCACACCGGTCCGCGCCAGTTCGAGTTCCCGCCGAACATTTCGGTGGTCGACTCCGCCGGCTCATAGTCGACGCGATGGACGGCACCGTCGAGGTCGATGGACACAGGGTTGTCCCGATGGAAGCGCGACATGGAGCGGATCCCGTAGGGCGACAGGAACTCCGATTCGTCGAGCAGCCGAGCGAGGACGCGGCGAAGGCGCTCCTGGCCGAGCACGGAAAGCATCTGGCGGCCCGTCCCGCCTTCTCCCGCCTCTTCGATGGTGAACACGCTGTCATAAAGCCCGGGCCTGTGCCGGGCGAACCAGCGCATCCGGGCAGAGAAGTCGGGCAGTCGGCGCAAAGCCGAGAACGAGATGGTTTCGACGGCAAACAGCGGCACCAGACCTACAGCCGAGCGGACCTTGAGCGGTACGGGTTGGTGGCCGGGCACCAGCAACAGGTCATAGAAGAACCCATCGACCTCGTCCCACAGGCCGAGCGAGTTGAGAGCGTGCGCGATCCCCAGAAAATGCTCGAAAAACTTGGTGGCGATGTCTTCGTACGTCCGGTCGTGTTCCGCCAGCTCAAGTGCGATGGCCAGCATATTGAGCGCGTACATAGCCATCCAGCTGGTCCCGTCAGCCTGCTCCAATTGCCCCCCACCCGGGAAGGGCTTGGACCTGTCGAAAAGCCCGATGTTGTCGAGCCCGAGGAATCCGCCGGCAAAAACGTTCCGACCGTGTACGTCTTTCCGGTTGACCCACCACGTGAAGTTCATGAGCAGCTTCTGAAAGACGCGTTGCAGGAACTCGTAGTCTTTTACACCGGTGGCCTTGGCATCTATCTTGTACACGCGCCAAGCGGCCCAGGCGTGAACGGGAGGGTTGACGTCGTCGAACCCCCATTCATAAGCGGGGAGTTGCCCGTTCGGGTGCATGTACCACTCTCGACAAAGTAAGATCAGCTGCTCTTTTGCGAACGCGGGGTCCACCAGAGCGATGGGCAGCATGTGGAATGCCAGGTCCCAGGAGGCATACCACGGGTACTCCCACTTGTCTGGGACCGAGATCACATCGCTATTGGCGAGGTGCGTCCAGTCCGTGTTCCTTATGGCCCTGCGGCCGTCGGGCGGGGCCGGCGACGCGGGGTCTCCGTCCAGCCATTCGCTGACGTGGAAACGGTAATATTGCTTGGTCCACAACAACCCGGCGATGGAACGGCGGAAAAGCGCTGCGCTCGTGGGAGACCGCTGGGGTGGCAGGGCGGCGGCGAAGAACTCGTCCGCCTCTTGTTCGCGGTTGCGGAGCGTACGATCGAAAGCGGTCCCGAACATGTCTCCTGCCGGCGCCTCCGCTGCGAGCCGCAGCGAGATGGAGAGCGTGGTGCCCGGCTCGACCGAGAGGCGGTACCAGGCCGCCGCTTTTGTCCCCGTCCGGGCCGGGTTTACGCTCTGCGCCCCTCCGACCACATGGTCATTGATCCCATCTTTCACGTATCGGGTCGGATTGGGGGCACCGAAAACACGCTCTCGGTTCGTTTCGTTCTCGGTATACAGCAACGTGGGCGTGGCCACCGTTTCGTCGCAAGACAACCAAAACCTCCCGAGTGCCCCGTGGCTAAGGGCGATGGTGAGGTTGTCGTGGGCGTGAAGTGCGGGACGACGGGGATCCTGGCCCCACGCCCATGTGTTGCGGAACCACACCGTCGGAAGTACGTGGATCTCTGCCGGCTCAGGCCCCGCGTTGGCACAACGGATGCGGATGCAGAGGTCGTCCGGTGCTGATTTGGCGTACACGATTTCCACATCGAAAAACCGGTTGCCGTCGAAGACACCTGTATCGACTAACTCGAACTCGGGCTGGTCCCGGCCCCGGCGGCGGTTTTCCTCGATCAGGTCCTCATAGGGGAAACGAGCCTGGGGGTAACGGTACAGCCACCGCATGAACGAATGCGTCGGCGTCGAATCGAGCGGCCACCAATACTCCTTCACATCCTCGCCGTGGTTGCCTTCGTGGTTGGTCAACCCGAAAAGCCGTTCCTTCAGAAAGGGGTCATTGCCATTCCAAAGGGCCACACCGAAACAAAGGTGTTGCCAGCGGTCGCAAATGGCGCCCAGGCCGTCCTCGCCCCATCGATAGGCGCGCGACCGCGCCTGGTCATGAGAAAACGACTGCCACGCGTCCCCTTCTGCGCTGTAGTCCTCGCGTACGGTGCCCCATTGGCGCAAGGAAACGTATGGTCCCCACCGTTTCCAGGCGGCCAGGCCGTAACCGTCCTGGGCTAGCCGAGAGGCTTCGGCTCCGAGACCATTGCCGCTATTGGTCATGAACACTCCAATTCAAGGCCAAGGCCCCACCATCGCAGTCCGAAAAGTGCCTAAGCCTGCTCATGGTTTTGCCAGCGTCCCTGTGATCGGGTCACGTCGGGTAATGCAATAAGCGAGACCGGTCGGGTCGCGAAGGGTCGTCCAGCTCGGCTCAGCTACAACCACCGCGCCGAGCTCTTCGTGACGTAGCCGCTCCGAAGGTACGCGGTCGCAAGCCAAGTCCGGATGGGCGCGGCACGACCCTATTTCACGGTCGTCCAGGCGCTGTAACAACAGCCGGATTGGCATTTCGGGTGGCCTGACGAGGTACTCGAACTCCGGACGAGAGCCAGCGCGGCGCGGCCAACCGGTGAGCGACTCCCAAAACTCCCCCTCGGCTGAAAATTTCGCCGCCGGCACGTCGAGACAGACCTGGTCGACCACGCTGTTATGGCCCGAAGCCCACGAAGTAGGAGGTGGCCGCTCAAAAATATCGTCTTCGCTTGCGCCGACAAGACAAAATGCCAGACCGCCCGGAGAGGACATTACAACGAAGTTGGGCCGGTCTTGCTCAATTGTCGCTCCCAGCGCCGTTGCCCGCCGGGCCGTGGCCTCGACATCGTCCACGTGGAGGTCGAGGTGGCACCCGGGCGGGCCGCTCTCTGTTCGTTGAACGCGAAGATAAGGGTCGCCTTGCGGCGGTTCTAGAGTGGCGAACTGACCGGCGGCACCTCGCGGGGCAGAAAGGGCATAGCCCGTAACTCCTCGCCAAAACGAGCGCCCTAGCTCGAAGGTGGCGGTCGGGAAATCGAGGAACCCTGTCGTCCAGCGAACGGCCATAGGCGACTGTATGCCGGTTAGGAACCGCCGAAGGACTACTTGCGCGTTCGAAGTCACCGTCCCGTTGGCGTTCCTGGTAATTTTGCCGTTGGAGCGCGCAAGGTTTCTGAGGCGGGGCCTTGGCGAGGTGGGCCGGCTTAGGCTGACGGAGGCGGAGGTAGTGGTTGCCCGGTACCGGCTAACGGTGCGGCCGCCGTGGCGTCCGCCCCGTGCATGGCAGGCTCGCCGGTCTCGCCGGTCTCGCCGGTCTCGCCGGTACCGGCGGTGTTCGCCCCAATTACTGGCTTCGACTGGAGCGAGGCCCGCCGGCGGGCGGCGCGGCTCTGCAGGACGAGCTGTTCGAAAAGTCTGTCCGCCTCTTCCACCTCACGGTCGCGTAGTTCGGCCCGCACCCGCCGGCCCGCCACATCAAGGTAGACACTGGCCAGGTTGAACGCTCGTTGAACGGGTCCCTGGACCCGGCGCACGCTCTGGACCTTTTCGAGCGGGACCCATGTCGTGACCTTGCGGAACCGGCCAGTGGTGGCAGCGGCTACTGAGCCGTCCGACCCGGAAGCCAGGAAGTGGTAGCTGAACGGCGCTTTCCAAAAGGCCCGCTCGGGCGGCTTCGACAACGGGAACTGCCGTAACCCCAGCAGCGAGGAGAAGAGCTGATCGGCCACGTCAACCTGACCCACCGGGAAGAGGGACCTCGTCAACTTGGCCGACCGGCCGCCCTGCTCCTGCCCGGCAGAACCAGCCACATCGACTTCCAACCTGCACCATTTGAGTGGGCGCCATAACAGCGGCTCAACTTTCCTCACGGCCTGCACTCTGGCGTAAGGGATCGTCTCGGACACCGTGGAAAAGAGCCCTCGCCGGACCCGAAGCCCGTCTGGAGCGACGCCAACGGCGAACCCGTACTGGTCCACGACCCGGCGCCATAGCTGCCTGGCGAAGCCAATGAGGTAAACGACCAAAAAGCCAACCGTCGTGGCGGCGGCCGCCCGGGAGATCTCCGGCAGGGCGATGATGGCGGCCACCAACAAGGCGGCCACGAACGACGCCGGCGTGAGCACCGCAGAAACGACCAACTGATTGGCCGGTACCGTCGCCACGGGCCGCACGGCCGGCTCGGGCGTGGCCAGGTCGAGGCCGTGATGCCCGGCCAGGAGGCGAGCCCTCAGGTCGACGGCCACCGGTTCGGCCAAATAAGCGAGACGCCCGTTGCTCCGGCCAGAGCCGGCAAGGCGGACGCGCAGTTCGGCGAGGCCGAACATCCGGGCCAGGAACGGGCGGACGACGTCCACCGCCTGGATGCGGCTCAGTGGGAGCTGACGAGCGTCCCGCTTGAACAGGCCGGTCTCGATGCGCAGCGTCTGCCCATCCAGTGCCCACCTGGTCACGAGCCATTTGACCAGGCCGGCGATAAGGACGATCCCCAGCAGCACCAGCTCGACGACCACCGTCGACAGGCTGCGGGCGCCGCGGGCCGAATCCTCGGCCAGCAGCACCAACAGGACCACGCCAAGGCGCCCACCCACGACGACCGGCGTGAGCGGGTGTAGCCGCTGCCACCCACCCACCGGGGGCCCCAGGCTCAAAGGCCAGCCGCCTTGGCTTCCCCGAGGGCGGCCAGGCGGTCTCGCAAACGGGCCGCCTCACCTTGTTCCAGGCCCGGGATGCGAGCGTCGCTGGCTGCGGCGGCCGTGTGGAGCTTGACGGTGGAGAGCTTGAAGATCCGCTCCACCGGGCCGGCGGTCACGTCGACGAACTGCATCCGCCCGTACGGCACTACGGACTGCCGGCGGAACATGACACCTCGCGAGACCACCAGGTCCTCTTCGCGCTCCTGGTAGGCCCAAGCGTGGAACCTGCGGCGCACGGCCACGAGGCAGATGGACCCTACGGCCAGCGCCGCCACCACTCCCACGACGACGAAAACGACGTCCGGGGCAATGACGACCGCCACGACGACGGCCGCCACGATGGTCAGGACCACTACCTCCCAGCAGCGCATGACCCATAGCCTCGGAGAGGGAGTCATCCAACTACGGTCGTCCAAAGGTGTTACCTCGACGCCGGTCTTATGTATTTGCCCACGTGTTCGAAGGTATCAACGGCCGTCGCGGAACTGGGCCCGCGTCACTTTTTGACTGTGTAATCGATGAAGGTGGCAAACGGCGACTGTCGAACGCCACGGTGCTCGAGGTCCAGCGACTGCCTGAAACCTTCGAAGAGGCGCTTGCCCCCGCCCATCACCACAGGAGCGACGATGATCGTGAGCTGGTCGACGTACCCACCGGCCAGCGCCTGACGGATGACCTGCCCTCCTCCCATCACGTAGACCTGCTTCTCCCCCGCCGCCGCCTTGGCCTGCTCGATCGCCTCCGCGACGCCGGCCACGAAGATGAACTCATCGCCCGGAGGCTGTTCCTGCGGGCGGTGGGTGACCACGAACAGGGGCCCGTCCCAGGGGTTGTGGCCTCCCCAGTGCTCCGCCGCCTCGTAAGTCCCCCGACCCGTAATGACAGCCCCATTGCGGGCCAGCGTCTCATCGAACCACGCCTTGTCCTCGCCCACCGGCTCGCCCCCTACCGAGTCGTACGTCCAGGGGCCACCGAACACCCAGTAGTGCAGCCGCTCGCCACCCACGCCCAGGCCGCAACCCGGACGATCATCCGGCCCCGTGATGTACCCGTCTACCGATGTGGTGATACCTGCGACAACCGTGCTCATGAGCGCCTCTTTCTGGCGGCAGGGG
>CAWJSS010000013.1:0-63946 GCA_963845605.1 uncultured Acidimicrobiaceae bacterium
GACCGCGACCATCATGCCTCCATGCTAAGCGGCCCCAGCGGCGCCGGGGCTTAGAGGTAGAGCCCGGTCCCGTCAGTGACCCGTTCGGCGGCGACGGCATGTATGTCGCGCTCGCGCAGGATCAGGTAGTTCTCGCCCTGCACCTCGACCTCGAAGCGGTCCTCCGGGTTGAACAGCACCTGATCGCCCGCCTTGATGGAGCGCACGTGGGGGCCCGTCGCTACGACTTCTGCCCAGGTGAGACGGCGAGGGACCTCAGCCGTGGCCGGTATCAGGATGCCGGCTTTGGACTTGCGTTCGCCTTCCGACCGGGGGACCTGCACCAGTACACGGTCGGTGAGCATCTGGACCGCCTGCTTGGGCGAGCCAGGGTCGTTGGGGGCCATGGCGGGCAAGCTAGCGCCCGAAGGGTCGGACCGTCACGCCAGCCGCTGCTAGCTCAGCTTTTGCCTCTGCCACCGTCGCCTCCCCGAAGTGGAATATGGACGCCGCCAGCACGGCGTCGGCCCCCCCGAGCACAGCCCCGTCCACCAGGTCTCGCAGGGAGCCTACGCCGCCGCTGGCCACCACCGGGATGCCGGTGGCCTCCACCACCGCGCGGGTCAGCTCCAGGTCATATCCCTGCCTGGTACCGTCACGGTCCATCGAATTGAGCACGACCTCGCCCGCACCCAATTCCTCACACCGCACCACCCACTCGACAGCATCAAGCCCGGTCGCGGCGCGGCCGCCGTTCACATAAACCTCCCACCCAGTTGGTTCGCCGGTCCTCTTGCGCATGTCCACTCCGATCACGGTGCACTGGGCGCCGAAGGTAGCCGAGATCTCTTGCACCAGCTCGGGCCGCGCCACCGCGGCCGAGTTGACGCTGACCTTGTCGGCACCGAGGCGCAGTAGCCGGCGAGCATCCTCGAGGGTGCGGACGCCACCCCCGACTGTGAGCGGGATGAAGACCTGTTCCGCTGTGCGCGCCACCACGTCCAGCATGGTCGGGCGGCTTTCGGCCGATGCGGTTATGTCATAAAAGACGACCTCGTCCGCCCCTTCGGTGTCGTAACGGGCGGCCAGCTCGACCGGGTCTCCGGCATCTCGCAGGCCGCTGAACCTAACGCCCTTGACTACCCGGCCAGCGTCCACGTCGAGGCACGGGATGACCCGCACCGCCCTCATACGCTCGCAGCCGGCTTCATACGGGCAGGCCTCGGGACGCCGCGATCGCGTCGGGCACCGTGAAACGACCCTCGTAGATGGCGCGACCGACTATCACACCGGCCAGATGGCGGCCTCCAGCCTGCAGCCAGGCCAGCCGGCGCAGGTCGTCCAGCGCCCCCACACCCCCTGACGCGATGAGCGGCACCTCGCACTTCTCGAGCAGCCGACGGTACCCATTGAGGTCGGGTCCGAGCATGAGCCCGTCGCGCGATATCTCTGTGACCATTACGACGGCGGCGCCCTCCCCCGCCAGGCTTAGCACTACGGTGGCCACGTCGCGGCCAGAGCCCTCCTCCCATCCCCGGACCCGGACCTCACCGTTGAAGTGGTCGACAGCCGCGCCTACCTGCCCGGGCCAGCGCTGGGCGACGCCGGCCAGAAAGCCCTCTTGCAGCACCGCGGCCGTGCCGATCATGACCCGGGCGACGCCGGCCTCTAGTAGCTCGGCCACGTCTTCGTCCTTGCGCACTCCCCCACCGGCCTGCACGCGGATACCTACCCCTGCCGCTATCGAAGCGATCGCCGGCCTGTTCGTTGCCACCCCCGTCCGCGCCGCGTCCAGGTCGACTACGTGGATCCAGCGGGCGCCGGCGGCCTCGAATGCTCTCGCCCTTTCCACGGGGTCGGCCCCGTAGACGGTTTCCCGCCCGAAGTCGCCCTGCGTCAGGCGCACGCAGCGTCCCCCCCTCAGGTCAATGGCCGGGTAAAGCTCCATTTCTAATTACAGGTGGCCACAAAATTGGCCAGCACACCCAGTCCCACAGCCGACGATTTCTCGGGATGGAACTGCGTGGCCCAGACCGCTCCCATTTCGACCGCCGCCGATACGGGCCCGCCATAGTCACAGGTCGCCGCCGTTTCTTGCCCAATAGGTGCGGCGTATGAATGCACGAAGTAGACCCATGCGTCTCGCTCGAACCCCTTTAGCAGGCGGCTACCCGACGAAACGTCGAGGCGGTTCCACTGCATTTGTGGGCGCTTGACGCCGTCAGGGAGAAGAGCAATCGTCCCTTCGAACACCGAAAGGCCCGCTATCCCGGGCGATTCCTCCGAACGCTGGTAGAGGAGTTGCATCCCGACGCAGATACCGAGGAACGGTCGTCCCGAACGGGCCGCGTCCATGGTCGCCCCCCATAAGCCGCTGTCCGAAAGAGCTTTGCTGCAGCAACCGAAATTGCCCACGCCGGGCAGGACCACACCGTCCGCCGCACTGATGTCGCCCGCGCCGGTTACCAGGCGGGCATCGGCCCCCGCCCGGCCGAGCCCTTTTTCGGCCGACCGCAGGTTGCCGATCCCGTAATCCACGACGGCGATAAAAGGTCCCGACACGGCCGTCTTTAGCCCAGGACGCCCTTGGTCGACGGGACCTCGGCGCCCTCGACCCTGACCGCATCACGCAATGCCCGGGCCACACCCTTGAAACAAGCCTCCAGGATATGGTGGGAATTGCGCCCACTGCGCATGCGGATGTGCAACGTGACGGCGCTCGAGATACAAAACGCGCGCCAAAACTCCTCAGCCAATTGAGGGTCAAAAGGAGGGTCACCCAGGGGATAGGCTTCGCCTCCTGCCCCCGGGTCCACCTCGTAGACGAGGAATGGCCGGCCCGACAGGTCCAGGGCCACCTCGATGAGCGCCTCGTCAAGGGGAACGGCGATGGAAGCGAACCGTCTCACTCCCGCCTTGTCGCCGAGCGCGTCGTGCAGCGCCCCCCCGAGGGCAATACCTACGTCCTCTACCGTGTGGTGGGCGTCCACGACGAGGTCGCCGGCTGCCTTTAGCTCGAGGTCGAAGCCGGCGTGGCGGCCTAGCTGGGAGATCATGTGGTCGAAAAACGGCAGTCCCGTGGCCACTTCCACTTGGCCGGTACCGTCGACCGCCAGCTTCAGCCATATTTCCGTTTCTTTGGTGTTGCGTTCCCTGGTGACCTGGCGGCCCTCGCTCATACGAGCACCTCCGCAGCAGCCGAGAGGAACCTGTCGTTTTCTTCCCTCGTACCGATAGTGGTCCGCAGGCACCCCTCCAGCCCCGGCCAACTGGACGTGTCCCGGACCAGGACGGACCGGCGGACAAGGCCCTCCCACACTTCGGCGCCGCTGTGGCGCAAAGGCCTCCACAAGACAAAATTGGCTTGGGACGGCCAAACTTTGACGGCCATCTTCGACAGCTCGGCGGCCACCCGTTCCCGTTCGGCCACTATCAACGCCACGCGTTGTTCCATTTGCGAGGAAAACCGTAGCGCCAATCGGCCGGCAGCTTGCTTCAAGGCGTCCAGATGGTACGGGAGTGCGACGCGGTCCAGTACGTTCACGACCTCGCTCGGGCCGATCAGGTACCCGAGGCGCAAAGCGGCCATCGACCACGTCTTCGAATACGTGCGAACGACTACGAGCGGCACATCCTCACGCACCAGCTCGAGCGCCGACCACGACGAGAACTGGCCATAAGCCTCGTCGACCACGGTAAGGCCCGGCGACGACGCGATTACCGCGCTTACCGTACCTTCGTCCTCGGCCGTCCCCGTGGGGTTGTTCGGAGAGCACAGGAAGACAATTGACGGGGCCTCCTTTTCGATCAGGCTGACGGCGGCGCCGACGTCTACCGTGAAGTTCGGCCGCCTTTTGCCCTGTACTAGCGGCGTACCGGTTACGTGCGCGATATGCGAATGAAGGGCATATGTGGGCTCGAACATCGCTGCTTTTCGCCCCCCGCCCCCGTAGGCGAGGCAAATCGACTGCAGCACTTCATTGGAGCCATTGGCCACGAATATTTGCCCCACGTCGACGTTGTGCAATTTGGCCAGCTCGGTGCGCAGAGCCAGAGCAGAGCGGTCAGGGTAACGGTTAAAGGCGATCTTCCTCGCCTCGACGAGCAGGGCGTCGAGCCATTCGGCCGGAGGCGGGTAAGGCGACTCGTTGGTGTTGAGCCGGACCTCAACCGGCACCTGGGGTGAGTGGTACCCCTGGCGCAGGCCGAGGTCAGCGCGAGGCTCGGGGAGGGACCGGGCCAGGCCCGGGGGCGGCGTCACAAGCCTTTCCCTACGCCGCCCCGGTCGAGGCAGGTGAGCACTTTTGACATCCGCCCGATGTTACTAGTGCAGCCACAACCACCTTTGAGCCGGCGCTTCGGAGGGACCGGGAACATCAAGAGCCGCCTTTTACCCGGGCGCGCCCTTTTCTGGGCGCTTAGCCTGACCGCCGGGCCAAGCTGGGCGCCATGAGTGCCGCCGCCGAACTGACCGCCGTTTCCAGCACGCTCAGCGAACTAACGCGACGCGTCACCCGCATCCTGTCCGAACTCTCGCCGGCGGACGAAGAGCGCTACGCAGTCGACCTGGCCGAGGTCGAAAGAGCGCTCGGAGTGGCCAGTCGCCGGCTGGAACGGCTCGTCAGCGCCGGTTCGGCGCGCTAGCTCGTAGTCGCTGGCGCAGCTGTCTTCGCCGGTGCCGGTTTCCTGGGAGTCGCCGCCTTTACCGGGCCGGCCCAGCCCAGCGGCAGCACCGCCGACGGGCAGAAGTCAGCCAGGATGCACTCCGCGCACCGGGGCCGGCGGGCGATACATACGCGACGGCCATGCAGGATCATGCGCAGGCTGAGCGGCCCCCACTCGTTTTTGGGCAACATGGCACAAAGGTCGGACTCCACCCGTTCCGGGTCCTTTTCCGTTGTAAGCACAAGAAGGCGGCTGATGCGGCCCACGTGAGTGTCGACGGGCAGACCAGGCAAGCCGAACGCGACGCTGCGGACGACGTTGCCGGTTTTCCGCCCGACACCAGGCAGGGTCACGAGGTCTTCAAGGGCTGTGGGTACCTCACACGCAAATCGCTCGCACACAGCGTTGGCCATGGCCACCACCGTCTTTGATTTGACCCTGAAAAACCCCGTCGGACGGATGAGCGCTTCTACGTCGTCCGGGTTGGCGCCGGCGAGGTCCGCCGCCCCCGGGTACTTGGCGAACAGTCCCGGGGTAACGGAGTTGACGCGCTCGTCAGTCGTCTGAGCGCTGAGCACCGTGGCCACCAATAACTGCCACGGGGTCTCGTAATCGAGCTCACACAGCTCCTTGGCGGTGCCGGGGTACTCATCGGCCAGGCGGGCCGCCGTGACCCGGGCGCGGCCTGCTGGCGTCCGGGGCCGGCTCGACGACCGCGGCCGGACGGGGACATCTTCGGGCACCGGCTCGGGCACTGCCACCGGGGCAATAGAGCCGCTACGACGCGATGGCATTGTCAGCGCTTGAGACCAGAGGTGCTCGACAGGGACAAGGAGGCGGGCTCTTTCCACGCCACCCCGTCAACGGCTGCACATGGCACCTCTTGGGCAAAAGCATCGGTTGCCTCCTTGTTTCATTCCGAAGCTAGGTTTTTTCGCCGGCGCTAAGGAGATTTCGAGGACGAAGTGAACAAGAGACGTCGTCTCTCTCACGTCGTTCCCGAAGCATCTGTAAAGGAGGCTAGCTTCGAGACGAGTGCACCAGATCGAGGTTAAGCGCCAACTCGACGAGAACGACTTGGCCGCTGTCACAGAGCTCCTAACGGCGGCCAGCGAGGCCGATGCCCACCCGGCCCTCGGAGAACACGCCTGGCTCGACCTCGTCCAGGGAGGACGTGAAGGTGTGGCCGGGCTCGTGGCGTGGGAACCGGGCCATTCCCACCCCGTCGGCTACGCGCAGCTAAGCCTGGGGCCCCACGACGGCGCAGGCGATGGCTCCAGCTGGGGGCTCGAGTTCGTCGTCGACCCCCATCACCGGACACCCGGGAACACGGTGGCCATCGACCTCGTAAAGGGCGCCATCAAGTTGATCGCGGAAGAGGGCGGCGGGCACCTGCACCTTTGGGTGAGCCAGCCGGGCCCCTACCATGATCGAATGGCAAAGGCGGTGGGACTGTCGCCTGGCCGCGCCCTCTACCAAATGCGCCGGCCCCTCCCGGTGGCGGAGCAGGCGACCATCAAGACCCGCCAGTTCAGGCCCGGCTCGGATGAGCACGCCTGGCTCGAGGTGAACAACCGCGCCTTCCACTGGCACCCGGAACAGGGAGGCTGGACCGAGGAGACCATCAAGGCGAGGGAGGCGCAGCCCTGGTTCGACCCCGACGGCTTCCTCCTTTACGAACCTGAGGGCGAACAGGGCCGCCTGGCCGGCTTCTGCTGGACCAAAGTTCACAGCCCTTCGTTGGGCGAGATCTACGTGGTGGCGGTGGACCCGGACTTTGCCGGGCGGGGGCTCGGGCGCCAGCTCACCCTCGCCGGCCTCGGCTACCTGGCATCGAAAGGCGTGAACGAAGCCATGCTGTACGTAGACGCAACCAATGCTCCGGCCGTGAAGCTGTACGTCGAGCTCGGTTTTACCGTCAACCACATTGACCGCGCCTACACGGGCGACATTGCGGCGGCCGGCCCACCTTCGATGGTCTGAAGCCCTAAAGGATTACGGGCGCCTCGTCCGCCTGGAGGTGGTGGCGCCGTTGCCGCCCACCAGTTCGTCGCCTGCGGCGCCGTCTGCCTTTCCGTCCGCGTCCACCTGGGCGGGGACGACGACCTGCAAATCGGGCGCCACCTCCATACCCTTGCGCCAAACCGAGCGAGAGACGATCTTGGACGGGTCCACCCGGTCGCGGTACTTGCTGGCGATGAGACGGACCTCTTCGAGCAGCCCTTCCGAGAGCGTGGTGGGGTTTAGGCCGAGGGCGAGGAAGCGGTCGTTGCGGACGACCAGGTCGTTCTCGGCCGCCTCGCGCCGTGGGTTGGGCAGCATAACCACCTCGGCCCCCGTGAGTTGCGAAACGAGTGCAGCCAGGTCGCGCACTCGGTGGACCTCGGTTGTCTGGTTGAAAACCGAAACTCGCTCACCGGCTTCAGGCGGGTTGTTGACCGCCAGTTCGATACACCGAACAGTGTCACGGATATGGATGAAGGCCCGCGTTTGGCCTCCGGTCCCGTGCACGGTCAAGGGGTGCCCAACGGCCGCTTGCATGAGGAACCGGTTGAGTACCGTCCCATAGTCGCCGTCGTAATCGAACCGGTTGACGAGCCGGTCGTCCATCGCCGTCTGCGCCGTTTGAGTGCCCCAAACGATCCCCTGGTGGAGGTCGGTGACCCGAACGCCGTCGTTCTTGGCATAGAAGGCGAACAACAGCTGGTCGAGCGTCTTTGTCATGTGGTACACCGACCCCGGGTTGGCAGGGTGCAGTATCTCTCGGACCAGCTCTCCGTCCGGCGTGGGCACCTTTACGGCCAGGTAACCCTCGGGAATAGGAGCAGAGCCCGACCACCCATATCCGTAGACGCCCATGGTGCCGAGGTGCACAACCGCGGCGTCGACACCCGAGTCGACCAGCGCACAGAGCAGGTTGTGCGTACCACGGACATTGTTGTCCACCGTGTACCGCTTCGCCCTTGGCGAGCGCATCGAGTACGGAGCCGCCCGCTGCTCGGCGAAGTGGACGATGGCGTCCGGCTGGTACTCCTCGAGGAGGCTCAGGAGCCTGTTGTACTGAAGAGCCAGGTCCAGGTTGACGAACTCGATGTCCTTGCCCGAGACGGCCTTCCAGACCCTTATCCGTTCGCCGATCGGCCTGATAGGCGTCAGCGACTCGACCTCGAGCTCGATATCGATAGAACGTCGCGAAAGGTTGTCGACGATGACAATGTCGTGACCGTTCGCCGAAAGGTGAAGCGAGGTTGGCCACCCGCAGAAGCCATCCCCGCCCAGGATCATGATCTTCATTGACCACCTACCATAGTGGCTGAGTTGCTCGTGGTTGGATATTGGGTGACCGCTTCAACAACCTGGTACCCACGGGCGTAGGCTGACGGACCGTGCCGGCGGCGTTCGAAATGACCAGGGAGGACCTGGCCGAGCTGCTTTCGGACGAGCCCCGGTACCGGAGGGACCAGGTCTGGCGAGGCCTGTGGGAAAGAGGCGTACGCCCGGGAGACATGACCGACCTGCCCAAGCCGCTCCGCGACCGGCTCGAGGCCGCTCTGGTCCCCGCCCTCCACGAAGTCTCCCGCTCCGTTAGTTCGGGCGGGCAGACAACCAAATGGCTGTGGGCATTGGCGGATGGGCGCCGGATAGAGACCGTGCTGATGCTCTACCCTGACCGGGCCACGGTGTGCGTCTCGAGCCAGGCCGGCTGCGCTATGGGCTGCACCTTTTGCGCCACAGGCCAGGGGGGATTCGACCGTCAGCTGTCGGTCGGCGAGATTGTGGAACAGGTGGTCAACGCCCGCCGGGACGCCCTTCCCCGCCGGCTCGGGAACGTCGTGTTTATGGGCATGGGAGAGCCCCTTTCGAACTACGAACACGTCTGGTCGGCCGTCGAAGCACATCCATTCCGACCTCGGCATATCCGCTCGCCGCATAACCTTGTCGACCGTGGGCGTCGTCCCCGGCATCCGCCGCCTGGCCAAGGAAGGCCTCCCGGTCAACCTGGCCGTCTCTCTTCACGCCGCTCGCGACGAGCTGCGCGACAAGATCGTGCCGCTCAACCGGCGCTACCCCCTGTCAGTGCTCATGGGTGCCTGCGCTGAGTACCTGGCCGCCAAGGGACGGCGCCTTTCATTCGAATGGGCGCTGATCGACGGGGTGAACGACACGCCCAGGGACGCGGCCGAACTAGCCGAGCTGGCCCTACCGCTGGCCGCCCACGTCAACGTCATCCCGCTGAACCCGACCCGAGGGTACGCCGGGAGGGGCACGCCGGCGCTCGGGGTCGCCGACTTCCGCGACTGGCTGGCCGAACGCGGCGTCAACGCCACCGTGCGGGCGAACCGGGGCACGGACATCGACGCCGCCTGCGGTCAGCTGGTGGCGCGTGAACGCCAGCGGCGCGAGCGCAGCGACCGGCCGGCGACGAAAACCGCTCAGCAAGTGCCACACTGATTGAAGTGGCCAACACGCAATGGCTCGACCGGAGCCAACCTCAGCCGCTGTACACGGCGAACATGCTTTTGTACATCAACGCCGTCTTCTGGGTCCTGGCTCTGTTCGAAGGGGCCGGCTTCTTCGGCATTCTGGCCCTGGGCGCCGTATTCGCCGGGCTCGGCATCGCCAACGAGAAAAAGGCCGGCTATTGGGGTGGGGTCGTGGTGGCCGTCCTCAACTTCCTGTTCCTCGTCTTAATTCTGTTGGTGGGCGGAGCGAACATCTTCTTGTTCATCAACATCCTGTTCGCCGCCGCTCTGCTGGCTCTGCTCCTCCACCCCCTGAGCCGGAGCTACCAGCACATCTGGTTCAAGAAGTTGAACCGCAGGTAACAAGCCTGCTGCCGTTTCGTCACGCCCGTGGTCGTGAGCCCCAGATTTGGCCGCGGACAGAGGCTTCAGGCGCCTCGCACGTCTTCAAAGTGGGCGGTTTCGGCGCGCTAATTGACTCTCGGCGTGAATCGTGCCCGGATCCGGCACCAAACACGCCGAGAGCGGCTAACCGCGCCGAAAGCCGGAGGTCATAGCGCAGAAATGGCGACCGTCGCGGGGAGCGCCGGCATCCTCGCCGGCATCTCAGTCCGCCGGCAACAGCGCGTCCACGAACTCCTGAGCGTCGAAAGTAACCAGGTCTTCTGGCCCTTCGCCCAGGCCCACCAGCTTGATCGGGATACCGAGCTCGCTGGCAATGGCGATGACGATCCCCCCCTTGGCCGTCCCGTCAAGTTTGGTCAGCACCACGCCCGTAATGCCAACGGCGTCGGTGAACTGCTTGGCCTGGATCAAGCCGTTCTGTCCCGTTGTCGCGTCGATAACCAGCAAGACCTCGGTAACACAACCCGGCGGGCGGTCCGCCACCCGGCGCACCTTCTTGAGCTCTTCCATCAAGTTGACCTTGGTGTGCAGCCGGCCGGCGGTGTCCGCCAGCACCAGCGGTATACCCCGTGCATTGGCGTGCTGCACCGCGTCGAACACGACGGCACCCGGGTCCCCTCCTTCGTTGCCCCGGACGAAGCCGGCCTGCACCCGTTCGGCCCATAGCCCGAGCTGGTCGGCCGCGGCCGCCCGGAAGGTGTCCCCGGCGGCCATCACGACCTTGGTGCCCTCCTGCTCTTCCCGCATGGCCACCTTGCCGATCGTGGTGGTCTTGCCCACGCCGTTCACGCCCACAAAGAGCCACACCGTGGTCCTGTCGTCGTCGGCCAGCCGCAAATCGCGTTCACCCGCCAGCCGGTCCACCAGCTCGTTGCGCAGCGCCGCTACCAGCTGGTCGGAGGTGGCCAGGTTGTCGCGGCGAGCCGTGTCTTTGAGGTCCCTCAACAGGACCTCGGTCGTGCTGATGCCGACGTCGGCCAGGATCAGCGCCTCTTCCAGTTCGTCCCACGATTCCTGGTCGAGCTTTCCCCGCCGGCGCAGGCCGGCCAGCTGGTCAGCCAGCAGGGAGCGGGCGCGGCCGAGGCGGTCCCGGAACCTGGGCCGTTCCAGGATCTCGGCCCGGCGTCCACGGCAGTGGAGGGCTCAGGCTCGGGCGGGGCCTCAACCGGGGGCGGGGCTTCGGCCTCTGGCGGGGCTTCGGCCTCTGGCGGGGCTTCGGCCTCTGGCGGGGCCTCGGTTTCCGCTCCTGCTTCGGCCTTTGGGGACGGCACGGCTTCGGGAGGAGCCTTCGCAGGAGGCCGGGTGGGAGGGCGTGTGACCGGAGCCGGTGGGGTCGCCGGTCGACCCGGCGGAGCCTTTAGCGCCGCCGGCCTCGTCCTCGCCTCCGCGCCCGGTTCGAGGCTGCGGCGCGACCGTCCGCGCGACAGCGCCGTGAACGTGCCCACCCCGACGATCAGGACGAACGCTGCGCAGATGACGATGATGAGGACGAGCAGCATGACCGGTCGAGATTACCGGCGGCGACGGCCGTGAGCACACACGCAGCATCCTGACGACGGGTCGCCCGGTGCTATAGGGTTTGCGCAACTATCCGAGAGGCGGCCAGTCGCTCCAGGAGACCTAAGCAGCGGCATGTGGCTATCTAGAGCGCAGGTGCAGGCCGAGCCCCCGACCGTCCCTCGTCACGCACTTGCTAGCTCACCGCTCCCGCAAGCAAGGCCGTCGAGCCGTCTGGCTCGCGTGGCCGCGCCACCCTGGGGAGATGTCCTGGGCCTGGCCTGGGTCGTATTGGCGTTGGGTGCTTACCTGTCGCCGGCCCTGTGGGACGGCTTTTCGTTCGGGCCCACGGACATTGCTAACCAGCTTTCCTTTCTGACCTACATCCCCCACTTGGCCGTCCACAACGGCATGAATGGCGACATCATCACCCAGGCGGTGCCGTGGAACGCGCTCGACTGGGTCGCCGTCCACCACGGCCAGCTCCCTCTGTGGGACACCTATTCCGGCGCCGGGATGCCCCTTTTCCTCAACTTCGAGTCGTCTCCGTTCGCCCTGCCCACTCTCATCGGATACGCGTTCCCCCTGGCCAGTTCGTTCCTTGCCGGCATCGCCATTTCGCTCCTGGTCGCGGGCACCGGCACTTACACGGCCGTCCGCTTGGCCGGCGCCGGGCCCCTCGGCGCGGCTTTGGCCGGGACGACCTTCATGCTGTCGGGCTCCCTCAGCGGGTGGGCAGGCTGGGCCGTAAGCGGCCCCCTGACGTGGGCTGGGTGGTTGGTGGCCGGCGCCCTGCTTTGTTGTCAGCCGGGACGACGGCGGTGGGCGGGTGTAGTAGTCATATCCCTCTCCAGCGGCTTCGCCGTCTACGAGGGCATGCCGGAAAGCCTGCTGTTCATCGGTATCGCCGTTGGCACGATCGTGCTCGTCTGTGGAGCCCTGGCCGTGGCCAGAGGAAAGCTCGATCCGATGGGCCCGCTCTGCTTGTTGGGGGGCGTGGCTGGAGGGGTGGCGCTGTCTGCGCCGCTTTGGCTCCCGGGCCTTGCCGTATTGAGGCAGTCCTCCCGGGCGGCCGAAAACGGCACCGGCGGCTTACCGGCCCATGCACTGGCTCTGCTCCTGGCCCAGGGTTACGACGGGCTGCCGACCAAAGGAAGCTCGTGGTTTGGCCCTGCGGACTATTACGAAGCGACCGGGTACATCGGGGTCGTGGCCGTGGTCCTCGCGCTGGTAGCCGTCCTCGTCGCGTGGCGCCGCCCGATCGTTGCGGCACTAACGGCGACGGTGCTCGTTTCACTGGGCGTCATCTACCTCCCGGTCACGCAGCGCTTGTTCACCCGCCTCGGCGCCGGCTCCATCGCTACTCAGCGCATGCTCCCGATGCTGGCTTTCGCGGTGGCCATGCTGGCTGGCCTGGGCACAGATACCCTGCAGCGGCGCTGGCGAGAACCGGTCGTCCAATTGAAGGCTCTGGCCAGCGTCGTCGCCTGCGGTGCCGTGCTCGCCTTCCTGCTCGCCTCGGCTTCGGCCAAGGGGCTGAGCCGGGCGGAACTTTCGGTCCGCCGGCATTCACTCTTCTGGCCAGCCCTCAGCTTGCTGGCAATGGGCTTGCTGGCGATGGGCTTGCTGGCGATGAGCCGGCTGGCGATGGGCCGGCTGGCGACCGCCGGGCTCCCGGAGCCCGCCCCCCGTGCCTCCATGCGACAGCGCGAGCGCACATTGAAGCCCACGGGCTCCACTTTGTGGACGGCCAGCGCGGCCTGCCTGCTGCTCCTGGCCGCCCAATCGGCGTACCTGGTGTGGGCCGGCGTCGGGCTGAACAGCTTTGCCTCCAGGCCGTTCCCTGTTACCCCGGCGGTGGCCAGGTTGCAGCACCTGGTTGGCCACAACCTGCTGGCGCTGGACGGCACGAACAAGCACGACGTCACTTTGTGGAGTGGTGTGGGGATCTACCCCGAAGTCAACATTGGCTACGGGCTCCGTGAGCTCGCCGTCCACGACCCCGTTATCCCGCCGGCCTACTACCGGACCTGGCCCTCGCAAGCGGCCACGCTCAACGCCGGATTGGGGAACAACTTTTTCGCCCCCGCCGTCGGGTCGGCTACCCGGGCCCGGTACTACGGCGCCGCCTTTATCCTGGCCTCCCCCGGGAGCGTCCCGAGGGGCACAGAGTTCGTGACCAAGTTCAGTGTGCCACTAGCCGGTTCGCTTTCCCTTTACCGGGTGCCGGGGGCGCGGCAGTTCACGTTTGACCGAGGAACTGATGCCCGGGTCATTTCTTCCACGCAAACCGGCAACTCCAGCTGGCGCCTACAGGTTCGCGTCCCCACCGCGTCGGCGCTCACGCTGCGCCTCACGTACTTCCCGGGCTGGCACGTCACGGCTGACGGGCGGGCACTATCCGTTTCCGAAACGGGGGGTCTGTTCGTCGGGTCGACCATCCCGGCCGGCACCCGCACAATCACGGTGAACTATTGGCCTGAAGGGCTGACCGATGGGTTCGCACTGGCGCTGACAGCCATTGCATTGCTGGTGATCGGCTCAGCGTTGGTGCTGGCCTGGCCCGGCCGGTCCCGGTCGATTTTCTCGCTCACGACAAGCGAAGAACCACCCGGCGGGATGCTGACGCCGTAAAGGCAATCGGCCGCCTCCATCGTCCGCTTTTGGTGGCTGACGATCAGCAGTTGCGCTTCCTCGCGGAACTCGTGGACAAGGTCGAGGAACCGGTGCAGGTTGACGTCATCCAAAGCCGCCTCGACCTCGTCCATCATGTAAAAGGGCGAAGGCCTGCTCCTGAACACGGCGAACAGGAAAGCCAGGGCCACGAGGCTGCGTTCTCCCCCCGATAACAGTGAAAGGCGCCGGACGTTCTTGCCCGCCGGTCGCACCTCCAGATCGACCCCCGCCTCCAGGATGTTGGCCGGTTCCGTAAGCGAAAGTGCCCCCTGCCCACTAGGGAAAAGGGTCGCCACGAGCCGGCCGAAGTTGTCTGCCACGTCGTCGTACGCCGCTTTGAAAACCGTGATGATCTCGGCGTCCACGGCCTTGATCACCTTGGACAGCTCGCGGCGGGCGGCGGACACATCATGCAACTGTCCCTCGAGGAACTGGTGCCGTTCCTCCAAGGCGGCGTGCTCCTCCAGCGCCAGGGGGTTCACCGGGCCCATAAGCCGCAGCTCCCTTTCCAGCTCCCGGGCGCGGCCGGGAGCACCGGTCCCCGGCGGGAGCTCGGGGCATTCGGCCCCCTCCAGCGCCTCCGGCTCGCAGTCGAGCTCGCGGCGCACGGTCTCGGTCAGGGCTTCTTGGCGGGCCCTGCTCTGGGCGGACTCCAGCTCGTTCCGGGAAATCTGTTCTCGGACCCGGGCCATCTCGTGCTCAACACCTGCACGCTCGCGCCTCAGCTGTTCCAGGGTCTCGCTGGCCGCCCGGAGCGACCCGGCTTCGGCTTGGCGCAGCTCCCGCAGCGTCCCCAGTGCCGCCTCCAGCGTGCCCAGCCTGGAGCTCACGAACGAGCCCAGCCTCGCCACTGCGCTCTGGTTTGCTTCGAGGCGCTCCCGCCGGCCTGTGGCCTGCTCGCGCTCGGCCACGGTGTGGGCCAAACGCTGCTCGACCTGCTGGAGGCGACGGCCGAGCAGAGCCCGGCGTTCTTCGAGAGCGCTGGCGCTGACCTCGAAGTCCCTACGTAGTGTGGCTACGGCTCCGGCGCGATCGACCAGGCGGTCACGGGCGGCGCGTTCCAACAAAGCCCGCTCCGTCAGCTCGGCTGCAGCCGCCTCGAGCCCGGGCCGCAATTCCTCGAGCTCGGCCGCTCTTTGACCATCGAGTGCCCGCCTCGCCCGCAACTCGGCCACCTGAACCGAGAGCTCCTCGGCCTCCAGCCCGGCCTCGCCCAGGTCGCGGCCTGACCGGCTGAGCGATTCGCTCGCCCCCTGCACTCTTGCCGCTTGGGCCGCCACAACCTTTTGCGCTTCCGAATGAGCAGCGCGCGCCTCTTCGAGCTCTGACCTGGCCTGCTGCTCTCGACCTTCGGCGTGCTGTGCCGTTTCGGTGGCTTGGTGCATAGCCGCACGCGCCTCTTCAAGGGCGGCACCAGTGACGCCGGAACTGTGCAGCCCGGTGCGCCATATACCCGCAGCGCAACGGTCACCTTCCCGGCTCACCACGACCAGCTCGGGCCGCCTTGCGGCCAGGTCGACGGCGCCTTGCCAGCCTCCCTCTACTACGACGGCGTGGGCCAAGAGCCGGTCCAACAGTGATGCGACCGACGAGAACGGCGAGTGCACATATGGCCGCAGCCACTGAGCGCCATCGGGCAGGGACCGGCCCTCCTCATCCCACCTGGTTGGCACAGTTGCGGGGGGACCGGCGAGCTCGAGCGGCATAACCGCGCCTCCGGCACCGTGCCCGGCCAGATGGACCAGCCCGAGCCGGGCGGCGGCTTCGTCTTGCATGAGGACGGCCGAAAGAGCTTCTCCCGCCGCGGCTTCGAAGGCGGCCTCGTTGCCCTTGTCTACCTGGACGAGCTCGACGAGGGCACCGACGGCCCCGTCCACCGACGCCAGACGGCGAGCTCCGGCTCGCGCCTTGGCCTCATCGAGCGCTTCTGAAAGGGCTTCTGCCCGGGCTGCCCAGCGCTGACGTTCTGCGTCGGCACCGCGCCGTGCCTCCTCTGCGCTGGCCATGGCCCGTTCCGCCTGCGCCAAGCGCCCTGCCGCCTCTTCGGTTCGCAGGACCAGTTCCCCCGCGCCACTTTTGGCTTCATGGATGAGGGCTTCGGCCTGGCGGGTCTCATCGCTCAAGCGGCGGCGGCGGGCCTCCACCGCCTCCGATCGGGCTTCGAGCCTCGCCAGCTCGGCTTCAACCTGCTCGCTGGACTTCCCCAGCGCAAGCAGCTCCGCCCGCACCTCGCTGGCCCGCTCGGCGGCGTCGCCGTCGGCCCCAGCGCCATCGCCGAGCTCGAGGCTGGGGCCGAAGCGTTCCTCCGTATCGGTCGCTTCCCGCATGTGCGCTTCCTCGGCCGCAGCCAGTTCGGCTTCCAGGGGAAGAAGCTCTTCGGCGTCTCTGTCAGCGGCCACCAGTTGCTCGCTTAGCGACGCCGCCTCCGCCTCCAGGGTGGCGACGACGTCCATGTCGACCGCCGCCGAACGCTCTCGCTCGATGCCGCGCGAGCGCTCCTGCAGCACCGCGATCAGCCCATGGCCTCGTGCCTTAAGGCCCTCGGCCAGCGAGACGAGCTCGGAAAGATCGGACTCCTCGGCCTTGCGCCTGGCCGTATCGAGTGCTTCCTCCGCTGAGCCGACCGACGTGTCCAGGGTCGCCAACGTGGCCAGCGCTCCCTCTTCCGCCCTCACGAGGTCGGCCCTGGCGGACTCGGATGCCCCCAGGCGCGACCGGAGAAGGGCGAACTCGCGGCCGTAAAGATGGCGCCGCAGAGCCGTTAGCTCAGCCATCACGTCGGCGTGGCGGCGGGCGGCCTCGGCCTGGCGTTCGAGCGGGCGGAGCTGGCGGCGCACTTCTTTGAGGAGGTCCTGCGCCCGCAACAACGCCCCTTCGGTGGCCTCTAGCCGGCGTTCGGCCTTTTCCTTGCGCCGGCGGTGCTTGGAAATGCCGGCCGCCTCTTCGATGACCGCCCGCCTGTCCTCGGGCCGGGCGGACAGAACGGCGTCAAGCTGCCACTGCGAAACGATCGTGTGCTGCTGGCGGCCGACGCCCGTGTCGGAGAGCAGCTCCTGGATGTCGAGCAACCGACAGGGAGCGCCGTTGATCGAGTATTCGGACTCGCCGGTACGCCACAGCGCTCTGGTGATACAAACCTCGGAAAAATCGATCGGTAATAAGCCGGCGGAGTTGTCGATGGTGAGCGATACTTCTGCCCGTCCGAGCCGTGCCCGCTTCGGAGTGCCGGCAAAAATAACGTCCTCCATTTTGGCGGACCGCAAAGTACGAGGGCCCTGGGCGCCCAGCACCCAGGCCACGGCGTCGACGATGTTCGACTTCCCCGACCCGTTCGGGCCCACGACGACCGTAACCCCCGGCTCGAACTCGAGAGTGGCGGTATCCGCAAAGGACTTGAAGCCCTTCAGTGTGAGCGACTTCAGGAACACGTTCCGCCAAACCTAGCGGGGAGCGGCAGTCGAAAGGGGGACCGTACGGGTGCCGCAGGTCAGCCGCTTACGCGGCGGAGCCGGCGCAGGGGCGGCACGGTCACCGGAGGCTGCCGGCGGGGCGGCAAGTCGCCAAGGAGCTCGGTCGTAGCCTCGCCCACCTTGCGCACAGCCCGCTCGAACGCCTCGTCCGTCTGGCCGGAGGGAGAGGTGATGCCGCTGACTTTGCGGACGAACTGGCGAGCCGCCGCTTCGATCTCTGCCGGGGTCGCCTTGGGTTCGAGCCCCCGTAAAACGGTGATATTACGGCACATGTTGCCCACGCTATAGGGACAGAGCCCTTGCGCGTCTGGCACCGTTAATAACGTTCAGGGCTCAGGAACCGTCGGCCGCGACACCGGCGTTGCGGTCCAGGCCCCGCGTGGCCGCCGAATTGTGGTCGGGGCGGTCTTCGGCGGTCACTTCTGGCATTTGTGGCACAGGTACGCGCTCTTGGCCCCGAAGCGCACCCGCTCGATCTCGCGCCCACACGACACGCACTTGTGGCCCGACCGGCCGTAGACCTTGTGCTCCAGCTGGAACAAACCCGGGACGCCTCGAAGGTCCCGGTACTGCTCGTCGGCCAGCGAAGAACCGCGCGCCGCTATGGCCGACTGGAGGACAGAGTGCGTGGACTTGGTGAGCCGCTTTATCTCAACTCGCTTCAGCGAACCGCCGGGACGATCGGGACGAAGGCCGGCATCAAAGCAAATTTCGTCGGCGTAGATGTTGCCGATGCCGGCGGTGACCCTCTGGTCGACCATGAGGGCTTTTAGGGGTGCCCGCCGGCCCGCGAGCCTCTCCCGGAACCGGGTCACGTCGACGTCGAGCGCATCCGGGCCGAGGTGGTCGAGCTCGGCTAAGCGCCCGGCCTCGGCCCGAACATTTGCCCGCCGTGCGCCATCGTTTTTGCCGTTTGGCTCGACGCTTGTACCCAGGAAGAACTCCCCGAACGTCCGTGGGTCCACGAAACGAAGCTGCCCCGCCCCGGCAAAGGTCATTATTGCGTGGGTATGCGGGCCAAGGGGGTCTCCTGCTTGCGCCGCCAGCAGCTGGCCGCTCATCCGGAGGTGGACCACCAGGACCTGGCCGTCGTCCCACTCCAGCAGCAGGTACTTCCCGTGGCGCCCGGCACTGACGAGCGTGCGCCCTTCGAGAATGGCGAGCCGGTCGGGTGGGTGCCGGCGCACCGTGCGCCGGCCCGTGACCGCGAGGCGTTCAAGACGGTGGCCCACATAGATGGGGGCTAGGTCTCTCCTGACCGTTTCGACCTCGGGCAGCTCCGGCATCGCTAGTGGCGCGGCAGTGTATACGGGCGGGAGCTAGTGCGCTCCCCCGGCTGTGGCGCCGGTTGCATCGAGACCGGCTTTCAGCCGGAACCACGCGTCCCGGGCCGCCATTTGCTCGGCCTGCTTCTTCGAACGCCCCTCGCCGTGGCCTGTTGAAGTGCCACCCACAAAGACTTCGGCCCGGAACACCTTGGCGTGGTCCGGCCCGCTGTCGGTGACCCGGTAGATGGGCAGCTCGTCGTAGTTCTGGGCGCAAAGCTCCTGCAGCCTGGTCTTATAGTCTTCCTCGCCAGGCCCTTTGGCCGCCCCCGTGAGCCGCTCCTCGAAGAGACGCAAGACGACCTCTTCGGTTACGGCGTAGCCGGCGTCCAGGTAGATGGCGCCGATCACTGCCTCCATGGCGTCGGCCAGGATTGAGGGTTTCAGTCGCCCACCGGACGAGTCCTCACCCTTGCCCAGGAGCAAAGCCGAGCCCAGCCGCAGCTGGCGGGCGGCGCTGGCCAGCGACACAGAATTGACCACTGCGGCCCGGGCCTTGGCTAGCTCTCCCTCAGGCAGGTCGGGGTACGAGCGGTACAGGTAGTCCGTGACGATGAGCCCGAGAACGGCGTCACCGAGGAACTCGAGGCGCTCATTTGGTTCCTTACCGGCGTGCTCGGCGCACCAGGACCGGTGCGCCAGAGCCTGGGCGAACAACTCCTGGTCCGCTACCTCCCAGCCCAAACGCTGGGCCAGGCCAGCCCGTTGATCGCCGGACTGGTCCGGGGCGACGTCTGGCTCTAGTAGCACCGTCGCCTCAGGAGGCGCTCCCCAGCTTGGCGACGACGTAGTCCACCGCATCACGCACCGTCTTCAGATCCTCGAGGTCGTCGTCGTCGATCCGGAAGTCGCCAAACTGTCCGCCGAGCTCCTTCTCCAAGGCCTCGACCAGCTCGATCAAAGCGAGCGAATCAGCCCCCAGGTCGCCAAAGGAAGCACCCTCGGCGATACGGTCAGGGCTGATCTCGAGGATGTCTGCGAGCGAACCTCGTACCAGCTCGAGTACCTGCTGGCGCCCGAAGCCCTCCCGCTCTACACCGGTCTGCAAGGGCACGGCCCTGAGGATACCACTCGTCCGGGAGCAGGTTGACGGCGGCGGAGGGAGCTAATCCCGCCCGGATGCGATCGCCGCTTCGATCCGGGCCACCAGTTTGTCAGAGGCGGCGTGGTGGGCCACCTTGACTGCGTTCAGTACCGCCCGCCTCCCTGAGGAGCCATGGCTGATGACGCACACCCCGTCCACGCCCAGGAGCACGGCTCCTCCGTACGTGTCCGGGTCGACCTCATTGGCCAGCGGGGCGAGCGCTGGTAAGACCACCTTGGCCGCCTGTTTGACCTCGTCACTACTGGTGAGCGCGCTGAGGATGCCTTCGACCACCGTCCTCACTCCGCCCTCCAGGGTTTTCAGGACGATGTTGCCAGTGAAACCATCGGTAACGACGACGTCGACGCGGTCGGTCATTACATCGCGGCCCTCGACGTTGCCAATAAAGCGCACGTCGAGACCGGCAGCGCCGCCTTCCAACAGGGCATGCGCCTCCTTTACGAGGGCGTTGCCCTTGGTCGCCTCTTCTCCGATCGACAGCAACCCCACCCGCGGGTCGACGATCCCGAACCGTTCCGTCGCCAGCGCCCACCCCATTTGCGCGAACTGCACCAGCATTGGCCCCGTGCAGTCCACGTTGGCGCCGGAGTCGATCAAAACCGTGGGCGACGACCCGGGCACCGGGATCGGCGTGGCTATGGCGGGGCGGCTAACGCCACGTAAGCGGCCCATGCGTAACAGCGCGCTCGCCATGGCCGCCCCGGTGTTGCCGGCGCTCACCATGGCGCAAGCCCGACCGTCCCGCACCGCTTCGGCACAGCGCACGAGCGATGCGTCCCGCTTGACCCGAACCGCCTTACCCGGGTCCTCGTCCATTCCGATGACTTCGCTGGCGGGCTGAATGGAAACGCCGGCATCAGGCTCGGGGGCCCCAGGCACGCCGGATCTCCCACCAGGAGAACAGGAATACCGAGTTCGGCGGCGGCCTGGCGAGCGCCGGCGACCACTTCGTCCGGGGCACGGTCGCCGCCCATGGCATCAACCGCTACCGGCAGGCCGTCCATCACCTCAACCATTTACTGTCATGCCCCAGGGGGACGTGGTACGTCGGGCCATGTGGACGGCCAAGCGCTCGATCGCTAGCGGACGTCGACGGCCTGGCGGCCTTTGTACCAACCGCAGTTCGAGCACACCGTGTGCGGCACTTTGGCTTGGCGGCACTGCGGGCAGATGCTCCGCGCCGGCATGCTCATTTTCCACGCGCTGGCCCGCCGGCTGCGCGACTTGGACTTAGAGGTCTTTTTCTTCGGGACGGCCACGGTCTGGCAATATTACACGCTCACGGCGCTACCGCCGGCGCACGGCCGTCGCCTGCCGAGCGCTCTACCAGTCCGTGCGTTCGGCCCTGGGGTCTTCCCCGGAGCGCAGAACATTGAGGGCCGACCAGCGGGGGTCGACCTCGACCTCCTCGCACCCGCACTCTTCGACATTGCGGTCCGTCCCGCAGCGCGGGCAGATACCACGGCAATCGGCCCGGCAAAGGGGCAGCAGAGGCAAGGAAGCGAACAATGAATCGAGGACCATCTCGCGCAGGTTCAGGTGGTCCTCGCCCATCTGGTAAGTGCCCTCGTCCTGGCCTCCGCCCCGTCGGAACAGTTCTCTTACCTCCGCTGAGATTTCTCCGTCGAGCCCAGTCAGGCAGCGGCGGCACTCACCTTCCCACCGGGAGGACACCGTGCCCGTGACGACCACGCCCCCGTCGACAGCCTCGAGAGTCAGGTCGGCCACCACCCCGGCCCCGTCCGGCACGCGGCTGTCTACCTCCGCTACCAGAGGCTCACTTACAGCGCTGTTCAGAGTGGTGTGCCGGGTGCCCCTGGACCCCCGCAACTCCCGGAGCGCCACCTCGAACGGGTCGACTGCCATCCGACCAGGACGTTTACTCGCAACCACGTCTACTTGCCGAGACGGTCCTGATCGAACAGGTTCTCGTCGGGCAGTGGGATCTCACCGCTTGGAGGGCCACTGCCGGGTTCACCGGCATTGCGCCCACCTTGGCCCCCGAAAAGAGAGCCAGAACGTCCGGAACGCCGAGGGAGGTCGCCCGAAGTCGGGAAGGGCCTGGCCCGACCGGGCAGCGTGTCGATGCCGCCAGAGGCGCCTCCCAGCCCTTCGTCATCCCTCTCGGGAAGGCCTGAGAGCTTGTGGCGCCCTGAAGCCACGGTTTTCAGCGTCCGTTCCAGGACGATCTCGAACTGAGCCAGCTTTTGGTCGGCATAGTCCTCCGCCTCGAGCCGGAGCCGCTGCGACTCTTGGCGGGCCTCTTCCAACGTGCGGCGCGCCTGGGCCTGGGCCTCTTTTAGGATTTCAGTCCTTTGCACGAGGCGCTGGGCTTCCGAACGGCCCGCTTCGACCAGCTCGTCTGCTCTTCGTTGCGTCCCGGCCAGGAACTCTTCGCGTTCTCTGATCATCCAGCGGGCCTGACGCAGCTCTTCTGGGAGGCGCTCGACCGCTTCTCTCAGCAGTTCCAGGATCTCATCTTTGTTGTCGAGTTTCACTGACGACGAAAGCGGGAGCGCCCTGGCGCCGGCGATCATCCCCGCCACCCTTTGCAGGAGCGCTTCGGTCTCGGGGACGGCGGCGCCCTGGCCGGCCGAATTGCTCATAGACCGAACTTCTCCTTCATTACTGCGAAAACGGGGGCCGGCACCATGGCACCGACACGGTCCGCTCCTCCATAGCTCATGAAATCACGCAACCATTTAGACGCGATAAACGAATACGCCGACGAACACGGGACAAATATGGTCTCCATGCCGGACACGGCTTTGTTTATCTGGGCCTGCTGGAGTTCGGACTCGGCGTCGGACGCGACGCGAAGGCCCTTTACGATTACGTCGGCGCCAACGGACCAAGCCACGTCCACTACGAGATCGGGGCAATCCTCCTCAGCCACCTGCACATTGGGGAGATGGGCTACTGATGCGGAGATCATCGAGCGCCGCTCCTCCATGCTAAAAAGCGGTGCCGCTTTCTGACGGTTGCGCACGGGCGCGATGACAATTCGTTCGAACAACCGGCTCGCGGTTTCGACGATCTCGAGGTGCCCATTATGGAACGGGTCGAAGCTCCCCGGGAACAAGGCCGTCCTCACTTTTCGGTTGCCCTCACTTTTTATGATGTCCTCACCTTCCGACTTGTTCTGGCCGACTTGTTCTGGCCGACTTGTTCTGGCCGACTTGTTCTGGCCGACCTGTTCGACCGGCCGACCTGTTCGACTGGCCGATCTGTTGGACCGGCTGCCCATTTCGCAGCCACGCTGGGCCGTCACCACTTCGACTGTCTGCCTCAGTGGTCTCGGTCCACACCCGGCCCGGGCGTTTCATCGCTCTGGCTCTGACGCGCCAGCGTAACAACCGTACCCCCGTACCGCTTCGACCGCAGCGCCCTCCACCCAGCCGGCAGAACGAGGTCGTCGCCCGTCTCGGCCACAACGAGGGGTTGGAACCGAGCCAAACTGGCCAGCAACGAGCCCCAGCCTTGCCACGCGTAGGGCGGGTCGGCCGTGACCAGGTCGACAGCCCGGTCGCCCACGGTGGCTGTCCCCACAGGTCCTTTAGTTTCGGAGGGCGTCGGCGTCGCAACCGGCTGTGGTCGCACCGGTCGCCGAACGGAAGGCTGAAATGGTGGCTGAATTGAGGGCCCGGTCTGCGAGGCCACCCACACAAGCACGTCAGCGCATACGACGGTGGCTCGTCCGGGACCATAACCCAGCGCCGCCAGGTTGGCCCGGGTGGCCGAGCACGCACTTTGCGCTTGCTCGACAAAGGTGGCGTGAGCCGCGCCACGAGAGAGCGCCTCGATCCCCATGGCCCCGCTGCCGGCGAACAGGTCCCACACCAGGGCTTCCTCGACACCACCCTGGCTGGAGAGCATGGAGAAAGCGGCCTCGCGCACACGGTCGCTGGTCGGACGGGTGGCCCGCCCCGGTGGTGCCACCAACCGCCGGCCGCCTTTTTCGCCGGCGATCACCCGCATACGGGTCTTTGCCTCCGCCAGCTGGCGGGGCGGGCCGGACGCTCAGTTCTTGAACAGGTACTCACGGTCTTCGTCATCAACCAGGGCCCGCAACTCGCGGGCCAAGCCTGGGTGGTGGGCCAGAGCCGGGTCGGCGCCGACGATATCGAACGCCACCTCCCGAGCCAACGCCACATACTTGCGGTGCCTGCGCAGAGAGGCGAGCTTCAGGTCGTTTACGCCTTTCTGGCGGGTCCCGAGAATGGTGCCCTCGCCCCGGAGATCGAGGTCGACCTCGGCCAGCTCGAAACCGTCGTTGGTGCGCTCGAGAGCGGCCAGGCGCTCCTCGCCTTCGGGCGTCGGGGTTTCACTGAGCAGGTAGCACCACGACTTCGCCGCCCCCCGGCCCACTCGTCCACGCAGTTGGTGCAGCTGGGCAATGCCGAAACGATCGGCGTCCTCGACGACCATGACCGTCGCATTGGGGACGTCCACACCGACCTCGATGACAGTCGTCGCCACCAGGGCCTGAAGCTGGCCCCCGCGGAACCGCGCCATCACGTCTTCCTTCTCCCGTGACGGCAGTTGCCCGTGCAGCAACCCGAGCCGCAGGCCGGCGAGCGGGCCGTCCGCCAGCCGTACCAGCTCCTCACTGGCGGAGGTGGCCTGGACCCGTTCGGACTCTTCCACCAAAGGACACACGACGTAGGCCTGGTGGCCTTCGGCGATCTCGTTGCGAGCCGTCTGCCAGGCCGCTTCCACGTCCAGCGGGCCGCGTGCCCATACGGTCCCGACCGGCGTACGCCCCGGGGGCAACTCGTCCAGCACCGTGGTGTCGAGGTCTCCATAGACGGTCATGGCTGCCGTCCTCGGTATCGGGGTGGCGGTCATTACCAGCACGTCTGGGACAGGACCCCCCGACTTCTCCCGCAGCGCCGACCTCTGCTCGACCCCAAAGCGGTGCTGCTCGTCTATGACCACCACGCCCAGCCGGCGAAAGGTAACGGACTCGGTCAGCAGCGCGTGCGTGCCGACGACGAGATCGATGTCGCCTGCCGCTAGGCCAGCGAGCAAATTGGCCCGGTCGCTACCTGTCGTACGGTTGGTGAGCAGTTCCACTCGTACCTCGCGTTGGCCCCATAGCGACCCGTCGTCCGGTACGGACAGCCCGGCCAGCATCGACTTCAAGGAAACAAGGTGCTGTTCGGCCAAAACCTCGGTCGGCGCCATGAGGGCTCCCTGGTACCCGCCCGCCACCGCCGTGAGAAGGCACCACAAAGCCACCAGCGTTTTACCTGCGCCCACGTCGCCCTGCAGTAGGCGGTGCATCGGTACCGGTTTGGCCAGGTCGGCCTCGATCTCGGCAATCGCCCTTTTCTGAGCCCCAGTAAGAGGAAAAGGGAGCTTCGCTCGAAAACTCTCGATGAGCTCCGACCCAACGTTGTGAGCGATGCCTTGGCAATCGCGCTCCACCGCCCTTTTGCGCATTACCAGGACGAGCTGCAACCGGAGCAATTCGTCGAAACCAAGACGCCGTCGCGCCTCGGTCTTCGCGCCCAGCGATGCCGGCCTGTGCACTTCCACGATGGACCACGACCGGCCCGCGAACCCGTGCTCCTGCAAGGCTTCTGCCGGGACCGGGTCGTCGAGCTCACCTACCCAACGGAGCGCCTCATCAATGCAGGCCCCGATCTCCATGGAAGAGATCCCGGCTTTCTCGGACTGGGGATAGATAGGCACAACCCGCCCCGTCCACTCTCCTTCGATCACTTCGACTGAGGGATTGGCCATTTGACGACGGCCTCGGAACGTGGTCACTTTGCCCGAAACCGCCAGCTCCAGTCCCTCTCTCAAGTACTGAAGCCGCCACGGTTGATTGAAGAACGACAGGCTCAGGTAACCTTGCCCATCCGAAACGTCGACCACCACGACCGGCTTGGCCCCCCGGCGTGACGGTAGGCGGCGGGCACGGCGCACTGTGACCAGGACAGTGGCCTCATCACCTTCTTTGAGGTCCGAAATGGGCGTCTGACTGGTACGGTCCAGGTACCGGCGGGGGTAGTGAGTGATCAGGTCCAGGAGCGAAAAAATCCCCATTTCCTCGAGCGCTTCGGCGCGCGTCTTGCCCTGGCTACCGTTTTTCTGTTTGCCGTTCGCCTGTTTGCTGTTTGCTGCTCGGCTATTTGGCAGTGCCCGAAGTGGGCGCTGGGCCGAACGAAGCTCCCTCACCGGTGTGCCCGCCAGGTCCGCCAGGCTCTTCACTGCGGGCTCTTCCTAAGGCTCATTCGATACTGAACAGGTAAGGGTAGACCGGCTGGCCTCCGTGGTGCACCTCAGACGCGGTCCCCGGGCGCTCGTCCGCTAACCACTCCAGGATGCGACGGGTATCCGCGGCATGGGCCCTTCGCCTTCTATGACGGTCACAATCTCGTGGTCGCCGGCGTCCGACACCAGGACGTCGAGCAAGGCGATGGCGGCGTCGGCCGCCGTGGCCGGGCGATGGGCGACGACCTCAATGCGCTCACGGGAAATCCCGAGCCAGTCACCCTCCTGGACTGAACCGGCCGCGGTGACGGCGGGACGCGACGCCGGCGCCACCTCACCCGCGATCACGTGCTTGGCGGCGGCGGCCATGTTGTCGGCGTTGGTATCCAGGTCTGCTTCGGGGTCGTAAGCCAATAATGCGGCAAAGCCTTCTGGAATGCCCGCAGTAGGTACTACGCGCACCTTTTTGGCCGAGTGGGCGGCGGCTTGCTCGGCCGCGGCCACCACGTTGCGGTTATTGGGCAATACCACCACTTGTTCGGCCGATGAAGCCGCGATGGCGGCGAGGATCTCCTCCGTCGACGGGTTGGCCGATTGCCCTCCGCTAACGATTTGCCGGGCGCCAAGTGAGCGGAATATTCGCTTTACCCCCTCGCCGGAGGCGACGGCCACGACGGCGCTGATGACCGGTTCATCCGGAGGTTCCTCCTGACCGCCGCTCGCTGCTGCATCCCGTACCCAGCGTTCCTCCTCTACCTGCTCTGCCAGGTCCGTCACCTGGATCTCGCGGGGCCGGCCGATCTCGATGGCCGCTTCGATGGCCCCGCCGATCTCGTCGGTGTGGATATGACACTTATAGAGGCCATTGCCGCCGACGATGACGATGGAGCCGCCATAGCTGGCCCACACGGACCTGAACGCCGGTATCGACTCGTCCGCCGCCTCCAGGAAGAACATCACCTCGTAACGCAGGTCGGTGCGCTCTCCATGGTTTCCATGTTCCTCATGGCCCAGGTCGTCCCTCGTCCCCAGGCGCGCGGAAGGAGCGGCGCCAGTGAGTGGTGGCGCCGGCGGTGCTTCGATAGGGCTGCCCTCGACCACGTGCAAGAAACTGTCGAGCAGGAGGACCAGGCCCGCGCCCCCGGCGTCCACGACGCCCGCGGCGCGCAGGGCCGGCAGTTGCGACGTGGTCATGGCCAGGGCCTCCGCCGCGTCCGCGCGCGCCGTCTCGAGCACTTGGGCCAGGCTGGCACCCGGGTCTGCCTCGAGGCACAGAGCGGCACCCTGGGAGGCAGCCTTGGCCACGCTCAAGATGGTCCCTTCCACCGGGTTGCTCACCGCGGCGTAAGCGCTGGCGCTGGCACGGGCGAGAGCATCGGCCAGCTCGGCCGGACCGACCGAAGCGCCCGGGCCATCTCTGCTGCCAACATCACGAAAAGCGCCCGCCATGCCCCGTAGCACCTGCGAGAGGATCACCCCGGAGTTGCCCCGCGCCCCCATCAGTGAGCCGTGGCTCAGGCTGGTGGCCACTGCGTCAAGGTCCGGTTGGCGGCCATCGGCCTCCGTCTCGGCCAGTTCGCGCACCACTGCGTCCACCGTTAGAGCCATATTGGTGCCCGTGTCACCATCCGGCACCGGGTACACGTTGAGCCGGTTAAGGGTCGCCCGATGGGCCCCCAGGGCATCGCGATACGTCTGCACAACGCGCGCAAGGTCGCTGGCCGAGAGGCTTCCTGCTGGTCCCATCCTCTATGAACACTAGTTGTACAGGTGTGACATCGAGCGAGAGGCCGCCCTCGAAAGCTGGCTGCCGACGCCCGGTCCACCCGGGGCGGCTGCTATCCTGTCAAGGCCTATGGCTGGTGTCTGTGAAGTTTGCGGTAAACGCCCGTCCGTGGGAATGAGCATCAGTCACTCCCACCGGCGTACGAAGAGGCGTTGGTACCCCAACATTCAACGTGTTCGCGCCATCGTCGGCGGGAGCCCGAGGCGCCTGTTCGTTTGCACCTCGTGCATCCGCGCCGGCAAGGTCACCAAGGCCAGCTGAGGGTTTCAGGCGACCTCGATCTGTGCCGTGCCGGCTCGGCCCCCTAGGCCGAGCGCTCTGCCTGCGGAGAGCTAGACGCCCGAAGGACGCCTGAGCGAGTTCGCTTCGAGCAGGGACATGACGTCCTCGCTACGGAACCGCAGGTGGCCACCTACCGTACGCAAGCAGGCCAGCTTGCCCGAAGCAGCCCAGTTGATGACGGTCCGCTCGGTGACGTCGAACAGAGCGGCTACCTCGTGGCTACGCAAGAGCGAATGCCCGTCAGCTGCCTGCTTGGCCCCGTTGGCGTGTTCGGGGAGGGCGGGCGGGGCGGCGATATGGTCTGCCGCTCTGTGCGCCGAGAGCGCACCGCTGATGAGACGTCCGGTGGCAACCATGGACGCGCGCTGGCGGGGGGCCAGTTCACGGGGTTCGGTGTCGAGTACCGCGAAGATGGCGTTGACCTCGCCGGTCGGGCCGAGCAGTGGTACCGCGAGCAGCCACCGGATGCCAAGGGCGGAACGGGCCAGGCGGCTATTAGCCAAGGCCGGGTTGCTGCCCGGATCCGTGACCTCGACCGGTTCTCTCCGGCCGGCGATGATGTCGAACAGTTCGGGGTCCTCGAGCGCGTCGCGCTCGGCCCCGAACGACAGGGTGCTCCACCCGTCGCCGCCTACTACGGTCAGCATCGCCAATGGGCAGCGGGCGGCGGTAGCGCCGACGAGCAGCAGGTCAGCGAAGGCCTGGCCCACCTGGTTTACATGGTTTCCCTCGACTCGCCGGGGGGGAGCCTGGACAGGGACAGGGTCTTGGCCGCTCAGGCTGACTACGGGCCGATGGGGCCGGCGGGCCATGGGCAGCGCTGCGGGTCTTGTGTACGTCCTCTCAACCCCGCGCTCTTGATCAGGGTCGGACTGCAGTACAGCAGGGCTTGCGTCACTCACGTTGCCGGTCTCCTTCTTGTTCCCCGGCAGCCCGGGTGGTCAGTGTCCCGGCGGCCCGGGAAGTCCTCAAATAGAACGTCGGTAAGTCGCTCGCTCCTCTTGAGGTAAGGGACGAAGAAACCGGAAGAACGTTACTCGGCCCTAGACCACAGCGGGTGTCGCGACCTGCCGGCTGGGTGGCTAGAGCAGGCCCAAAGCAGGTTACACAAAGCCTCGCAGGGTTGACGGGCAAGCAACATAGGGAAAAGGCCCCATTTTTTAGCGACTACAGGCCATTTGATGTGGCTCTCGTCACACCTGGCGCCCTCCGGGGCGCCCGATGGGAGCGACCAATGTCACAGCGAGACGATTGTCACAGAGAGTGGTCCCAGCCGGTCACTTCGATGGCTTGCCCGGCCAGCAGCCGCAGGGCCCGGTCAGGCAGACAGGTGCCGATGAGGTACGGGGAGGGCAACCGGGCCGCCGAAAACGCCTCGGCCACAAGCGCGCCCGTCCGTCGAGGCATCGCAAACGCGAGGACGTAATCGTCGCCCCCACCCAACGCCTCGGCGAGTGTCGCTCCCGGCGCCATCGGGACGTCTAGCAAGTCGAACCCCACGCCCGAGCACTGGGCGATGTGGTCCAGGTCCGCCACCAGGCCGTCGGAGACGTCGATCATGGCGGTAGCACCCGCCTCCCGGGCCACCGCCCCGGCGGCCAAGGCAGGCCGTGGGCGAGCGTGCGCCCTTACGAGGTCGCCGTCCGCCTCTGCCCATGGTTCGCGGCCCGATGGGCCGGGGGGGCCGGATTGCTTGAGCAGACGCAGCCCCGCTGCCGCCCCGCCAAGGCGTCCGGTGACCCAGATGCTGTCACCCGGATGGGCTCCGCGGCGCAACACTGGTGGGCCGCTCACCCATCCCGTGACAGCCACGCTCACGACCAACTCGGCCCCGCTGCTGAGGTCGCCTCCGACCACCGGGCAGTTATACGCCCCCGCAGCCTCGAGGATTCCCTCGTAAAGCGCGCTCAACTGGTCGGTGGTGGCGCCGACCACGCTGACCAGCGCGTGGCCGGGGACACCCCCCATGGCGGCGATGTCGCTCAGGTTTACCGCCATCGCCTTCCAGCCGAGGTCCGGTAGCGAGGTCAGCGACAGGTCGGCGTCGATGCCGGCCACCACCGCGTCTGCCGTCAAGAGCAGCCGACGGCTCCCTCGAGTGCCCGCGCCTTCGGCTGGCAACTCAATAACAGCGGCGTCGTCTCCCGACCACACTTCACCCTCAGGCGGCCGGGGCAACTGCTGGCGCAGGACGCGCCAGCGCGACGCGCTCGCTGTTCGGCCGGGCCTGGGTGCTTGGCGCCCTGGCGCCACTTCCCGCCCCGCTCACATGCGTGAAAGCAGTTCGCTCTTCTTGGCCGCGAACTCGCGCCGGCTGATCACACCCCGCCGGCGCAGGTCGTCCAGCTGGCTCAGCTGCTCGGCCACGGTGGGCTCGCTCAGCGACCCTGTCGTGACCTCGCTCGGAGCAGGACCGACGTAAACGCGGCCGGACCCTACCGTGCCACGAGCGATCTCACCACTGGAGCTGGGGGCGGGGGTGCCGGCACCGGAAGGATTGGCCGCGAAGGGCGCCGGGGCCGCCCAAGCGGCGGCCGGCGGAGGCCCGCTCTGGCGTTGGCTGACCAGGCGGGATATCTCGTTCTGGATCCTGGTGGGGCGAGGCACGTCGACGAGGACCTCTTGGCCCTCCCGGCCCGCAGACTCGATCAATATGTCACCGCATCGCAGTAGCCGGTCCGACAGCGTCTGTTTGTACGTGATGTCAGACAGCCGGTCGAGCATGATCTCTCGACCGGACCGCCTGAGGATCCCTTTTCTCAAGATGAGCCTCTGGTTGGTGACCACGAACGACGTGGTCACCCAACGGAGGTACCGTTCCACCAACCACAGCAATGAAAGGACCATGACGCCGCCGATGGCCAGTTCGGCCCAACGAGGTGGCTCGAGCTGCAGAGCCACGATGGCGCCCGCGAGGACGAGGACCACGGCCGCGGCGGGCCGGACCATGTACTTCCAGTGCGGGACGACGTCGACAGCCACGTACTCGCCAGGGTTCAGGAGCTTCTCGGGGTAACCCATCAACTGTCCCGGCGCGGCGTCCTCGGCCTATCCGAGTTTGTTGGCAATCGACGAGGCGGAACGCAGGGCCGACCCGTCCGCTCCCATCGAGCTCCACTGCACGCTCGGCCTACGCCTGGCCTCCTCGACCATGTCGGACAGGAGCGTTGCAAAATCGACGGCGGCCTCTTCCACCCAGAGATATTTCGCGAACGAACCAGGCACAGTGTTCACCTCGTTCAACCACCACTGGCTGCCTTCGGGTTCCACCAGGAAATCCACCCGCCACACTCCCCGGGCACCAGCCAGCGTGGCAATGGACGAAGCCGCTTCCCGCAGTTCCTTCTCTAGCCCGGCCGCGAGTTTGGCGGGCAGCTCGCGGGCGGCGCTGACCATGCCCTCGCCGCCGAGGTACTTGTCCGTGTACGAAAGGATCGGGCTCGCGCCCCGGCTCGGAGGGGCCGCTCGAACAGCGACAAGGCAAGAGATGGGTACGAACGGACCGCCACCTGGCAGTCGAAGGCCTCCGGGTGGAAAGGCTCCACGATGACTCCCTGGAGCGTATGCGGCCCACCCAGCTGCACATAGCGCATCACGTCGTCCCAGTCGCTAATAACCTCGATGCCAATCGAGGAACCACCAAAACGGGGCTTCACAATGTAGGGGCCGCCAGCGCCCTCCCACGCCGGAGACTCGGCGCCGGGAAGTACGAGGGCACGCGGGAGCGTAGGCAGCCCCGCGGCCAGGGCCACGGAACCGAAGCTGAGCTTGTCCATGCACAGGGCGGCAGCGGCAGTGGCTGGCCCCGTGTATGGGACTCCCGCCAGATCCAGCGCGGCCTGGAGGGTGCCGTCCTCGCCTGGGCCCCCGTGGCAGCAGTTGACGAGGGCTTCGAACTCCAGCCGGCGTTCCTTTCCGCCCCCGAGTACGCCCCCCTTGGCCCCAAAGAACCCGCCGCCAGGCTGAGCCACCAAGCGGAGCTCCCGGGCACCCCTGGGGGCGCCGTCGACGAAGGCGGCCGCCTCGAGAGTCGGGTCTACCGAAACGAAGCGCTCCCCCTTTGTCCAATAGACGGCCTCGACGCCGTCCGGCCCTCGTCCCGCCGTAACCAGGGCCCTGGCTGCCTGAAGGCCCGTGAGGATGCTCACATCGTGTTCAGGCGACGGGCCGCCAAAAATGACTCCGACCTTGCCTGTCCCGGATTGGGCTGCTGACCCGACTGAGCTCACCCCCTCAAGGGTAATGGCTCAAGGGTAATGGTCCGGTAAGTCGTTCTCGTACAACACGGCGTCGCCCGGGCCCAGGTGAGCCGATACCCAGGCCACCGCTTCGGTCAGGTTCCGGGCCTCCCGGGCCGGCAAGCCCGCGGTGTTGGCTCCTTCCAACAATGAACGGGCATTCGTGCGGCCCACTACCACGAGCTGCGTCGCCACCGCGCCGGCGCTGGCGGCGAATTTGGCGTTTTCGGCCGCCTGAGAACGGCCTAGCTCGACCATCCCCGGGGTTACGACCACCCTTTGCCCATCGGAAGCGGACTTCCTTTCAAGGAGGGCGACGGCGGCGTTAGCCCCCGCCGGGTTGGAGTTGTAGGTGTCGTCTATTACATTGACGCCTCTCGGCGATTGGTGGGCATTGCGACGATGGGGAGCGCCCGGAAGGTCGGCCACGCGCGTGGACACAGTTTCAGTGGGTACACCGAGGGAAAGTGCAGCGGCTATCGCGCAGGCTACATTGCCGGGCTCCACTTCGGGGGCGGCGGCGACCAGCAGGTCCATTTCACCCCGTAAATGTGACGTCCGGACATGTAACTTGCCGTGTTCCGGTAGCACCGATACGTCTGCCTCAGCCGTTTTGGCCGAACACCGCCAGACTACCTTGCCGTTATCTTGTGCTTTTTGGGCCACGTCAGCCAGCAATGGGTAGTCGATATTCAGTATGGCAACTTGTGCCCTTTCCAGGATTTCGGCCTTGGCCTGCGCGATACGTTCAAGGCTCCCCATTCGTTCCAAATGAACGGGGCCGACCGCGGTGATCATCCCTATTTCCGGCGCCGCCCACGCACACAATGCGGCTATTTCTCCCGGGCCATACGTCCCCATTTCCGCCACAAAAACCTTCGTCCCCGTGGCCAAATGATCGTTTATGGCCCTCGCCAGCCCCGGGGTGTTGTTGAAACTGGCCGGGCTGGCGACGACGGACATGCTGCCTGCGACCAGGTGAGCTACATAGCCCTTGGTGGTGGTCTTCCCGTACGAGCCCGTGATGGCCACGATCCTGGGCCTGACCGAAGCCAGACGCTGACTGGCCCGCTCTACGTAGGGCCGAAGCAACCGGGCCTCGGGCCGTTTCATGATCAAGAGAGCCAGGTCGACGAGCAGCGGCGCCCCCATGGCGCACAGTGCCGCTGCCGTGAAGGCTGCGTGCCACCCCGCAACGGCTAAACCGGCGATCGGCACAGCCGCCAGGACCACACTGGCACCGGCCAGGCGGCGCAACCGGGCTGTCCACGCCAGCTTGGACGTCCGGCCCCGAATTTGAGGCCCAGCGGGCCTGCCCCTGCCGCCACCACCGCCGCAAAGGCGGCTGGAGGGTACCAGACAGACGCCACGGCGCCCGCTAGACCGACAGCCCCCAGTGCTTGGTTGAGGGGCCCCGACCCCCACCAGCGGCGGGCGAACCGTGTGGTCGAACCGGGCAGGTAGTGCTCCCGCTGAGCGACCCTGAACCACCTCAGGTAGGCGGCCACGAGAGCGCAAATGGAGAGGGCAACTCCAATGCCGTCGACCCAGTTGCTGTTCATGTTGCTGGCTTCATTCTGTGCTGGCTTGGCACTGTCCGGATCATGTGGCTGGCCGGATCATGTGGCTGGCCGGATCATGTGGCTGGCTGGTGCCGCCGCAGCGCGGCCCTGATCTCTCCGACCAGCTCGCGGCTCATCAGATGGCCCGAGCCCGGCACCACGGTGGGCTGACGGGGGGTCAGGCCGTTCAAGCCTTCCAGCACACCTGCCAGCGACGCTTCGGGGTCGCGTTCCCACCAAACCAGTTCCAGCGCTCCTCCGTCCGCGGCCCATTGGCGCAGAGGCGGGATGTATGCGGCATCGGCCGTCTCGCCTACTGCTTTCACAAGGACTCCACGCATAATCGGGCTGGCTCGTTTGTACTCGTCCGACCCATGGCTCCGTCGCAGCCGCTCCATGCGGTCATCAGAGACGATCCCCGCCCGGTGCAGAGCGCGTCCGGCTCGATAGGAGAGCGATGGACGAGCCCGGCGTTTTCCTGGCGCCGGCGCCAGCGGTGCGCCCGTAAGGACCAGCGCCTTGATGCCGTTGGCGCCGTCCGAAGGCCCCATCGAAGCCGCCATGTGGACGGCCACGCGGGCGCCGAAGCTGTGCCCGAGGACGACCCAGGGCCCCCGCCCGGATCCTGTAGGACCGGCGCCACCCAATCGGCGTACTGGCTCGTAGACCATGGTTCAGAGGGCTCAGGGGCGACCCCGTGGCCAGGGAGGTCCAACGCCACCGCGTCGAAGCCAGCCAGTACTTCATCGAAATCATGATGGTCCCGGGCCCAGCCGTGCAGAGCCAGCACCCAGGGCCTCGCGGTCCCGTAACGTGCGCCCCAGAGGCGCCCACTGGCGAAAGTGCTGAGCGCCATAAGTTCCGGCCGAAAGAATACTCGCCCAGGCCAGCGAGGCCCGGCATGCGGACACCAGCCATCCTCGGTGCCGGTCCTTGCCGGCTTGTAGGGTGAACTACATGCTTGTGAGTTGGCAGCAGGAAGGGTCTGGCCCGACCATGGGCGGGTCTGCCAGGCCAGGCCGTCCCAGCCAGGGCGAGCCCTGTCCAGACCACCCCAGCCTGTACCGGGTCAACCGCGATGAGGGGGGTCGCACGTCCGCCGACCTGCTGCTCGCTGACCTCACACCGTCCCAACACCAGGCCGTAACCGCCAGCTCGCCGACCGTGTGCGTCTTGGCCTCAGCCGGGGCCGGCAAAACCCGCGTCCTCACCCGCCGGATCGGGTACCGGGCCGCCACCGGTACCGCCGACCCCAGCCATGTGCTGGCAATCACGTTTACGCGAAAGGCGGCCGGCGAGCTACGAGAGCGTCTCAACCAGCTCGGCCTGGTCAGGCCGGTGACGGCGGGTACTTTTCACTCACTCGCCGTCAGCCAATTGAGGCGGTGGTGGGCGGACCGCCGGGCACCCGAACCAGCCGTGCTCGATCGTAAAGGGCGGCTCGTCGCTGAACTGGTAGCGGGGAGGCCCGGGCTCCAGGACGTCGGCGTGGGGGAACTGGCCAGCCAGCTCGAGTGGGCCAAAGCCCGCCTGGTCGAGCCGGCGGCGTTCGCCGCTGCAGCAGAAGAGGCTCGCCGGGAGCTACCTGCCGATGCTGACGCGATTGCCGCCCTCTACAGCCGCTACGAGGACGAGAAGCGCCGGAGGCGGCTGGTCGACTTCGACGACCTGTTAGTGCGGTACACAGGCGCCCTCGAAGGCGACAGCCGTTTCGCCGCCGCTCAGCGGTGGCGATGGCGGCACGTGTTCGTCGACGAGCTGCAGGACGTGAACCCGCTCCAATCCCGCATGCTGCTGGCCCTGCTCGGGGAAAATGAAGACCTTTTCGTCGTGGGTGACACCAACCAGGCCATCTATGGGTGGAACGGGTCCGACCCCACGTTCCTGGCCAATTTCCCTGGCCGCTGGCCTGGTGCAGAGGTCGTCCACCTCGACGACAACCACCGGTCCACCCCACAGGTGGTGGCCGCCGCGTGTGCGGTCCTCGGCCGGCAAGCGCCGCCTGTGCGCTCGAGCCAGCCCGACGGTCCCCTCCCCCGGCTGCGCAGCTACCCGGGTGAGGAGGCTGAGGCCGCCGGCGTGGCCGCCCAGTTATTGGGTGCACACGCTCGTGGACTGCGCTGGACGCAGATGGCGGTGCTAGTGCGGGCGCACTCGCAGGCCATCGCAATTACCCAGGCGCTGCGCCGGGCCGGCGTCCCCCTACGCGCGTACGCACCGGCCGACAGCCGTGAGCTGAGGGAGGCCGAGGCCGACGACCCCGGCAGTGAGGCCGTGACTGTGTGCACGTTCCATCGCGCCAAAGGACTGCAGTGGACGTCCGTATGGGTCTGCGGCCTGGAAGCCGGCTTCGTGCCGATCGCCTACGCTTCAACGGCGGCGGCACTGGCCGAGGAACGGCGCCTCCTCTACGTGGCCCTGAGCAGGGCAGAGCGCGAGTTGTACTGCTCGTGGGCCAGGCAGAGGCGCTCGAGTACCGGCGCCATGTTGTGGCGTGAACCGAGCCCATGGCTGAGCGCGTTGGCTGGTCGCTGTGCTATCCCCGGTGGGGCTCACGATGACCACGAGCCACGCATCGGTGCTGGCCTAAGCGCAGCGGGAGCGGCCGGGAGTGGCACGAATGGCCATCGCCCGGGCTCCCACCCATGGCCCGATGAGACGGCGCTTGATTTCCTCGCTTCTGCCCGCCGGCGGCTCGGCCGACGCGCCGGCGGCGCGGGCACCGGTGGTAGCGAGGAAACCGACCCCTCGACGGTTGCCCTTACACAACGGCTGACCGACTGGCGCCGGCGACTGTCACGCGCCTCGGGGGTACCCGCTCACGTGCTCATGCACGACTCGACTGTCACGGCTATTGCGCTGCGCAAGCCGGCCAGCGAAGCGGAGCTCCTAGGTGTGCCCGGCATGGGCGCGATCAAGGTAGCCCGCTTTGGGCCGGCCATCCTCGAGGTGGTCCAGGGAGGAGGGGGTTAGCCCTCGGGGCACCGGCTACGGACGAGGGCCTCTGACGTGAATGCTGACGGTGGCCGTCGAACGGCCCACGCTGTTGCGCAATGTGTAGGTGAAGTGGTCCGTCCCGGAAAATGATGGCCGCGGGACATAGGTGAAGGCGCCGGTACCGAGCAGTGTCAGAGCGCCATGTGTTGGTGCCGTGTGTGCGGAGATAGTGGCCCCATTCACGCCGTCTTTGGCCAACACCCCGTTCCTGGCCGTCACCCTGAGCACTTTGCCTGCCGAGGTTGAATAGCTGGCCGCCGCCGCGACGGGCTTACCCGCGAACACAGGGATATCCCGCTTGATGAGGGCGGCCGCCCAATGAGTGTTCCCGCCCTGTGTGGCATCAAGTACGCATGTGCCGGCGCCGGTGAACTTGAGCGTCCCACTCGGAGCGAGGGAGCAGGCGCCTTTGGTCGACGTGCGGTCGACACTGAGGGCCACATGAAGATGCGAACTAGCTGCCGCCTCTGGCTTGTAAGTGCGGCCGACGACCGCCGACGCTGGGCCCGGCGAAATGAAACTGACTCGTTGTGGCTCCAGCCCCTCAGCAACGGCAAAAACCGTCCCGCTCAGTTGGGTAACAGAGGGGCTCGTCGTGGCGGTGATGGTGGCCGTAAGACAGCCGGGCTTCAAGGAACTGACGGCTGGAGCCGGTGTCACCTGCTCCCAGCCTCCGGTGCCTTCGGCCCCCGCAGTGTCCCACCACCACATCGCCTCGGGGTTGGCGTCAAGTCCGCACACGGTGGTCACCAGCTCTTGGAACGTGCTGGCCGGCCCCACGGACACATCGAAAAAATCATTGGTGCTGCTGTAATTGTTGAATGTGGGCGGCCCTTCCGGGTCAGAGCCGTACTCTCCCACCGTCACGGTGCCCGTGCCCCCGCTGCCGCTGGCCGTCACTAGGCCGTCCTTGGTGCGGGCCGACGCCGGCCCCGAGCCGACGTTGTCCGCGGCTTGGTAAGCGGTGGTGAAGCTAACGCTGCCTGCCCCTCCTGAACCGACGGTCACTTGTTGTGGGTCAGCCCCTTTGACCTCGATGTACCCCCATCCATAATCGGGGCTCGGCGATATGCGCGCCGGGACGGAGACTTTGTAGGTCCCGGGCGCCACGCCGACGTTGCAGGAGGCCTCCTCACGAGCACCCGTTATGCCGTCTGGTTCTCCCCCCTGGACCTGGCACGACGTCGCCGGCCCCGAGGTTTTCCCCGTCGGCTTCACCGTCACCGTCGTGCCATTTACGGCGTCGTCATCGTAGACCTTGCCCCCGGGCGGGCAAGAGCTCGTACTGCAGCTGGGCTCCAGGGGGCCGGAGAGGTTGATGGTTATGGAGGGTTCGTACGCGCTCGTGAAGTTGACGGTCGCGTTTTGCCCGGGGCTCAGGGTTATGGACTGTGGGTTTTGCCCGGTGACGTAGGCGACAGGGATGCCGACCTCGCTGTAGGGCGTCTCGATCGTCGACGGGAGCGATACGGCATAAGTACCGGGCGGCTCGCCCACGATGCAGGAGGAGGGCTGGCCATAATCGACGTTGTCGCCCGGGTAACCAGCTTGGAGCTGACATGTCTGCGCCGTGCCCGATGACGCCCCGCTCGGGCTCACCGTCACCGTCGTCCCGGCGACGGCGTCGTTGTCATAAACCAGATCCTGAGTAGCGCACGTGGTGGCCACGCACCCCGGCTCGAGCGGCCCATCGAGGTTGACTGTGATCGTTGGCTCGTAAACGGTGGAGAAATTCACGTCCTGTTCGTTGCCTACCGTCGCCGTCACCGTCTGGGTGGCGGCACCGCTGACAAAGGCTACGGGGATACCAACCTCACTGTAAGGAGTTTCGATCGTCGAAGGCACTGAAACGCTGTAGGTGCCCGGGGAGGACCCCGACGTCGCAAGTGGCCGGCTCGCCATAGTCGACGTTGTCACCCGGGTAGCCCCCCTCGACCTGGCAGGAGGCCGGGCTTCCTGCGGTCCCACTGGTGGGAGTGACGGTCACCGTCGTCCCGTCCACGGCGTCGTTGTCATAAACGGTGCCTACGCCGAAGGCGCTACCGGCCAGCCCTGGCTCGGTCGGCTCCTGAGGGCCGGTGAGGTCCACAGTGATCGTGGGCTCGTAGGCACTGGCAAAACTGATCGTCTGGTCCGCCGCCGGGCCCAACGTCACGGTTTGGGGGTCCTGGCCGGTGATGTACGCGAGGGCGATATCGACCTCGCTATCTGGCGTACCAATTGTCGACGGCATGGCGACGCTGTAGGCCCCGGGCAAAAGCTCCAAAGTGCAGGATGCATCCAACCCTGAAGTGGCATCACCCGGGCTACCCCCTTCGACCAGGCAGCTAATTGGTGCGCCTGGCGTGGCCCCGGTGGGCGTGGCGGTCACGGTAGCCCCGTCCACCGCGTCGTTGTCGTAGGTCGGCCCGAGGCAGGTCGCCGGCGCGCACCCCGGTTCCAGCGGCCCGGCCAGGTTTACGGTCAAAAGCGACACCGGTTCCAGGCCGAAGGTGACCGTGAGCGGGTTGCTCCCTTCGGGCACCGTGAGGTCACACGTGAGCTGAGGGCCACCGCCGCCGACCGCTGCGCACCCTGAGACCGCTGTTACAAGATAACCGACGGGCGGGTAAAGGGTCACCGCGTCAGGGTGGGAGAAGTTCTCCCCGCTCCCGTCCCACATGGCAGTGAGGGCGCACGACCCGGTGGGAAATGTCGTACAGGTGGCCGACGATGCTGTCGCCGGCTCGCCCGCAGGCACGGGGGCACAGGTTGCGCCCCCGCTCTGGGGGTAACACGGTTGGTCCGTCACAAAGGCCCCGGTGCCGCTGGCCGCCCCGGCTTGGACGATGTCTGCCACGGCCCCGGGTACGGGCGTATCGGTGGCCGTAGCAGTGGCGACGGCCAGGACGGTGAGCAGGGCACCGTTGACCTCGAAACAGGAAGGCTGGCCGGCGACGCCGCAGGTGGGGCTGACCACCGACGCGATCGGTGGGGATAGAGCGTCAAAGCCGTTGTACGTCACCTCCACCATCGCCGGGGCAGTGCTGGCCTCGTCCGCGGTCAACTGAACCTCCGTACCGCCACCTGAACCGTTTACCACGCCGCTCAACGTGAACGAACCTGAGGGTGTCGGCGCGGTCGAGAAGGCCACCTCGGGACCGGTCCCCCCAGGTATGTTGGCGAGAGGTCCGGCCGAGCCATCGTTGTAGACGGCCTGGATAGGGATCTCGACGGTGGTGCCCACGTTTAGCTCGCAGTCGGGGCTGCAACTGCCGAGGCTGGCCGTGTTGAGGGACACCGCCGTGACGGCGCAACCATCTTGGCCCGGGTTCTCTGCGCACGTCCCGGGGCCGGCTGTCACTGCGGACGTCTGGGTCACCGCGGGCGTCTGGGCCGGAGCCTGTAGCGAGTTGGCGGCCAAGGTCGCTGTCGTTGCCGTCAAGAACAGCGCCAAGACCCCGGCGAGGCGCGCCACAGAAACCAGCACCCTCGAGCGTTGCCGGTCCGGTCTCTTTACCATTTGGCGCCGTCCCATTTGGCCTTGTCCCATTTGGCCCCCGATCAGTGAAGTGGCAGACACCCCACGCGATCGAGCTAAGACGATAGTGCCAGGGGCAAGGCCGATGGTACGCGCCGCTGGAGAGGGCCAAAAGCCCAATCCGGTTACAAGTCTGCGACGTCAAGTTGAACTATCGAACAAACCCGCCAGATAGCGCCCGCTGGACTGGGCCGGACAACTTGGGCCCCGGCGGCTGGGGGAACTGACCAAAACGGCGGGCGGCCACGCACGTGCATCTCTTCACAAGCCTGGACGGCCCCGGCCGCCAGGAGATAGGATGGCGCTCGGAATGTCCGAGTGGTACTCAATCGAGGTCTTTGACGGCGCCTCTTCAGCGGGCTTGTGGTCCGACGCCCATGGCGATTCTCTGCTGGAGTCGGCGCTTTCCACGGGAGCCAAAGACTGGTCATGGCACCGCCACAGCTGGGGCGTCGTGCTCGAGCTGGAGTTCGCAGACACTAGGTCGTGGGAAGCCTGGCGGGCGTTAGCGCACGTGCAGGCCGCTCTTGACGCCGTCCCCGATCCCATCAGCGGCTTGATCGTTTACCGCGGCCGGGGCGGGTCCAGCGGGACGTCGCGGCCGCGTCCTCCTCGCCCTCTCCACGGCAGCGGGTCGGCCGCCTTACCCCTCCCTTGGCAATGGGATAACGACGAGATTTCTTGCCTGCCATCCCTGCCGAAGGGGTTGCTCGCCGCCATGCCGGGGCCTGGGACCGGGAGCCGGGCGCACCAGCCGTTGTACCGTTAGCCGGTGCTTTCTCCGACGTCGTCCTGAACTAAGCCCGATGGCCCTTTGTTGGGTCATGCCCGCTGGCTCAGCCCTCCACGTCTACGAACAGAGGGGCGTGGTCCGACGGGAGTTTGCCCTTTCTCGCATTGCGGTCAACCAGCGCCCACGTGACCTTCTTGGCGAGCACCTTGCTCAGCAAGATCAGGTCGATCCTCATCCCCCGATGCTCATGAAAATCACCGGCTCGGTAATCCCAGTAGGTGTACAGGCGGTCTTCTGACCATCGCTGGCGAAAGGCGTCGACCAGGCCCCAGGACTCGAGGTTTGCTAAGGCTTGCCGTTCCTCGGGGGTCACGTGCGTGGCTCCGACGAAGGCGGCGGGGTCCCAGACGTCCTTGTCCGTCGGGGCAATGTTGAAATCGCCGCAAACGGCTACGGGGTCGGCTGGCTTGGCCACCGCGGCGAGGTGCTTGCGCAGGCGAGCCAACCAGTTCAGCTTGTAGATGTAGTGCTCGGAACCAACACTACGCCCGTTGGGCACGTACACACTGCAAACCTGCACCCCCCCGCATCGCGCCGTCACCAACCTCGTGTCCGGGTCGGCCTCGGCCCCGTCGGCAAAACCCATCACTGGGTCCTCAACCCCGACGCGGGACAGGATGGCCACGCCGTTCCACTGGCCCGAGCCATGGTGCACAGATTCGTACCCGAAGGCAGCAAAGGCCATGTGCGGAAAGGCGGCATCTGCAAGCTTGGTCTCTTGGAGGCAGAGGACATCGGGCTTTGCGTACCCCAACCACTCGGGGACCCGGTCCATCCGGACCTTCAGGGAATTGACGTTCCAGGTGGCTATGCGCATGTCATTGGTCGCATGCTCGGCTCCGATGTAGGTCGCAACTTGCCCGACGGTCAGGCTGATCCTGATGGCGGCATGGACACCACCTGGAACACCTCGGCCAGGCGCCCCTCGGCCAACCCCGCCGACGACGCGTTGGCCGCACCCCAACTCCGTAGACGTTCCTCGAGGTCTGTCCCTCGACCGACCTGGCTTTCATGGCGCCGCAGCGCGGCCACCTTGCGGTCGAACGTCTCGGTTATATCTACAGCGCGGTTTGCATGGGGCGCCGCCATCAACCACAGTTCGCGGACCGCAAACGGCTCCAGTCCTTCTTCCAGGAGCTCCGGGTGGGCAAAAGGGTTCCGGGCGTCAGGGTACGCGGCACAGACGGCGGCCTCGCCGGCGGCCAAATGGTCGGGGTGGCTGGCACCTATGCGGTCCCAATTCCGCTCCGGCGACTGGCACACCAACCGATCCGGGCGGAAAATGCGCACGGCCTTGCTGATGTCCCGCCGCAGTTCGATGCTGGCGGTCAGGCGGCCGTCGGGGTAACCCAGGAAGCCAACGGTCGTCACGCCTAACTCAGCCGCCGCCGCGCGCTGCTCCTCCCGGCGCAGCCGGGCCATATCCGGCCTCGATATAGCGCGGTCGGAGCCACCGGCATCACCGTCTGTGGCCACACAATAAGCCACTTCCATGCCGGCTTTTACCCAAGTTGCGATAGAACCGGCGGCGCCGAAATCGACGTCGTCGGGATGAGCCGTGACGACCAGGACGCGACTGGCCTCCGTCGGAGCGTCCAGGGTTAAGGGCGGGCTTGGCGGCGTCGGTGTGATCTCGAAACTCTACCCAACGCGGGCTCAGCCGCACCCGGGTACGGTGGGCGTCCATCTGAGGGGCACGAAACCGCAAACAGAAAACTGAGGAAATCGGTAGGAGCCACATCGCGGGGCGCGGGCCAGCACGCCCCTGGCCCGCAACCCTGCACACCGAGCCCCTCAGCTCGGCAGCGCCCCCCTTGTCGTCGCTGCAACAAACAGCTTGCAGCAGGCGAGTTTTTTCGCTTGCGTCGTTGTTATACCACCCAGCCGGGCTCACCAAACCGCCATTCCCCGGAATTTTGGCGCTGCCTCGGGCCGGCCAAATGGCAAAGGTGCGGTGGCGCGTCGATGCGCGCCGCAAAGCGCTCGTGGCGCGCTCGCCGGTCGCCGTGGAGCGAGCCATGAGCAACCGGGTGAGGCGGCCCGCGGGCCGAGGCGCTTCTCGCACATTCGCCGCCGTAGCCCACAGCACCGTCTTCAGCTGGAACGGCCGCAGTTCAGGGTGCTTGGCCTTAATCAACGCGGCCACGCCGGCGATGTGAGGCGCGGCGTACGAGTTGCCCGTGCCCGCAACCCGACCTCCTCCCCGCCACGCGACTTCGATATCGATGCCGGGGGCAAGGAACTCAGTAGGTGGTTCAGGGTTGTAATGGAACCGGAAAGGGTCCTTCGACAAGTTGCACGCCACACTGGCTACAGAGGCGTACAACGATGGGAATGAAGGCCGGGCTACGTTGTTGGCCGCGGTGACCACGAAGGAGCCCTGGAAATAGGCTCTGTCGCACACTTCATAAAAGGCGAGGGCCCAGTCGCGCCGGGACGTGCCCAACGACAGGTTGATGATGTCGAAGCCTTGCTCGACTGCCCAACCGAGCCCGGCCAGGAACGCGTTCGCCTTCCCCACCAGGCCGGGGCCCAGCACGCGCACACTGGTGATGCTCGCCTCGGGCGCCAAACCGTGGATTATGCCCGCGCACGCCGTACCGTGCCCGAAGGTGTCGTCGTGGGGCCCTGGTACCACCACCACGTCCCCGGCCTCGTCGAGGGCGACGACGACACCAGCGTCAATGTCCACTCTCCGGTCCAGGTCCGGATGGGCGGCGTCGATCCCGCTGTCGACCACGGCCACTCGCACACCTTCACCGCTCGAGCCTCCCCAGGCCCACTCCGGCGACAGATCGTCCAGCGAAAGCGCACCAGGTAAACGGAGCACCGCCGACTCTCGAGACCAGTGAGGCCGTGGTGGCGGTGTGGCTGCAGGATGCGGTCTTGTCCCGGGTGGCGGCGGGACCTCTGGCACGGTCAGCCGCGGGCCAAGAGGGCTTCGAGCACGACTGACAACCTAGCGTAGGCGACCGGGTCGGAACCGGCTAGCTCCACCAGCTCGCTGGCCAGTTCGGCCGGCGGCCGGGCCGGGACCTCCGTGCCGGCCAGGCTGAGAGCGGCACCGGCGATGCCGCCCAGCAACGTGACGAGTTCCACGTCGTCAATGGAAAACGGCGCCCCGCCGGCCTTGTCCACTAACTCCAGGGCACCCACGATGGCGTCCTCATTGTGGCAGGGGACACAGAGCAAGCTGGCCGGCATCCTGCCGAGCCGGGCGCCCAGGCCCTCGGAGAGGCGAGCGTCCGCGCCCCTGGGGGCGATGGCCATCGGTTGGCCCGAACTGACCACATAGCCGACCGTCCCTGCACCGACCGGCACTACCACCCCCAGGAGTTCCCCCGCCCGCCGCCCGGCCGCGCCCATCGCCTCTAAGTGGTCGCCTACCAGCCCCAGCACCCAGCTGGCTTCGGCCCCGGTGGCGTCGAGCGCGGCCCGGGCAATGGCTTGCAGCACTGGGTTCAAGCGGCCCGCCTGGCCAATGCAGTGGGCCCCGCACCGGCGCGCCTGGCTGTCCGGCGACGCAGCCGGCGCAGGCGACCTCCCCTATACAGCCCAATGGCCAGGGCAGAGCCCGAGAAGGCCCCCAGTGCAGCACAAACAATGGCACCTGCCAGTGTGGGTTGTTGGCCGGCGGCCAACCAGGCGATCCCCACCACCGTCACCGCCAGCAGAGCCACAAATATGGCTAAACCAACGCTGGCGCTGGCCCGCCGTCTGCCCCGCCACAGGGACCGGGCGAACTGTTCGATGTAAGCCAGCGAGAGCAGCACAAGCAGGATGAGCGCGACCCCTTCGACACTCAGCCAGGCGGGCTGGGACAGGTCGGCGATAAAGCGCCAGTAGCCGACGGCGGGCGCGTCACTGGCGCCGTCCTTCAGCAGGTCGACCTGGGCCGTAGTGTGCCCGGTGACGACGTAGCGCGCATTGGTCAGGTCGATCCGAGCGGCGCGCACCCCGTTGCCGACAGAGACCAGCGGCGCGCTCGATTTGAACGCCGGATGGCCAAGGAGCACCAGGGACATTTGGGCGGCCACGGCGTGCGGCCCTTGGGCCAGGACCCTGACCACAACCGGGTTGGATAGGTCGAGCGATGGGACCGTCCCCGCTCGCAGGGGCAGGCCTCCTACCTCCACCGCCCCCGGCGGCAGGGTGCCGCCTAGAGAGGGTCCACTCCCGACTCCGACAAAAGCCAGCACTACGGCTACGGCAAAAGCCAAAATGGCGGCGGCCAGCGGCCATCGTGGCCTCGGCGGCGACTTGACGATCTGTTGTACCGGTACCAGGTCGCCGAGGGACGCCCGCTGCAGTTCTGTCAGCCTGGTGGCACCAAGGCGCTCCGTCGAGGCGGCCCGGACGACCGTGGCGCGAGCCCGCTGAAGAGGCGGCGGGGGTGGCTGACGGACCGCCGTAGGGCTCCCTGGAGCGCCCGGGGCTTCCCCACGGAAAGCCGTCGCCGCGGCTGGACCAGGCGCTTGGCCGGTCGAGGACATGCTGAAGTGCTCTGTGGCGGCCACGACCGACCCCGCCCCCATGACCGGCACTCCCTCGGCCGCCAACCAACCGGGCCCCCACACAGAAGTACAGGCTTCGGCCAGCGCGATGGCGAACGATTCAGCACTTTCATACCGGTCTTCGGGCGCAGTAGCCAGGCCTCTCATGACCACCGGGACGACAGGCGACGGGACGTTAGCCGCCTTCTGATCGAGTGGCGTCGGGTCCTCGTACGCGTGCTTGAACAACAGCGCCATGGCGTCCCCGTCCTCCGGAAAAGGAAGCTGCCCGGAGAGAAGTTCGTACAGCATGGTGGCCAGGGCGTAGACGTCGGTCGCGGGAGAAAGCGGGGCCCCCCTCGCCTGCTCTGGCGCTATATACGCCGGCGTGCCCAGCACCTCGCCGGCCCTGGTGGCCAACGTCGAATCGCCTCCGACGACCTTGGCGATCCCGAAATCAGTTACCTTCAAGACACCCTCTGACGAGAACATGAGGTTCTCGGGTTTGACGTCTCGGTGCAAGACATTTTTCTCGTGGGCGGCCTGCAAGCCAGCAGAAGCAGCCAACACCGTTGCGCACGCCGCCGGAAGGGTGAACCCGTTACCGCCGAACCGGCTCCAAACGGTCCCCCCCGGAAGCAGTTCCATAACCAGCAAGCAGAGGCCGTCTTTTTCGACAAAATCAAAAACGGGCACGACATGAGGGTGGTCGAGAGCGGCGAGTAAGCGCGCTTCAGTGACAAAACGCGCCCTGACGGCCGCGTCTGCCGCAAAGGCCCTCGGGAGTTGCTTGACTGCGACTGACCTGCCGAGGGCGCGGTGCTGGGCAGATACAACCACTCCCCACGCACCGCGCCCAAGTTCATCGCCGATCTCATAACTCGGTAGAGCTTGGGCGACCTGGTCGCGCTCGAGCACCATCAGGCCGGGATTTCACTGACAGGCTCAGCCCCGGGACCATCCACTTCCTCTTCCTCGTCTTCTTCATCATCGCCTTCCTCACCGGGCAGAGGAGGGGTTGGCGTCAGGTAACCGATGACGAACCCGGCGGTCCCGAAGATAGCCAAAATGACGAACCAGTGGCCATTGCTGGGGAGCCATTTACCGAAGGCGGAAAGGGAAAAAACAAGTATGGCCCCTACACCGACGCCCGGTATGAGAAAACGAATGCCACGCCGAAAGCGGTTGAGGGGCAAGCGGCCGTGCGCCAGGGCGAGCAGCGCCTCGATGAAACCCAAGATCGTCAGGACGAGTATCCCCAGGCCGAAAAGGCCATAAACCGAGATTATCGAACCCTTGATATTGCTTACGAAGGCCTCGCCTACAATTGGTTGCCCGGAAGGGGCCGATAACGACAGTGACGCCGGGACAAGGCCTGTTGCTTGGCCCTTCAGACTGGTCGTGTCGAGCACATAGGCGAGGCTCTTTGACTCCTCTGGGGGTACCGTGAACCTTACCAATGTGTCGAACGAGAAGAACGTGAGCCCAGCCACCCGTCCCTCCAGGTCGACCGAGCCCACCGCTATCGGGCGCGACGTCCCGTTGTGCACGACGAACGCGATGGTAATGGGCCTACCTGGCACGACCGGGACCGGAGCCGCCTCGGTGGCATGGGCCAAGTTGGTCCCGTTGATGCTGGCATTCAGGGTCACCGCGGCGGTGGCCGCCGCCGCTACGGCCGAGAAGATGATGCCGACGGCGAGGACTGGTGCAATCCACCACCAGGCGGCCCTCACAGCGCAAACTGTAGACGCCGGGCCGTCAACCGACGAGACTTTTCGTCCTTCTCGTCAGTCGGTGGTGGGGACCATCGGGGGGTGCCGGGCGCCGCATGCGGGGGTTTAGCTATTGCCGCTTGGCGCTCACCAGTCAGTTCGGCGCCGGTCAATTCGACAGTCAATTCGGCGCCGGTCAATTCGGCCGTCTGAGCCGGCGCCAGAACAAGCCCGACCCGATCAGCACGAAAAAGATGATTATGACGACGGTCGAGGCGTCGTCATAAACCTGGTTCGCCAACACGACGTCCAAACTGGCGGTCAAGACAACACCACAATGAGCCTCGACCTGGTAAGTGCCTACCGGGAGGCCACTGACGGCCAGAGGACCTTGGAACGCGCCGCTGGTGGCCGCTGTTGACCTGCCGATCTTCTGCCCAGCCACGGTGAAAATTACCGTCGAGCCGCTGGGGCATCCATGACCCGTGGCGCTGGTGGTGCCGCCCGGCGATATTGCCGTCGGCTCCACCACTAGCTGCTTGGGCGGCACGGTCGTCGTCATGAGCGGCGCCGTTGTAGTTCTAGGCGGGGTTGTAGTCGTGGCGCGAGCCGTCGTGGTTGTAGCCCGCGCTGTAGTGGTTGTCGGCCGCTTGGTCGTTGCCTGTGTGGTCGTTGCCTGTGTGGTCGTTGCCTGTGTGGTCGTCGACCGCGTTGTCGTCGCCCTTGTGGTCGTCGTCGGCCGGTGGTGGGCCCTGTTTCGCCCGGGGCGCGTTGTCGTGGTGGCGGGCATCCTCAGCTGGCTCGTCGTCGTATGTGGCGGTGGCACGGTCGTCGTGACGATTACCGGGAGCGGCCGGGCGGTGGTCGTCGTGGTCGGCGGCAACCTCTTTCTTGGCTTGTGAAAGGGCCGGGTTGTGGTCGTCGCATGTGACCTCGGCCTGGTCGTCGTGGTCGTTGGCCGGGGCCGGGTTGTCGTCGGAGTGTGGTGCGGCGTTGTCGTAGTGGTGATCGGTTTCGCCGTGGTCGGTGTGGTGCGGTGCGGCTTTGTCGTCGTGGCGGTGGGCCGGCGCCTGGTGGTCGTGGTGACGTGGTGAGGCCTGGCAATAGTGGTTGTAGGCCGCGGCCGCGTTGTCGTGGTTATGTGAAGCGGCTTGGTCGTGGTGGTGGTTATCGGCTTCGGTCTTGTCGTCGTGGTGGTGGGCCGGGGCCTTGTGGTCGTAGTGACGTGGTGGGGCCTGGTGGTAGTGGTTGTCGCTGGCGGCCGAGTGGTCGTCGTGGGCGCCGCTGTCGTCGATGTGGTCGTGGTCGCGGCCGTCGTTTGGGTGGTCAGCGGGGCAGTCGTCAGGGTGGTGATGGGCGCCGTCGTTGTGCTCGTCGGCGCGGTGGTCGTATCGCAATTAATGAAAACGGCAGTAGGAGGGCACGGGTTCGCGGTGGTCGTCGTTGTCGGCGCCGGTGGGAGAGTCAGACAGAGGGGTGGGCACGTGATGATCAACCGAGCGGTAGTGCTCGGAGGCAACGTCTGGGCGCGAGCCGTCTGCCCGTATAGGCCCCCACCGGCGAGGACGAGCGTGGCAAATAGGGCCAGGGCCACGCAGGCCACAGTGGCTGCTATCGCCGGCCACCGCCGCCCGCTACCATTTCGGACGTGGCCCCGGCACCGCCGAGAAGCGACGCGGACCTCGTGGAGGCCGTCCGTTCGGGCGACACGGAGGCGTTTTCCGAACTTTACCGGTCTCATGCGGGAGCCGTCCGCGCCGTTGCGGCCAGCCAGGTCCACGACCGAGAGGCTATCGCTGACATCGTCCAGGACACCTTTTTTCGGGCATTACGCAACTTGACCAGCCTCCAAGACCCGGCCCGTTTCCGTCCGTGGCTCCTGTCGATCGCCCGGCACCTGGCCACCGACCAGCTGCGCGCCCGCGGCAGGGTCGTCATGCTGGACGACTCGGCCACCTACGAGGTGGCCGACCCCCGACCCGGGCCGGGCTCTGTGGCCGAGCTGGGTGAGCTCGCTGAACAGGTGAAGGGCTGTGTGGCCGGGCTTTCCACCCGCGATGCAACGGCGATCGTTATGGTGACACAGCTCGGCTTCACACCTGAGCAGGTCGCCGGCGCCCTCGGGCTCACCCCGGGAGCGGCGAAGGTGCTGTTACACCGGGCCCGCCGGCGCATGCGCCACGCCCTTGTCCTCCAGGTCATGGTGCGTCAACCCGACCTGGCCTGTCCCGAGTTGAAGCGGCTCGTCGAGGCGGACCCTCTCGCCGCCGTCCGCCACGTTGAGACGTGCGAAGCGTGCATCTCGCAGGCCGCGACAGAAGTCATGACGTTCCAGCAGGGCCCAACCGAAGCCGGATCACCCCAAGCGCCGGCCTCGATCGGGCCCTCGGCCACGCCCACCCCAGGCGAGGCCTGACCTTGTAACCGTTTAGGCAGCAGTTTTCTACTCGCCCAGGCCCACGACCCTGACACCACCTTCCCGCAACGCTTCACCGAGCGCGTCAGCCAACGCGCTCGGACGCCAGTCCACTTCCGGTCCGCCCGCCGTACCGGCTTCCGACACGCCGAAGCCGGTCACTTCGTCGCCGCCGTGGGCGTAAGCCGATAAAACGCCCGGGGCCAGCAGAGTGGCGAACATCCTGCTCTCCTCGTCACTGAGTTGGGTGCTCACAAAGGTCCGGACCTTCGTAAGCAAGCTCCGAGCAACCTCGAGGTCATCGCTCATACCCAACTAGACGAAGACGAGGGCGGTTTGGTTACACCAGCGTGACGATAGAGGTTGGCGGCTTTGGCCGGTGTCAGAGGCGACCGGCGCTCGCTACTATTCGACGGTCCAGGTTGTGCCCGAGCGCAGGAGCGCAGTTAGGTCGCCAGGACCCTTCTTGGCCGCCGCCGCCACCAGCTGGTCCTGGACAAGAGACCCATAGTCCGGGCGCTCGATGGCCCTGAACACCCCGATGGGCGTGGGCGAATACGGCCCGTTGGCCAAGCGGGAAAGGGCGAAGGCGAGGCTCGGGTCAGAGCGTGCCTCATCGTGGACAAGCACGGCTTCCTCTCCGACCTCTGACACCTCGACGATGACCGCGCTCCCGTGGCCGTCGATTACCACACCCTTTTCTCCGTCCGGGCCGAAGCGGACAGGATTTCCGTGCTCCAATGGCACCAGCATTGAAGGGCGGTTGTCCTTGGACGTGATCGCCTCGAAAGCGCCGTCGTTGAAGACGTTGCAGTTCTGGTACACCTCGACGAAAGAGGCGCCCTTGTGCGCATACGCCCGCCGGAACGTCTCCATCATGTGTTTGCGGTCCATATCGTGCGTGCGGGCCACGAAGGAGGCTTCGGCCCCGAGAGCGAGCGAGATGGGGTTGTAGGGATGGTCGAGTGAACCGAACGGGGTCGACTTCGTTACCTTGCCGGCTTCTGATGTCGGCGAGTACTGGCCCTTGGTGAGACCGTATATCTGGTTGTTGAAAAGGATAATGGTCAGGTCGACATTCCGCCGCAGGGCGTGCATTAAGTGGTTGCCGCCGATCGAGAGGGCGTCACCGTCACCGGTTATGACCCAAACGTGGAGGTCCGGACGAGCGACCGCTAAACCGGTCGCCAACGCCGGGGCACGGCCGTGGATCGAGTGGACCCCGTAGGTGTTCATGTAATAAGGGAAGCGGCTGGCGCAGCCGATCCCGGAGACAAACACGGTGTCCTCCCGCTTGACCGCGAGTTCGGGCATCAGCAATTGGACCGCAGTCAGGATCGAATAGTCTCCACAGCCAGGGCACCAACGGACTTCCTGGTCGCTGGTCCAGTCCTTCCTGGTGGTCGTGGGAGCGGCCACATCTGTCATTGTGATTCCTCCGTCGTGGCGTGACCATTGCCCTTCGCGGGGGCGTCCAATTGCGAGACGATGGCGAGTTGCACGTCGATACGCCGAAAAGGCAACCCGCTCACCTTGTTGAGGCCTTGAGCGTCGACCAAGAACTCGGCCCGAACCAGCTTGCGAAGCTGGCCCAGGTTTACCTCGGGGATAAGGATGCGTTTGTACGCCGTCACGATTTCGCCCAAGTTGGGCGGGAACGGGTTGAGGTGGCGCAGATGGGCGTGCGCCACCCGACGGCCCGTCATCCGTACCTCGCGGATAGCGGCCTGTATGGCGCCGGCGGTTGAACCCCATCCGAGGACCAACAAGTCAGCGCCGCCCAGGCCATCGGGGTCGTCCAACTCGACGAGGGGAATGTCGTTTGCGATCCCGGCAATTTTTTGGGCACGGAGGCGCACCATCGTGTCGTGATTAACCGGGTCATAGGAGACGTTCCCGCTGCCGTCGGCCTTCTCCAGCCCGCCGATGCGGTGCATCAGCCCCGGCGACCCTGGCAGCGCCCAAGGCCTGGCCAGCGTCTCGGGATCCCGAAGATAGGGCCAAAACGCCTCCGTCCCGTCGGGCAGCACCTTGTTGGCCTCGGTGGCAAAGCTGAACTGTGAGGACAGGTCGGGGAGGCTCTCCACGTCCGGGATCGGCCACGGCTCGGCCCCGTTGGCCAGATAGCCGTCGGAGAGGAAGATGACGGGGGTCCGGTACTTTACGGCGAGGCGGACCGCCTCGATGACCATATAAAAACAATCGCCCGGAGTGCTGGCGGCGACGACCGGTAGTGGCGACTCGCCGTGCCGGCCGAAAAGCGCCTCCAGTAGGTCGGCCTGTTCGGTCTTGGTAGGCAGGCCCGTCGACGGGCCGCCCCGCTGGATATCGATGACCAACAAAGGCAGTTCAAGCGAAATAGCCAGGCCAATCGTTTCCGATTTGAGATCGAGGCCAGGGCCACTGGTGGTGGTCACACCGAGAGAACCAGCGTAGGAGGCGCCGAGTGCGGCGCTGACGCCGGCGATCTCGTCCTCGGCCTGGAACGTACGCACGCCGAAGTTCTTGTGCTTGGACAGCTCGTGTAGGACGTCTGAGGCCGGGGTTATCGGGTAGCTGCCCAGGAAAATCGGCAGTTTGGCCAGGTGGCCGGCGGCGATGATGCCCCACGCCAGCGCCGTGTTGCCCGAGATGTTTGTATAGGTCCCGGGCGGCAGGTGAGCAGGCTTTACCTCGTAGGACGATTCAAAAACCTCAGCAGTCTCGCCGAAGTTCCAGCCCGCTTTGAAGGCCAGGGTGTTGGCGTCACGAACCATCTCGTTGCTGGCAAATCGCTTGGCCACCCACTCGAGGGTCGGTTCGGGCGGACGGCTGTACATCCAGCTGACGAGCCCAAGGGCAAAGAAGTTCTTCGAGCGTTCGGCGTCCCTGGCTTTTGTCCCGGTTGGCTTCACCGCCTCCATCGTCAGGCTCGTCATAGGCACCTCGTACACCGTGAACGCGTCGAGGCTCTTGTCGCTCCGGGAATCCGACGAGTAACCCGCCTTCTGCAGCGCTCGCTCGTCGAAGGAGTCGCTGTTGAGCAGTACCGCCGCTCCCGGCAACAGGTCGCCGACATGAGCCTTGAGGGCGGCCGGGTTCATCGCCACCAGCACGTTCGGATGGTCACCCGGGGTGAAGATGTCGTGGTCGGAAATGTGGATCTGGAACGCAGAAACGCCGGCCACGGTCCCCGCTGGCGCTCGTATCTCCGCCGGGAAGTCCGGCAACGTGGACAGGTCGTTGCCGAATAGGGCCGAGCTCGTCGTGAACCGGTCACCGGCCAGCTGCATCCCGTCGCCGGAGTCGCCGGCGAAGCGTATGACGACGCGGTCGAGGTTCGTCAGCTGGCGTCCCTTAGTAGCTGTATCAGCCAAAGCAATGCCCCCTGGTACCGAAGTTGGCCAAAACCACCGAACTCAGACAAGGCGGCACTTCGTCAGGCCGCAACGCCTTGACCAGCGTAAATGCCACAGCGCGAAACATGATCGGCTGTTTCCTTTCTGGCGAGTGGTTCAGCAAAGTTCTGAACGTCCTGTTCTGTCCCCTAGCTTACTTGCCGGCCCCGGCTGAGCCGCGGCGATGGGAGGCCATTGACAGGCCGTTCTCCTGGCTGGAGCGATATCAGGCCCATGACCGGACCGAAGCCTGTCCTGGTCGTAGCAAATGGCCGTCCGCTGTCTTTGGCCAGGTAGTTGGCACCCGCTGAGGTTAATTCGCGGACCCACCTGCCGATAATCGCCAGAAGACAGGGGTCGCCGGCGTGGCCGGTTGCCGGCGTGGCCGGTCGCCGGCGTGGCCGGTTGCCGGCGTGGCCGGTTGCCGGCGTGGCGGGTCGCCGGCGGGGCCGGTTGCCGGCGTGGCGGGTCGCCAGCGGGGCCGGTCGGCCACGAGCGCCGCCGCCCACATTTCGCCGTAAATGCCGTTGGCCGTGTGGGACAGGGCGGCGTTGCCGGCGTGGCCGGTTGCCGGCGTGGCCGGTCGCCAGCGGCTGAGCACTGTAGCCTCGGTCAGGTGGTCGAAGCCCCAATGGAAGCGGCAACGCATGCCGAAGGGGCGGCCAATGTCCCTCCGGTAAAGCTGGTCGCCACCGATCTCGATGGCACTTTGCTGCGGCCCGATGGCACACTGAGCGAACGGACCATCTGTGCCGTGAGAGCGGCGCAGGACTCCGGGATCGTCGTGATCCCGATCACGGGACGGCCACCGCGCATTACATGGGGCATTGCCAAGGAGGCGGGGTTGGGGCCGCTCGGAGTTTGCTCCAACGGGGCCGCCGTGGTCGACGTCCCTACGATGGAGGTCATCGAGGTCCAGACGATGCAAGCCGAAGTCACGACGAGGCTCGTGACAGTGGTGCGAGAGGTGTTCCCTGGGACGCTGTTTGCCGTCGAAGAGATGGAGACGTTCGTCCACGAGACGGGATTTATGGAGCCCAACTGGAACTGGGACGAAGGTAGTGAGCAAGTTGACGACATCATCGAGGCCGTCACCGGTGGCTGCGTGAAGCTGGTGGTGCGCCGGCCCGGCTCGCCGGCAGGAGAACTCCTGGCCGGGTTGCAAGAGCAGGTCTCCGAAACCGTGCACATCACATCCTCAGGGCTGGACTGGGTCGAGATGGCTGCGCCCGGGATCACCAAAGCTCATGCGGTACAGCGCGTATGCAACCGCCTGGGTGTCACTGCGGCCGAGGTCATTGCGATCGGCGACAATTACAATGACCTCACGGTTTTGGCGTGGGCGGGGCGGAGCGCGGCCCCGGCGAATGCCATCCCAGAAGTCCTGGCCGTCGTGCAACAAGTGCTTCCTTCGAACGTCGAAGACGGTGTCGCGCAGCTCCTCGAGCTTTTGGTGGATGAACGCACTCATCCTGAACCCTGACGTACTTGGCCCGAGTAAAATCCAACGTGCACGCCAGTAAACGCTGGCTGCGGTGGGCAGGGTCAAGGCCCCGGCGCCTGGAGCTCCTCGAGTGCCCCGTCAATAACGGGCGTGACGCTCTCTAGGGCGAGGCGGGCGCCATCGTGCTGAGATATCGGGACCACCTTCTCGGCCACGACCTCGGTACGGCTCTGCGTACTGGCGCCGACCCTGAAGAACCGTCTCCTCACTCTGCCGACCACCAATAACTGTTCGCCCGGCTCCCATTGCAGGGCCTCAGCCGGCGGCTCGAACAGGGCCACCGGGACGGCGTCAGGGGTGCCGTCAATTTGTGTTACCACCAGGTCGAAATTGGCAATCGACACGCCGCTCGGAAGGTTCCTGACCTCTAGTGGTTTCGCCAAATTGCCCATGACAATGACCATATTTAGCACGGACTTACCCTTTCAGTCTCGGGCCGGTTAAAGGCGCGGCAGCGGAGCCTACGGGGCGTTGCGACGCCGATCCTTCCGTCCCCAATTGACTCAATTAGCTGAGGTAAGACGACGGTGCAGAGGTTGTGCCGGGACCTCGAGAAAAGTGACGACAGCCCATAAAGTGTTAACAGAAGGGCGGGCCTCAAACCGGCGGCGCTCGGGCAGGCAGCTGCCAATTTCCTCTAGTCCGCCGGGCGAAAAGATCCCGGGCGAAGAAATAGAGCTTCAATTTGGAAGCCTGTTAGCCGATGGGCCTCGTCCTGCCGGCCAGGTGGCCAGGTGGCTCGAACCCGGGCACCGCTATCACTCGATGGTAACGGTACTAGGGGGGTGTGACCATTAAGCCACTTCGCGGCCAGGCACGACTAAATTGCCCAGGCCGATGGGGCGCCGCTGACCGGCAGCCTAAGGAGGGGCAGTCGATTGGACCGCCCCATGGGCACTCAACCGAGAGCGACGAGCCGCTGCCTCACGTCATACGCGTCGGGGTCTATCGCTGCGATTTGCGTAAACAGGTCGCGAGCCCTGGGCAATTCGCCGGCCCGCTCATAAAGATCCGCGAGGGCGTACCACTGTCGCAAGTGAGACACTTTGGGCCTCGAACGGCGAAGGGAGCCCTCAAGCAGCTTGACCGCGCCACGCAGGTCACCCTGGTCGGCCATGCAGCCCGCGGCCACGAGCCGTCCCTCGGCCACCACTTCGGCGCTCGGCGAGGCCTGCCTCAGCTCTTCCCAGGTGGCGTCCGCTTCGCGGTACTGACGCATGGCTCGGTAGCAGTCGGCGATAACCGGGAACTGGTCGTAGCTGCCCGTTAACTCATGGTGCGCCAGCAGGTCGCGCACTGCGAGGGGCCACCGGCCCATCCTGTACAGACTGAGGCCCAAAAGCTCTTTGACCGGGGCGGAGTTGGGTGATTGAGCCGACAATTTGCGCAACATCCTGAACGCATCTTGGTAGCGGTCAGCAGAATAGGCGCGAGCAGCGTCCTCCAGTTTGGCGTTACCAGCGTGGAGGGATGTGTCCCGGTCGGGGCCGGCGTGCGAGGGCAACGCCTGTGGTCCGCGCTTTGCAGGATTTGAGGCGTCGTGGCCAACCCTTGGCTGGCCGACATTTGTCGAGCCCACCTTGGTCTGGCCGACGTTTGACCGGCCGACCTTCGCCTGGCCCACCCTCGCCCGCCGCGGCTCGAGCTCGGCTTTCTGAGCGTTGCGGCGACTTGGCCGAGGCAGCGTTTCGACCAGGGCTATTTCCCAATCGTCAGGCTCGGGGTGCGACGCAACGGGTGGTGGCCTCGGCACGGCGTGCCCGTCTTGCGGGCCTCCCCTGGCCCTTGTCCAGATCTCTGACGCAGTCGGGCCGTCGTAGCTCAACGCCCGTGCGCCGCGCCGGGTTACGCTGCCCCATCGGGCCGGCATGTCTCGGTCTGGTACTTGGCGTGTGCCACCCCTTTGAGGGGGGCCGAAGGCCGCGTCTCGGCTGCGGGGGCGTCCGAAATCGGAATCGCCGCCATCCCGCCGGTAGTCACGGTCGGCAGGAGCACGACCTCGGGTGGCGCCGCCCTCGCGGGTGCCTCTATCGAAACCCTGCCGGCTCCCGGGTCCCGCTGCTCCTCGCTCCTGATCTCTCCGGGGCATTCGCGTGGAGAACGGAGCTCTGTCGGCGGTGCGACCGTCGCCGGTCCGGCCTCTGAGTACGGAGCTCTATCGGCGGTGCGCCCGTCGTCGGCCCGGCCGCTTGTGTACGGAGCTCTATCGGCGGTGCGACCGTCGCTGGTCCGGCCTCTGTACGGAGCTCTATCGGCGGTCCGGCCGTCGCTGGTCCGGCCTCTGTACGGAGCTCTATCGGCGGTGCGACCGTCGCTGGCTTGGCGGCTGTAGCTCTCTCTCGGCCAGGACCCGGCGTCGCGAGACTGGTATGCCCCTACCTGACGCCCATACGAGCGCGGTGCCGACCGTCCTCCCGTGCCTCGAGAGTCCCCGTCGAACGACCTTTCGGGGACGCCAGAGGGGCGCGCCCCGCCGCCCGAAGAGGGGCGCGACCGGCCCCACTGCGGGCCGGGCTCGCGAGACCGAGGGGATCCCGTAGAAGCCCACGGCCGACCGCCGGAACCTCGTGCGCCGCTACTTGGTGCGCTGCGCTGAGTTCGAGCCGAGGAATGACTGGTCGGGGGACCGAAGGCCGGCGCCTGCTGTGGGCGTCCGTAACTCCGCGGCCTGGCGTCAGCGGCGCGGCTATACCCGCCCCGTCGATCGACGTCCCGCTCGCCACCGTGTACCGGGGCGGTGCGATTGTCGTTCCTGGCCCGCGAAGCCCCAGCTCCAGCGCGGCGGTCAGAGGCCGTTCCCGGCCGTCCTTGCCTTGACCCGAAGCGAGCGTCGCCAGAATTACCGGACTGTGAAGAACGTCTGCTCGACCCGCGGTCATCCCACCTGCCCGAGGCAGGTGACCGCCCTGACCCAACGCGGGAGCTATAACCGTCGCCCGTGGTCCTAGCCGTGCGGGAGTTCACGCGAGCGCCTGGTGCACCCTCTCGCCGTTGGGACGGGGCGCCGGGTTTGGGCCCATCTCCGCGGCCCTGCCTCGCGCCGGTCCCTCGCCTGCTGTCGAGGCCCGTCTTGGTGCCCGCCGAAGAACCACTGGCGCGGAACGGAGGGCGCGACCGGCTGCCGCTTCCGGCGGGGGCGTTCCTCCGGCCGGAGTCGTGCGAAAACGAAGAGGCGTCGGCCGCTTCTCTCTTCCGCTGCGATTGTTTGTCGGCCGTCACCAAGCCAGCATACCCTTGCTCCTAATTTCCGACTTCCACCGCGCAAAAGACCCGTGCCACCGCCATGGCACGGGTCTCGCAACGATTATCCCGGCGACGTCCTACTCTCCCAGGGGGCTGCCCCCCAAGTACCATCGGCGCTGGTGGTCTTAACTTCCGTGTTCGGGATGGGAACGGGTGTGGCCCCACCGCTATGGTCACCGGGAACCTTGCTCTATTTGTCTTGACAGCCATCGCTGGCTGTCTCTCCTTGAGCGTTCCATAGCGAGCACGAGCAGAGAATTGCTCCCCAAGCCCTCGGCCGATTAGTACCGGTCGGCTGAACGCATTACTGCGCTTACACCTCCGGCCTATCAACCTGGTCATCTACCAGGGGCCTTACCAGGTCTAAGCCTGTGGGAGACCTCATCTTGGAACGAGCTTCGCACTTATATGCTTTCAGCGCTTATCCCTTCCGCAGGTCGCAAATCAGCCGTGCCCTTGGCAGGACAACTGACACACGAGAGCTGCGTCCGTCCCGGTCCTCTCGTACTAGGGACAGCCTTCCTCAGGTCTCCAACGGCTGCACCAGATAGGGACCGAACTGTCTCGCGACGTTCTAAACCCAGCTCGCGTACCGCTTTAATGGGCGAACAGCCCAACCCTTGGGACCTACTTCAGCCCCAGGATGCGACGGGCCGACATCGAGGTGCCAAACCTTGCCGTCGATATGGACTCTTGGGCAAGATGAGCCTGTTATCCCCGGGGTACCTTTTATCCGTTGAGCGACGGCGCTTCCACACGCAACCGCCGGATCACTATGCCCTGCTTTCGCACCTGCTCCACTTGTAGGTGTCACAGTCAAGCTCCCTTGTGTCATTGCACTCAACGGCTGATTGCCAACCAGCCTGAGGGAACCTTTGGGCGCCTCCGTTACTCTTTAGGAGGCGACCGCCCCAGTCAAACTACCCACCTGACGCTGTCCCTCATCCGGATTACGGACGTGGGTTAGGTTCCCGTCACGTGAAGGGTGGTATTTCAACGTCGACTCCACCCCGGCTGACGCCGAAGCTTCAAAGTCTCCCACCTATCCTACACAGCACGCAACAAAAACCAACATCAAGCTGTAGTAAAGGTCCACGGGGTCTTTCCGTCTTGGTGCAGCTAACGAGCATCTTTACTCGTACTTCAATTTCGCCGGGTCTGTGGTTGAGACAGTAGGGAAGTCGTTACGCCATTCGTGCAGGTCGGAACTTACCCGACAAGGAATTTCGCTACCTTAGGACCGTTATAGTTACGGCCGCCGTTTACCGGGGCTTAGGTTCAGAGCTTCGCCCTTGCGGGCTAACCCCTCCCCGTAACCTTCCGGCACCGGGCAGGCGTCACAGCGTATACATCGTCTTACGACTTCGCACGCTGCTGTGTTTTTAGTAAACAGTCGCTTCCCCCTGGTCTCTGCGGCCTCCTCAGGCTAGAGGCGCGAAGCCTTTCACCCTACCGAGGCCCTCCTTCTCCCGAAGTTACGGAGGTATTTTGCCGAGTTCCTTAACCACAGTTCTCCCGATCGCCTTGGTATTCTCTACCCGCCCACCTGTGTCGGTTTGGGGTACGGGCGCCGTGTCAACTCGCTAGACGCTTTTCTAGGCAGCATGGGCTCAGTGACTATGCCTTACGGCTCGGTATCGCGCCTCAGGCTATATGAGGCCCGGATTTGCCTGGACCTCGCCCTACACGCTTACCCCTGGTACAACCAACGCCAGGGTTCACCTACCCTCCTGCGTCCCGCCTTCGCTGCCCTCCCCAGGGTTTGCCGGTTCGCCCGAAGGCAGCCCCTTAGTACCCCTGGCTTGGGATTGACGCGGACACGACGGTACTGGAATATCAACCAGTTGTGCATCGACTACGCCTTTCGGCCTCGCCTTAGCTCCCGACTCACCCTGGGTGGATTAGCCTTCCCCAGGAAACCTTGGGCTTACGGCGGAGGGGTTTCTCACCCCTCTCTCGCTACTCATGCCAGCATTCTCACTCGAGCGGGCTCCACGACGGTTCCCACCGCCGCTTCTCTGCCCGTTCGACGCTCCCCTACCACCCCAGCTTGCGCTGAGGTCCGCGGCTTCGGCTCGGTGCTTGAGCCCCGTTAAATTGCCCGCGCCGGACCACTCGACCAGTGAACTATTACGCACTCTTTCAAGGGTGGCTGTTTCTAAGCCAACCTCCTGGCTGTCTGTGCAGTCCGACATCGTTTCCCACTTAGCACCAAATTAGGGGCCTTAGCCGGCGATCTGGGCTGTTTCCCTTTCGACCACGAAGCTCATCCCTCGTAGTCTCACTGCCGGGTTCTAGAGCATCGGCATTCGGAGTTTGATTGGGGTCGGTAAGCTTGTAGGCCCCCTAACCCATTCAGTGCTCTACCTCCGATGCTGAACACCCGACGCTGCACCTAAATGCATTTCGGGGAGAACCAGCTATCACCGAGTTTGTTTGGCCTTTCACCCCTATCCACAGGTCATCCCCCATGTTTTCAACCATGGTGGGTTCGGCCCTCCACGGGGTCTTACCCCCGCTTCAGCCTGCCCATGGATAGATCACTCGGCTTCGGGTCTACCACACGCGACTGGACGCCCATTTAAGACTCGCTTTCGCTCCGGCTCCCCCTCACGGGTTAACCTTGCCACGCACGGTAACTCGCTGGCTCATTCTTCAAAAGGCACGCCATTGCGGCCAGCTAACCGAAGTTAACTGACGACGCTCTGACTGTTTGTAAACCAACGGTTTCAGGTACTATTTCACTCCCCTCCCGGGGTACTTTTCACCTTTCCCTCACGGTACTAGTTCGCTATCGGTCGCCTGTTAGTACTTAGCCTTACGAAGTGGTCTTCGCAGATTCACGCCAGGTTTCACGGGCCCGGCGTTACTCGGGTGCCAGATCGGAGGCTGCGTGCGTTTCATGTACGGGGCTCTTACCCTCTGTGGCGGGACGTTCCAAAACCCTTCTACTACGCAGCAACTTTGTAACTCCGTGGAGAGCCTGGTGACTCTCCAATCTGGTCCCACGACCCCGCACCGGCAACGCCACCAGGCTTTGACACCGGCACGGTTTAGGCTATTCCCGTTTCGCTCGCCGCTACTCAGGGAGTCGCTGTTGCTTTCCTCTCCTCGGGGTACTGAGATGTTTCAATTCCCCCGGTTCCCTCTACCGGCCCTATGTGTTCAGGCCGGAGTACCGCCGTTTTTCGCGGCGGTGGGTTTCCCCATTCGGACATCCACGGGTCAATGCTCGGTAGACAGCTCACCGTGGCTTTTCGCAGTCACCCACGCCCTTCATCGGCTTCAGGCGCCAAGGCATCCACCGTTGGCTCTTGTAGCTTGGAGAACAAGATGCTCGTGCTCGCTATGCAATTCTCAAGGAGCAGCCGGAAACCGCTGAGGAAATCAGGGTTTCCTGATGCGAGCGACGGCCGACAGGCCAGGTAATAGATTCCGTCCCGGGCCGGCGCGCTCGCTGGGCCACGAACAGTGAGCCCAGAAAACGGAACAGAGGTTGCCCAAGTTCTACCTAGCCCAACCCGGAGGAAAATTCCTACGACGAGAAGGGCATCGGAAGCTCTTGAATAGCTAGTGATCAACTGGGAGATGGACCGGGTATTACCCAGCCTTTGCTCCTTAGAAAGGAGGTGATCCAGCCGCACCTTCCGGTACGGCTACCTTGTTACGACTTCACCCCAATCACCGACCCCACCTTCGACGGCTCCCTCCTTGCGGTTGGGCCACCGGCTTCGGGTGTTGCCGACTTTCGTGGTGTGACGGGCGGTGTGTACAAGGCCCGGGAACGTATTCACCCCGGCGTTGCTGATCCGGGATTACTAGCGACTCCGACTTCACGCAGTCGAGTTGCAGACTGCGATCCGAACTGAGACCGGCTTTTTGGGATTCGCTCATCCTCGCGGAATAGCAGCCCTTTGTACCGGCCATTGTAGCATGTGTGCAGCCCTGGACGTAAGGGGCATGATGACTTGACTTCATCCCCACCTTCCTCCGAGTTGACCCCGGCAGTCTCCTGCGAGTCCCCGGCATTACCCGCTGGCAACACAGGACAAGGGTTGCGCTCGTTGCGGGACTTAACCCAACATCTCACGACACGAGCTGACGACAGCCATGCACCACCTATCGCAGGCCCTTTCGGACACCGTATCTCTACGGCTTTTCCTGCGTAGTTCAACCCAGGTAAGGTTCTTCGCGTCGCCTCGAATTAAGCCACATGCTCCGCCGCTTGTGCGGGCCCCCGTCAATTCCTTTGAGTTTTAGCCTTGCGGCCGTACTCCCCAGGCGGGGCACTTAATGCGTTAGCTACGGCACGGAACCCGTTGATAAGGCCCCACACCTAGTGCCCAACGTTTACGGCGTGGACTACCAGGGTATCTAATCCTGTTCGCTCCCCACGCTTTCGCTCCTCAGCGTCAGCTCCGGCCCAGCGCACCGCCTTCGCCACCGGTGTTCCTCCTGATATCTGCGCATTTCACCGCTACACCAGGAATTCCGTGCGCCCCTACCGGGCTCTAGCCACAGCAGTATCAGATGGCGACCCCAGGTTGAGCCTGAGGATTTCACACCTGACTTACCGAGCCGCCTACGAGCTCTTTACGCCCAATGAATCCGGACAACGCTCGCTCCCTACGTATCACCGCGGCTGCTGGCACGTAGTTGGCCGGAGCTTCTTCTGCAGGTACCGTCACTATCGTCCCTGCTTGAAAGAGGTTTACAACCCGAAGGCCTTCATCCCTCACGCGGCGTTGCTGCGTCAGGCTTTCGCCCATTGCGCAAGATTCCCCACTGCTGCCTCCCGTAGGAGTCTGGGCCGTGTCTCAGTCCCAGTGTGGCTGGTCGTCCTCTCAGACCAGCTACCCGTCGTCGCCTTGGTGGGCCGTTACCCCACCAACAAGCTGATAGGCCGCGAGGCCCTCCCGAAGCGGAAGCCCATTTCCTCACCAGGTCATGCGGCCCGGTGGGGGCATCCGGTATTAGCAGCGGTTTCCCGCTGTTATCCCGGTCTTCGGGGCAGGTTCCTCACGTGTTACTCACCCGTTCGCCACTAGGCCTTCTCCAGTGTTACCACCGGATGAGCCCCGTTCGACTTGCATGTGTGAAGCACGCCGCCAGCGTTCGTCCTGAGCCAGGATCAAACTCTCCATCGAGATCTCAGGCCTACCTTTCGGCGGGCCGTCGAACTTGAGAGTTCCAGCTCTGAGACTCCAGAGCTGGTATTGGCACAAGACGGTCTGTTGTCCGTCTAATGCTTGACAAGAATGGCGCCCCGGCTCACGCCGGCGCACCCGCACTAGCTTTTAACTTCCTCTGTTCCGTTTTCAAGGTCCACTGCTCGCGGGAACACACGTCTGCTGGAAAGCAGGCGGCGGTGCCAACCGCTGAAGCACCTTACATTAGGACCAATCGGCCCCGCCGTGAAGGCGTCGCCCATAGAGCACAGGCTCAAGTGAGCGGCTTGTTAGCTTAACCCACCCAGCGGACCTTGTCAACGGCACCTTGGCAGTATTGCCAGCAGCCGTCAATCGCAACCCGCTGCGCTCGCCGGACGACGAGCAAAGGACAGTGTAGCTCAGGACCGGGGCACACCGGCGGTCGGCTGACCGGCCGGCAGCCGAGCCGGTCCTCGTGACGTCACCATCTATGGATCTGGGTGCAACCCCGTGGTGAGTCGCGACGGAAGGGGCGGAGGGCCGGACCGAGAGGGCGGACAGCCCGGCCGGAGCGCGCCGAAGGGGACGACGGGGGCTCTGCACCGAAGGCTGGGGCAAAGGGGGCCGGGTCTCGGCGCGTTTTCGGGCTCTCGGTGCGTTTGCTGCTCGATCCGGGCATAAATCACACCGAGAGACACGTGGAGCGCGCCGAAAGGGGCGAAGGCCAGGGCCGAAAGGGGCGAGGGGCCGAAAAGGGCCGGGGGGCCGCGCCAAAAGGCGGGTCGCACGGGCCGAAAGGGCGCCGAACCGGGCGCTGCGCCGAAGGGGCCGAAGGGGCGGGGGCCGACGCGAAAGGCGGAAGGCCGCCCTCCACGTGGCCCCCAGCGCCGCCCGGCAGGAATCCGGCCCTAGACCCCTTCAACGGGGGCGGGCACCTGGCCGGCGTCTCGCGGCCCCGACACCCACGGGCTGCCCTCAACAATGAAGCGCCACGGCGAAGTCGCACCCCGCGTCAACCCCACCCGCAACGTCGCCACGACCGGCCCGTCGCTGCCGGCGCCGT
>CAWJSS010000014.1:0-285427 GCA_963845605.1 uncultured Acidimicrobiaceae bacterium
CCTCTTCCATGGTGAGGAAGTCGGGTGCATCGGTGAGGTCACTGTCGGCGCTCCTTTGCATGAGTAACCATTGACGCAATCTTGCATTGCTTCTAGTATGGCTCCCGACTCAACCGGGCGACAACGGTGTGATCAGATCGGGCTGTCATCGAGTTGCGACAGGGAACCCCCGTAATGGCAAAGCGAAAGCCTCCCCAGGTGGAGCCGACCTAGGACCCTCAACCAGGTTGTCGCCGCCAACCTGGCGCGCCTGCGTCAACGACGGGGCCTTACCCAAGCTGAAGCAGCCCGTCAGCTCTCGGCTGTTGCCGGCAAGCAATGGACCGAGGCGATGGTGGCGCACGCCGAACTGCCCCGTCACCGGTAACCGGGTGCGTGAGTTCACTGCCGACGACCTCGTCACTTTCGCCCGCCCTTCGACGTTCCCGTCCTTTATTTCCTTACCCCGCCGCCGTCCGGTGTGTTCGTCCAGGTCCCAAACTCGCAGATCACTACCCTGACGATGCTGGAGGCGGTACTGGTAGGCTCGACAACCTTTCGGAATGGGAGGACTGCTTGACGAGTGGAACTTTGCCGATGACGACGAGCTCCCGTTCCCCCTCGACCAGCAACGCCGGCTTGAACTCCGCGTGATTCGTCCGGGAGGTGGCACTGGTTCGGGGCGAGCATGTCATCCGCCGCCACTTCAAAGGTAACCTCATGGATTCCCGGACACGCTCCGTTCCTCGAAACATCTCGTCCTCGATGTCGAGAGCACGAGGCCCTCGCTGAGCTGGACGAAGACCAGTACGTCCGGAGGCTCGAAGCGATGCGTCGGGATGCCGAGAAAGGGCAAAGAATTCTGCAGGCAAGCGAGGAACTGAACGTGGGCGCGATTGCCCCACAGGAAGAAAAGCGTGCGCACCCGCTGGACGGCAGCACGGCGGACGATGCTGCTGTCGCCGGCACTTGGCAGGATGTTGGACGGCCAGAAAGGAGTAAGCAGTGAGAGGGCATATCGCCAAAAAGGGACAGCGCTACTATGCCGTTATCTATGAGGGTCTTGACCCGGGCACCGGCAAATCGAGGCACCGTTGGCATGCCGCTGGTGCTACGCGGAGAGACGCTGAGCGGCTCCTTGCGGACCTGGTCAAAAAGAGCCACGACGGTGATTACCGCGCACCTGACCGAGTCACGCTCGGTCAGTACCTCCTTGAGCGCTGGTTGCCAACCAAACAGGCTCAGCTCCGCCCAAGCACTTTTGAGTCCTACCGTTGCAACATCGTCAACCACGTGGTTCCTGTGATCGGGGCCGTGCAGCTGCAGCGCCTCACGCCCGAGCACCTGGACGCCTTTTACGCAGATCTCCTGGCATCCGGTCGGCAAAACGGAACGATTGGGGGCTTAGCGTCAAGACGGTGCGGAACATCCACACCGTACTCCACAAGGCCTTGGCGGACACGGCACGAAAGGGGACGGTCCCGAGGACGTGGCTGTTCTCGCCGATCCTCCTCGGCTCAGCTCCGCTCGGCGACCTGAGATGAAAGTCTGGGACACGAAGCAGCTCGGGCAGTTCCTTCGGGAGATCGCCGGCCACCGCTTGTACCCCGCCTTCTACCTCCTCGCTAACACCGGGATGCGCCGAGGAGAAGTGCTCGGACTCCGGTGGAAAGACGTCGACTTCGAGCGGGCAACTCTCTCGGTATCGCGGTCGCTAGTCAACGTCGCCTACCAACCCCAATTGTCGGATGTCAAGACGAATAACGGGCGCAGGACGATCGACCTTGAACCGAAGACGATGACCGTCTTACGGGTCTGGAAGAAGCGTCAGATCGAAGAGCGCATGCTGGCCAACTTGCGTCCGCCCGCCGACCTTATTTTCGCCCACCCGGACGGGTCGGTTATAAACCCGGACTACTTCAGCCAGGTTTTTGACCGTCATCTGGCGAAATCGACACTTCCGTCAATTCGGCTCCACGACCTTCGCCACACGCACGCCTCGATCTTGTTGAAAGAAGGCGTGGCGCTCAAAGTCGTGAGCGAGCGATTAGGCCACGCGAACCCCGCGTTCACGCTCTCCGTCTACCAGCACCTACTCCCAGGCATGCAAGCAGACGCCGCTAAAGCCTTTGCTGAGGCCGTGTTCGGGTGAGAGCGAGGAGCCAAATGTCCCACTCGACTGCGGCAACTATCGGCCATGATCGAAGCATGGAAGACGTCCTCGATCGGGAGCTGTACACGGAAGCCGAAGCAGCGCGGCTCCTTCGTCTTGCCCCGTCAACCCTCCACTGGTGGCTCGAGGGTGGGGAGAGACGGGGCGGACCTACAGGCCCGTGCTCCGCGTCGAGCCAACCGGGTCGCGCTTGATCAGCTGGGCAGAGTTCGTAGAAGCGGGGCTCCTGCGACAGTACCGCCGCGTCCACCAAGTACCCTTACCTCAGCTCCGGCGGATGATCGACATACTCCGTGAGCGTTGGGGAGCCCACCCGCTCGTCCACGAGCAACCCTACGTCGGGCCCGGTCGGCGGCTTCTTGTCGAGGCCCAGAACGAAGCTGGAGTCGCGCCGGAATACCAGCTCGTCGCGATTGTTGACGGCCAACTGCTCCTCCTCCCGCCCGCAGAATCGTTTGTTGAGAAGGTCGAATGGAGCAGCGACGTCCCGGTGCGCTGGCGGCCGCACGCGGACCCTAGTTCCCCGGTGCGCATAGACCCCGAAGTTCGCTTCGGCAAGCCGGCCGTGCGAGGGATCAGCACCGAGGTGGTCTGGGAGCACATCGAAGCCGATGAGTCGTTTGGGGAGGTGGCTGACCAATTCGACCTCACGCCCGATGAGGCCCGGTGGGCCTACGCCTACGAGACCTCCCGCGAGCGGCGTGAGGACTGCGTCGGTCCGCTTCTACTTCGACGCTGACATCCTCGGGTTGGGCAAGCTGATTGCGAGTGTGCGTCCCGACGTCACGTACCCAGGTGACCCCGGAACCGTGCTGCACAAGCGTCGCCGCCCAGCGTGCCCGATCACATCGCCGCACACCGATGACGCCGTGTGGATCCCGATTGTGGCCAGGTCCGGGTGGGTTACGATCACCCGGGACCGTCACATCCAGGACCACCGGGCCGAGCTCGCTGCTGTAAGAGATCATGGCCTGGTGATGGTCGCCTTATCGGCGCCCGAGGCCCGTACGACTTGGGATCAGCTCGAAGTTGTGCTGTGCCAGTGGCGAGCCATCGAGGCGCTCGCTGATAGCCAGTGCCCTTTGCTCTACTTGGCGACCCGGACGTCACTTCGATCCGTCCCTCTGTAGCTCTAAAGCGAGCCCGCCGGGCTTCACGAGATCGAGAGAAGTGTCACCGACGACAAGCTTTGACCTTGGGGATGCGTATGTTCCGCATTTACGAGAGCCCGGTGGTAGCTACATGTCGATGCCTGATGCCACTGCCGAGCGGACCGCTCCTTCGGTTGCCACGAGAGCCGGTCCTAGTAACGACGCTCCTGGTCGGGAGGCGCGATCCCAGGCCCCGCTGAACCGTGCTACACCCCCTCCTTGCGGTGCGTTAGTCTGTGCTGCCCGTTATGTCTGCTGCTGCCCGTTAGAACTCGTTAGAAGATTCGTTAGAAGTCGAGGCGAGACAAGGAAAAGCCCTGGCCGAGAAACCTCCTCAACCAGGGCCATTGTGGTGGCGGGGGCTGGATTTGAACCAGCGACCTCTGGGTTATGAGCCCAACGAGCTACCTGACTGCTCCACCCCGCTAACGCAACACCATATCAGCTACCCGCCGCCTCGGGAGATGTCGGTGGCCCGAAAGCGGGGTTGCTCGCCAGGCGGGCCTGGGCACCCTCGAGCAACGAGAGCGAAGCTACGCCCGACGACACCACCTCCAGGAACGCCGGCCCCGCTATGCGCAACAGCCGGCCCGGAGTAGTGGCCGTTACGGTCGCCGTCCTCGGGATGCTCTGGAGCAGGCCGATCTCGCCGAAGAAGTCGCCGGGACCGAGGGAGGCAAGTTCTACCTCGTGATTGGCCTCATCGTGCGATTTGACATTCAGGGTGCCTGACTCGATAAGGAAGAGAGCATCTGCGGGGGCACCTTGGCGGACAACAGCCTCCCCAGGAGCGACGTCCACCACAGTCGACTGGCGAGCCAGGTTTTCCACTGCCCAACGCGATGACTCGACCAAGATGGCAGCGCGCTGAAGCAGGTCGACCCGCGGCGCCATCTCCGCCAGCTCGGCCGCGTTGACCTGGTCCATCCGGCGGAGCCAGGGCCATCCGGCCAGGCACAGCAGAGGGATGGCCAGACCTTCGAGCCAAACGATGGTGGCCAGATCTGTGGCGTTCAGGACGACCGGGGTTACGAATACCCCGGCCGAGATGGCTATGAGGACGAAGGTAAAGACGGCGCCGAAGGCGCGGGCCAATTTGTCCTTCGGCAGTGACCGCTGTAGCGCCGTCATAGCCAGGACCTCTACGACGAGCGTGCCTGCGCCTCGAACGACCTCAACCGCAAAGGCGGCGGTGGGGCGGCGGATCACCAGTAACGCCAGAGTAGGGACGCAATACACCGCCATTGCGGCGATAATCGCAGTGCCCAACTGGGCCCACGCGGCGATCCTCTTCACCAGGAAGGCGCCCACGAGCCCACCCACGCCCAAGCCCGCCAGCAGGTAGCTGTACCCGGTGGGACCGGTCCGGAGCCACCTTTCTGAGACGATCACGAACAGCACCGTGTCAACGCCGTAAACGAAGTTGGCGACAACGGCGTAGGCGACCAGTACGGCGGCGCTCGACGAACCGACGATGGTCTTCGCGCCAACGAGCATTTGGCGCATCGGGCCTAGCGTCTTACCGGCGGTGACGTCTACCGGGGTGCTGCGGGCCGAGATGCGGGAGACGACGGCTGCTGACCACAAGAAACTGAACGCATTGGCCGCGAACACGAACGTAAGATCGCCGGCGACGAGCAGTACCGCGCCCAGCGCTGGCCCGGCGATCATTGCCAGCTTGCTGACGGTGCTATAAAGCGCATTTGCCGCCGTCAGCTCGTCCTCGCTCACGAGCTGAGGGGTGATGGCGGCCACCGCGGGCTTGTAGGGCATAACGAACAACGAATTGACCGCGCTAATAGCGATGGCCGCAGAAGCGGGGCCATGGTAAGCGGCCAACACTGCCAGCCCGGCCATCAGCACGGCGCAGCCGAGGTCAAGGCGGACCATCAAGCGAGTGCGCTCGAAGCGCTCGGACAGCACCCCGCCGTATGAGCCGAAGAGGATGGGCGGGACGAAGCGGCTGAGGGCTACGGCGCTGACCCAGGTGGCCGAGTGGGTTTGGTCGAACACGAACACGACCAGCCCGACGTAGTAGGCCCACGATCCGGCGGCGGAGACCGAATACGCCTCCATGAGGAGCCGGTAATCACGGTGCCGCAGCGGGGTGATCGAGCCCCGGCCCCGACGCCTTAGGCGCGACAACTGTGTCTTGCCCAGTTTGCTCGGGCCCATCGATGCTGTTGTGCAAATAAGGCCTATGCAAAGCACGGCCCGTGACCAGGGCCGGCCAGGTACGACGAAGATGAAAGCTCAAAAAGGACCCGCGAAAGTACGGAAACGTTGCCGCCGTACCGCCCGTTGGCCGGGAATTGAAGGTTGGCTGCCGGCCTTCTCGGCGGTGGCGGACGCGCTGGTCAGATGGAACGGGCACAGCCCCCCATCTGGCTGATTACAAGCGGTCATTGGGTGCAAGCGTACCGACGCGTCTCACACGCCACGGTCCATGCAGTCAATTGGAGATGGCGAGACGGCTAAGTACTGACCGTCGGCATCCAGTCTGGCCGCGACGACTCATAAGCAGTGATGTCTTCGACGTGCCGAAGGGTCAGGCCAATGTCGTCAAGACCCTCCAGAAGCCGGTGCTGAGTGAACGGGTCGAGCGGGAAGCCGACCTCGATCCCGGCGGCGGGGGCTTCTAACCGGAGACGCTCGAGGTCAACCGTGATCTCGAGAGACGGGTCTTCAGCGATGGCCTTCAGCAGCGCTGACGCCACTTCAGGCTCGACCTGAATGGGCAGGAGGCCGGCCTTGGTCGAGTTGTTACGGAAGATGTCGCCGAACCTCGGCGAGATTACGGCCTCGAAGCCATAGTCCATAAGCGCCCATACTGCGTGCTCTCTCGACGAACCGATCCCGAAGTCGGCCCGGCCACCAGGATGGTGGCTCCGGCATGCTCCGGTTTATTGAGCACGAAATCCCGTTGGTCTCTCCACTCGGAGAAAAGACCCTGGCCGAAACCGGTCCTTTCTACCCGCTTCAGCCATGACGCCGGGATTATCTGGTCGGTGTCCACGTTGGCCCGGTCCAGGGGCACGGCTTTGCCCGTTATTACTCGTATTGGCTTCATTGAAGATCCCCCGGGGAAGCGAAATGGCCGGCAACAGCTGTGGCTGCGGCGACGACTGGTGACACCAGGTGGGTGCGCCCTCCCCGACCTTGACGACCCTCGAAATTGCGGTTGGAGGTGGAGGCGCAGCGCTCCCCGGGAGATAACTTGTCAGGGTTCATGGCCAAGCACATCGAACAGCCCGGGTTACGCCACTCGAAACCAGCGTTGATGAAAATGTTGTCCAGGCCTTCTTTTTCGGCCTGGATTTTGACGTGGCCGGAACCAGGCACGACCAGGGCACGCACACCCGGCGCGGCTCGGCGCCCTTCCAATACGGTCGCCGCGGCTCTCAAGTCTTCGATCCGGGCGTTCGTGCACGACCCGATAAATACCGTATCAACCTTGACTTCTCGCATGGGAGTACCGGCTTTCAGGCCCATGTAAGCGAGGGCTCGATGCCCGGACTCTTTGGCGGCCGCCTCGGGAAAACTCTCCGGGTCCGGGACCGCTTCGTCCAGGCGGACCACCTGACCAGGGTTGGTCCCCCAGGTCACATGCGGCGCCAGGAGGTTTGCGTCGATCTGGACCTGTTGGTCGAACCTGGCATCGTCATCTGTCGCCAACGAACGCCAGCTCTCCAACGCCTTCTCCCACTCCTTTCCCTTCGGTGCGAACTCGCGGCCTTCTAGATAGGAAAAGGTCGTGTCGTCAGGCGCTACCATCCCTGCCCTGGCCCCGGCTTCGATCGACATATTGCAAACGGTCATCCTGCCTTCCATCGACAGGGACGTGATGGCCGAACCGCGATATTCGATGACGTGCCCAATGCCGCCGCCGGTGCCTATTCGGCCAATAATGGCCAGGACAATGTCTTTGGCGGTAACGCCTTGGGGGAGTTCTCCTTCGACCGTCACCGCCATCGTCTTCGGCGGAGCCTGGGGGAGCGTTTGGGTGGCGAGAACGTGCTCTACTTCGCTGGTACCGATGCCGAAAGCCAACGCCCCAAAGGCTCCGTGGGTTGAAGTGTGGCTGTCCCCGCACACAATTACCATCCCTGGCTGCGTCAAGCCCGAGCTCGGGGCCAATTATGTGGACGATGCCCTGGTTCACATCCCCCATCGGGAACAGCCGAATCCCAAACTCGGCGCAGTTGACCGCCAAGACTTCGATCTGGCGAGCCGAAATGGGGTCAGTCAGCGGTTGGTCCAGGGCGGTGGTAGGTACGTTGTGGTCCATGGTGGCCACGGTCAGGTCGGGCCGGCGCACTGAACGCCCAGCCAGGCGAAGCCCGTCAAACGCCTGCGGCGAAGTCACCTCGTGGACGAGGTGGAGGTCGATGTAGAGCAAGTCCGGTTCTCCGTCGGCGGACCGCACCACGTGGCGCCGCCACACTTTTTCCGCCATCGTCGTGGCCGAGCCCGTGCCGCTCATCGATGGGCCTCCTTCTCGTCCGCTGTCTCACATAGTGAGATACTATCTCGATATGGGAGACAGCCTACAAGGTGTCGGTTCGATCGGCAAGGCCGTTTCAGTCCTCGACAGCCTGGCCACCGCCGGCCCCTTGAGCCTTGCCGCTCTGGTGTCAGCCACCGGGATGCCAAGGGCGACGGTGTACCGGTTGGCGAGCGCGTTGGTCACTCACGGGCTGGTGGACAAGGGCTCCGATGGCACCTACCGGCTGGGAGGGCGGCTGGTCGAGCTAGGCCGCCTCGCCGGCCAACGCCGCCGCGGGTTGGCTGAGGCCGCCACCCCGGCGCTCGAACGGCTCCGCGACGAGACGGGCGAGAGCGTGCAGCTGTTCGTGGCTGAAGGAGGTCGTCGTATGTGCGTCGTTTCCCTCGAGTCACCGCACAGCTTGCGCACCATCGTTGCCGTAGGTGCCTCGCTCCCTATGGAAAGAGGGTCTGGAGGGCGAGTGCTGGGCGGCGACCCGGACGCCCTGGACCAGGGCTGGTGCCAGAGCGTGGAGGAGCGGGAAATCGGCGTCGCGTCAGTGAGCGCACCTATTTACCTCGACGGAAGCGTGGTGGCAGCAGTTTCTGTCTCGGGCCCCATCGAGCGGACTACGCGCTCGCCGGGAGAGCGTTATGCCTCTCGGGTGGTGGCGGCCGCGCAGGAGGTGTCGTCGGCTCTCGGCTGAGCGAAGCCCTAGTCCCGGGCGAGGTTCGAGAGCGGTCGGTGGTGGCGGTCCACTTAGTGGTGGCGGTCCACTTAGTGGTGGCGCTCCAATTGACCGCGCTGCGCCAATTCCGCACATGCATCGCGCAAGATCGGGAGGAAAAGGTCCGGTTGCGCGACAACGGCATCGTGGCCACCATCGACCGGGTAGATCTGAGCGCCGGGGATGAGCGCCGCCATGGCTTCCTGGCGCCAAGGCGCGACCACCGTGTCGCCAGTAGTGACGAGGACGGCGGTCGGCACGTCCAGCTGCGATAGCCAGCGGCTGCTGTCGTAGGCGTTGAGGGCGGCACCCGCTTCGATGAACGCGGCCAGGTCAGACATCGAGCGCTCGGCCAGCGCCCACTCCATCGGGCCTCGCCCGTTTGCGGCCAGGGCGCGGTCGAAGGCGATGCCCTCGCCCGCCACATCGAGCACTTGCGATGCTTGATATCCGAGGCCATCCGGCCTCGGTTGCCGTTGGCGTTCGACCTTCATGTCATGGCGGGCGATCCTCCACGTCAGGAAGCGGTGCGCGGTACCGGGCCATATCCGGGCGGCAGCTCCGCCGACGTGGCCGGCGACCCAGACCGCCGGCCGTAGCTTTACCCGCCTGGCGAACGACGCTGCCGTGGCGCACAGCACCAGTCCCCCGACGACGTCCCGGTGGCGCTTGGCCAGGACCTGAGCTATCGCACCCCCCATCGAGTAGCCGACGACGATGGCTGGCCCTATCGAAAGCTCGTTGATCAGGGCGGCCAGGTCGTCGGCGCAGCCATTTACGGTGAAAGGAGGAGCCCCGCGGCCCTCCCGCCCGTGGCCACGGAGGTCCGGCGCCACCACGTGGAACGACCGTCCGAGGAACTCGAGCGACCCGTACCAGTTCAGTGACGCCGTGGCCATCCATCCGTGCAACAGCAGGACGGCGGGGGCTCCGGGAGGTCCTTGGACCTGCCAGGTCCAGGTGGGCACGCCCCTGGCCGGCGCGACAACCCCGCCATCTGGGTGGGCAGCGGCGCTTTGCACCTCGTCAGTTGTAATGCCGCCTCCAGGGGTTGGCCGAGCAGCGCCATGTTAGACGCCATGGAAATTGCGCTGGTTACCCATCACTCTGGCGCGGCCGGGAGTTGCTCCTGGACCACCTACTACGAACGACGTTTAGGCGCTGTCGAGGTGGGCGTCCCCCCATGGGCCTCGCAACGGGGCCGGGACACGACCATGCCCGACGGTCTCGTCGGCCGTGTCGGCCCCGCGTTGCTCCCCGTCTTGGCCCCCGCCCTGCTCATCGCCTTGCAAGCCGCTGCACCTCTGCGTGCCCGCCCAAGTGGCCGCCTCCCGCGCGATGTGGGCCGGGTAGCGCCACCGAAGCAGCTGGCGCTCCGTAGCGTCATATCCCTCTCCCAGTTCGAGCAAGGAAAGCGCGAGCTGGCGTGCCCGGCGTAGCTGCTGCTCGCCGGCAGGAAGGCGCAATTGCTCCGCCTGCCACGCCGAGTGGCGGGCCTGGAGCGCCGGCGAAAGGCGGCCCAACTGGGCGCGGTTGAGCGGCGGGAGGCGCCGGCGCACACATAACTCGTCGGGGCCGGACAGCTGGGCCAGCCCGAACTGCACCGTTCGGTTTATCGAGCGCACGAAGGGGGAGTGCCGGCCACTGCGGTCGCCGAGCCCCAGCGAACGGGCCGTCTCGGCCAAGTCGAGGTCGAAGCCATCGGGGCTGTACTCGAAGCCGGCCGCGAGCCGGCGAAGAAGCCAGGTGGTGGACGGGCCGAGGAGGCCCAGCCAATAGTCCTCTACGTAAGACGACCTCGGGTCGTGGCCCATATGGTCGAGGACTTCATCCGGCCACGGCCGGAGGTGGAGTAGCTCAGGGGCGAAGCAAAGCTGTCGTTGCACGGTGGACCTCCACGGGCGTTCCGGGAACTGGAGGGGGAAGTGGTGACCTCGAGCCTATCTCATGCCATTTCATGTTACAAGGGCACATATGAATGGAGCGTACGCTAGGCATAGGTGGGCTCTTTCGGCGCGGAAATGGGAATTCGGCGTCAAAAACGTCGAAATCGAGCAAGAAACACGCCGAAAGACGCAAATCGCGCCGAAAGAGCGCCTTCTGACCGGCCGTATCCACTGGAAACACGCTCTGCGTGATCGAGCGGGTGCTCGCAGACGCCAATCGGGCGGGAAATTCCCGCCGGCCCGGGAAAACCCCGCCGGCCCGGGAAACACCCCGCCGGCCCGGGAAAACCCCGCCGGCCCGGGAAACCCCGCCGGCCCGGGAAAACCCCGCCGGCCCGGGAAAACCCCGCCGGCCTACCGCCCCGCCGGCATCGGCGTCCCCGACGCCAGGTCGTCGTGAGCCGCCCCTGCCCCGTTGCCGTTGCTGCTGCCGTTCTCGAGGCCAGACGGTACCGGCCCCGAGACGTCGCCGCCGGCGCCGGAGTCGTCGCCCGCACCGACGTCGGCCCTCGCACCGGCCATTTCCGGCCCCGAAATATCGGCCCCTTTCGGCACCCACTCGATGGCCTTGAAGATCGACGCGGCTATGCCCGGCCCGTCCAGCCCCAGTTGGCCGAGGATCCGGTCCGGCTTCGAATGGGGGATGTAGGCCGTCGGGACACCGAGGTTGAGCACCGGAGGGCTCTGGCGGTTGGCGTTGAGATCGGCGATCGCGTCAGCGATGAAGTTGCCGGCGCCGCCATTGCGAATCCCGTCCTCGACGGTTACGACGAAGGCGTGTTTTCCGGCATCTGTGACCATCGCCGGGTCGAGGGGACGGACAACGCGGACATCCCAGAGGGTGGCTTCAACGCCCTCATCGGCCAGGAGAGCCGCCGCATCTTCGGCCGACTCGAGCATCTTGCCGACGGCCAGGATGCATACCGACCCGTCGCCCTTGCGCACCAGGCGGGCCGAAAGACCCCGGCCGACCTGGTCCGCCGGCACGTGACGGGCGGCGGTCTTCGGGTAGCGGACTACCGAAGGGCCGGATAGCTCGAGGGCCGAGCTCAGCATGACTTTCAGCTCCTCCGCCGACGACGGGGCAAAGATCGTCATACCGGGGATCTTCAGGCCGAGCGCCATGTCCAGGATTCCGTGATGGCTCGGGCCGTCGTCGCCGGTGATGCCGGCGCGGTCCAGCGCGAACACGACCGGCAGACCGTGGAGGCCGACGTCGAGGTTGGCCTGGTCGAAGGCCCGGCTGAAGAACGTCGAATAAACCGCCACCACTGGCCTGAGCCCGCCCATAGCCATGCCCGCGGCGGAAGTGACCGCCGCCTGCTCTGCGATCCCGACGTCGTAGACGCGATCGGGCCAGTGCTCGCAGAAAGGCAGCAAGCCAGTGGGCCCGGGCATGGCGGCGGTTATGGCGACGACATCTTCACGCTCTTTTGCTATTTCGATCATCGCGTCGCTGAAGGCCAGCGTGTAACCCTTGATGGCCCTGGCCGATTCGGTCGGGCCGGTGGCAGGGTCAAAAGCACCAGCGTCGTGAAGGCATTTTTCTTCGTCGTCTTCCGCCGGCCCGTAGCCCCGCCCTTTTTGGGTCAGTACGTGCACGACGATCGGCCCGTCGTTTGCAGCAGCCTGGCGGAACGCCTGTTCCATGCCGGCAATGTCGTGCCCGTCGAGCGGGCCTACGTAGCGAACGCCAAGGGTCTCGAAGAACGCCGGCGGCTCAATGACTTCCCTTATCGCAGAATAGAAACCCTGCAGGCTCGAATAAGCCAGGCCCCCGACTTTGGGCAGGTCCCGTACTTTGGCCTCGACGCGTCGCCTGGCCGAGCTGACCCCCGGGTGGAGGCGCAACCGCGTGAGGCTCCCGGAAAGACGCGACACGGTGGGGGCGTAAGAACGGCCATTGTCATTGAGGATCACGATCACACGGGAATCGCTGTGGCCCAAATTGTTGAGGCCTTCATAAGCCATCCCGCCGGTGAGCGCCCCGTCGCCGACCACCGCGACAACGTTGCGGTTGGGGTTAGTGCTGCGCTTGACCGCCGCCGCCAGGCCGTGGGCGTAGCACAGCGCCGTTGAGGCGTGGCTGTTCTCCACCCAGTCGTGCACGGACTCGGCACGCGATGGGTAGCCCGAAAGGCCCTCCGCTTGGCGCAGCGTGGTGAACATCTCCCGCCGGCCGGTGACGAGCTTGTGTACGTAAGCCTGGTGGCCCGTGTCCCAAATGACGTAGTCGCGGGGCGAACTGAAAACCCGGTGCAGCGCCAGCGTCAGCTCGACGACGCCCAGGTTGCTCCCGAGGTGGCCACTGTTCGCCGACGAGACCGCCTGCACAATGAAGTCTCGGATCTCCGCCGCCAGTGTTGTCAGTTGGTCGTAGTCGAGCCGCCTTAGGTCGCTAGGTCCGTTGATCGTTTCCAGGAGCACCCCTAAACGGTACCTCCTGTTAAAGCTCGGCGCCCGCGTCAGGCACGACGCCCCATGCGGCGGCGCCGGTAGCGTGTCTCGACAATGACCCCCACTGCAGCCGCCGCACCATTGGTGGATGAAGGCGTTATTGCCCGGGTGCTGAAGGAAGCTCTGGCCACCGGCGCCGAGTTCGCTGAGGTGTTCGCCGAAGACAGGCGCGGGTCGCTGGTGGCGCTCGACGACGGCCGGGTCGAGGACATCAGCTCGGGGCATGACCGGGGGGCCGGTATCCGGGTTGTGGCCGGCAACACCACTGGTTTTGCCCACACTGCGGACCTTTCCGAACGAGGCCTGCTGGCTGCGGCCGGGGCCGCGTCCGCCGCCGCTCGGAGCGGCGGCGTAGGCACACGTGCCGTGGCGCTGTCGAAGTCGGCGTCGGCCAGCCCATCGCCGGTCGAGATCCTCCCCGCTGAAGTCGCTAAGGCCGACAAGGTCGAGTTGTTGCGCAGGGCGGATGCCGCCGCGCGCGCTTCCGGCGGCGACGTAAGGCAGCTCAGCGCCAATTACCGCGACAGCCGGCGCCAGGTCCTGGTGGCCAACTCTGACGGCGTTATTGCCTCCGACGACCAGGTACGCATCCGCTTTGGCGTCTCGGCCGTGGCCAATGGCGACACCGGGATGCAGACGGGGAGCGAGGCCGTCGGCGCCACGATGGGTTACGAGCTGTTCGACCGGAACGATGTCGAAGAGCTGGCCCGGGCGGCCGCCCAGCGGGCGTTGTCGAAGCTGCGGGCCAGGCCGGCACCGTCTGGCACGTTGCCGGTCGTGATCAAATCAGGCACGGGTGGAGTTCTGTTCCACGAGGCCTGCGGGCACGGGCTCGAGGCGGACCATATAGCCAAGTCGGTCTCCGTTTTTACCGGCCGTGTGGGCGAGACGGTGGCCAGCCCGCTGGTTACCCTCGTCGACGACGGGACGATGAGCCACGAGTGGGGCGCAATGGCCATCGATGACGAGGGTCACCCCACGGGCCGGAACGTCCTGATCGAGGACGGTGTCCTGACCGACTACATGTGGGACTGGCTGCGAGCGCACAAGGAGGGGCGAGCCTCTTCGGGCAACGGGCGGCGCCAGAGTTACCAGCACCTGCCGATGGTCAGGATGACCAACACCTTCCTGATGAACGGGCCCGAAAGCCCCGAGGAGATCATCCGTCAGACGCCTCGTGGCGTTTACGTGGCTCAGCTGGGTGGAGGTCAGGTCAACACGACTACGGGCGATTTTGTGTTCGGCATGACAGAGGCCTACCTCATCGAGGACGGGCAGCTCACGGAGCCCATTCGGGACGCCAACCTGATCGGCAACGGACCGCAAGTACTGCGGGACATCGATGTGATCGGGAACGACTTCTCGATGGGTTTCCCCGGGACGTGCGGCAAGCAAGGCCAGGGTGTCCCCGTCGGCATGGGCCAGCCGACCTTACGAGTGCGGGCGCTGACCATCGGCGGTACGGCCCGTTGAGCGAGCTGGCCGACCTGGCGGCCAGGGTCGCCGGTTGGTCACGCGATGGAGAAAGCGTCGAGGTCTACATTTCCCGGGGTACGGATACCGAGGTACGCGTCTACGAGGGCGAGGTGGAGTCGCTGTCGTCCGCGACCTCAGCGGGAGCTGGCATAAGGGTCGTCTCGGGAGGACGACAGGGTTTTGCGTACGCCGGCACCCTCGACGAGGCGGTGCTCGTCGAGACGCTCGAGGAGGCCAGGAGCAACGCCAGCTTTGCCAGCCCTGAACCGTGGGTGGGGCTCCCGGAGCCGGACGGAGCGCAGGCGGCTCCGCTCGACCTCTGGCGCGATGAGCTGGCCACATGGCCTACCCAACGCAAGGTCGACGCCGCCCTCGAACTCGAGCGGCAGGTGCGCCACGGCGACCCGCGCATAAGACAGGTGGAATCCGCCCGCTGGGGCGACGAGTCGACCGAGATGGCGGTGGCCAGTTCACTCGGTGTCCTGGCCTTCGACCGGTCGACTTCCTGTTACTTGGCCGCCGTGGCAGTGGCGGGTGAAGGCGCCGAAAGTAAAACAGCGCACGGCTACACCGTCGGCCGGTGCCCGTCCGAACTGGTCCCTTCGAAGGCCGCCGACGATGCTGTCGCTCGTGCCGTGCGCATGCTGGGGGCCACCCAGCCCCGCTCGGCGCACCTCCCGGTGGTCCTGGAACCGCGTGTCAGCGCTCAGCTGCTGAACCTGCTTGGTTCGGTCCTGAGCGGTGAGCGGGTGCTGAAGGGAACTTCACTTTTCTCCGACCGTATGGGTGAGGCGGTCGCCGCTCCTGTTATCACCCTCATGGACGACCCGACAGTGCCCGAAGCGTGGGGGGCGGCCGCGTTCGACGACGAAGGCCTGGCGTGCCGGCGCAACCTTATGATCGAAGCGGGTACCCTGCGGTGCTTCCTCTACGACAGCACCTCCGCCCGCAGAGCGGGCACGGGTTCGACAGCGAGCGCCGTGCGTGCTGGGTTCAAGAGCGCGCCCGGCGTGGGCACTCGGGCCGTGCAACTACGGTCTGGCGAAATGTCCCCTAACGAGGTATTGGCCCAGGTCGGCGACGGGCTGCTGGTTCAGTCTGTCACCGGGATGCACTCGGGCGTCAACGCTGTGAGCGGGGATTTTTCGGTCGGAGCTGAGGGCCTGTTGGTCCGAGGGGGTGAGCTGGCGTCGCCGGTGAGAGAGGTGACGGTGGCATCGAGCATCCAGCGGATGCTCCAGGGCGTCAGCGCGGTGGCCAACGACGTCGAGTGGCTACCGTCGCGGGCGGCCGGCGTGACGCTGGCCATTTCCGAGATGTCGATGGGCGGGGCTTAACCGTCTTCGGCGGGCGCGCGTTGCCGGCCGCCCAAAAACGGTCCTAAGCGATCAGGACGCAGCCTTGACACTGCCGGAGCCGCTCTTGGACGAGCCCTCGGATTTTGAGCCGCTCGACGAGCCTGATGAACTCGAGGGGCCCGATGACTCGGACGAGCTCGATGACCCCGATGACGAGCTCGACGTGTCGCTCTTCGTGCTGCCTCCCGAGGATGCCTCCCCGGACTTAACCTCGCTCGCCGTACCCTCGCCGGCCTTACCCTCGCCGGCCTTGCCTTCGCCGCTCTTCTGAGCGCCCTTGCGGCCGTCCGACCGGCTGTCGGTCCTGTAGAAGCCGCTCCCTTTGAACGTTATGCCGATGTTGCCGAACACCTTTCGCAGCGGGCCTCCGCACGCAGGGCATTGAGTCAGGGCATCGTCCTTGAACGACTGGGCGACTTCGAGGTGCTCGTCGCAACTCTTGCAGGCGTACTCGTACGTTGGCATGATGAAGCAGCCCTTTCGTTAGCACTCTTGAGGCGACACTGCTAATTGTAGCCCACTACCGATGATTGCGAATACTGCCGATCGGGGCAAGATCTGTTCGACTGAATAGGCAACCAGCCCTAACCACCTTCCCAAGGAAGTCCGCCAAATGTCCCGCCTCGTCCGCAAGGCTGTGATCCCTGCTGCTGGGCTCGGTACCCGGTTCCTACCTGCCACCAAAGCCCAGCCCAAGGAGATGCTCCCGCTTGTCGACAAGCCGGCGATCCAGTACGTCGTCGAGGAGGCGGTCTCTGTCGGCATCACCGACATCCTGGTGATCACCGGTCGAGGCAAGCGCAGCCTGGAGGACCACTTCGACCGCTCGTTCGAGCTCGAGTACTACCTGAAGGAGGGGGGCAAGCTGGACGAGCTGGCGGAAATGCGTCGAATCGCCGAAATGGCGGAAATCCACTACGTCCGCCAGGGCGAGCCAAAGGGGCTTGGCCACGCCGTCCTGGTGGCCTCCGAGCATGTGGGCGACCAACCCTTCGCCGTCCTTCTCGGCGATGACATCATGCATCCTGACGCCGGCGTGCTGGCGGGAATGCTGGCTGTTTACGAGCGCTACGGCCACAGCGTGGTGGCGCTGAAAGAGGTACCACCCGAAGACATCTCTTCGTACGGCTGCGCGGCCGTAACCCAGCTCGAGGACAACATCGTGCGGGTAGAAGACGTCGTGGAGAAGCCCGCGCAAGAAGAAGCGCCGTCCAACCTGGCCATCATGGGCAGGTACGTCTTCGGCCGAGATCTTCGACGTCCTGGCCGAGACCAAACCCGGACGCGGTGGCGAGATCCAGCTCACGGACGCCATCAAGACCCTGGGAGAACACGAACCCGTTTACGGCTGGACGTTCCGGGACGGGCGCTTCGACGTCGGGAACAAGCTCGACTACCTGGAGGCGACGGTAGAGCTGGCCCTCGAGCGTGAAGACATCGGCCCTGCCTTCCGCCGGTTCCTCGTCGAACGGCTGGGGCGGGACGACTTCTAGGAGCTCCCCAGGGCGTAGCCTCCTACGTACCGTGCATTCCGACCCGGCGCAGAAAGCGCTCACCGACGGTTTTGGGCGCCAGGTTCATGACCTGCGCATATCGGTCACTGATCGCTGCAACTTCCGCTGCACGTACTGCATGCCGCACGAGGACATGCGCTGGCTCCCGCGGTCGGAGGTACTCACCTTCGAAGAGATCGAGCGGGTGGCGCGGGTCTTCGTCGAGCGCTTCGGGATATCTACGGTGCGCCTCACCGGTGGTGAGCCCACAGTTCGCGCCCACTTGCCGGAACTGGTTGCCCGCTTGGCGCGGCTCCCGGTCGAGCTGTCGATGACCACCAACGGGGCCACGCTCGACCACCTCGCCCTCCCGTTGAAGGAGGCGGGCCTTCATAGGGTCACAGTGTCTTGCGACTCGTTGCGGGCGGACCGTTTCGCTGCCATTACAGGCCGGGACATGCTGGCCCAAGTGCTGGCGGGCATGGACGCCGCCGTCAGGGCGGGACTTTCGCCCGTCAAGGTCAATGCCGTCCTGGTTCGGGGCGTCAATGACGACGAGGTTGTCGACCTCGCCACCTTCGGACGCGAGCATGGTGTCGAGGTGCGCTTCATCGAGTTCATGCCGCTGGACGGGGACGGGCAGTGGTCACTTGACCGAGTGGTGCCGGCGGACGAGATCATTGCGCAGGTCGATGGGGTTTACCCGCTGGTACCAGCCATAAGTGACCTGGCCATGACCGACTTGGCCATGACCGACCTGGCCACGACGGACTTGCAGAGCAACGAGGGCTCCCGCCACTCGGGACGCGGCGCTGAGCCCGCCGACCGCTACCGCTACCTCGATGGCGCCGGCCACGTGGGCGTCGTTGCCAGCGTGACCAGGCCGTTTTGCTCGAACTGCGATCGCGTTCGCTTGACCGCGGAGGGGTCGCTACGCAGCTGTTTGTTTGCTGTCCGCGAGCGTGACCTGAGAGCGGTCTTGCGGGGCGGCGGGACAGACGACGACCTGGCCGAAGCGATCACCGCCGAAGTAGCGACCAAGTGGGCTGGGCATGCGATCGGCAAGGTGAACTTCGTGCGCCCGTCCCGAAGCATGAGCCAGATCGGGGGCTGAGGCCCGAGCGGAGCTGTCCCCAAATGTGCCCGTGAGGCGGTTTGGGTAGACTCACGTCGGTGTCCGAACGCGGCCTGACTCATACCGACCCCTTGGGACGTGCTCGCATGGTCGACGTCACTCCCAAGGAAGCTACCCATCGGCGGGCCATGGCACGCTGCAGGGTCCACATGCAGCCGGAAACGACTTCCAAGGTGGCCAGCAACGCCATCACCAAGGGAGACGTCTTGGCTGTGTCCCGCGTTGCGGGGATACAGGCGGCCAAGCAAGCGGCTCAGCTGATACCGCTCTGCCATCCCCTTTTGGTTGGCGCCGTCACAATAAATTTCACTATCGGCGACGATTACGTCGAGGTCGAGACCCAGGTTGAGACCGTCGACAGGACTGGCGTCGAAATGGAAGCCCTTACCGCTTGTGCGGTGGCTGCTTTGACAATTTATGACATGTGCAAATCGTTTGATCGCGCAATGGAGATTGGCGAGCTTGCTTTATGGGAGAAGACCGGTGGTAGGACGGGCCACTGGCGACGAGAGGGAGCGTCGCTTTTGACTTCCGTGCCAACAGATGTGGGTAGGGCGTTGCCGATTGAAGAGGAAATAGACGGCCTCATCGGCGGCTCTAGCCCCGGTCTCGACAGCTAAGGCCCCCCTCTCAGCAATACTTTCTGCTCGAGGAAAGAATCACCAAAACTCCCAAAGGGGAGATGGCGTCGAGTAGACAAGTAGTGCCTGAGCGGGCCCAAAGGCGAGCATCCACCATATTCGCCTTTGCGCGGGCTAACGTCCGTTGAAAATTAGACGCGAATCGGAGGAGTTGCGTCGATGGGCCCAACGCTATTGATCGCTTGCCTCTGGGGCGTTGTCCTCGTCTATTGGCTCTGGTCCCGGCGCCCCCTCGGCGACCCGGTAGGTTCGTTCCGCAACGAGTTACGGGTGTTGGGGAGCGCAACTCCGGCTCGGGTAGTGCCGGCCAACCGGCTTCACGCCAGCCCGCCCGCCTTTGTCACCGCCGCCCAGAAAAGAGTTGTAGATCCCAGAGAACCGGTCAGTAGGCCCGTCCCGCTGGCGGCCGCGGCCCGCACCCACACTCACCAGGAGGTTCGGCGTCGGCGACGTGATGTAATTTTCGTTTTGGCGGTGGCGGCTCTGCTGAGCCTGTGCGCTGCCGTGCTGACGGGTTCTACGTTGGTGATCTTCCTGCACGTCTTGGTTGACCTCTCTCTGGTCACGTACGTCTACCTACTACTGACGAGGACGGCCGGGGCACAACGCACAATGAGCGGGCCGGGATTTCGAGACCGGGGTAACAGCTTTGTAAGTCCGGCAATATCGACGGCGCGCCTGGCCGGGGCACGTTCTGTGCGGGCAAATGTGTTTGGGTCAGCCGACTGGAACGAGCCGAGCTACGGGGATTTCGGCAGTTACGCCAGTTTGGCCATTTCGCAGAGCAGTTGAACAGCGCCGGCGCGACCGGAGCCATCGGTTTACCCGAGGGTGCTCCTGAGGCCGCCCTCTCGCGCTTGGCGGATATCCAGTCGGCCCGCGAGCTAGCGTTGTCCGCCTGCCGGAGGACGACCCGCTGTGCCAGCGGGGCTGTGCGAGCGGTGCACACCAGGGACGCGTTGCGGTGGCAGCAGTTGTTCAGCCAGTCGGAACAGTCGCTGCGCGAGGCCCAAACCGCCCTAAACCCGTTCCCAGCCGTCTATTACGCCGGCTTCCTGCAAGACGCTGAGAAAGAGTTCGGAGAGGCGGCGCTCACCCGTACTCTCGTCGAGGGGGGCCGTTTGCCAACGTGGGAGGACCTGTCCATAGGCCTGGCCCCGTGGCTCAATGGCCTGTGCGAGGCCGCGTCAGAGCTGCGGCGGGAAGTCCTCGACCGGCTTCGAGAAGGCAATTCGGGGCAAGCGGAAAGGCTGCTGCGGGCGATGGACACCGTCTACGAGCTCCTCATGGGGATCGACTTCCCCGACGCTTTGACGGGCGGCCTGCGCCGCAGCGCCGATGCGCTGCGGGCCGTGCTGGAACGCACCCGCTCCGACTTGACGACGACCGCTCTCCAGCTGCGGCTCCAGGCCTCGCTCGATCGCGCCGCCGACCAACTGGCCTCGCTGCCGGCTTCCGAGGTCGACCGGCAGCTATGAGCGTGGCGTCGTGACATGCCTGCACGTACGCCGTAAAGGTAGAGCACACTGGAGATATGGTCGCCAGCGCGCTCGAGCTGCCTGAAGCGGCCACGCCCTCGGGGCCACCGCTGCTGCGGGTGAGGCGCGTGTCGGTCAGTTTCGGCCGCTTCCCCGCACTGGACGACGTGGACTTCGATGTGTGGCGGGGGCAGCTCGTCGCCCTCATCGGCGAGAACGGGGCCGGCAAATCGACCCTCGTGCGCTGCATAGCCGGGGACATAACGCCACGGTTGGGCGAGGTAAACATCGGCGGGTCAAAGGTCCGGTCCAACGCCGGCGGGGTCAGCCGGGGCCTGGCCGTCGTCTGGCAAGACGGTGCGTTCTGCGACAACCTCGACGTCGCCGCCAACTTGTTCCTCGGAAGGGAGACGGGCCGCTGGTTCGTCTCGGACCAGAAGGAACGAGCGGCCACCCGGCGCATCCTTTCGTCCTACGGGATCAAGCTCAGCGACGACCAGTCCATGGGCGCGCTGTCGGGCGGGCAGCGTCAGCTGGTGGCCGTGGCTCGCGCCATGCAAAGCGAACCGCGTCTACTGGTCCTGGACGAGCCCACGGCGTCCCTTGGCGTGCTGGAAACCAAGCAGGTAGAAGAGCTGATCGCCAAGGTGAAAGCGGAAGGCACGACCATCCTGTTGATCTCGCACGACGTCGAGCAAGTGTTCAACCTGGCCGACCGGATCCTGGTGTTGCGCCGCGGGCGGGTGGTGGCGGACCTGGTCCCTTTGGAAAGCCACCCGGACGATGTCATCGCCATCATGTCCGGCCACGAGCCGGAGGTGACGGCCAGGCACCAGTTGACCCGTCTGCAAAACCTGGTCGACCAACTGGCCTCGGCTAGGCCCAACTCCAGCCTCCCACTGGTGATATCGGCCCTCGGAGCTGCCATCCGTGCCGACCAGCTCTGCATCCATCTTCTCGACGACAAGTACCTGCGTTGCGTGGCCGCGGCCGGGTTCCCTCCGGCGCTGCTGGATGCTCTGACCACCGTCCCGGTCGGGCCGGGCGGAGGCCCGATGGGTATCGCGGCTGCTCACCGGGCAGGTCGTGATCGACGAGGACATAGACAAGAGCACCTCATGGGCGGATTTGTCGGCCCTCGGCAGGCAGGCGGGGGTACGCAGTTCCTGGTCGGTGCCGCTGGTGGGGTCGACGGGGCTGATCGGTGTGATCACCGGGTGCCAGCCTTTTGTAGGGCGCCCTCACCGGGACCAGATGGACCTCGTGTCGCTCTACGCCGGCTATGCCGCCGGCGCCATCGAACGCGACCGCCTGTTCGGGGAAGTCACGGCCCGGAACCGGGTGCTCGAGACCATTCGCGAAGTACTGGAGACCCTGGCTGGGCCGGGCCGGTCTCGAGTGGCCTCATCCAGGCCCTGCGGTCCTTGCAAAGCGGCTTGCGGGCGGCCGAGATCGAGTTGTGGGTCGAGCCGCCCGGCGGGCCACCTCGATGTGCCGTCTTCGTCGACGCCGACAGCGAGGCCCACGCCGCGCCGGCGGACCGAGATGGGGCTGACGCCGTCCGTACGATCTCAGGAGCGCTCCAGACGAATTGTCAAGGGTCTTTGCACCTCGAGCCCGACGGAGTGGGGCACGTAATCGCCACCGCCTTCGAGGCGCCTGGCGGCCGCGCCGCCCTCATCGCACGATGGGCGGTGCTGGGCCCGCCCGAGGACGCCGCCGCCTTGCTGGGTGACGCCGCCAACTCACTTCGGCTGGCGCTCGAACGCGAGGAGGCCGAGCAGGCCCGCCAGCAGGCCGAGGCGCTACGTCGGTCCCACCAGCTTCAGCGGGACTTCTTCTCGAGGTTGAGCCATGAGCTGCGCACCCCTCTTACCGCCATCCGCGGCTACGCCAGCAGCCTCCTCGCTTCAGACGTTACGTGGGACGACGAGTCCAAAGCCAGGTTCTTAAACCGGATAGCCACCGAATCGGCCCGCATGGGTAGCCTGGTCGGCGACTTGTTGGACTTTTCCGCCATCGAGTCGGGGCTGCTGCGCCTCCAGCCGGACTGGTGCGACCTGCCTCTTGTGTTGGAGGCCGCTATCTCTTGCTTGCCCCCCGAAGCGGCCGCCGCTGTCACCGTCAATTGCAGCACTGATATAGGACCGGTGTGGGCCGACCATGACCGCCTCGAGCAGGTTTTCGTCAACCTTCTGGAGAACGCCTTTCGGCACAATCCTTCAGGTGTACGCGTGGCCGTTGACGTCTCCATGGAACCAACAGGGCCAAAGCCTGGGAGGCCCAAAACCAGGAGAACCAAAACGTGGGGAACCAAAACCTGGGGAACCAAAACCTGGGGAACCAAAACCTGGGGAACCAAAACCTGGGGAAACGGTATCGATCAAGGTACGCGATGACGGTCCCGGTATCGCCCCGGACTTGGCCGCTCACATATTCGAACCGAGGGCTCGGGGCAACGGTCGCTCAACCGGGGCCGGGCTAGGGTTGTCGATCGCACGAGGCATAGTCCTGGCCCACGACGGCGAGATCACCCTGGAGGACGGCGGGGACGGGACGTGTTTCGTGGTCCGGTTACCGGTCGAAGAGCGGGGCGACAATGTCTGATATCGATAAGCGCACCAAAGCCCTTTTGGTGGAAGATGACCCAAATATTGTCGACCTCGTGCGCAGCAACTTGGCCGTGCGGGGTTTTGACACGAGCGTTTCCATTGACGGGGCGCGAGCCCTCGAACTTGTCGAGACCGAATCACCAGACATCGTATTGCTGGACCTTATGCTGCCCGAGATCGACGGCTTCGAATTATGTCGTCAAATGAGAGAACGCTCGACCGTCGGCATAATTGTCGTTTCCGCTCGGGGAGGCCAACAGGACAAGGTGGCCGCGCTCAATTTTGGGGCGGATGACTACATGACCAAGCCCTTCGGGATCGAAGAGCTTCTGGCTAGGATCACGGCCACGCTTAGGCGTACGCGCCCAGCCGAGCCAGTGGAAGCGTCCCCTCTGCGTATAGAAGTCGGTGACCTGGTTATCGACCTCGATATGCGCCTTGTCACCCGGGGCGGCGAGGTGGTCCATCTGACTCCTACGGAGTTCGCCCTTCTGCGTGAGCTGGCTATAAACAGAGGCAAACTCCTTACCCACGCCCAACTGCTGCGCCGGGTTTGGGGCCCGGGGTACGCCACTGAGACCGAGTACGTTCGCGTTTACGTGAGGCGGTTGCGGGCCAAGCTGGAAAACGGGGGAGGACCGCCGGTCATCATCACCCAGCCCCGAGCCGGTTACCGTTTCGTCCCGGGCTAGAGCCCTGGACCACGCTCGGCTCTAGCAGGCGGACGACAATCGTTGCAAGGGCCAGCTACGTCATGACAAGGCCATTTACAGGTCGTTAACGCTTTCTTCACGAATTATTTACGGGGGAGGCAGTCTGTTCACGTGCGTGTTCACGGACACAGGCGTACGGTCTTTGAGCCGGAGCCGAGCGACAAAACTCCGGTAGCTATGCCGGGCTGAGAAGCACTGCAACCCGTGGCAACGGCGCCACCGTTCGCGTGGGGCCCGGCTGGCGCGGATATCGCTAATAGCTTGCTCCACTTCGTCTGAAGTAGCAAAGGGGAACAAATGGAAATTTCAAAGAAAGCCAAGTGGATGGCATCGGCGTCGGTAGTCCTGACGCTTTCCGCCGTGGCTGGCCAGGTCGGTACGGCATCGGCATCGGCCGCCACCGTCTCGGCCTCCACGTTTAACCGCAACTTCACCACCATGTCGCTGCTCAAGTCCATCACCGCCAAGGGCTCCGGTGGCATTGGTGCGATCCTGCCCGACACGGTCTCCTCGACCCGCTATGTCGAGTTCGACGCCCCGTACCTCACTGAGGCCATGAAGGACGCCGGCCTCAGCTCGTCTCAGATCTCAGTCGTCAACGCCCACGGCAGCGACGCCACTGAGTTCGCCGATGCCCAGGCCGACATCACCAAGGGCTACAAGGTCCTCATCATGGACCCCCTGGACTCCGGCGTTGGCTCCAAGATCGAGTCCTACGCTGCTGCTCATGGCGTCAAGGTCATCGACTATGATCGCCTCACCCTAGGCGGCAACCGTACCTACTACGACAGCTTCAACAACAACTTCGTAGGTACGCTCCTTGGCCAAGGTCTCGTGAGCTGCATCGCCAGCGAGCACGTGTCCAAGCCCGTCGTGCTGGTCATGCACGGGGCTACCACCGACAACAACGCCACGTTGTTCGCCGACGGTTACGACGGCGTCCTGCAGTCGTACTTCTCCTCGGGCAAGTGGACACTGGTTGGCAAGCTCCAGCCCAACGAGGTTCCGGCCGGCACCTGGACGCCCAGCGTCGCCCTGACCGAGTTCCAGCAGGAATACACCGCCCACTCGAACATCAACGCCGTGCTCATGCCTAATGACGAGAACGGCGCCCCCGTTATTACCTACTTGAAGTCCAAGGGCATAAAGGCCAACACGTTCCCGGTCACCGGCCAGGACGCCACCTTGACTGGCCTCGGCAACGTTCTCACTGGCTACCAGTGCGGCACCGTCTACAAGCCGATCTACCTCGAGGCTCAGGCTGCGGTCGCCCTCGCCGTCTACGCACGTGCAGGGATGACCCCGCCGGCCGCCCTGGTCAACGGCACCACGACCGACTCGGTGGAGCACAAGTCCGTCAAGTCCGTGCTGCTCACCCCGGAATGGGTCACCAAGAAGAACATGGCCTCGACCGTTATCGGTGACAAGTTTGTGCCTCCGGCACAGCTGTGCGCCGCGCCGTACGCCTCGGCCGCCGCCTGCACCTCCGCCGGCATCAAGCCGTAGTTTCGTAACACTGCACTAAAGGACTACTTGCACGCTCGAAGCCACCGTCGAGATCGAGTCATTTAGACAGGTCGGACCTTCGAGCAAGCAAGTTTTCCTGAGGCGAAGCCTCCCTTCTGTCGGTTAGCAAGCGCCTGGGCCCGTTGTTTGGCCCAGGCGCTTGCTTTGCTGGGGTCAAAGCGCCGCAATGGCATTAACGAGCAATTCCCTCCCATAGAAGGCGGAGAAGACTAAGGTCAGCAACAGGCCGGTCCTCGCCAAAGGTCCAGTTGCTGGAAGAAGGAAGGGATGCGCGATGCCTCAGGCTTTGTTGGAGCGAGGGCAACCGTTACTCGAGTTGCGTGGCGTCGAAAAGAGCTTTGGTGCGGTTAGGGCCCTGGCCGGCGTCGACATGACCGTTCAGTCGGGAATGGTGACGGCGCTATGCGGCGACAACGGCGCCGGTAAGAGCGTCACCATCAAAATCATTTCGGGCATATTGACTCCCGATGACGGCCAAATCTTGTGGCGGGGCAACCCCGTTCACATCCATTCACCCAGGGACTCCGCTGCCCTCGGTATTGCCACCGTTTATCAGGACCTGGCGCTGTGCGACAACCTGGACATCGTCCAGAACATGTTCCTTGGGCGGGAGCTGACCAAGTTCGGGGAACTCGACGAACCCCCGATGGAGCGAGCCGCCCGGCACACCCTGGCCGACCTGCACGTCACTACGGTGCGCTCCATTCGGCAGCCGGTCGCGTCCCTGTCCGGGGGTCAGCGCCAGTCCGTGGCAGTGGCCCGTGCGGTCCTGTGGAACTCGCAGCTAATGATCCTCGATGAGCCCACGGCGGCCCTGGGAGTGGCACAGACGGCGCAGGTTCTCCAGTTGGTCCGCCGCCTGGCCGACCAGGGGTACGGCGTGATGCTCGTCTCCCACAATTTGAACGACGTATTCGACGTGGCCGACCGTGTGTCCGTATTGCGCCTGGGCAAGATGGTGGCGCAGGGCCTATTTCGGACTTCGACACCCAAAGCCTCGTCGAGTACATGACGACAGGGACCCTGACCAACAGAACTGCCGCTGTCGCCTCGCCGGCCGGTGGCGGCGGTGGCAGCGGGGCCGAGGAAGCCTGAGCCATGTCTACCGACCAACCTTCGCCGGAGACCGGATCCGACCCCGGCGCTCCGGGCGCGGTAGTCACGGCACCACCGCCGGAAGACATAGCACCCGCAGCCACCGCGCTGGCGGCCTCCTCCGAGGTAGTGGCCGACAGCCTGGGGGAGTACGCCACTGCGTGGTGGCGCAAAGTCCGCTCGGGCGACAGCGGCGTCCTGCCCGTCATTATCGGCCTCGTCGCCATCATCGTTGTTTTCGAGCTGAAGACGTCTCTGTTCTTATCCGCTGGCAACATCGTCAACCTGTTCAATCAGGCGGTCGTGTTCATCATGTTTGCTATCGGCGAGGTCTTCGTTCTTCTGTTGGGGGAGATCGACCTCTCCATGGTCTTCGTGGCCGGCATAGGGGCAGGCCTGATGGCGGCCCTGGTAGCCCCGCCGTACAACCTGCCCTGGTGGCTCGCCATCCTGGCCGGGTTGTGTGCAACGACAGGGATAGGGCTCATATCTGGCACGCTCATCACCCGCCTGCGGCTGCCCTCGTTCATCGTGACACTGGCGGGTTATATCGGCTGGCAGGGCGTGATGATCTGGATGTTCGACACCTTCCCCATCGCCGTCGGTGGCGTCATTTCCATCTCCAACAGGGTCCTGCTCGACCTGGTCGGCGGCAATATGAGCCCCACGGCCAGCTGGATCGTGATGGCTGTCGTAGTGGTGGGCTTCGCTGCCTACTCCATCTTCCGTGACCTTCGCCGAAAGGCGCAGGGCCTGGTGACCCCGCCGATGGGCTTGACCCTTTTGAAATGCGGCGTGGTTGCCGTCGCCGGCGTGGCCCTCGTCTTGATCTGTAATGTGAACCGCGGCACGGGTACCCAGAGGGTCAGCGGAGTTCCGTGGTCGATCCCGATCCTGCTGGTTGTCTTCGGGGCAACGAGCATCCTGCTCGCCCGCACCCGGTTCGGGCGTTACATATACGCCATCGGCGGCAACGCCGAAGCGGCCCGCCGCGGCTGGCATCAACACCCGCTTGATCCGCACCATCGCCTTCGGCCTAACGGGGCTCATGGCCGGTGTCGCCGGGCTCATGTACCTCTCGCAGATCGGCTCGATCGCTACCGACATCGACCCCACCTACGTGCTTTATGCCGTAGCGGCGGCGGTCATCGGTGGCACCAGCCTCTATGGCGGCCGTGGTAAGCCTCTTCATGCCGTGCTCGGCGGCATCGTGATCGCGGCCGTGTACAACGGCATATACCTCATCGGCCTGGGTGCTGCTGCTACCTACATGGTGACCGGCGTCGTGTTGCTGGTGGCCGTGACGGTCGACTCGGTGGCCCGGCGAGGAGGGCAGAGGGCGGGGCCGTAAGGCCTGCGAGGCCTCGACAACCGGGAAGAACGTGGAAACCGGTCCCTTGCGACCTTCCTGCCGGCCACGACCGTCCGGGCGCCTTCCTGGGGCCCGGTGGCATTGGCGGCCTTTCATCGAACGGCGGTCCCGGCCCGTCGCACTCTCCTTCAGGCCTGCATAAGGCCGCTTTCGGCGCGCTTATCGTGTCTCGGTGTGATTCATGCCCGGATCGAGCAGCAAACACGCCGAGACTCCGAAAACGCTGCCGAGACTGCCCCGATCTGCTTGGTAATGGGGCAGGGTATAGGTGGTTGCGGGGGTGTCCACCTGGCCTACGGGCTCGCCGGCCGCCGACGAACCGACCGGCACTCGGCTCAGGCGCTAATCTTGTCGCTCGCGGGGGTGTAGCTCAGCCCGGAAGAGCGCTACGTTCGCAACGTAGAAGTCGTGGGTTCAAGTCCCATCACCTCCACCCGCAAAAGTGCTGCTCAGAGCGTGCTGCCGGCTTCGCCCTCTCGGGCCACAAAAGGAACACGAGAGATGGCGTTGGGGTCGCTCAGACGTGCCCCGAGCGCGGCGGCAACACTCTCGTCGACTTCTGGAAGTACGCGCCCATAGACGTCGAACGTCGTCCTGATCGAGCTGTGCCCAGCCCGGCGCTGGATGACCCTCGGGCTCACATTCTGAGCGATCATGAAGCCGATCGGGCTATGGCGCAGACCGTGGAACGTCAGCCCGTCGAGGCCAGCCTCCTTGATTGCCGGTGCCGACATCGTGGAGATGTGCCTGACGTACTCGCGCAAATGTCGCAATGCGAGGTCTCGTCAGGCGGGTTGGATTTCTCCGGGTCGCCAGGTTTGGTCGAACCAGGGTTGAAGGGGCCCGTAGAGGCGCAGGATGGGGAACCAGCTTTTGCCGGGGATGGTCCGCAGCCAGTTGACGTCGGGGCCCGATGGTGGGGTGGGCCCGAAGTGGATGATGGTGTCGCCGTTGTCCTCGGCGGGGGGAGCGCCGTCGCGGTTGTGGATGCTCGGGTAGGGGTTGTCGGTCTGGAGCAGGGACCGGGTCTGGGTGTCGTAGATGTCGATGGCCCAGAACGTCTTGACCGGGATGGGGGCGGGCAGGGTGAGGGCGTAGTTCTTGGCGCCGTCCAACCAGGCGCCGTGGGCGTCTTCGGCGGTGTAGGCGTACTGGGAGCCCACCGCGACGGAGGCGTGGGTCATGGCCGGGGTGATCCCGGTGCCGACGTAGTGCATCATGGCCCGGAAGTCGAGCAGGCGGGCGCCGTCGGCCAGGAACTCGTGGCTGCCGCCGACGAAGGCGGTCTTCCACGACGAACCCTCGTAGAAGTAAGCGCGGCGGTCCCGGGGCTTGTACAGAAGCGTGCGGACGAACCCGGCCGCGATCTTGGCCGCCTGGTCGAGGATGGCGCGCCGGTGGGCGTCAGGGGCGAAGGCTTGGTCGTGCACGATACCGATCGCCGCCAGTTGCCCGGCCCGTTCGGGGTCGAGCGCCCCGACCGGCTCCTCCTGGACGATGGTGTTGACCTCCTCGAAGAAGCTGAAGTCGTTGCAGTGGACGCCGTTGAAAGATGACTCGGCAAAGTTGACGAACCCGGTCTCGGGCGGGTCAGCGGTCGCCGAGAGGGGGTAGATGCGAGTAGTGAGCAGTGAGCCGATACCGGCCAGGGCCCGGATCACGACCCAGTTCGAGTGGGTGGCCGAGCGGGCCACGAAGTAGCCATCGGGGACCTCGCCGTCGTAGCCCGGCGGCAGGAACAGGTACTTGCCGCCTTGACCCCGGTCCGGTCCGGCGTTGCCCATGTCGGCCACATACTGCTGCCACAGGTCATCGACGAAGGACAGCGAGTTCGCCGGGACCTCCACCACCGTGGGCCCGTCGGCCTTGAGGTCCAGGAACGTGGTGCCGTAGGTCGTCTCGGTGTTGGCGGTCAGCACCACTGGGGCCGAGGTGCTACGAGGGTCGGTGCAGGCGATCACGTTCGAGCGGGCCCCCACGCTGCGCAGACCGTTGCGCATGGCCAGCATCGACGCGCCGGGCACACAGTTCAGGTAGGCGTCGATGCCCTGGAGCAGATCGAGAGTGTCGTAGCTCAAAGTCACCGTCCCCGCCAGGGGCAGACCGTCAAAGAACTCCATCACCCCGAACGGGGTCTCGACCTTCTCCGGAGAACCCAACGAGACAAGCACCTCAGGTGGGACACCCGGGCTCAAACCGTGCTCTAGCACGACGGTCCTCCTTGGCTGGCGATCAACCAATACTGTCTGATCGGCACTCAGCTTGGCTTGGAGCCGTGACGCTCTAGTACGTGATCGTCACGTCGCCATCGACAACACAGCTCAAGGGACTGCATCCGCTCTCTATGCCGAGTGCTTTCGCGTCTGCACGTCGGGCGCCGGAAGCTCGCCAGAAACGTCTCCAAGCTCGCCACAGCGCTCCGAGCTGCGCAGAGCGACGGGGCGAGCAGCCCGACGAGTCTCAGAAGCGCTCTAAGCCCCCCTCAAGCGTCAGGATCACGACGCGCCGGGACACACTCGGGACACACCGCTGTGTCAAAAGCTGCAAACGGTTGAGAAGCGACGAGAGCACGAAAGAGCTGTTCAGAGCAGGTTTCTGAGCGACGTCGCAGCTCGCGAAATTAGCAGGAACTACGTTCGCAACGTAGAAGTCGTGGGTTCAAGTCCCATCACGTCCACCAGCCGGAACAGAATTAGGGCAGCTCATGGCCGGTATGTGGGCGGCTCCACAGGGTCTCTCCGAGGACACCACGGGTAGCTGCTGCCACCTCGGAGACGGGGACACCGCAGCGGTTCTCCGCATCCTCCAGGCAGGGTCGAGTGTCGACAATGGTCCCGGTACGCGGGCGCAGTGCTACCCGCTGGCCCCGGAAGAGCCCCACACCTCTTAGTGGCTAGGTCGGTGCTTAGCCGAACGATACTTTGCCCGTGCCGGTGATGCTTCCATAAAAGGCAACCGGCGCGGCATTGTTGCTCATGTTGCACTGGCCCTTCTTGGCGCCACTGGTGTACCTGGCCCCGATACCGGCGAACCTCTCGGTCATGTGCAGAGTGCCGGTAATGCCGGCGTAGGCACCAGTGCCATCGAAGAGAGTGATCGGCCCAGCGCCACCGAACACAACCGAGCAAGTCGTAGCGTTGGACATGATGGGCGGGGCGGCATCGGTGATCTTGTTCAAGATGACAGAATTGACTTTGAACCCACCCTGCTTGAGGGTGATCTTTACATAGTTGCCGTTATCATCGACAGTGCCGTTTTTGTTGATGGAAGTGGCCGTGCCATAATCGCCGATCACACCGGTGACAACGATGTTAGAGACGGGACTGTTGATATTGGTCGCATTCGGCGTGACCCAGACCTGGACCGTGCCGGTCGTAGCCATGGTGGCTGCCTCGGCCGGTACCGCCGTTGCGCCTACAGCCGCAGCCAGGATAAAAGCAGAAGTCATTGTCTTGGATAGCATTTTTGGGCTCCCCTATCAGAATATGACGTCGAGTGTAACGGAAGGCTAGTTGTCAGGCCAGTCACCCAAGTATTCATCCAGAATACCGGTAAAGTGCCAGTCAAGTTTGCCATTGCCGTTGGTGCGACCATTGGTGACAGCCAACTGGCCTAAGGCATCCGCTTCTTTTGCTCGGCGCTCTCGGGCGGGCGCTGGCGCTGGACCGGCCCTAGCACACCCGCTCATATCATACTCTTGCCAGGAGTCAGCGGGATTGTTCAGTCGTCGCACCGGCCTCGCGGGTGTGGTCAGCCATTCGTGGTTCGAGCGAAGGTCTTTGGGGCCGATAACCTTGGCGCCCACCTCGGGAAGGAGGGTAACTTCTATCAAAGGATTGCCGTAAACGACGGCGGTGAAGCCTCGATGATCAGTCTCTGTGATGGACACGTGGGAATCTGTCCCCATTTGTCGGCTACCCCGAGGTGCCGGGGCGCCACGCCCAGTTGTCGGCTCCAGTAACCAAAGCACCCACCTCGTCCGGTAATGACGCCACGAACGCGGGGCTCGGCTCGTTGCCGGGCCAAACTCGCATCATCGGCGGGGTAAACCCTGTGATCAGCACGACACGGTCGTGTTCGCTGCGGACCGCGGTGGTGCTGTGGACCAAGGACTCAGGAAAGAGGAGTACCGAGCCCGCCCTCGCTTCAACTTGATGGACCAGCCGTTCGTCGGCGAGCGCGGCGGCGATGATCTCTGGCTCCGGCGCGCTCAGGCGGTGGCTGCCAGGGATGACGGCCGTACCCCCGTCGTCGGGGCCCACATCGGTGAGGTAGGCCAGGGTCTTCACGAACAGGCAATGGAAGTGGTGGTTTTCGTAATAGGTGCCCCAGCCGTGGCGCGCCCCCGTGTGGAACCCGGTCGGCACCACCCTGGGCCGGCGCTCGACGCCGGGGCCCAGCGCCGGGTCGCGTGAATTGATGATGGCCTCGGTCTCCTCGACCCGGACCTTCCCGCCGACGACCTCGCCCGCCAGGGCCGTCAACCGGGGATGAGCGGCGTACTCGAGGAGGGCCGGGTCGTACTCGAGGACGTGGCCTACGTGGAAAAGGTGGTCATTGCGCCGGTTCACGTAGACCCCGAGCGCGTCCAGGTCAGGCTCCGTCTTGAGCCGGTACAGAGCATCCTTCATGCGCCTGATCTCCTCGTCTTTCAGAACGCCGTCGATCAGCACGAACCCGTACACGTCGAGCTGCAACCACTGCGACGCGGTAAGCGCTACGGGCGGAGCGGCCAGGTTGACCAGAACTTCTATCTCCCACCATTTACGAGGTCCTCAACGCATTGCGGGGCACAAGTTCCCTCCCGATCTTGTCACTATTTCCCACCGCTTCTTCTCGTCCGCCCGAACCGCTAAGGACGGGTCAGAACCGGGCGGACAGGCCACCATCGTTCGTGAGTACTTGCCCGGTCACATAAGTGTTGGCCTCGCTGGCCAACCAGGCGACGGACTCGGCAATCTCGTCTGTGCTCGCCGCACGGCCGAGTGGGAGCCGCCCACTTCTGACGTAAAGCTCCTGGAACCATTCGCTTTCTAGTTCGTCTTTCCCGTCAACAACCGACATCCGCGTCCTTACGAACCCCGGTGCTACCGCGTTCACCAGCACACCGGAGGGAGCAAGCTCGAGGGAAGCCGTGCGGGTGGCGGCCTCGAGCCCTGCTTTCGACACGTCGTACGCGAGCGCCCGGGGCTCACTTAAACGCCCGTGTACGCTCGTGATGTTGACGATCCGGCCATACTTGGCCTGCACCATGTGCCTGCCCACCTCCTTCATCATGAAGACCGGGGCGTGGAGGTTCACCGCCAGGACGTGGTGGTAGTCCTCGGGCTCGAGGTCGACGAGGGGCGACAGCACCAGGATCCCGGCGCAGTTGACCAAGACGTCACATCCTCCGAGCTGCGCTATTGCCCGGTTCACGGTCTCGCGCAGTGCGCCCGTGTCGGCGAGGTCCACAAGCATCGTGGGGGCGTCCGCCGGGCTGCGGTCGAGGTCCAGGACCACCGCTTCCGCCCCCGCCGACCGCAGCCTCCTAACGATCGACGCTCCTATCCCGTGCGCGCCTCCAGTTACGATCGCCCGACGCGAGGCAAAGGTGGTCATGGGACGAGCTCGGGTGTGCGGTAAAGCGCCCGGCCCGCGACCTTGATCTCGACTTCGAGCAGGTAGGGTCGGACGGCATCGAGGTCGAGCTCCAGCCCCAGACCTACGTCGTGTGGCGGCGTTACCCTGCCGTCCGCGTCGACTGCGATCGCAGTGCGCGTCAGGTCACGGGCCAGTGGGGAAGCTTCGACGGGGTACTCGCACAGCCAATCGTCCGACGAACCGGCAAAAGGCTGGAGCGAGGCTGAGAGCGCGAGCTGCGACGTAAAAGTGTGGTTGACGTATTGCACGCCCATCGCGTGCGCTCGCTCCACAACATGGAGCGCCTCGGAAATCCCGCCGACGCGACCGGCGTCGATTTGCACGTACCCGATCCCACCGTGCTCCATCAAATGGAAGGCCATGTACCTGTCGTGGGCGCCCTCACCCCCAGCCAGCCGAACCGAGCCGCGGCAGCGCTGAGCGAGCTCCTTATAGGCGTCGAGAGCCCCAGAGACAAACGGTTCTTCGAGCCAAAGCACCCTCGCCTCCTGTAGAGCCGGCAACCTTTGCGCCGCCCTCTCCACGTCATCGACCCAGACCGTCCCGGCGTCGACCAGGAGCTCGGCGTCGTCGCCAAGCCCCTCGCGGGCGGCCTGTACCTGTTGCGCGTCGGTCTCCGCGCTGGACCGGCCGTACGGACCCCATCCGAACTTTGCCGCTTTAAAACCATCGGCCCGCAGTTTTTGCGCTTTCTGCCTAGTGACCTCGGGAAGGTCACCGAACAACGCCGAAGCGTAAGCTACCTTTGGTTCGGCCACCTCGTAGCCAAGTAGCTGGTAGACGGGTTGTCGGCGCGCCTTGCCGAGCAGGTCCCACAGAGCGATCTCGATCCCCGACAATGTGTGCGGCGCTTGCAGCAAGTCGAGGCTATTGGCCCGCACCTGCCGCACTATCCGGGCAATATCGTCCCCCGACTCGATCCGCTCTCCGCAAACGGAGTCGAGGACCGGCCGGCACGCGCTGTGGGACATCGGGCAAACCAGGCTGGCAATGGAAACCAGCGGCGCCGCCTCGCATTCTCCCCACCCGCAATAGTCGCCGGCGGACACTTTGACCAAAAGCATGTCCTGGCTACCATCGGCGATGTCTTCGACCTGTGGCATTGAGAGATAGAAGGCGTCAATGGCATCGATCCTCATCCGCTATCCCCTCCTTTATCCTGACCCGGGACCACTTTGCCCAATCGTCCCTCGACGATGGCGCGAACCTCACTTGCGATGGCGCGCAGCTTTCCGACAGGGTAGCGCTGTGCGAGGGCGCTGATACTGATAGCCCCGTCGGGTACTTCTCGGGACGTCAGGAACAGCGGGACCGCCAGGCAGTTGATACCGGTCTCGTTTTCTTCGCCGTCGATTGCAAAACCTTGCCGCCGCGTAGCAACGAGGTCGGCGTGCAACGGCCGGGCGTCCACGAGCGTTCGAGGCGTCCTGCGCTCCAAAGGACCATGAACGGCCACGAACTCGTCGACCCGGTGCCGGTCATCGAGCTGGTAGGCCAGAAGGGCTTTCCCGACCCCAGTGCTATGAGCGGGGTTGCGGCCTCCTACCCGGGAGCTCATTTGGACCTGGCCCGTCTCCGCCTGAGCCTTGCCCAAGTAGGTCACTTCGGCGCCATGCAGGACCGCGTAATGGGCCGTTTCGCCAAAGCGATCGGCGAGCTCGGTCAAGGCGGGGCGAATGCGGACCACCTGGTCCAGCTGGTCGTAATACGAAAACGCGAGCTGCAGGAAGCCAAAGCTCAACTGGTACCTGCCTTCGTCGCTCTGGTCCACGAAGTCGGCGTGCCGCAGCAAGCCCAGCGCACGGTGGACGCTCGATTTTGGCGACCTCAGGATGCGGGACAATTCGACCAGGCCAACACCATCGGGGTGCTCGCCGAGGACCCGGAGGGTCGTCAGGACCCGGGCGGCACCGGTCGGGGCCTTCTCGAGAGGATGTCGCGGTGCCAATGGTGACCTCAAGACGTCATGATGTGGACGGCTCGACCAGCACCACCAATGACCGCCGGGGCTCGAGCTTCGAAGCGTCAATACCATCCCGTGCGAGCTCTGCCCCACTGGCAAATTGTTCCGAGAACTCCCCGTCGAACGGGGAGGACAGCCGGTAGTGAGCATCGGGGTGGAGCCCGGCGAGCCGGACATTGGCCTCGGCCACTGCCCCGACGAGCCGGAACAAGATGACCAGGTGGCGGTCCTCGTCATCAAGGGTGAGCTGGAACGCCGGGAGACGTTCTCCCCCGCTACGCAGGGGCTGGCGGGTCAGGCGCGTTATCCGCCCGTCCTCGACGAAGCGGCGGGCAACTTTCTTATAAAAGGCGATGTGTTCTCGCAACCGGTCCGCCACAGGCGAAGGCAAGTCCGGCAGACGTTGGGAGACGGCAAAGTTGTGCAACATTGCCGCCCGAAAATAGGTATCGGACTCACCGAGGGGAGTGCTGGGGTCACGCGGGCTGTACGTCTGGCCCAGCTCGCGGCTACGAGAGGCGTGAGATCCTCCCCACTCGCTGTAGGAGAACTTCAAACACGCGCCGGGTGGCAGCATCGCCACCGCTCCCCAGAGGACCTGAAGGCTGTGGTCGAGCCAGTCGAGGTCGCTCAGGTACGTGACGTGCAAGTGGGAAAGCATGGCCAGGTCGATCCGCAAGCCGCCGCTCGAGCAGTTCTCGAGCAGGACTTCGGGGTGCCGAGCGCGCAAGTCGTCCAGGAACCCGTAGTAGCCCCGAACGTGCTCGTACAGGCCCGACCCGGCGCCATGTCCATGGTCGGGCCGGTCGCAACCCAGGCCCGGGTCCACGTTGAAGTCCAGCTTGACCCATGTACAACCGGTAGCCGCCACGAGGTCGCCGATCACTCCGACCGCCCACTCACGGGTCTGTGGGCAACCAAAACATGCATACCCGGCGGGTTCTCCGCCGCGACGGGCCTCGAGCTGGTCTCGCTTTCCCACGAGGGCGGCGCGCGGCCCAGGCCTTCGATCTCGCACCAAATGCCGAATCCCACGCCCCGACGGTGACAATGGTCGCCGAGCACCCGCAGGCCGTTCGGGAAACGGGCCCGGTTGACGAGGTCCCAGTCCCCCCGCCAGTCCTTCCAGTTGCTCTTGAGCTCGGAGGGCCCGAACCAGCCTGCGTCGAGCGTGCACATTTCGAGCCCGAGCTTGGCCGCTGCATCGACGTTCGCGGCGAACGAAGTCTCGGAAATTTCGGTGTCCGTGTACGGGAACCAGTGGTTCCACTCCGTAGGCACCGGCCTCTTCTGCGGTCGGTCCGGGAACCAGTACCGGCGACCCACCTCGGAAAGCGCAGAGCGCCCAGGGCTACGGTCTGGCCCCGGTTCGATGCTAATGGCAACTCCGGGCGCCTCGAACTCGCCGCCAGGTTGGAGGTCGTACCAAAATTCCCGGTCACTGAGGCCGCCCGTCACGAGCACGCCTTCGCCCACTAAGGGCTCGGCGCGGCACACCCAGTTCCCCGACCACATGGGCGCGACGACGAAGGCAAATGGCTCCGCCCGGCCGCCGAACGCAACGAAGGGATGGCGCCCGTGCGAGGACCGGCCGGAGGTGGTCTCGACTACCAGAGGACCCCGGACCGCTTCGGCAAATGGCTCGAACTCCTGGCCCCAGGCACTGGAAAAACCAGTGACGACCGGGTCGGCACCGAGAGACAGAGCGTAGGCGATGGTATCCACGGCGGAAACCCGCACGGCGTGGTCACCGCTATTCTGCAGGGTCAGGTGCTGCTCCAGAACGGGCGCACAGCAGTACCTGCGGACCGACAGCCGGGCGGTGAGGCTCGTCCCCTCCACCGGCGCCTCAATGAGGATCTGTACCCGGCCCGCGCTCTCTCGCTCGTCCTCAACAGTTAGGGAAGACGTAGCCAGGACGGGTAACCGCCAACGGTCGTCTGGTGTCCGCACGCGGAACCAAGGGCTCGAAACCCCCGGGTCGATCCACAACCTTTCGCCCTGCGCCACAGAGACGCACAAGGACGGCCCCCGCTTTGCGACTATAAAGTCGAGGCCGTCATCTCCTGAAAACACGTATCGTGGTTCCCCGCCCACGGTTCCTCCCTTTTTGGACCCACGCGGTAATCGTCACCGCACCGAACCACTCAAGAGGCCACGGACGAATACTCTTGCCGTGACGATGTAAACGAGCAAGGTTGGCAATGCCGCCAGTAGCAAGCCAGAAAGTAAAACCGGTACGTCGGTCGTGTACCTGCCGTTTATCTCGGTGATCGTTGGCGTCACCATCTCGGTCGCCGGCGTATGCAACAGCACGATGCTGATGAACAACTCGTTCCAGGCGTTGAGGAACGTCAGGATCGCCACTGTCACAACGGCGGCCCGGCCGGTCGGTAGGACTATGGCCCAGAACACCCGGAGCCACCCGGCGCCGTCCACTCTCGCCGCGTCGATCAGGCCGTCGGGGATGCTCCGAAAATTGGCCCGCAGGAGGTAGGTCCCGAACGGGATGTTGATAGCTGCGTACACAAGGATCGCCGGCCCAAAGCTATTGGCCAGGCCGGCGTGGGCAACGAGCACGTAAAGCGGGATGATCAATACCACTCCGGGCATCAGGATCACGCTGAGCATCAAGTAGAACAGTGCGTTGGAGTAGCGGAACGGCGTCTTGGCGAACACGAACCCGGCGAGCGCAGAGAAAAGGGTGGCCAAGGCGACAGCGGGGACGACCACGATCACGGAGTGGAGCAGGCTGGCAGCGAACGGGTACGACGACAACAAGTCTGAAAAGTTACCCAGGCCGAAGCTCGTGGGGAGGCCGTACGGGTTAACCTGGTAAGCGTTGTTCGACCGGAAGCTGTTCAACGCCATGAACAGCAATGGGTAGACGGTCGAAGCCCCGATGACACAGAGCACGACGAATATAAGCAACCGGGTCGGCCGTACTCTTATCGACCTCAGCACCACGCCTACACCCCGTGTTGTGCTTCGCGTTGGGGGAATAGTTTCAATTGCGCCACCGTGAGCAGGGCGACGATCACAAAAAGGACCACGGCTAGCGCAGACCCGTACCCGAACTGACCATTTTCGAACGTGGTCACATACGTGTAGTAGTCGATGGTCGTCGTGGCGAACCCGGGGCCTCCGCCAGTTATCACGAATACGAACGCGAACAACGCGGTGAACGTGTAGATCACGTTGATCACCGACAGGAACTGCAGCGAACTCGACACGAGCGGGACGGTGACACTGCGCAGCCGCCTCCACCATGAAGCGCCGTCGATCACGGCCGCCTCGTACAGTGCCGGGTCGATCGTCGCCATGGCGGCCAGGATGATCATCATGCCGAACCCGAACGAGGTCCACACCAGAGCAGCCATGACGACGATCCGAGCCGGCCAAGCCTGCGCCAGCCAGGAGATCGGGTGCATCCCCAGCAACCGCAATGGCTCATTGGCCAGGCCATTGGGCAAAACGAACGTGCTGAACAGCGCCCCCACCACGACGGGCGAGAGGACCGCGGGCACAAAGAACAGCACACGGAACAGCCGCCACCCGAGGACCTGCTCGTAAACCAGAACCGCGGCGATAAGTGACGCGAGCAGGATCACCGGTACCGAAATAAGGAAGATAAGCGAGTTGACGAGGACCTCGCGCAGAACGCTGTCCTGCCAGAGCAGGCGGAAATTCTCGATCCCTATGAACCGGGTCGTCGTCCCGTCCCACGACGTAAAGCTGTGGTAGATGGTAGACCCGATCGGGAAGACCATTATCGCCAGGACCAATACCATTGCAGGGGCCACCGCTATGAACGGGAAAGGCCCGAACTTCCGCCGGCGGTGCGCAGGGGTCAAGTCTCCTCTTCGCCTTCCATCGGCGGCCAGTGCGGACGCTGGCGGGCTGGTGGTGGTCATCGCGGCGGCGCTACCTCCGCCTGGGATCATTGGGGGCACCCGGTAGGTGAGATACTGAGATCACTGAGATCAGTGGTTCGGGGGATCGCTGCGATTTGCGATTGATGGGGTCAGCGCGATTGGGCAATTGAAGCCATCAGAGCGGTTGCTCTGGGCGGCGAGATGCAGTCAGGTCCCCGATGTCGCCAGGTAATTGTGTTCCTGCTGCTCGAGGCTGCTCGCCGCCGACGACGGGCTCAGCGACCCGCCAAAGACGCCGCTATTTGTCTGGTACCAGTACGAGTCAATACTCCCAGGCATAATGTTGTCGAACGCCTCGGCCAGCCCGTAGTGCTTTACTCTGATGTACTGGTAGGTCTGGGCCAGCACGGGGTCGATCTCTTGCAGCGTCGGTCCAGCGACATAGGTCGTGTTGTCTGGCAGCTGGCCGAAGCCCTGGTTGAGAGCCATCTCCTGAACTTGCGACGAAACCAGGAACTTCACCAGTTGCATCGCCTGTGCTGGGTATTTCGTATTCTTGAATATCACGTAATCGTTGTTGGGGCCGCCCGAGAGGATCTTCGGGAACTTGGCGCCCGGCAACGCCGGCACCGGGAAGATGCCGACGTTTGTTTTCATGCTGCCAACCTCGATGCTCCCGTTGGAAAAGCCTCCAGTGATCGTCATGGCACCGTCGCCTTTGGCAAACTGCGCCGTACTCTGGTTGTTGTCGAGCGACAAGGCATCAGAATTGGTCAGCCCGTCAGCATATAGCGCGTGCCAGGCAGTATAGGCGCGGATGATCGTCGGCGAGTTGAGCGAGAGCTTGCCGGCGAACATGTTGAGCACACCCTGGGTCCCCACCTCGCTCGAGATCAGGGCATCCTGGGTCCAAGCCCCATAATAGCCGTCCTTCTCACCAAACTGGAAAGGTAGGATCCCGTGTGACTTGAGCTGCTTGGCCAGCGTAATGAGCTGAGGCCAGGTCGTCGGGAGCGAGGTCGTATTGACGCCCGCCTTCTTGAACAGCGCCTTATTGTAGTAAACAAAGTAGTAGTAGCCGGCGCCATAGGGCACCCCGTAGACGGGACCACTGGTCTTGAAGTCCTTGGTGGCAAATTGCCAGCCGGTGTACAACGATTGCTTAAAGGTCGAGGAGATGTACTTATTGAGCTGAAGCAGGTAGTTTTCATTTTGCAGGATCTGGCCTCCGGCAAATAAGCCTGCGACGTCCGGGGTGTTGCCGGCAACTTCCGACGACTTAAGCAGCGCCGCGAACGAACTCTGAGCGTCCTGGGGCGTGGGCACCACTTTTACCCGGATGTCCGGGTTTTGGGCCTGGAACATTTTCAACGCCTTGGTCGGCCAAAAAGCTGCATTTGAAACGCCTGGTGGCGGCGTACCGAACAGATCGTTCCATATCGTCAACGTCACCGTACTGGCAGACGAATGTCGTTGGAGAGCCTGGGCGCTGGCAATTCCGCCGCCGGCTCCTATTATTCCCGGCCCAGTGAGGGCCAACGTCGCGCTAACTGCGGCAATCCCCGCACGCGGGAAGGGTCTGATCATTTTGCCCCCTAAATGTACTGTATTATTTTCGAACACCGTCCCCCGGGTGCCGAGTTGCAGCTCATGGCCGATGGCCAAAGTTTCCGGCCGGAAAGTTTGGCTGGGTTCGATTATCCGGAACCCTGATCCAATAATTGTAACCCCGAGTGGCACTTCCGTCAAGCAGAGGTCGATGCCGCGACGGTGGGGCTCGTCAAACTCGGCCTGCACACGTTAAGGTTGCGATGTGAGTCAACGTGACCTCTCATGTAGTTTGCGAACGGTTGCGCCATGGACCGCGGCCTCGCCGCATCGAAAGGAACAACGTGGCAGACCACGTGCTGGTGCTGGGGGGCGGGGTGGGCGGCATGAGTGCCGCCCACGAACTCGCCGAGCGGGGGTTTTCTGTGACCGTGATCGAGGACCGAGACGTGCCCGGGGGAAAGGCCCGCTCGATTTTTGTTCCCGGCTCTGGTCGGGACGGGCGCCAGGACCTACCGGCTGAACACGGGTTCAGGTTCTTCCCCGGCTTCTACCGACATCTACCCGACACCATGAGCCGGATCCCCTTCGGGCGACAGGCCCATGGCGTTTTCGATAATTTACGGGACGCCACTCAGGCCGAAATCGCCAGGACGGGTGCGAAGATCCCGCTTCTTATCCCGGTGCGGTTCCCACGATCGACGTCCGACCTTACCGAAGTGGTCCGCGACCTCATGGGGGGCCAGACGGGATTGACCGCTGGAGATATGGCCCATTTCGTCCAACGGCTCTTAGTGCTCCTGACAAGTTGCGATGCTCGCCGCTATGGAGAGTGGGAGCAGCAGAGCTGGTGGGGGTTCTCCGGGGCGGCCCAGCGCTCGGCCGCCTATCAGCGGTTTTTGGCCGACGGCCTGACCCGCTCACTCGTCGCCGCGGAAGCGCGCCAGATCAGCGCCCGGACTGGGGGCTACATACTTCTTCAACTGCTCTTTGACATCTGGATCCCGGGACGCCCGGCGGACCGATTGCTCGACGGCCCGACCAGCGACGTCTGGATCGGCCCATGGCTGGACCATCTCGTCGACATGGGCGTCGAGTTCCGTTTTGGCACGCGCGTCGACGCCATTAACTTCTCGGGCGGGCGTACCACCTCGGTTACCGTCACTGGACCAGACAAGGGTCGAGAGGACTTGAGAGCAGATTGGTACGTCGCAGCGGTGCCGGTCGAGCACATGGCCCGCTTGGCCACCGCCGACATCAGACAGGCCGATCCGAGCCTCGATAATTTGGACCGGCTGAAGACCCGGTGGATGAACGGGATCGTGTTCTTTTTGCGAAGAGATGTTCCCGTCGTTCACGGCCACGCCATCTACATCGACTCGGCGTGGTCGCTCACCTCGATCTCTCCGCGTCAGTTCTGGCACCGGCCTATTGAGAGCTTTGGCGACGGCGACATCGGGGGAGTTCTCTCGGTCGACGTGTCGGACTGGACCACGCCGGGCCCGATTACGGGCAAGCCAGCCATGGAGTGCACTAAAGATGAAATATTCACCGAGGTGTGGGGCCAGCTAAAGGCCCACCTGAACACTGGTCGTCACCGTGTTCTCAACGACGCAAACCTGGTCCGTTGGTTCCTTGACACCGACGTTAGGTTCCCGGAGCTGCGCAGAAGCCGAGAGGTGCGTGACGACATCAATCTCGAGCCCCTCCTGGTCAATACGGTCGGATCCTGGGCTTGGCGCCCGAACGCAGCCACGGCCATCGAAAATCTTTTCCTGGCTAGTGACTATGTGCGAACCTACACCGACCTGGCGACCATGGAAGGCGCCAACGAGGCCGCCCGTCGAGCCACCAACGGCGTCCTCGACGCCGCCGGTTCGACGCAACCGCGGTGTATGGTTTGGCCACTGCACGAGCCGGTCATGTTCGCCCCGGCCCGGCTACTGGACCAGTGGCGGTACCAAAGAGGTCGGGGCCACGAACTGCTGGACGGGTAAGTATGTTTTGACCACCGGGCCTCATCCTTTGGCTCCCGCACCAACTGGATGGCCCCACGCGGCGACCAGATTGTTAAGCAAGTTCCGGGGCAGAGGGGGGTCACCACGACGTGAAGGACCGCGAGCACTGGTCTGGTCATCCTGGTCGAGTCGTAGTTCCTCCGTACCTGCGGCCTGTGGCGGCGGGTCTAAGCGGGGCACACATCGAGGTGGCTTCCCACCTGGGCGTCCTCGGACCCAGGCTCGAACCGATGGCGGAACGTGAAAGCTCGGGGAGAAGGCCCGTGCTCTCGTAGGTAGTCGAGCCGGGCGATGGCCTCCTCCACGGTGGGGACGGTCCCTTCGGGAACCCACCATAGGCACAGTATCGGCTGGCCCGGCGGCTCGAAAAACTCCCGCCGACGCCGGAGCAGCTCGACATGCGCCGAGCGGTAAGTGAAATCGGCCAAGGCCTCGATCGACTCCCACACTGTGAGGTTGATTATCTCGAGCTCGTCCCCGAACGGCTTAATGCTCGTGGCGTCGCCGCTCTCGTCCTGTAGGCGCCACACGTACCCTGGACTGGCTTCGGCCAGCGAGTTGATTCGAGCCAGGTTCGTCCGGAAGTCGAGGGTCATCGGATCGCCGATTGGAGCCCTCAGGCGACCGACGTTCAGTTGGGCCAAGTGCATCTCATGAGTATGCCCTTGCCCGGAAGTGAAGTTGGCTTCTCGGGGGATGATCTTCGGGGAAGCGGTACCGGTAGCAATACGTGGACGGCTAAGGGTACGTCGAGCTAGGGGTACGTCGAGGCCACGGCAGTGGGCCTCATGGGCTCAGATTGCCAACCGGTCCCGGAACCGGGCCAGCCCGAGCGGCCAACCACCCTCGGAGTCGACGGCCCCCCGCAGCTGCTCCCAACCTTCGCCGTGACGCTCGAGGTGGCGGTGCTCTAAGTCAATACGGGTCGTGTTCGGGCCCTGCGGGGTAAAGCGGACCTCGACCTCGCTGGTGCGGTTGGGGTCGGCCTCAATTTGCCAAGCCGGGCTCACGTCCCAGGAGAACACCAACCGGGTCGGGGGCTCGTATGCCAGGACCCTGGCCCAATGGCTCTCGCTACCGTCAGTCATCCGGTCATAGATATGGCCTCCGACGCGTGGCTCGAAGACCATTTCGGCCACCTGGCCCAGGTGGTGCTCGGGCGGCCACCAACTCCCGATGTCATCGGTGAAGACAGCGAACGTCTTGTCCAAAGGTGCCTCAACCGTGACCGAATGCCGGACAGCGGTGCCTGTTGTGTCGGTGCTCATTTCTCCTCCTTTTTTGCAGCCGTCTCGGCCACGTTCTTGAACGACCACAACGCCGTGTTCCAGAAGCGTTCGAAGTACGAGCGCAGGGCGTCGACGCCGTCGGGGTCCACTTCGTAGTACCTCCGCGTCCCCGAAGCCCGGGGGACTACCAGCCCGGCTTCTTTCAGCACTCTAAGGTGCTGTGACACGGCTGGCCTGCTCACCGGCAGCCGCGCCGCTATGGCGCCTACGGGCATAGGGCCAACGGCGATCAGCTCGAAGATGGCCCTGCGGGTCGGGTCCCCGAGCGCCTTGATCGCTTCGTCAACGTTAGCGGCCACTTACCGTAAGTTACCCCTTACCGTTGGCCGTGTCAAGGGCGCGCATATATCGGCGGCAGGGGCTTCCAGAACTCGGTGGAGCCAACCATCGGCTCAAGGTGCCTCGGCCCCAACCAGCGCCGCCGCCCGATGGAGAGCTGGCCTGACGTCACCTATGTGGTAGGTGCGCTCAGACGGTTCGATGTTGTCCAGGAACGTCTGGTAAACGAGGGCGGTGCGCAGTACCGCAAGCGGTCGTAGCAACGTCCAGGCTCGCCCCGGCTCGCTGCCGGGGACGGCGCGTGCCCAAGCGGCGAGCCAGTGTCGCTCGAGAAGCTGACGCCGGTCGGGGGCACTTTCGAGAACTGCGAGGTCGAGCAACGGGTTGCCCACCCGAGAATCGCCCCAGTCGAACCATACCGGTGGCTCGGTACCGAGGCGGGCGTTGCCCGGGTAGGCATCGCCGTGGACAAGCACGTCGGGTAGCCCGCACTCGTCGATGGCCCTGGCCCGGTCCTCCGCCGAGCCCACCAGCCGCAGGAGACGGGTATCGTGCGGGGCCAGGCGGGAGACGAGAGCCGCCAGCTGGGGCAGGAGCACCGGCCATCGCGCATCTGGCACCCCGGCGCCCAGCAGCTCGGGCACACGTCCCACCGTCCCACGCTGGAGCTCGACCAGGGAGTCGATGAGCGGGCGCGTTTCTTCGATCGTGGCCTCATGGCCGTCGCGGCCCCCCATGTCCCCGAGCAGGATCCGGTGGCCGGCCGTGGCCATCAGCTGTGGCACTCCTGGGCCTTCGAGGAGGCCCAGGACGGCCCCTTCGTGGCCAAAGAAACCCGGTACGCACTTCAACCACGCTGTCCCCTGGGCAGCCGGGATCGACCAAATTGAGGACAGGTTCCACGTCCGGTGCTGGGCGGCCGCGCCGCTCCGCTCGACCAGGCCCGATGCCCAAGCGACGTCGGCCCCCGGGCCGCCCGGTCGCGCCCAGGGCATCCGGAGGGGGTGGTCCGCGACCACGACATCGCAACGCGAAAGCGATGCCTTTGCGAGTGTGCCCGGTTCAGCCTCGGCCAGGTACCTGACGTGGCCACCGACTGTGGTTCCCGGCGCCGGCACCCCATCGAGCAACCGCAACACGGTGAGCTCGGGGTGGCAATGATGAAGCGGCGCCACGTCCTGCCACCATGGGGTGCCCACCGTGAAGGGCTCGAGCTGGCCGAGCACCGTCCCCTCGTCATCGCAGGCCACGAGAGTCACCACCCGCTCCACTGGTACCATCATGTCTGGCCGCGCGTATGACCTGTTTACGAATAGCTCCTGCGGCCCACGACTCCTCCCTACCGGGTGGACGAGGAGGAGCGCCCGACTGAGATGAGCAAAAAGGGTTAGTCGAGCTTGGGAATTCGCATGCTGCACTAGCCAGATTGGCGGGGTGCAGAAAAAGGGAGAGTTCGTGGACGACTATCGATCTGTCAACTGGGACGAGCGGGCCGCATTGACTGGTTTCGGCAACCGACCGGCTTAGTCGCTTCGCATTACGACTGCGGGCGGGATCCGTGCCGCGGCCCAGCCGGGAGCGGCCGCAATGAGGTTGCAAAATACGATCGTGGCTGGGACCATCAGGGCTATGACGAGGGCTGGGATCTGAGGTGGTGAACTGGAACCGATACTCGACGCCACGACGGTCCAGGCCCACCCACCGGCGATAATCCCGATTGGGATGCCCACTATCAGGGAGACAGCGGCGAACGTCGTGGCCTGCCAACCCACCACGGCTGCGACCTGTCGGGGCCCGAAGCCGATGGCCTTCAGGATGGCGAGATCCCGTCGCCGGCGCCGCACCGAGGTGAACAACGAGTTCCCGATGGTCGCCAGCCCAAGGAGTGTGACCAGGCCCGCAAGGACCAGGGGCAAACGATCGACGTTCTGGATGTTGAGCACGTCCTCGGACGGCAGCTGTCGTAAGACGACGGAGCCGAACTGACGGCGGAGACTGACATATGCGGCCGCCGGGGAGACGCCACGGGCATATCGCACCGCGAACATGTTGAACACCGTTGGCGGGGTCGCATTTGACCCGCCCGCCCGCTGAGCACGTTGCTGCGCTTGCTGTTTCAGTACGGCCGGACCGTAGACCCAGCCGCCGTCGCCCAGCGCGTTGCTGAACAGGTCACCGATCGACGGGACGATCATGCGGCCCACTATGTCCAAGGTCAGCCGCCCCTCCGGAGTGGGAACTGCGACCGACTGGCCCACACGCTTGTGGAGCCGGTCCAGGGTCTGGGTGCCCAGCACGATCTGATTGTCTGCTTCAGGTTGGTGCCCCTGTAGAAGCGGAGGATAAACCTCGCCTTTTAAGGGATCGATAGCCAACAGCGTCGGCACCGACTTGCCGTCTATGGTCGCAGTGCCCTGATCCTGGCTCGCGAGTATGGCTATGGCCGAGTATGCGGCCACGTACGGATTTCTCGCCAGCAAACGGCCGTCCTGGGCGATGCGGTCGTGCAGGTCGTTCGGGTTCCCGATTAGGACGTCCCAGTTCCACCCCTGCTGCGTTGGGCTGCTCACGAGGTGCCCGAGGCTGGTGCCGAACGTCAGGGCCGCTCCTAGGACCGCGACGGACAGTGCGGCCGAGAGCATGGGCATAACGACGGGTGCCGACGACCTCCCACGACCGGGCTGGAGCGCGAACCATGTCCCGACGGCCGCCGCCGGCGACAGGCCCGTTTTCCAAGCCAAACCAGGCACGCCGCTCCCGCGCACAGGTAACCCGCCGCCAGCCGGGGCCATAATGGGTCGCGCCGCCATCCGCCACGCCGGCAGGATCGACCAGGCGCTAATGATCGCCCCAAGTGCGATGGCACCGGGGATCACGATGACGGAGTCAAAGGCAAACCCGGGATGGATTTCCGCCTGCCTAGCGAGACCAACCGGCGTTAGTGGAGAGGCTAACCAGGCAATCGCTACGCCGAGAAACGCCCCGGCCAGCCCGATCAGGCCGGACCGAAGTACGACGATCCCAACGATCTGAGCCCTCGTACCTCCGAGAACCCGCAGTTCGGCGTAGTCCTCCGCCTGCAGGACGGTCTGGCGAGCAACGGCCTGGCCCACCAGGACCATGGTCACCAGCGCCACCAACGCGCCGAAGAGCAGCAAAGCGACTACGTCTAGATGGATTCCACGCTGGGCGCTGGCGGCCGCGGCCGGGACTCCGAAGACGTTGCCTGGACTGACGAAAACGGCGTTCTTTCCGATGGCTGTGGCTCGGGCCGCGAAGGCCCCCCAGTCGCCGGCTCCGTCCCGGAGCCGGACCGAAACCAGATTGATGTCCTGGATCTGCTGTAGAGACGTGTCGGTCTCCGAAGCCAGTTTCCTGAGGAAAGCGGGCGTAACGTAGAGGTTGCGGTCGCTCTCGTACGAAACGCCGGCCTGGGCCTCGAGGGGGGCCACAGCGCTGACGTCCTGTGGGGACCGGACAATTGCGGCCACCCGAACCGTGAAGGACGGTCCTTTGGGCGCCGGGGGGGCCTGCTCGATGGCCCCGGCCAGGGCTCCGCTGGCGATCTGCGCCTTTGTATAAGCGTATAAGTGGAGGGTGCTGCCGACACGAAGACGGTCGGCGCGGGCGGCTAGGTCGTTGACAACGACCCCGAACGGCTGGGACGGCCCGGGGAGTCGCCCAGACAGCACCATCGGGCGGTCGACGCGGCGAAGAAAATCGAGATCTGCATCGCCAATAACACTGAGGTCACTGTTAGTGCGGCCGGTACTTCTGGTGGTAACGAACAAGTATGGCGATCGAAAGTGGGCGACGACCTGTGGGAGGTTGACGATCCGCTGCGCTACCGGCGGCAGCGCCAATGAGCCGGGCGCGACACCGTGTCTCAGCGGAGGCGAAGAGAGATTTCCGAATAGGAAACCACCGTCGTCGGGGAGGCTGTATTTGACGAACTGGGAAACGGCGTCGTTGGTGCGGCGGGCACCCGCGAAGGCGGTTAGCGCCACCCCGCTACCGATCCCGAGAACGATGGCGAGGAGAACTACCGTACGCCATTTGGCTCGGATTTCAGCGCGAGAGCGCGCCCACAAAAGTCCCAATCCCAGCTTCCCCTCAGTGGGTTCACTACCGTTGGTGAGCCATTTACCCACACTGGAACGGCCGCGCCAATGATGGTAACCGGTGGTCACGAGGTGGTGGCCGCACCCCCCGGCACCGGCCCCCGAATGCCCAGGCCATATGGTGACTGACCGGCCCGGTACCTGAAAGAAGCCGCCGTGGTGTTTTACTAAGGAACATGGAACAGATCTGGTTCATCACCGGCTCCTCTCGCGGCCTGGGCCGCGCCCTCGTACAGGCTGCCCTTGACGCCGGCGATCGTGTCGCGGCTACTGCCCGCCAACCGGCGCAGCTCAGCGAGCTCGTTGCCCGCCACGGGGAGCGCCTCCATAGCATCGCCCTCGACGTCACCGACGATCGCGCCGCCCGCTCTGCGATCAGCGAAGCCCGCCGTCGCTTCGGCCGCCTCGATGTCATCGTCAACAACGCCGGCTATGCCAACGTCTCACCCATCGAGACCGCCGACGATGCGGATTTCCGGGCCCAGTTCGAGACGAACTTCTGGGGTGTCTACAACGTCTCCAAAGCGGCCATTCCCGTCCTGCGAGAACAGGGTGGCGGCATCGTCATCCAGATCTCCTCGGTGGGTGGACGTGTTGGCGGGTCACCTGGGATCGCTTCGTACCAAGCGGCCAAGTTCGCCATCGACGGCTTCAGCCGGGTACTCCAGGCCGAGACGGCGCCATTCGGGGTAAAGGTAGTGGTCGTCGAGCCGAGCGGGTTCCGCACCGACTGGGCCGGGAGCTCGATGACCGTCCACGACATACCCGAGGCGTACGCCCCCACAGTCGGCGTCATGAACAGTCGCGTCCGCCAAAGTTCAGCCGGGCCGGCAGGTGACCCGGCACGCGCCGCCGAGATCATCGTTCAGGTGGCCAAGCGCCGCGACATTCCCTACCACCTGCCTCTCGGAGTCAATGCTGCCGATGCGTCGGTGCGTCTCGATGAGCAGCTCCTCGCCGCCGACCGAAAATGGCGGGAGGTGAGCCGCTGCGCCGACTTCGGCGAACCGTACCCCGCGCCATTCCCTGCCGACATGCCAACCTAGGTCCTCGATGGCTGGTCGGGCGGTCCCCCTTGGCAAGAGCCGGGCTGTAGACTCTCGTAATGCGGCTCTCAGTGTTTACTCGTTCTGCCCGCCTGGTTGGTGCCTCCGCCGTCGTGCTGACCACCATCGGCTTGCTGTCAGCCACTGCTGAGGCAGCCGGTAGCGGCACCGCCACAACGAGCTCAGTGCTCACTTCGGCCAAGAGCGCCGTTGGAAAGCAGACCAGTGTCCACCTCGACGTGAAGTCCAGCCCCGGGTCGACCTCGGTCGGCGAGCACCTGGAGGCCGACCTGGCCAAGGCCAGCGGCATGGAGACCATCTCGGCCGGCACCGCGACGGCCATCGTCAAGGTGACTCCAAGCTACGCTTACTTATCGGGCAACTCGTCCGGGCTGACCAACCTCTTCGGGCTAACGGCGGCCGAGGTGAAGAAGGTCGGCAGCAACTGGGTGTCTCTCAAAGCCGGCACGACCCAATACAAGGACCTGGCCGCTTCGATGACGGTCTCTTCGGTGGTGAGCGTCCTCCCGGCAGCCAAGGGCACGAAGCTGTACACCCACGCCGCCCCGGCCAAGAAGGTGTACACCCTGAAATGGAACACTGCCGCCACCAGCTCGGCGCCAGCGTTGGCCAACACGCTCACCCTCTCGGCTAGCGGCGCCACGCTGCCGGTCCTGGAGACCTCCACTGCTTCAGGGGGAGGCAATGAGACAGTGGCCCTCTCCAAGTGGGGCGAACACGTCTTGGTCAGTGCGCCGCCCGTCGGGTTGACGATCCCGTTTTCGAGCCTCGCAGCCTGAGCGTGGCGCGGGCGCGGCGGCGCCAGGTGCAGATGGGGTCTGTCACGGCCTCGGGCGCTCTTTGACCCCGGCGTCGAGCAGGCGGACCACTTCGGATATGCGTTCGGCTCGGATGTCGGGCCGACGCTTCGTCGCATCGATCCACCGCAGGTAGCCCTTTCGGTAGAACTGAGCGAGCGAGTCGAAGAAGGCTCCCGCATCGGGGTCCGCCTCCAGTGCCGCCCGGAAATCTGGCTCCAGGTCCCAGCGCTGTGGACCTTCGGGCGAGATGACAACGTCGACGGCGTCGCCAGCGCTGATCGGACGGTCGCACAGCGATACCGAGAAGCTCCAGTCGTCGCCGTCCTTGCGGATGGTCCCTCGCACTCGCACGCCTGCGATGGTCCCGCCGACGTGATGCTGACGCTTGGTTCCCCAGACTTCGTCTGGATCGAACGGCACGGGGACCCGGGCCTTGGTCCCGGGCAGTGGTTCCAGCGTTGTCGTGTATTCCATGGCGCAGGTCGGCCGGCGACATTGAGCAAGTCTCGCGCGTGCCCCCCATGCCAGCTCGGGGCGCGTCAAGGGGGCCAACCACCGCCTCGCTCTCGTCGCTCACCACGTGCAGGCGACTCACTCTGAGGCCGGCGACGTCATCGCGCTCGGCCGTGGTGCAAGTTGCTGTCCTGGCTCAGGCGCCCGTAAACCTGGGCGCCCGCTTTTCGGCGAAAGCCGTGATCCCTTCCGCGAAATCGCCAGAGCCTGCCATTTCCCTCTGGACTTGCGCCTCGAACTCGAGCTGGTCGCCCATGTGCTCGTACAGCCACTTGTTCAATTGCCGCTTAGTGCCAGCGTACGATTTGGTCGCTCCGGAGGCCAGCTGGTCGAGCAGCGCCCCGGTCCGAGACGCAAACTCACCGTCGGGCCAAACGCGATTGACCAGCCCCCAGTCCAACGCCTTTCGGGCGTCGAGCCGCTCCCCCAGCAAGGCCAGTTCAGCGGCCCGGGCGAACCCCACTCGCGATGGCACGAACAGCGACGAACCGCCGTCGGGAACGAGCCCGATGTTGACGAAGGCGAGCATGAAATAGGCGGACTCGGCCGCCACCACCAGGTCGCAAGCCAGCGCCAGTGAAAACCCTATGCCAACTGCGGGGCCGTTGACTGCGGCCACCACAGGCTTGGGCATCTGCCGGATGCCGCTGATTATGGGGTGGTACCGCTCGGTCAGTACGCGGTACACGTCGATAGGGCCACGCTCTGTTTGCTCGGCCGCTTCTTTCAGGTCGGCGCCGCTGGAGAAGGCCCGGCCTGCGCCGGTAATGACAACCGCCCGTACCTCGGCGTCGTCGCTCACTTGTCGTACGGCGCTCAGCAGGTCCAGGGAGAACTGATTGCTCCAGGCGTTCATGCGTTCGGGGCGGTTCAGCTGCAATGTCGCGCCCGGCCCCTGGCGGAAAATGTTGATGGTCTCGTACTGACGGTAAAGCACGTCCTCGGCCACGCGCGAATCAACGTCAAGCGGTGATGACTTCGAACGCGGCACCACGTTCGCTCAGCCTGGCACAGTCATTATCCTCGGCGTAGCGCAACCCCTGGATATTGAACAGGTCTACTTGTGGGTCGCTCACCGGGAACGGCCCCCAATGCCAGGTCCCCTGGTGCAGTACGAAAGAGTCGAGAGGACGCAGGAGAAAAGCGCGTACCTGCTCGAGGTCCGCCGGGCCCGACAGCTGAGATGACGACGGCGCCACAGCAATGACAGCCGGGCAGTTAAGGACCAGCAGGGCCTGAGTATGGGTCAGGTGCCGGAACATCACATCGCAAACGAGCCCCGCGTCGGTCCGGACCAGCTCGTCCAACCGGTGAGAAATGATATTGAGGTGGACGTCGCTCCATTCAAAAACCAGGCGCGACCCTCCATCGTCGGGATCGGTGTCGCGGACGGGGATCCACCCATAACTGGACCACGCTTCTCGGTCCAACGGTTCCGCTTTTATTTGACGGGTCATCCAATTTCCTTTGCCTATCGCTAGATGTTTAGTGCTGTCGCAGTTTACGTTTGCTCGCTTTGCCGGCTCCTTGCTTGCTCAGGCGCTTGTCGGTGGTGATGCCGATAGGCTGGCCTGGCCCAGCCTGCCGGTCAGCGCCCGCGAGTTACGCAGTGCCAACGCCACCAATGTCAGTGTCGGGCCATATCCCGAACCGGTCGGGAACAGCGAAGAATCGGCGATCAGCACATTTGGTGCTTCCCAGAGCCGGCCCCACGGGTCGCAGACGCTAGTGGCCGGGTCGCGGCCCATGCGCGCTGTGCCAACGACGTGACGGGAAACGGGGACTATGGAAATCTCCGAGTGCGATGACCGAAGGTTGCCATCCGTTTTAGGTGAAGTGCCGGTATATATTTCTTCGGCGCCCGCCGCCCGCAACACCTCGACCAACTTGGCCCCGTGGTAGCGGGAGGCGACGATCTCGTGACGGTGGGGTTGATAAGTAGTGCGGGCCACGGGGAGGCCTCGGACGTCGCGGACCGAAGGGTCGAGGTCGACGCGGTTGGAGGGTTGGGGGACGTCGTCACCTTGCATGCAAAAACCGAGAAAGCAGTCGCGCATCGGGGACCGGCGCATGAGCTCTTTGTGCTGAGCACCCCACGGGTAGCCTTTGGCTTCGGCGATGGGGTGCGACGGGCTGCAGTGCTCGACCAGGCCCCCCTTGATCCAAGGCAGGCCATTGGCTCTTGCCTCGGCTTTAGCCGCCTGGTCGACGATGATGTGGTCGTCGTGCAGCGTGGTGACCGAACGGCCTTTGTGGCCGTGCACCCGGAACGGCATCGTGCCCATGACGAAAGTTTGCATATGGAACATGACGTTCCGGCCGATCTCGGGGTGGGCCATCCCCGACAGTAATAACAAACGGGGCGTCTCCATGGCCCCACCCGCGACCACGACGTACTCGGCGTGCTCCTCGTGCGGTTGCCAATCGGCGTCGAGCCATTCGACACCGGTCGCCTGGCCGTTGCGCGTCAGGATTCTGGATACGAACGCATCTGGGCGTAGTTCCGCCCGGCCAGTGAGCAACGCCCTGCGCAGCACGGCCACGGGATCTCCCTTGGCGTGGATCGGACAGCCGAAGTAGGCACAGAAACCACAGTTGTTGCAGGCGGGACGGCCGTCGTACGGCACGGAATTGCAACCGGTCGGGCCAGGGTATGGATGGAGCCCCACTTTTTCTGCCGCCGCGGCCGTGATAGTTGAGCCGTACATCGGAGCGCCGGGCGGCATGGGGTATTCACCCGAACGCCAGGCGGCAAAGGGATTTGCCCCCGCCAGCCCGGCCACGCCGATCAGACGCTCGGCGTCCGCGTAACAGGGCTCGAGGTCGTCGTACGAAATCGGCCAGTCCGCAATGGAGGCGCCTTCGATCGCGCCCAGCTCTGAGAGGACGCGAAAATCGTCCTCCCGGAAACGAGGGAGCTTTCCATCCGCGTGCACCCCGCCGCCGCCGACCGTGGCGGGCAAGTTGTTCACCTCACCGATGTGGGCCCGCTCGCCGTCGGCCTCGTTACGACGGAACGTGCGAGGCTCGAGCCAGGGATCAGGCCCGAGGAAATGCCGCGTCAGGAACTTCAGCTCGTCGCTCGAAAAGTCCCCCGCCAGGTCATGCGGATTTTCGAGGTTTATCAACCGGTTCCGCCCCCGCTCCAGGACCAGGACCGACATTCCTGCCTGGGTTAGCTCGTCGGCCACTGCCGAACCCCCTGGTCCGGAGCCGACGATGATGGCGTCAAAGTCCCGGGTCATGGACCGGTTACTTCCACGTCGGTGTAACCACGTGGCTGGACATCACCGAGGTAGCCGATGTAATCCCAGCCCGCCAGGTTGTGGTTGCCCCCGTACTCCGGGGCGCCGTACATGCCCTCACAGGCGTGCTCATAGACCAAATAGGCAAAATCCGCCTGTTCCCGCAGGCGTTTGTCTTGTTCGTCAACTGGGAGGGCAGCGAAGTCCGGTCCCAGCGCAGCGAGCCCTGTAACGTACCGCTCCTGCAGTCCGACCACCGGCCCCAGGCGCTCGCGGTCGGGGAGCCCCAGGGAGCCCTCGATCCGCGTGCGCCACGCCAGCTCTTCCAGGGCGGTGAGCGAGTGGAAGCGCTCGAACCCGTTTGTGCCTCCGTGCCGGCCGGAGAAGGGGCCGCCGGCCCAAATGCGGGGAGGGTCGAAAGTGAAGGCGCCCAGCAGCTCATCTATGTACTGCGGCACTCCTGCGTCCCGGGCCCCAGGGCTTTGGTCCGGGGGGATGAGGCGGTCGACTACCGCAGATAAGACGTCATACTGTTGCTCGCTCAGGAAGCGGGGCATTTCTCGCTGCAGGCGCCTTGAAGCTCGTTTCAGTGGCGGGCGACGTGGATGGCCTGGAGCTCGGTGAAGCCGATCAGTCCCCACCGGCCACCCTCGACTCCGATACCGCTCCACTTCAGCCCGCCGAAAGGCTGGCCCGGTACTCCCGATTGGTGGGTGTTTACCCACACAGTCCCGGCGTCAATGTCCCGGGCAATATCGGCCCCGCGGTCGGGGTCATTCGTCCAGATCGACGCGCCCAGGCCAAAGTGGGTGTCATTGGCCCGCGCTACTGCGTCATCGAGGTCGTCGTAGCTGACGATTGGGAGGGCCGGCCCGAACTGCTCCTCATCGACCAGCCGGGCTCCATCGGAAAGCCCTATGACGACTGTGGGCTCGAAGAAATAGCCGGGCCGGTCCTGTCGTCTTCCGCCAGTGACAACTTTGCCGCCGTGCTCCGCGGCATCGCGCACCAGTTCGCCGACCCTGTCGAATTGCATCTTGTTGCACAGGGGGCCGATATCCGTGCCGGCATCGTGGCCGTCGCCCACCTCGGCTGCCTCGACCCGGGCCACCAGGGCCGAGACCAGCTCGTCGTGGCGGGCACGGGGGACGTACACGCGCTTTATGGCTACGCAGACTTGGCCGCAGTTACTGAACGCGTTGGCGAACAAGCCGTCGGCGATGGCCTCGACATCGACGTCTTCCAGGACGATGGCGGGGTCGTTACCGCCCAGTTCGAGCGTGACCCGTTTCAAGTCAGGGGCGACCGTGGTGGCAATCTTTTTCCCGGTGGCGACCGACCCAGTAAAGCTCACCATGCGGGGCACGGGGTGCTCGGTCATCTTCACGCCGAGGTCATTGCCGCCTGCTATCACATTGAGCACGCCCGGGGGCAGGACCTCGCGGCTCACCTCGCCGAAGAGCAAGCAGGAGAGGGGAGTGTAGGGCGAAGGTTTGAGAACCAACGTGCACCCGGCGGCGAGGGCGGGGGCGACTTTTGCTACCGCCGTGCCCAACGGGAAGTTCCACGGCGTGATGGCCGCAACCGGGCCAACGGGCCGCCGCACCACCCGCACGTCCGTGCGGCTGTCGTCGCGGATGATTTCGTCATCGAGGTCGAGCGAAGCAAAGTAGCGAAGGTCATTGACGGCGTCACCGAGCTCGGACCGTGCTTCGCCGAGAGGCTTGCCTTCTTCGGATGTAATGGTGGCCGCCAGCTCCTCGAACCGTGCCTCGGTGGCCGTCGCCAGCTGCTCCAGCGCCGCCTGCCGGAGCTTACGGTCTTGCCGCCACGGGTTAAAGGCTTCTTCTGCCGCCCGCATGGCCCGGTCCATCAGAGCGTCGGTGCACTCCGGTACGTGCGCAATTACTTCGTTAGTGGCTGGGTCCTCGACCGGGAACGTGGCCTCCGCCGTGGCCTCGGCGCCGTTGATGGTCATCGCGAATCGGCTCACGGACGCTCCTTAGCCTTGTTGAGCCGGGCTCGCCCCAGCCAACGACCACTTTGGCACACTGAACGCTTTGATGGAAGCGTGAACATTTGTACATAGGCGAGCGGCGAGCACCAATTGACTGGGAGAACTATTGACATGGTCGTGTGGCTCCTTAGAATCAGGGATGTGGACATACGGTTCAGTCCGTGAACAATTGTTCATGTGGTTACGTCTCCGCCTGTTATCCGGCCCTGCGCTCATGAGAGGTTGAGGATGCCATCCGGGCAGTACGAGTCGAGGTGAACGAGCCCCGGGGCAATGACGCTCGCCGAGGAGACGACGAAGCCAAAGAGGACGACGAAAGTGACGCCGGGCAGACCGTGCGGGCCGAGCTGGTCGCTTATGGGCGCAAGCTGCTAAAGCTCGGCCTTTTGAGCCAAACATCGGGCAACCTGAGCGTCAAGACGGCGGACGGCAACATCTACATCACGCCGTCGTCCATGGAGTACGACCTCATTGAGGAAGCTGACATCGTTGTTATCGGGCCGGATGGCTCCCGCCGTCAGGGCCACCGCCTCCAGTCGTCGGAAACCCCCCTGCATTGCCTCATATACCAGAGCAGGCCGGATGTATCGGCCATAGTCCACACTCATTCGCCCCACGCCACGACACTGGCGGTGCTGGGGATGGCAATCCCCGCCGTCCATTACAACATCGCCATGCTGGGCACCACTGAGATCCAGGTTGCCCCCTACGCCACGTATGGCACCGAGCAGCTGGCCAAGAACGTGCGGGACGCGTTCCCGCCTCCGGCGCGCGCCGTGCTACTCGCCAATCATGGCCTCGTGGCCGTGGGCGAGGAATTGAAACAAGCGGCCGCCGGCGCCGAAATGGTCGAAACCCTGGCCGGCCTCTACTACCGCGCCCGCGCTATCGGCCAGCCGAACATCCTGAGCAACGACTTGATGGCCGAGGTTTTGGCCAAATACGCCAAAAAGGTGCCTGCGTGACATCAGCTCGCAGGACGGGCCGGTGACCGAGGCCAGCGTGGTCGTCACGCTGGACATCGGGGGAAGTGCGGCCAAGGCGACGGCTTATGACACAGGGGCGCGAGCCACCCTGGCGACGACGTCGGCGCCGTACCCGGTGCTCGCGGGCTCTGGCGACCCGGGCCTGTTCGATCCCGACGCTTGGTGGTCGAGCGCCCTGCGGGCACTTTCCCGCCTGGCCAACACTTTGGACCTCGACGGCCACCGGTACCTCGGCGTAACGGTCAGCGCCATCCGTATCCCCTTCGTGCTCCTCGACCGGCGGGGTTGCCCGGCGGCGCCCGGTCTGCTCAACAAAGACCGTAGGGCAGGGCGCCAGGTGCGCGAACTCACGGAGGCGTTCGGCGCCGACGCCGTGTACGAGCTGACAGGCCATTGGCCGGCGCCCGAGTTCGGCCTACCCAAACTGCTGTGGGCGCGCCACCACTGGCCCAGTGCGTGGTCGTCCGCGACGACAGTGCTGCAACTCCATGACTGGTTCGTCTTCCAGCTCTCCGGTACCAAGGTGAGCGAGCCGTCGTCCGCAGCGATGAGCCAGATGCTCGACGTGGCCCAAGGAGCATGGGCGCACCCACTTCTGACTGCGCTCGACATCCCGGTCGATCGTTTCCCGGAGCTGCGCCCAGCCGGTTCGGTTGCCGGTGGGCTGAAAAACGAGGTTGCTGATGCCACCGGGCTGCCGGCGGGCCTACCGGTGCACGTCGGTGGAGGCGACACACATTTATCCGCCTTATCGACGGGTTTTTCTCGGCGCGACGTGCCCGTCGTCGTAGCGGGGACGACAGCGCCCGTACAGATGGCGCTGGGCTCGCCTTGGTCACCGAAGGAGTGCTTCCCCCTGTTGCTCAGCTCGGGAGCCTTGCCCGGCCAATGGGTACTGGAGAGTAACGCGGGGCCGATCGGTAGCGTGGTCGCTGAACTCGCAGCCCTTGCCGAACTGTCCGGCGAACAGCTCGAGGCCGCCCTCATGTCGCGCCAATTCGTTATCGAGCACCGCATCGACGCCCCCCTCACTGTGCTAATCGGCAACCCGTTCTTTGGGCCCGTGGGTTGGCAGGACGCACTGAAACCCACGGTTATTGGGCTCCGCGGCGCGCATAGCGGCAAAGATGTCCACACCGAAGCCCTTGCTGGTAGCTGCTACGCGGCCATGTCGATGCTCTCCTGTCTCCAGGAGGCATATGGTGACCGGCCGCCGTTTGTGGTGGCCACAGGTGGGATGAGCGTCAGTGCGCCTTGGTGCCAGCTCCTGGCCGATGCGACGAGGCACCAGGTCCGGGTGCGCCCGCTTAGCCGGGCAGCTGGCGTGGCCGGCGCCGTCCTCGTGACGGGGGACGAAAAGCTGGCCCGGGTCGACGACGACGAGGTACTGGTCTACGAACAGTGCTCGGCCGTCGCCGACGACCACCTCGAGGGCCACGCTCGTTACGAGACGCTGTACAAGACCCTGCAGTACGAGACCGTCGCAGTACGAGACCTCGCAGCACAAGACCTCGCAGCACAAGACCTCGCAGCACAGGCACGACGTCCAACCCGCAGGCGATGATCGCACTTCTTAACGCCACCCTCACCCCTGAGACGTCGGCTGCCCTCAGGGACGAACGGGCGTGGGAGCTGCGCAGAGTTCCCAGAGTGAGAGAGGCGCTGGGCACCCTTTCGGCAGAAGATCTTGACCTCGTGCGGGCCATCGTGGTCGAGTCAGAGCCAGTCGACGAAGCCATGCTCGTCAAAGTGCCCAACCTCGAAGTCATCGGCTGTCTTCGCTCCGAGCCGGTAAATATCGACCTGGAAGCGGCCGGGGCGTGTGGCGTCGCGGTGGTACATACGCCGGGGCGCAATGCGGAGGCAGTCGCCGACTTTACGCTTGGCCTATGCCTGGCGGCGCTGCGTAACATCGCCATCGGCCACCATGCCATCGTGGCGCGGGAACTGACCAGCACCGTAGCCACGCAAGGGCTGAACCGGGCTGAGGGTGACGTTATTTGGCGTCCTGACGACGCCTCCTTGCCAGTCCCGTACGTCACGTACAAGGGGCACCAGCTTTCACGGCTTTGCGTCGTGGTCGTTGGTTTCGGTGCTGTCGGCCGCGCCGTGGCCCGCCGCTTCACCAACCTTGTACGCCAGGTGTGCGTAGTCGACCCGGGGGTCGGCGATGAAGATATAAGGGCCGAGGGCTTTGTCCCGCTCTCGCTTGAAGACGCGTTGGCCCGGGCCGACGTGGTAACCCTGCACGCCCGCAGCCCGTCCGTAATTATCGGTCGTGCTGAGCTGGCGTGCTTGAAGCCGGGGAGCTACCTCATCAACACGGCCCGTGCCACCGTGCTGGACTATGAGGCACTGGTCGACTCGCTGGCGTCAGGTCATCTGGGTGGCGCCGCGCTCGACGTCTATCCGGAGGAACCCCTGCCGAGCGGGAGCCCACTGCTCCAAGCCCCCCGATTGACCCTCACCCCCCACCTGGCCGGAGCCGCCTACGAAGTGGCGGACATACAGTCCGCCATCCTCCTGGCCGGCGTACGGGGGATTTACGGGAACCCGACCGACTGGAGCGGGCTGCCGGTCCGTAACCCCGAGGTGCGGGAGCGATGGACGGCGCGCGGCGCCAGTTGTGAAAGTTGATGTGGGAGAGAACGATTTTTGTAGCAAGCCTACGACAGGCTCAGGGAGCCATTCGAGAGGAGAAAAAATGGACGTCCGCAACATTGCCACTGTTGAGCCGATCGTCGAGCACAATGGGACGACGCCGGTCTGGTACCTGATGGCCCCGGGTTCAATGCGGGAGTCGACACAGGGCGGCGCGCTCGAGCTCGTCAACGAGTTCGAGATCACCGGCGGCGGCAAGGTCGACCCCCATAAGCACCCGACGCACGAGTTTTATTACGTTATTTATGGCCACGGGACGATGGTCGTGGGGGACGAGGAGCGCGAGATCTCCCAGGGAGACATGGTCTACATACCACCGGACGTTGTCCATAGCCTCATCGCGACGAGCCCATACGCGCCTATTCGCTGCTTTTGCTTTTCCATCGCCACGCCCGGCGCCGGTGAGATCAACTACACGACTCACTGAACATAGCCGTCGGGGTCAATGGCCCTGGGCCCACCGTCACACCGGAGAATTCGGGACAAAGCAAGGGAGCCCGGGAATTTGAAGGCCATCGAGGTAAAGACAAGCCCAGTACCATCAGGTGCCTACTCGCAGGCGGTAGCGGCCAACGGCCTCGTATTCGTAGCGGGCGTCGGCCCTTATGACGCGAGTACACGCGCCGTCGTCGGTACAACGATTGAGGAACAAACGGTCAAGACTATCGAGAACATCCGCGCCATCTTGATCGGAGCCGGCTGCGACCTGGGCGACATCGTGAACAGCACGGTGTACTTAGCCGACCTTCACGGTGATTGGGAGGCATTCGATGCCACCTATTCTTCGCTGATGCCCGAGCCCTATCCGGCGCGGGCGACCACTGGAGCCGTGCTGAAGAACATTCTTGTGGAGATCGCCGTCGTGGCCGCTCTCCCCGGTTGAACAGGCCGAAAATGCCGTATCTTCTTTATCTTTCAGATGTTGCCGCCAATGCGAAGGGCTAAGGGCCACAGGAGGCAAGCCGGTGCACCGGTCGCTCGGGTCGGCCACGACGCCATTTGAGGAAAGCGCCGGGCCTTGGCGACGCTTTACCGGCCGGCGTGAACTGCGTGTGAACAAGCGCGATAGTGGCTTGAAGATCTGGGTACGGCAACATACAATTGAGCCAAGTGTTCAGCACATGAACAAAAGTTCACCGTGTTGAGCTAACGAGCGTACCAGCCAACGACGTGCCCGTTAGGGGGGGCTAGGTGTTTGAGCTGATGGAAGATGGTAGGAGCCGATTGGTCTCCCGTCCCACAAGGGACCGGCAATGACAGCGACACTCCACGCTCCGTCCGAGAGTGACGGCGAGACGATCGCACTGGCCGACGACCGCGAGCGCATCAGGGCTACGACCTTCATGTGGATGACGCCCGCTGCCATCCTTTTGATCGGGTTGTTCCTCATACCCACCATCTACGCCATCTATCTCGGGTTCACCAACCTTCAGCTCCTGGGGCCGCACGCACAGAATTACTCCTTCACCGGTCTGGCCAATTTCAACCGTTTAGTCAATGACCCCGTTTTTTGGTACTCGGTCAAGCTCACCCTGATTTTCGTCATCGTTTCAGGGATCATCGCACAGACCCTCTTAGGGCTGGGTTTGGCGCTGCTGGGTCAGCGCGCTCATTTCACGGTCCGGGCGTCGGTTGGCGCGGTCGTCATCCTGGCCTGGGTCCTGCCCGAGATCGCCGTGGCGTTTATCTGGTACTCGTTCGGTCAGGCGGGCGGGCTCCTGAGCGAAATTGCCGGTCGTCCTTCTGATGACCTGCTTGCCACCCTTCCCCTCTTGATCGTGTGTGTGGCGAACGCGTGGCGGGGCACGGCTTTCTCCATGCTCATTCTTTCCGCGGGACTGCGCAACGTACCCCAGGAGGTCGACGAGGCGGCCCAGCTCGAAGGGGCGGGCTATTGGCGCCGGCTGTTCCGGGTGACCCTGCCGATCATGCGCCCCATCATCATGGTCAACATGCTCCTGATTACCATCGGGACGATCTCGGACTTCACCCTCATCTACGCCATGACCCAGGGCGGCCCGGGCAACCAGACCGCCATCCTCCCGGTCTACATGTACATCGAGGCTTTCCAGTTCAACGCGCTTGGATATGGGACCACTGTCGCGCTCGCCCTAATCGTGATCGGCGCCGTGCTTTCGATCGTCTATGTCCGCCAACTCCGTCCGGAGCTCCGGTCCCAGCGAGCGACAGGGTGACAGTGCAGCGTTCCCTAAATGCCGCGTCGGCCGAAAGTACCGCGCAATGGAGGTGATCGCCGCATGACCACCGAGCAAGTGCCGGTCCAACTGGCAAATGCCACACCCGTGACGGGTTCTGCTCACGAACCAGGTCTGAAGCCAGCCCGCTGGGGCCGGCCCAGGATCAGCAAGTTCGCCATTAACACCGCCCTTGGGCGTGTTGGGTATAATCTTTTTGCTGCCGATTATCTGGCTGGTTGACGCTGCCCTGAACCCAAATGCAACCCAGGCGCTCCAGGCCCCCGCGTTATCACTCTCCAATTTCCGGGCCGCTCTGGCGGCCGGGGCCGGCGGTGCCATCAAGAACAGCCTGTACCTCGCCGTTCTGTCGACCATCGTGGCCACCGCCGTCTCCACGCTTGCAGCTTATGCCCTCTCTCGCCGTCGGGTCCCGTTCAAGGGCTCAATCCTTCTGATAGTCCTGTTCTTGACGGGCCTGCCGGTGACGCTCCTGCTCATCCCCATCTACCAGATCTTCGTCCGTCTCAGTTGGGCGAACTCGCCGTTCTACACCTCACTGGTGCTATCGGCGACGTCGATCCCATTCGCCATATGGTTGCTGAAAAACTTCATTGACCAGGTGCCACGGGAGTTCGAGGAGGCGGCCGAGATCGAGGGCTCATCCGAACTTAGAAACCTGTGGAAGATCGTCATCCCGCTGGCGTTGCCCGGGATCCTGGTAGCCGCCATCCTCACCTTCATCAACTCATGGGGCGCTTTCTTGATCCCGCTGGTGCTTGACGCCACTCCCGGTAACACGCCCGGAGCAGTTGGCATTTACCAGTTCATGAGCGCGAACGGCGTGGTCCAATACGGCCCGCTGGCGGCCTACGCCATCTTGTTCTCCGCCCCCGTCGTCCTACTTTACCTGATCTGTTCGCGCTGGCTCAACGGTGGTTTTGCCTTCGCGGGGGGCGTAAAAGGATGAACCAGGGGGCCTGGCACAGACGGGCTCAGCAAAGGAGCGGCGGTCGTGCGAGTACTTAGGGAGCGCGTATGGCCAACATTGTCCTAGAGGGCCTGACCAAGCTCTTCAGAGGCAAGAGATGCGGCCGCCGTTTACGACCTCAACCTCGAGGTCGAGGACGGTGAGTTCCTCGTCGTAGTCGGCCCGTCGGGGTGTGGCAAGACAACGACTCTGCGCATGCTCGCCGGTTTCGAGACTCCCACGGGCGGAGCGATACGCATCGGTGGCAAAACGATGAACACGGTGATGCCGAAGGACAGGAACCTGGCCATGGTCTTCCAGAACTATGCCCTCTTCCCACACATGACCGTGGAAAAAAACCTAGCTTTCGGTATGAAAACGCGACATACGCCCAGGGCCACCATCGGCCGTGAGATAGAACAGATCGCCGGTATGCTCGGGATCACCGAGCTTCTCGGGCGCAAGCCGGCGGCTCTTTCGGGAGGTGAGCGCCAGCGTGTGGCACTGGGCCGCGCTCTGCTGAGGCAGCCGCAAGCTTTCCTGCTGGACGAGCCGCTGTCCAACCTCGATGCGGCGCTGCGCAGCCAGATGCGCGTCGAGCTAAAGCGGATCCATACCCAATACCCGGTAACGACGGTCTATGTGACCCACGACCAGGTGGAAGCTATGACGATGGCCGACCGCGTCGTGCTTATGCAGGGCGGCCGCCTGCAGCAGGTGGCGACGCCGGAGTTCCTTTACGACCACCCGGTCAACGCCTTCGTTGCTTCGTTTATCGGTTCCCCCAAGATCAACCTCTTCCCGGGGACACTCGTCCGTGACGAGTCGGGGTCAAGTGTCAAGTTCCTCACCGTTTCCCAGAGGTTGAACGGCAGTCACGCCGACGTTGCCAGCCGCTCGACCTCGGAAAACGTGACTGTGGGCTTCCGTCCCGAAGAAATACGGTTGGCCTCGGGCGGGAGCGGAGGCATGCCCGTGGTCTCGTCTCGCATCGAACTAGTCGAACCGCTGGGGTCGGAAACCCACGTCGTCGCCCGCGTCGGCGACCAGCCTCTGATGTGCAAGCTCCCGGCCCGGTGCGGACTTTCGGCCGGCGACCTCGTGTCGCTCGAGTTCGACGCCGGGCAGATGAAGCTCTTCGACGCGAAGACCGGAGACCGGTTGAACTGAACCGGGCTGAGAGTGCAGGTCCGGCAAGAAGAGGACAGGGGGAACGCGACCGCCCTGACCAGACACGTATGGGTCGCACGATAGGGAAATCAATACGCGCATTCGAGGGCCGGTGATCCGGCCACGTTCAGGAGAGACAGAATGAGATCAAGAAAACCAGTTACAGTTGCCACGCTCGGCGCCCTTGCGTTCAGTACGCTGATTGGCTGTTACCGCGCCGGCCGCAGGAGCCTCGACGAAGTTGGTGGCCCAGGACTCGTCGGGGAGCATCTCGGTGCTTTATACCAATAACTACGTTTTCGACACCGACGCCCTCGCGGCAAAATGGTGGAGTTCCATCGCCAAGCAATGGAAAGCCCAGGACCCGTCGGTAAAGCTCACATTGCTCGGCACCGGGGGCACCGACGTCGATGAGATGAACAAGGCTGCGGTGCTGTTCAGGAGCCCGTCGGAGACCCCGTGCGTCATCCAGCTACCAACGACCTATGTCGGTGAGTTCGCCGGCTCTGGTTACCTGGCCTCGCTAAATAGCTTCGTCTCGGGCCACAATGCCCCCACTTTCTGGACGGGCATGCCCAAGGCGGTGCAACAGATCAGCACCATCAAAGGCACGGTTTACGCCGTGAACGCCGGGAACAACGACTCGGGCATCCTCTACAACAAGGTGATCCTCAAAAAGGCGGGCGTGGCCCTGCCCTGGGTGCCAAAGACTTGGCAAGACATCATCACCGCGGCGCAGAAAGTCCACAAGTCCGATCCGAAGGTCTATGCCCTGTGGGCGGCGGCCGGCATAGGCGCCGGCCCGACCAACGTGCTCCAGGGGATCGGAAACCTCATCGATGGTTCAACTAACCCGGTGATGATCGACCCTAAGACCGGCAAGTGGGTTGTCGACAGTCCGGGCCTCAAGGCCACGTTCCAGTTCTACCAGGAGCTCTACTCCCAGGGCCTGGGCGCGCCGACGTCTCAGCTGTTCCCTTCGGACTCGGTCGGTCAGCCGCCACTGCTTATGCAAAAGGGCCAGCTTGCCATCGCCATAGGCTCCAACTGGTATACCGGTGACTGGCTGCCTGGCGCCGGCGCGCCGTGGCCTCAGGCCTCCGCCGATGTCGGCGTAGCGCCCATACCCACGGAAAACGGCCAAGCCCCGGGCAGCGCGACGACAATCGGGGGCTGGGCGTGGGCCATCAGCGCGGCATGCAAAGACAAGGCGGCGGCGTGGAAGTTCATCACGCTGGGCCAAACGCCGACCAATCAGCTGGAAACGGCCGTGTGGTCCGGGTTCGTGCCTCCGGACACAGCGGTGGGGACGAAGCCTGCATTCGTGAAGTCGTCGCTTTATGCGGAGCAGTTCAGCCAGTACGCCACAAATAGCGAACCGCTCCCGACCGACACCAACTTCCCGGTCTATGCGCGCGCCCTCAATACAGTCACAGGCGACTTCGCCCAAAACCCGAAGACGAGCATTTCGTCGGCCCTGTCGACCATGTCGCAGCTGGTGACGGAACAACTCGGGGGCAGCAGCGTGGAGACCATCAAGTAATCAGACGGCGTGGGGCCACACCTTCCCTCGAAGGTTCAGGCCCCGGGCGTAACTATGCCGCACGACAAGGCCGCCCTGGTACTGGAGTACAGTTGGACAACAGGCCCGCTGTTACCAGCGCCAGGGTGGCCCGGCCGACCACAATCCCTCGTGGCGCGGGGACTACCGGGCTCCGACGGGCAGCAAAGGTACCGTGCGGGACGGGTGGAGAGGGTGGCGTAGGCAACTTGGCTCGTAACGGCAAAAGGGATGAACGCGGTCAGCCGTTCGTACCACGGTCAACTTCGGGCTACCCTCCAGATCTGCTGGCGCGCGTAGCCAGACTGCATTTTGAGTTCGGGCTGACCCACCAAGAGACGGCGAACAGCCTGGGCTTGTCCCGTGTCAAGGTGACGCGGCTCGTCAAACAGGCTCGGGAGTCCGGCCTCGTTACGATGGTGGTGGCGTCGGACGTGGGGCCGTACGCCGAGCTCGAACAGGAGATGATGCAGCGCTTCGATCTCGCCGAAGCACTGATCGTGCCGCCCGCCCGCGCCGGGAACCGAAGCCTGCGCACGATGCTGGCCCAGGGCATCGTCCGGCATATGTCGTCGGTCCTGCACCCTGACATGACGGTCGCCCTCGGCTTGAGCCGGACGATCGGCGAGGCCGCCCGCCTAACAGCCTTAGCGCCGCCAGACGCGTTGTGCGGTCACCTTTGTCTCCTTAGTGGGGGCGGTTCGTGAGGATGGTCAAGGCCGAGACAACCCGTTCAGCGCGCCCGCCACTCTGGCCAACGCCTATGGAGGCTCGGTCCAGCATGTCCACGCCCCGATCATCGTCCGCAGCGGCGACGTGGCCCAAAAGCTCATGCAGGACCCGGCCATCGCCACCACCCTGGCCTTGGCGGCAAAGGCCGACATCCTCTTCGCTGGGGTCGGTGGCCGCAACGACCGGATCGACTATGCCGGCCAGGGTTACCTCGAACCGGCCGAGTGGGACGAACTGGTGGCGGCGGGGATGGAGGGCGATATCTGTGCCCGCTTCTTCGACCGTAACGGCCGGGCGATCAACCACAAACTGAGCAGGCGGGTCATTGGTCTCGGGCTCGACGAGCTACAACGGATACCCTCGCGGGTTATAGCCGCCGGCGGCCCGTCGAAACTGGAAGCCGTGCGCGCCGTGTTGCGTGGGGAGCTGGCCACTGTGCTCATCACCGATGCGGACACTGCTGCCGAGCTTCTGAAAACGGCGTGACGCGGATCAGGCCGGCGGCTTCCTATCCGGCCTGCCCACAGCTCCTCGGGTCGTGCGGCCGAGTGGGCCTACTTTCGTCGCGGCCAGAACCCCCTGGCCACCAACGTCGCTCACGCGTAGGCGTTGACACGCCGGGCCCTTTCTAGTACACGTCACGGGATGCCCGCAGACGAGCGCCTCATCTTCGTCGATGGTTGCTGGCGTTCGGGCGGTGGGGGCCTGGCCGACGCGACGAGCCCGAGCTCAGGGAAAGTGTTCGCCACTCTGTCCCAAGCGGACGGGGCGGACGTCGACCACGCCGTCCGAAGCGCTCGCGAAGCGGCGACTTCCTGGGCGGCCCGGTCGGCGTTCGAGCGGTCGGCGGTGCTGAGCGAGGTGGCCGCCATCGTGCGCCACCGCCGGCAGCAAATGGCGGCGGCGCTGTCGGAGGACCAGGGCAAGCCACTGGCTTCCGAGGCCCGCGACGAGGTGGACGAGCTCGTCAAGTACTTCGAGATGGCCTCTCAGGACGCGGTGCGGGTGCACGGCGAACTAATGCCATCGGTCTCCGCCGGCCGCCGGGCGCTCACGATGCGGGTACCACTGGGCGTGGTTGGCGTGGTCACCCCATGGAACTGGCCGTACACCATGATGGCGGAGCTGGTTGCCCCGGCGCTGGCGGCGGGGAACACGGTGGTCTGGGTCCCGGCACCTACGACGGCGGCGTGTTCGGGCCAGCTGGCGGCAGCTCTCGTCGATGCCGGTTTGCCCAGAGGCGTCTTCAATTTCCTCCCGGCCCCGGGCCGGTTGTCGGCGCCGCTCTCGTCGGCCATCCCGGCGTCGATGGCGTGGGCTTTATCGGTTCCGTCGCCACCGGCCAGGAGGTCGCTCGCCGCTCTGCCGGCAAAGCACAGATCCTCGAGCTCGGGGGGAATGGGCCGATGGTCATCCTTGAAGATGCCGACCTGGAACTGGCCACGGACGCCGCCCTCGAGGCTGGTTACCTCTGCGCCGGCCAGAGCTGCACGGCGGGCGAGCGCTTCCTAGTGCACCGGCAAGTCCGGCGGGAATTCGTCGAGCGCGTGGTGGCGGCGACGGCCGAGCGCGTGCGGCTCGGCGACCCCTTTGACCCCGCCACCACTATGGGCCCGCTCAATAACGAGCCGACGGCGAAAAAGTTCGACCGTCATATAAGCCAGGCTGTCTCGGCGGGGCCCGGATCTGCTGTGGCGGACGCCGGTCCACTGACTTCCCGACCTCCTTGTACGCCGAAGCGACGGTGATCGACGGCGTCACCCCGGAAATGGTTGTCGCCAGGGAGGAGACGTTCGGTCCCGTGGTCCCCGTGATCGAAGTGGCGTCCGCGACCCACGCGCTCGAGCTCACCAACCGTTCTCCTTACGGGCTCACGGCGAGCGTTTTCACCGAGGACCTCGAACGGGGGCTGGCCTTCGCCGAGTCGGCCCGGGCCGGCTGGGTGAACGTGAACGCCTCGACGAACTACTGGGAATCGCACCTCCCATTCGGTGGCCGCTCGGGATTCTGCGAGTGGACGGGGCCGAGTGGGTGGGCGTTCGGTCCTGGACGCGTTCACTGAACCCAAGACGGTTATCCTCCCGGCGCCTCGTCCACTCGGACGGGACGGCTCCCTCGAGGGGCAATAGAGCGGTGAGCCACCCTGGAGGCCACTTGACCACGCTCGAACGCACGCTGCGGGCGGGCGCCGCTCGCATCCGGGGATCTCGAGAGGGAATATCGCCGGCTCGTCTACGGTCCTGGCGAGCCCAGGTTGGCGCGTGACGATTTGGCCGGTGACGATTTAGCTGGAGAACTGGCAGGTCCTAACCGCGATCTGGTCTCCGTCGTTCATCTTGGGCACCTGACGGATTTTCAAATCGCAGACGTGCAGTCTCCTGGCCGTTTCGAGTTCTTCGAGCAACTGCGGGGCAGGCCGGGTGACGAGTCGTTCGTCCCCGCGTTCCGGCCCCAGGAGGCGTTGGCCACACATGCCGTCGCCGCCATGGTGGCGACGCTCAACCGCCTGCAAGCCAGTCCCGAGACCGGAGCGCCGCTCGGGTTGTGCATTTCTACGGGCGACAGCCTGGACAACGCTCAATCAAACGAGCTGCAATGGTTCTTGGCCCTGCTGGCCGGCGGCGCCGTCGCCCCCAATTCCGGCGGTCCCGACTACCAAGGAATCCAGGCCCCGGGCTGGCGACCGGCCGCGTATTGGCGTCCTGAGCCGGGGGCGGACCCCTACAAAGACCGGTACGGGTTTCCCGCTTATCCTGGGCTGCTGGCGGAGGCCCTTAAGGGCTTCCAGTCACCGGGGCTGGCCATGCCCTGGCTGTCTTGCTTCGGCAACCACGACGGGCTAGTGCTCGGGACCGCTATCCCGACGGCTGGCTACGAGGAAGTTCTCTCCGGGACGCGCAAGCCCGTCGACTGGCCGGAGGGGGTAGACCCACTTTCGTACGAGGCCGAGTTCACCTCCGCTCCAGAGCTGCTCCTGGCGGGGCCGGCAGTGGAGGTGTGCAGCGACCCCGGCCGCCGCAGCGTGGGCCGGCGCGATTTCGTGGCCGCCCACCTCCAGGCGGCGGGCAATCCAGCGGGCCATGGTTTCCAGCCGTGGAACGTAGAGGCCGAAACCGCTTATGGCGTCTATGACATGGACGGCCCGGTGCCTGTGCGCGTCATCCTGCTCGACACCACCAACCTGGACGGTAATTATCAAGGCAGCATTGGAGCCCGCCAGTTCCGCTGGTTGGAGGAGCGATTAGTCGAGGCCCACGCACAGTATTTTGACAGCGAGGGTAGCGTCGTCAGGACCCTCACCCCCGACCGCCTGGTGGTGCTGGCGTCGCATCATGGCCTCGACACAATGGTCAACGGACGCCAGAGCCCGGCTGGCCCCGAGCAGGACCACCCGAGGGTGACCGGCCGTGCGCTCGAGGCCCTGCTGCACAGGTTCGGGAACGTCGTACTGTGGCTAAACGGCCACCGGCACCTGAACGACGTTCAGCCCCGGCCCGACAGGAGCGGTCGCACGAACGGCTTCTGGGAAGTCTCGACGGCAGCCATGGCCGATTGGCCTTGTCAGTCAAGGCTGGTCGAGGTGGTCGCCAGTGGTGCGGCGGAAATCGCCATCCTGTGCACCATGATCGACAGCGACGTGCCGGCGGACCCCGACCGAGCCGAAGGACGTGAGCGCTTGGCCGCCCTCCACCGCGAGCTCGCCTCGAACAACCCCTTTGCCGGTGTGGGTTTCGGCCGGGAGGGACAACGGCGAGACCGGAACCTTGCCCTCCGCCTTCCCGCCCCGTTCGTGTTCAGGTAATCATCCGCGAACTGGTGCATTTTCGGTGCGCCGGACCGCGCCTGTCGAGGTTTTTAGCTGTTTTCCGGGCAAAACTGCACTACGGCGCGGCGGCCCGGTAGAAAACTGCACACGACGAGGCTTCGGGAAGGGGAGATAGGTGCACTTTTACCCGGGTTTATCCAGCCTGGGCCGACCCCTTATATAGGGGTGACGTAGGCACCGGAGATGCCGCCGTCGACCAGGAAGGTCGAGGCCGTGACGAAGGAGGCGTCGTCACTGGCCAGAAAAGCGACTGCGGCGGCGATCTCCTCCGGTTCGGCGAAACGCCCAGCCGGGATATGGACCAGCCGTCGCGCCGCACGCTCAGAGTCCTTGGCGAAGAGTTCCCGGAGGAGGGGAGTATTGACAGGGCCCGGGCAGAGAGCATTGACCCTGATACCTTCCCTGGCAAATTGGACGCCGAGTTCCCGGGACATGGCCAGCACTCCCCCCTTCGAGGCGGTGTACGAGATCTGCGACGTGGCCGACCCGAGCACGGCCACGAAAGATGCCGTGTTGATTATCGAACCCTTACCGGCGCGCTGCATGTAGGGGATGACGGCGGCGCAGCAGAGGTAGACCGACGTGAGGTTGACGTCCTGGACGTGTCGCCAGGCGTCAATTCCAGTAGTAAGTATGGAGTCATCTTCGGGGGGGGAGATGCCGGCATTGTTGAAAGCAATGTCAATTCGCCCGTACGTCTCATGAGCGACACCGAACAGCCGCTTGACATCCTCACTGTCGCTTACGTCGGCGGGGACGGGCAGGCCGTCGACTTCTTCAGCGCCGGACTTGGCCGCGTCTGGGTTGATGTCCGCCACGACCACGTGCGCGCCTTCGGTCGCCAGGCGGCGTACCGTGGCCAAACCGATGCCACCGCCGCCACCGGTGACCACCGCCACCCTGCCTTCGAGGCGGCGGCAAACAGGTACCGACATGCCCTATCCCTCCGTAGATATAAAGACGTTCTTCAACTCGGTGAAGGCGTCGGGAGCGTCCGGCCCCAGCTCGCGCCCCAGCCCGGATTGCTTGAACCCGCCAAAGGGTGTCCAGTACCGGACGGACGAATGAGAATTGACCGAAAGGTTGCCCGATTCGACGCCCCGGGCCACTCGTAGGGCCCGGCTGACGTCGCGCGTCCAGATAGACCCGGAAAGCCCGTACTCCGTGCTATTGGCGATGCGGATGGCGCCGGCTTCATCGTCAAACGGTGCCACTGCAACCACGGGGCCGAATATCTCGTCGCGAAAAGCGCGGTCTTCGACGCCGATCGGGGCCAGGACGGTCGGCGGGTACCAGTAGCCGCGGCCGCCCGGGCTCCGGCCCCGGAACGCAACAGCCGCGTCGTCGGGAACGTAGGAGGCGACCCGGTCTCTGTGCTGAGCGCTTATCAGCGGGCCCATTTCGCTCGAGTCGAGCGATGGGTCCTCGACGCGAACGGCCTTCACCGCTAGCTCTAGCAGTTCGAGGAAGTGGTCGTACACGCTGCGCTCGACCAGGATCCGCGAGCGAGCGCAGCAGTCCTGCCCGGCGTTGTCGAACACGCTCATGGGAGCCGTAGCCGCCGCTCGCTCGATATCTGCGTCGGCGAAGACGATGTTGGCGCTCTTGCCGCCGAGCTCGAGCGTCACTCGCTTCACCTGCTCGGCACAGCCGGCCATGACCCGCTTTCCCACCTCGGTCGACCCGGTAAAAACCAGCTTGCGCACATGGCGATGGCTGACAAGACGCTCGCCGATGACGTTGCCTTTGCCGGGCAGCACGGTCAGCACGCCCGGCGGCAAGCCGGCGGACAAGGCCAGCTCTGCCAAACGGAGCGCGGTCAGGGGAGTGAGCTCGGCCGGCTTCAGGACGACGGTGTTCCCGGCCGCCAGCGCCGGTGCCAGGCCCCAGCCCCCGATCGGCATCGGGAAGTTCCAGGGGACGATCACCCCGACCACGCCCAGCGGTTCTTTGAACGTGATGTCGATCCCTCCCGGCACCGGGATTTGCCGTCCGAACAATCTTTCGGGTGCAGCCGAATAGTAATTGAGGACGTCGCGTACGTTTCCCGCCTCCCACCGCGCATTGGCAATCGTGTGGCCGGAGTTACGCACTTCCAGTTGTGCTAGTTGCTCGCGGTCAGCATCGACGGCGTCGGCGAACCGGCGCAACAGACGGGCTCGGTCCGGCGGGGCCACTTGACGCCAGCCTTCGAACGCACAATTGGCTCTCTCGATGGCCGCGTCCACCTCTTCGAGGGGAGTCTGGGGCACGTCTGCGATTACTTGTTCCGTGGCCGGGTTTACGACGCTGGTTATGGACATCTAGAGCCTGTTCATGCGAGCTGAGGTCATGCCAGCTGAGCGGAGGGCCGGGCCGGGCGCCCGTTGGCGTGACCTAGCGCCGCCTCGACCAGGGCTACAAAAAGACGCCGGTCGGCGGGGTCATCCTCTGGGTGCCACTGGACGCCTACGCCAAACCCGGAGCCGAGCACCTCTACCGCCTCGACGCTGCCGTCGTCTGCGAACCCGACGGCCCGGAGGCGAGCGCCGAGATGGTCGACTCCCTGATGGTGATGGCAGAGACCGTCGGCCTCGGGCCGAGAATGGAGGCGACGGTGCTGCCGCGCTCGAGGACGACCCGGTTCGGGCTCGTTTGGCCCAGTGTCGCCCGGTGAGATTCGTGGCCCAAGACCTCGGGGAGGTGCTGATGGAGGGTGCCCCCGAGGCTGACGTTGAGCAATTGCAGGCCGCGGCAGACGGCAAGCAAGGGCAGGTCTCGTTCCAGCGCGCCCAGGCAGAGCGACATTTCCCACGCGTCCCTGTCCTCCCGGGGTGAGTCCGTCTTATGGTGCCGGCTCGACCCGTACAGACGGGGGTCAACGTCCGGACCGCCGGTGAGGACCAAGCCGTCCACGGCTTCGAGCACGTCTGTCGCGTTCGAGCTGGAAGGGGGCAACAGCACCGGGCAACCCCCGGCGTGCGCCACCGCCTCGACGTAGCTGTACGGCAGGAGGGCACAGTTCTCGTCCCAGGCCCCGTGGTGCGCCCTTTCCACGTAGGTGGAAAGACCTATCAACGGCGAGCGCTGGGCGGGCTGATCAGAGGCGTTCAAAACCGCGGACCCGTTCCCAGTCGGTGACGGCGGAGTCGAAGGCTTCCAGTTCGACCCGCGCCGAGTTCAAGTAGTGGTCTATTACCGGTCGCCCGAACGCGTTCAGCGCCGCCTTGCCCTCCTGGAGCAGGCCGGCCGCATCGCGGAGGGTGGCAGGTATGAACGGCAAGGGTTGATCGGGCTCATAGGCATTTCCGACGAATTCGGGCGGTGGATCCAGTTCGTTGTCCATGCCATGGAGCCCAGCGGCGATCAAAGCGGCTACCGCCAGGTAGGGGTTGACGTCGCCGCCCGGCACCCGCCACTCGGCCCGCAAAGAGGGGCCGTGGCCGACAACGCGCAGCGCGCACGTCCGGTTGTCGCGGCCCCACGCCAGAGCTCTGGGGGCGAAACTGCCAGGTACGAAGCGCTTGTAACTGTTCACGTTTGGCGCGTAAAAGTAAGTCATTTCCTGGGCGCACGCCAGTTGGCCGGCAATGAAGTGGCTCATCATGGCGGAGAACCCGTGCTCACCGTCTCCGGCCATAACGGGCGCACCTGCGGTCGACCGGAAACTGATATGGATGTGGCAGGAGTTGCCCTCCCGCTCGTCCCATTTCGGCATGAACGTCAGGCTCATCCCCTCTTGGTGCGCGATCTCTTTGGCCCCCGTCTTGTAAATGACGTGGTTGTCGCAGGTGGTGAGAGCATCTGAAAACCTGAACGTCACCTCGTGCTGGCCCAGGTTGCACTCGCCTTTGGCCGATTCGACGTACATCCCGGCGCCGTCCATTTCGTTGCGGATACGCCGGAGCAGGCGTTCGACGCGGCCGGTGCCGATTATCGAGTAGTCGACGTTGTACAAATTGGCCGGGGTGAGGTTGTCGTACCCCAGCCTCCAGGCCTCCTCGTAGGACTGGTTGAAGACGATGAACTCGAGCTCGGTCCCCACGTACGCGCCGAGCCCCCGTTCCTCCAGCCGTGCAAGCTGCTGTCTCAGGACCTGCCGGGGCGACGGCGCGACCGGGGTGCGGTCGTCCCATTCGAGGTCGCACAGGACCATCGCGGTACCGGGGGCCCAGGGTAGAACGCGCAGCGTAGCGAAGTCGGGTCGCATCACGAAGTCGCCGTAACCACGCTCCCACGACGACATCGAGTAACCACCTACGGTCCGCATCTCGACATCCACGGCGAGCAGGTAGGTGCAGGCCTCGACTGCGTTCGGGACGACTTCGTCGAGGAAATAGCGGACCGAACAGCGCTTGCCCTGGAGCCGGCCCTGCATATCGGTGAGGGCGACGATCACCGTGTCCACGATGCCCTCGGCGGCTAAAGCCGTCAGTTCGTCGAGGCGGAGCGGCACAGGGATAGGGAGAGGGTCAGGGTCGAGATGCTGGTGAAGCCTACCTGGCTCGCTACGGCGTCAGCCAGCGACAATACCGCTCGGCCTCAGGATTGCACCTTTCCTCACCGTCCGGCCCTCACCGACCGGCCCCGCCAGTGCTCAGCTCTTCGTTCACCAAAAGTTCAACCTGCCACTCACCGCCTCCCGGGCTATTGGTAGCGTCTAGGCCCAGCAGCATCAGCGGGCCTCGGTGGCCCGCTTGTGGACCACAGGGAGGCTTGATGCTCAAAGAGTCGAGACGTCGTCAATGGGGAAAGTCGGCGGCCTCCGGGCTCGCCCTCGTAACGCTGGCTTCCTTCGGAGTGGGAGTGGGGACCGCCACCACAGCGGCCGCTGCCTCCTCCGATGCGTGCTGGGCCACCGCCGTCAACATAAGTGCCTGCGGCGGCATGAGCGCCCTGGTCAGCGCAGCCAAGTCCGAAGGTACCCTCAACCTCACGGCCGACCCCACGACCTGGGCCAACTACGGCAACATCATGAAGGACTTCGCCGCCAAGTACGGCCTTCACATCAACGACTTCAACCCGAGCGGCACCAGTGCCGAGGAACTTAGCGAGATCAACCTGGATAAAGGCAAGTCCAACGAACCCGACGTGGTCGACGTCGGCCCCTCGTTTGCCGTCGAGGGTGTGGTTGGAGAACCAGGGGTCTTCAAAGGCCCTATCCTCGCCAAGTACAAGACGCAAGAGTGGAACGAGTTGCCCGGCAGCTGGAAAAACGCATCTGGCTATTGGGCTTACGACTACAGCGGTGTCATTGCCATCGGCTACAACGCCAGTGTCATCAAGGCAGCACCGACCAGCTTCGCCAGCCTGCTCCAACCTGAGTTCAAAAACGCAGTAGGCCTGAGCAACAACCCGACGTCGTCTAACGCTGGGTTCTCCGCGGTATACGCGGCCGCCCTCGCCAATGGTGGCTCACTCAGCAACATCCAGCCCGGGATCAATTACTTCAAGCACCTGAAGTCGGTCGGCAATTACAACCCGGTCGAAGCAGGAGGCAACGGTGACGCCCCGATGGCTGACAAAACCGTGCTGGCCACGCTGGACTGGACCTACAACCAGCTTTCGTGGCAACAAGAGCTCAAGAGCAGCGGTATCAAATGGAAGATCGTCATCCCGAGCGGCACGCCATTTGCCTCTTACTACGCCATGGCGATCAGTGCTTACGCTGCCCACCCCGCAGCGGCGCGGCTATTCCTGGAGTACATGTACTCCCCCACCGGCCAGAATTTGTGGCTCGAGGGTGGCGCCGTCCCGGCGACCATAACGGCCATGCAAAAGGCCGGGACCGTCAACAAGACGGCCGAAGCTACGATCCCTCCGCTGCCGGGGGCTCCGGCCATCGCCAGCAATGCGCAAGCCACTGCGGCAAAGGCGCTCGTTGTCAAACAGTGGGCCTCAGCAGTCGGCTAGCGGCCGGTCCGAAAGCGCCCGCATGAAGAGCTTGGTAGGGCCTGCGTGAGCAAGTCAGGCCCTACCAGGCGCCGCCGTCGTTTTCTGTCGTTTTTCGGCCTCGTACCGTTCCTTGGGTACGTCGCCTTCTTCTTGGTGGTGCCCGCCGGAGTGGTAATGGTGGACGCCTTCAGGGACAACAACGGCAGTCTTTCACTGTCCACATTGTCCGCTGTCGTTTCGAGCCAGCAGCCCTGGTTACACTCCTACGCCGTCAGCCTCGAGCTATCGGCTATCTCCGCTGTCCTGGCCGGGGTTATTGGCCTCGTAGCGGCAGTAGCGCTGGTGAACTCGAACAGCGCAACCATGGGAAAGCTGGTGACATCGGCCTGCGGTGTGCTCGCCAACACTGGCGGCGTCCCTCTGGCCTTCGCCTTCATCGCCACTATCGGCAATGCCGGGATCGTCACGCATGTACTGGCCGGAGTGGGGCTAAACCCCTACGACCACGGCTGGTCCCTATATTCTTTCAGCGGCCTGGTCGTCGTCTACCTGTATTTCTTGCTCCCGCTGGTTATTTTGCTCATGCTGCCCCCGGTTGAGGCCTTGCGCCGGGAATGGCGCGAGGCGGCGGCCACGCTGGGTGCCAATACGAGGGCGTATTGGCAAAAGGTCGGTTTACCTGTCCTGGCCCCGCCTTTTATTGCCACGCTCATGGTCCTTTTCATGGACGCCTTCGCCGCTTATGCCACGGCCGACGCGCTGACGACGGGCTCGGTCCCGCTGGTACCGATCGAGATCGGGTCGCTGCTCGCCGGCAATGTGGTCGCCAACCAGGCCAACCTCGGGGACGCCCTCGGCTTCGGGATGATCGTCATAGTCAGCATCGCCGGCACGATGTACATCATCGTCCAGCGCAAGACTTCGAAGTGGCTACGTTGAAACCGTCGGCTACCGCCCGCCGGGTCATTCTCGGCCTGGTTGCCCTTTATTTCCTCATCCCCATGGCCGCCTCGGTCCAGTTCAGCCTGGAGGCCGGCTACGACCAGCGCCTGTCGTTATCTGCCTACTCCCAGGCGTTGCGCGAGCCGGGGCTCGGCTCGAGCCTGCTGACCTCGGTTGAAGTCGCCCTGGGCGCGATGGCCATCACCCTGGCCCTCCTGCTCCCCACGGTGATCTTCGTGAACCTGCGTTTCCCTCGTTGGCGACCGGTACTCGATGTTGTCAGCCTCCTGCCCCTAGGCGTCCCGGCCGTCGTGATCGTGCTCGGCGTGCTGGGGGCGTACAGAAGCCTGCCCAATTGGCTTATGGGCACGCCCGTGATCCTGGCCTTCATCTACGTGATATTGGCAATGCCTTATTCGTACCGGGCCATCGATGCCGGAGTCCGGTCGATCGACCTGCGGACGCTGGTGGACGCCGGCCGGTCCATGGGCGCCGGTTGGGGCAAACTTCTCACACGGCTCCTGCTGCCCAACCTCCGTTCGGGGATCCTGGCCGCAGCCTTCCTCACCGTGGCGTTGTCGCTCGGCGAGTTCGCCATCGCCAGCATCATGGGTTTCAACACTTTCCCGGTTTGGTTGGTTGGAGTGGAAGGCAACAGCCCCTACGTAGCCGTGGCGCTATCGATCGCGGCGTTGGTCGTCACGTGGCTACTGCTCGTAGTCCTTTCGCTGGCCGGTTCGGCCCGGCGTAAGCGGCCCACCGGTGCGTACGGGACCGGGCTCGTGGCCCAAGGCCTCGAGGTCGAGGTAGCACCGATAGTCCCGGCTGAAGAACCGGCGGAGGCGATGGCGTGACGCGGGCGGGAACCCGGTGACGGCGACGTCACCCACCGCCACAGGTGGGAGCGTCGACCCCGCCGCCCGCACCGGGGTCGCCGTCGACCTGGTCGACTGCCGGCGCACATTCGGCAAAGTGCAGGCTCTCGACAACTTCTCGATCACCATCGCGCCCGGCGAGCTGGTGGCCCTGCTTGGCCCGTCCGGTTGCGGCAAAACTACCGCCCTGCGAGCCGTGGCCGGGCTAGAGCTGTTAGACGAGGGCAGGGTATTGGTCGGCGGGGACGACATCACCCACGTGCCACCGCACCGCCGCAACGTAGGGATGGTCTTCCAGGCCTACAGCCTCTTCCCCAACATGAACGCGCTGGAAAACGTGGCCTTCGGCCTGGAGGTGCGCCGCGTACCGGCTGCTCGGCGGCGGGCACGAGCCGGGGAACTGCTGGAGCTGGTCGGGTTGGCGGGCCTGGCCGAGCGGTACCCCCACGAGCTCTCTGGAGGTCAGCAGCAGCGAGTCGCTCTAGCTCGAGCGCTGTGTGTCGAGCCTCGCTTGTTGCTCCTGGACGAACCTCTGTCGGCTCTCGACGCCAAAGTCCGGGCGCAGCTACGCGACGAAATCCGCCGAATTCAGCTGGAAGTCGGTATCACGGCCCTGTTCGTTACCCACGACCAGGAAGAAGCCCTGTCGATGGCCGACCGGGTGGGTGTTATGCGGTCTGGCCGGCTCGAACAGCTCGGTTCCCCCGCTGAGGTTTACTCCACGCCGGCCACTAACTTCGTCGCCGAGTTCGTGGGGTCGGTCAGCCGCCTCCCGGGCCGCGTGGTGGCACCCGATACGGTCGACGTGCTTGGCCACCGGCTGGCCATCCCCGCCCGGAGCGGCGTCGTCATGGCCACCGGTAGTGAGGTCGATGTCCTGGTGAGACCGGAGAGCATCACGCTGCGTCCGGCACCCGATGGACCAGGTGTGGTGGCACGCGCCTCTTTCCTGGGGGCCACGGTACGGGTGGTGGCCAGCCTGGCGGACGGTGTGGAAGTGAGCTCTGTGTTACCTGCCGGCGAAGGTTTCAGCTTCCCTGCCGGCGCCCGGGTGGACATCGAGCTCCTCGGTGAAGTGCTGTTCGTAGTCGGCCGTTAGACCTGACCACCTCAGGACCGGGCGGTATCGGGACCGGCATCATCAGGACCGGCGTCATCAGGACCGGCGCCGCTTCGACCCATACTCGCCGGTCAGCAGAGCGGCATGGCGTACTCTCTTTGTGACTGTGATTTCGACCTCCGACGCCATTTTCCTCCTGGTCGCCGGGGCTTTGGCGGGCCTGGTGGGGACGGCCGGCGGCATCACTTCGCTCGTCTCGTACCCTGCGCTCATTTTGGTTGGCGTCCCGCCGTGGCCGGCGGCGGTGGCCAACCTCGTAGCTGGAGTGGCGTGCTGGCCGGGTTCAGTCATGGTCTCGCGATCCGAGTTGCGAGGCACCGGGTCGTGGGCCAGGCGGTGGGCGCCGGTGTCGGCGGTAGGTGCGATCATCGGTGCCGCGTTGCTGCTGGCCACGCCCGCCAGCGTTTTCTCCGGCATCGTCCCCTTCCTGGTGGTCACCGCGTCGGTCGTCTTGCTCGCACAACCGCAACTCTCAGCCTGGTACGGTCGCCGGCGGAGCGACAGGGACGGGGTGATCCTGCCGTGCGGGCTTCTCTCCATCGGCGTCTACAACGGGTATTTCGGAGCCGGCGCCGGGGTCATGACGCTGGCGCCTCTTAACCGTCACGGTCCAACAACAGATGGCCAAGGCGAACGCGCTGAAGAACATGTTGGTCGGCGTTGTGTCCGTAGTTTCTGCAGTTATCCTCATCGCTTTCGCACCCATCCGGTGGACGGTGGTCCTGCCGCTGGGCGCAGGGATGTTCGTGGGGAGTACGTTCGGGCCTCGATTGGCCAGGTGCCTACCGGGCGACGTCCTCAGATGGATTGTCGCCCTTATGGGCCTCGGGTTAGCGGTGCGGCTTTGGCTTGTCCCGAGCTGAGGGCCCGCCTCCTCCGTTCCGCCAGAGGGTAACGGTGGGTCAAACGTACGATTTCATCATCGTGGGCGGCGGTTCGGCGGGCTGCTGCTTGGCCAACCGGCTCAGTAGCGACCCTTCCGTCAGTGTCCTGGTCCTCGAAGCCGGTCGCCCGGATTACGCGTTTGACATGTTCATCCATATGCCTGCTGCGCTCACATTTCCCATCGGGAGCCGTTTCTACGACTGGCGGTATGAGTCAGAGCCCGAACCGGCAATGAACGGCAGACGTATTTACCATGCGAGGGGCAAGGTCCTCGGCGGGTCGAGCTCGATCAACGGCATGATCTTCCAGCGTGGCAACCCACTCGATTATGAGCGCTGGGCCGCAGATCCCGGTATGGGTACGTGGGATTACGCCCACTGTTTGCCGTACTTCAAGAAGATGGAGACCTGTCTCGCCGGCGGGGACGAGTTCCGGGGGACCGGCGGCCCGCTCGTTTTAGAGCGCGGGCCAGTCACCAACCCGCTTTTCGGGGCGTTTTTCGCCGCCGTACAGCAGGCCGGACTGACCCTCACGGACGACGTCAACGGCTACCGCCAGGAGGGCTTTGCCCCCTTCGACCGGAATATCCAGCGGGGCCGACGGCTGAGTGCGGCGCGCGCCTACCTCCACCCCGTCATGAACCGCCCGAACCTTCACGTCATGACCCGGGCCCTGGTCACGAGGATCCTCGTCCAGCACGGCGGCGCCGTTGGGGTCGAGTACATATCGAGAGGGCGCCGATGCCAGGCGGGCGCGGGCGAGGTGATCTGCTGCGGTGGGGCCTTTAACTCGCCTCAGTTGCTCCAGTTGTCCGGCATCGGTAACGCCGCCGAGCTATCGGCTGTGGGCATCCGGCCCGAGGTCGACTTGCAGAGAGTGGGTGAAAACCTCCAGGACCACCTCGAGGTTTACATTCAGTACGAGTGCACCAAGCCGGTCTCGATGGCGCCCGCGCTCAGGTGGCGCAACCGGCCTCTGGTGGCCCTCCAATGGGCCCTTCAGCGCAAAGGCCCGGGCGCCACCAACCACTTCGAGGCCGGCGGGTTCGCCAGGAGCAACGACGACACCGTCTACCCCAACGTCATGTTCCACTTCCTGCCGGTGGCCGTGCGCTACGACGGCTCCGCTCCGGCCGCCGGCCACGGGTACCAAATCCACGTCGGGCCGATGTACTCGGACGCGCGGGGATGGGTAAAGGTGCGCTCTCCCGACCCGACCACCCACCCCGCCATCCGCTTCAATTATTTGTCGACGGGCCAGGACCGAAGAGAATGGGTGGAGGCGGTCCGGCTCGGCCGGTCGATCATGAACCAACCGGCCATGGACGAGTTCAATGGCGGCGAGCTTTCCCCCGGCCCAAATATCAAGTCCGACGACGACGTCCTGTCCTGGGTAGCCCGAGAAGGCGAGACGGCACTACACCCGTGTGGCACTTGCCGAATGGGCGCTGGAGAGGGCTCGGTCGTCGACCCCACGTCAATGCGGGTGTGGGGGCTCGAAGGCCTGCGCGTGGTTGACGCGTCGGTCATGCCATACGTCACGAACGGCAACATTTACGCACCTGTCATGATGACAGCGGAAAAGGCGGCCGACCTGATCCTGGAGAACACGCCATTGCCGGCGGAACACATGGAGTTCTTCCGACGCGACACGGGGCCGAAGACCGGGCCTATGGGACCGTGATGGGCTGGCCGAAGTCGAGGTTCAGGGTCCGGCGTCATCGGTTCTGCGCTTTGTGAATCCCGGCGAGGTCCCGCCGGCGCTCTCGTTTCCTGGCAGCATGGGGGAGTGGACGACGGCGAGCGCAGTGCTTCCCAGTACGACGCCATGGCCGCCCAGTACGCCGCCGCTAATGCCACCGGCGCCTACAACTCTCTCTACGAGCGCCCAGCAACGACTGCCCTTTTGGGTGAAGTTGACTCTCTCAGGGTCCTCGATGTCGGCTGTGGCCCCGGCGTGTTGACGGCCTGGTTGGTAGACCGCGGCGCGACCGTGACGGCGATGGACGTTAGCCCGGCAATGTTGGGCCTGGCACGAGGCATCGTCGGAGACAGGGCCACATTGGTGGTCGCAGACCTGGCAAAGCCATTGCCGTTCGAGAACTCGAGCTTCGACGTCGTCGTGGGTTCCCTGGTGTTGCACTACGTACAGGACTGGGCTCCGGCGCTTCGAGAGGTCCGGCGGGTCGTGAGCCAGGACGGTGCCGCGGTGTTCTCCACTCACCACCCGTCCATGGACTGGCCGCTGCACTCGCCCGATGACTACTTCGCGGTGAAACAAGTGACTGAAACCTGGGGCAAGGGTGCGGGTGATTTTGAGGTTAGGTTTTGGCGCCGTCCTCTTACGGCCATGTGCCAGGCCATCTGGGAGGCCGGCTTCCTTATAGAGCGGCTTGTCGAGCCGGCCCCTTCTCCCGAGTTGGCGGCATGTGACCCAGTGGCCCACGAGCAGATCCGGACCAAACCGAGGTTCCTCTTCTTTAGGCTTCGGCCCGCCTGAAGGCCCCGCGGTCGCAATCGTCTACGTGCACGTGCACGTAGACCCTCGAGAACGCCTGCCGACGGTTTGGTGGCCTCGGGGCTAAACGTATCGGCTTCTCCGAGGCCGCACTTTCGGTGCCGTCCGTCCCTTTCGGCGTATTTCCTGCCCGGATCGAGCTGGAAATACGCCGAGAGTCGCTTATCGCCCCGAAAGCCGGCCGGCCGGTGGTCATTTTCACGGTCGGTCTGGCTGGCGACGAGGGGCCGGCGACAGATGCCGCTACCCCTGGCCTTGCCAATGCCGCCCGTGTGACGCCCGTGTGACGGGCCGCCTGGACAATCGATCGCAGACAGGAAGTCCGGAGCGTCGGTGCTCGGCACGATGAAAGAAGGTCCACTGTGAGACTAACGAAGCCCATGGGCAGGGTAACGGTCGGTGCTGTGGGGGTGGCAATGGCAGTGCTGTTGTTGCCGTCCGTTGGGCCCGCCGGGCCTGCTGTCCTGCTAACCGTCGCCGGGGCGGCCCCGCCACCCGCACGTGCTATCGGTGCCGTCGAGACCGCGTCCTCCGCAGTCCGGGTGACGGCAGTTGCCGGCGGCTTGTACCACGGCCTGGCGCTGAGCTCGACCGGCGCCGTGCTCGGGTGGGGCTGGAACATAGCCGGCCAGCTTTGCAACGGGAGCACAAATGGTAGCGACGTGCCGGTGAAAGTGAGGCCGCTCGGTGGCACCAAGGTGATCGCCATTGCCGCCGGCTTCGCCCACAGCCTGGCGGTGACCTCGAAAGGCGCCGTGTTCGCTTGCGGCAAGAACGACGATGGTGAGCTCGGCAACGGGAGCACGACAGACAGCGACGTGCCGGTGAAGGTGGACTTACCGGCAGCCACGAAGGTAACGGCGGTCGCCGCCGGTGTGGGCCACAACCTGGCGGTGACCTCGACGGGTACCGTGCTGGCCTGGGGTTTAGACAACGAGGGCCAACTTGGCAACGGCGGCACCGGGTCGAGCGATGTACCGGTGACCGTGAGCCTGCCCACAGGCACCAAGGTGACCGCCGTCGCCGTTCGGCTCCTTGCACAGCCTGGCACTCACGTCTACGGGTGCCGTGTTCGCCTGGGGCTACAACGCAGATGGCGAGCTCGGTGACGGCGGCACCGCAAACAGCGATGTGCCCGTGAAGGTGAAGCTGCCAGCAGGCACCAAGGTGACCGCTATCGCCGCCGGCGGGTATGACAGTTTGGCGCTGACCTCGACTGGAAAGGTGTTCGCCTGGGGCTACAACGCCGACGGCGAGCTCGGCAACGGCGGTACGGCGAACAGCCATGTGCCCGTGAAGGTCGAGCTGCCCGCAGCCACCAAAGCGACGGCCATCGCCGCCGGCGGCTCCCTAAGCGGAGTGGGCGTGATCGTCGCCGGCCCCGGCCACGGCCTGGCGCTGACCTCGACTGGAAAGGTGTTCGCCTGGGGGTACAACACAGACGGCGAGCTCGGCAACGGCCTCACCGCAAACAGCCATGTGCCGGTGAAGGTCAAACTGCCCGCCGGCGCCAAGGTAACTGCTATCGCGGCCGCCGAGGTACACAGCTTGGCGGTGACCTCGACGGGCTCCGTGCTCGCATGGGGAGGCAACAACTTCGGGCAGCTCGGTGACGGGAGCTACCAGACCAGCGATGTGCCTGTGAAGGTGGACATGGGCGGGACGGCGGTCGGGTTGATGGCCGCCCTCAGGTTCGCCCGCCCCGCGATCGCCGCAACGGCGTCAGTAGCCCGCACTCAGAGCATCGCTTTCGCCGGCTACAACTTCCCTAATTACATCGCAGTACCGGGGGCTGTGAGCGCCACCATTGTCGTTCCCAGGCTCAACTGCAAGGCCACACCACCGGCGGGGAGCTCAATTTACGTCGGCGTCGGCATCGGATCGGTGAACTCCTACGCCCGTCTCGACCTGGCTTGCACGCCGAAAGGGGTGGCTCGTTACTTCCCATCGCTGTTGGTAAATGGCAGCACACGAAACGTGGTCAGTGACATGGCCCATCCTGGCGACACGGTTGAGTTCGCGGTGTCCCAGAGCGTCTCGAAAGTGACCGACTCCGTAATTGACGTGACACACAAGTTCGTCGCTACTAGCAACGGCGCCGGCAGCGGCACGAGCGAGGGCATCACCGGCGGCATCTATCCGGTGACTTCTGCCGCCCCGGCAGCCGTGCCCAACTTTGGCACCGTGGCCTTCTCCGGTGCGCTAATCAACGGGTACCCGTTCGGCTCGGCGGAAACTGGGCTTCAAGCCGACGACCTCTACGAGAGCTCGACGGGCCCTCAGATCAAGACCACCTACTCAGTCACTAACAAAGAGGCGTTCGCGACCGTCCTAGAGCACGTGTGACACGTCGTCGGACACAAGTTGCCCGAAGGCGGGAGCGAGTTCTCGCTGGCGCCTGAAGGCTTCCGTAAGTGCAATGGCGCGTAGCCGGGCTGATGCAGGCGTCGCGCCACAGCAGCGTGACCCAAGGCGGGCCACTCGCGCCAAACGGGATATGACCGCCTCGGAGTGCCCCGAGAGGCCATCTCTACAGTTGATATGATGATGGATGATGTTCGTAAGCACTGTAGCCAGGTCGAGGTAGGCATTGGTCAGCGTGGCTGCGGCCACAGCGGAGATAATTGACCGCTATGCGCCGGATATCGACATCCCGCCGCCAGTAGTACTTGAGCAGGCCCGGCGAAACCTGGCTCTGCGAATTGCCATGCTGGAAGAGTTCGGTGCCGTCGGCCCCAAGGAGTTAGCGACCTTGGCCGGCTCGACGGCACGCAACCCGGCCACGACGGTTGACAACTGGCGGCGGGCCGACCGCATTGTCACGGTGCGCTGGCAGGGGCGCACGCTGGTGCCCGGCTTCCAGCTGCTGGAGTCGGGCCAGCCCGACCCGGCGGTACGGCCTGTGCTGCAGGCCTTGCGCTCGTATGGGATGTCGGACTGGGAGCAGGCCCTGTGGTTTTTGGTGCCGAGCCCGGCACTGGCTGAGGCCCGTCCGGTGGACCGGCTGCTTGCCCTCCGGGAACAACCCGGAGCCGAAGGGGCGACCGAACTGGCGGCTGCGGCGGCGCGGCGGCGGGACTGGTTCTGAGCGCACGCGGCCCGGAGCGGGGGTTGGCTTTGACCACCCGGACGCTCCCGGCCGGGACGTCGCTGGTGAGGGTGGCGGCCGACCAGCTCGGGTCGACTGAGCCGTCTGCCAGTTCGGCCCTCCGGCGCTTCAGCCCCGTGCGAGGGCTCGACAGTCGTCGCGTCCCGGTGCTCTATGCGGGAGACGATCTGGCTTGCGCCTTGGGGGAAACCGTGTTCCATGACCTCGGGGACGATCCCGTCGAACCGGCTCAGGTTTTTCGGGCCGACCTTCTCGCTCTGCGGGCCGGGACCATCGTGGTCACGGTTGATTGTGAGCTCGGGGACCTCACCGACGGTGCGCTGGCCCGTTATGGCTACCTCCGCGGTGAGGTGGTCGCCACTCCGGCTCAGGAGTACCCGGTCACCCGGCTCTGGGGCCAACACACCTGGGACTCCACCAGCTGTAAAGGCTTGGTATGGAACAGCCGCCGGAGCCCGGATCGGCTGTCTATCATGCTGTTTGTCAATCCCCCCCGGGCCCCCGACCGCGCACGAGGTCTCACCCGGCGCCCGCATCTTGTCGCCGCCGCGCCCCCGTTACCGCTCTATGACGGCGAAGGCCTGGCAGCAGTGATGGTGGCGGCAGTGGAGCGAAACGTTACCGTTGTCATCTGAGGGAGCTGGGCTCCACAAAGAGCCCACTCCTGTGTTTCGAGCGGCGCCATTTTCCGGTCGTCAACTCGTTAGGCCTGTTTCTCCCAGATCGAGACATGGCTGCAGCAGGCTGTCCATTTCGGCCAGCGCCGTTCGTCGTTAGGAAGGAGGGCGCCTCCGGGGTAGACAGGCTCTGGCGAGAGCACCGCCGCAGGTAGCACGATCGAATGGTCCCGAGAGGAGGGCTTGTGCAGTACCTACTTCTGATGTGTTTCGACGAGACCGGGGAGCAGCAGCCAGAGGACGACTGTCGTGTGCCGGGCCCAGGTGCCGACGCCCTCGCGGCTTGGGTTCGTCAGACCGAGGCCCGAGGGGTACGGCTCGTCAGCGGCGCCCGGCTCGAGCTCGGTGCCGCCGCCAAGACGGTGCGCGACAGGCAAGGCGAGCTTCTCGTCACCGATGGTCCCTTCGCCGAGACCAAAGAACAGGTGGCGGGGTTCCAGGTCATCGACTGCGCCGACCTGGCCGAAGCGGTAGAGGTGGCCGCCGGCCACCCGAGCGCGCGCGCAGCGGCAAGATCGAGGTCCTCAGGGTTTTCGACGACGATGCTTCTTAGTCAACGATCGATAGGCGAGCGCCGCGGGACGGGTTCGGCCTACTGAAGGCGGCCCGCTCATTTCGCTGACTCCTTTGATGGCGGGTTCACTTCGCCCCAAGACAAGACAGCGACCCACCCTGTGACACATCCCCGAACCCGCACCGAGCCGGCAGCTAGCAACTCTGACACGGTCATCCATAACGGGCTGCCCGTAATCGACGAGACTGGACGGTCCTCTTCTATGGCGCGTCCCGGAGGCCTGCCTGTGCGCCGATGCAGACATTTCGAACCGCGGCGGTACCGATTAGGAGCGACTATGGGTACAGTTGCGGTGAAATATCCGGGTCCGAGTAATCTGGTGACCCATTTGCTGTTCGTCTAACCAGGTCGTCATTAGGGTGATGGTACCCACCCTCAGTATACCGGTTGCTGCCCTGTTGAAAATGCACGACGAAGGAACGGCGCGGCTTCGTCCCGTGGTTTGCTCCGCTACCGTGGATCGTTTTACAGTGATGAAAACTAACCTGGCCCCGCTTCAGGCAAATCGGGACGAGCTGGGCGTCGTGGTCGGTCAGGACCTCATTTATTATGGAAAACGGGACGCCGCTCCAATCGATATCGACATCGTCGCTCCATAGATGACTGCCGTCGACGACAGCCATAGCGCCATCGTCTTGCGTCACGTCCGCGAATGGTATCCAGGCAGTCAACATGTCCTTACTCGAGCACGTCTTCCAATAAAACAGGTCGGTATGCCACTTCACGTTCGCGGAGTCCTTGTCTGTGTCCGCCGGTTTATAAAGCAGCTGGTCGTGCCACAACCGTAATTGCTCGGAGCCGGAAAGGCGGCCGGCGCACGCTGCAATTACAGGAAAATGAGCCAGGCGAGCGAGCTCGTCCACTCGCAACGAGGTGTAGTCGTTTTTGCGCATGATGTCACCGTGTTGCGGGCGCCACCCCCAATGGCTGTATGTCCCGAGAGGGATCTGGTCGCGGTCCGTGCGGCGGTCCCATTCGAGTACGTGGTCCACGTCTTCAGCGTAAAACCGCTCCATCCCTCGCTCGGCGGCGTCGAGCACGTCGCCCGGTACGATCAACGGCGAGACCCAATACCCGTGTTCTTTATAAAACTCGATGTCACTATCGTTCACTGGCGCCGTTGCCCCGGTCGCGCTCAACGTTGACATATTGTCCTCCTCGAGGTCACTTGGACGGGCGTGCCCATGTCACTGTTTTATCAGGTGACACCATGCGTGCTCCGATCGTGAGTACGGTGCTCAGGTTGCATGAGGGAGGCATAGGCTGCAGCCGTGAGCGTCCCCGGGTTAGAGAGCCTTATCCTGTTCGTCTCCGACCTGGCCGCTTCCAGGGCCTTCTATGTCGACCACTTGGGGTTGCCGGTGGTCTTCCAGGACGAGACGATTGTCGTCGTCGGCGGACCAACGGGCCGGGTGGTGTTGCACCGCAACGACCGCGGTCACGATGGACCGAGCAGGCCTCTTCCTCGTTGAGCCGGCCACACCAAATGTGCCCGGGGCCCGTGAGGCGAGGTTTGAAAAGGGGTCAATCTGGAAAGTGTCTTGACAATCACGAACAATTGGATCATCGTTTAGCCGGGTATGCCAAACGATGTTCGTATATACGAACACAGGCGGTCGGGGAAAGTGCTAAGTGCTGCTTACCCGGACGGGATGGCGGGGGACGGCACCGTCCTAGACCGGTCGCTCCATGGGCGGAACCGGACGGTTGACCGGGCGCTCACCCTCTTGGTCCTGGTTTCGCGAGCGAAGCGCCCGTTGCGGTTCAGCGAGCTTCAGCGCCAGACAGGCATACCTAAGGGAAGCTTGCATGCGCTGGTACGGAGCCTCCTGGATGCCGGCTTCTTGACGGCATCCCCGGGAGGCATGTCCATCGGGTTCACAGCTTTTGAAGTGGGCACGTCTGTCCCCCTGGTGCGTTCGGCGCGCTCGATCGCCGACGCCGCCCTGGACGAGTTGACCGCCGCAACCCGGGAAAGCAGTCATTTCGGGACCCTGGTCGAGGGCGATGTCCTCTATTTGAACCGCCGCGCCGCCTCATATGACTTGTTGTCGGTTTCCCACATTGGCCAGCGCAAACGCGCTTATGGCACCGCCCTCGGCAAGGCGATGTTGGCGTACCTGCGAGACGACGACCTCGCCGCCATCTACCCAACACAACTTGCGCCGCTCACGGGCAACACCGTTCGCACTCGGGACGAGCTAGTGACCGAGCTGGACCGCTGCCGGCGGCAGGGGTTTGCCAGTGAGTGCGAGGAGTCGACAGCGGGGGTCCGCTGTATCGGGATGGCGATCAGCGTGGGGGGCGTGCTCTTCGGGCTCAGCTTGACCGCTCCCGTGCAGCGCGTGAGCGCGTCGCAAATCGCAGAGATGCAGCCCGTGCTCGCCGCGGCGGTCGAGCACGTGGACAAGGCCATGCGGGTCAGTTCTTGGCTGAGAGAGCTGGAGGTCGAATATCTAGCGGAAGGCGCCACATCGCGTTCCGCCGTCCCCACCGGGCGGCGGCGTCCAGACAGCGCGGGCAGCGGGTCACAGTTAGGGGACGGCGAGGCTCCCTAGATCTGAAGGCAACAGGAAAGGGGGAAATATATGGCATTGCCAAGCACGCTTGAAGTACCGGGGGTGGCGGGCCAATCAAGGCGTGCCCTTGCTGAATCGCCATCGGCCCCGGCAGCCAAGCGCTGGCCCCGTCTACGCCGGTCAGCTGTTGCCTACCTGTACCTTTTGCCGAGCCTTCTCGGCGCGGGGTTGTTCATTCTTGTGCCGGTGATCGCCGTCGTTGTCCTCGGGTTCTTTACCTGGAACCTGATCGGGACGCCAAAGTACGTGGGTTTGGCTAACTACCACGCCATATTCACGTCGTCGCTGTTCTGGTCGTCCTTGCAGACCACGGCCATATACGTCGTCCTCACCGTGGTGCCCCTCGTAGTCCTGTCGCTGGGGATGGCCATGTTGCTGCGCAACAAGTTCATGGGGGCCGGGGTCTTCCGCACCATCGCCGTCCTGCCGTGGCTGGCCACTCCTGTCGCCATCGGGGTGATCTGGGAATGGATCTTCAACCCTCAAAACGGCGTGGTCAACAACGTGCTTAGCTTCTTCGGCATCAACGGGCCAGCATGGCTGAGCTCGTTCACCCTGGCGCTACCGACGGTCGCGTTCGTGACGGTCTGGCAATTCCTCGGCTACAACATGCTGTTCTTCCTGGCCGGCTTGCAGGGTATCCCGAACAGCCTGTACGAAGCGTGCGAGCTCGACGGGGCCAACTCCGTACAGCGCTTTTTCCGCATCACTCTGCCGTTGCTCAGTCCCACGATGCTGTTCGTGACGGTGATCGATATGATCTCCTCGTTCCAGGTCTTCGACACCGTCTACGTCATGACCAACGGTGGCCCCGGCTATTCGACTCAGGTCATGAACTTCACCATCTACCAGCACGCGTTCCAGTTCTTACAGATCGGCTACGCGTCGGCCCTCTCGGTGATCCTGTTCGTGATCATCTTGATCATCACCGTGCTGCAGTTCCTTTACTTCCGCAAGCGCCTGGTCTACGACCTCAGCTGAAAGGCACCTCGATGAGACCCCACACATACCGCATCCTCCTAACTTCATCAGGGCGCTACTTGGTGTTGCTTATCGCCAGCGTGCTTTTTGTCGTGCCCTACCTGCTGGCGCTACTGGCCAGCCTGAAGCCTCTCAACCAGATGTTCTCGGGCTCGCCCTTTTCTCTTCCTCACCCTCTGACCTGGCACAATTTCGTCCAACTGATCAACCAGTACGACTTCGGGCACTTTCTGTTCAATACAGCGGTCGTGGCCCTATGCATTGCCGTTGGCCAGGTGTTCTTCTGCGCGCTGGCAGCCTACGCCTTCGCCAAAATGGACTTCCCGGGCAAAAACGCCCTGTTCGGCGTCTTCATCGCCATGCTGCTCGTCCCCGGGACCGTGACCATTATCCCCATGTTCATAATCGTCAAGAACCTTGGCCTGCTCGACTCGCTGCCCGCCCTCGTCATACCGTACGTAGCCAGCAGCGTGTTCGGTGTTTTCCTGATGCGGCAGTTCTTCTTGCGCATCCCCGACGACCTCGTCAGCGCGGCCAAGGTGGATGGCGCCAACTCCTTCCAGGTGCTGACCAGAGTAATGATGCCACTTAGCCGCCCAGTGCTGATGACGTTCGGGATCATGAGCTTCGTGTACGGGTGGAACAACTTCTTGTGGCCGCTAATAGCGACAAATGGCAACGGAGCGCGGGTGCTAACCGTCGGGATCGCCACTTTCCAATCCAGTTTCGGGACCGACTGGAACCTCATGATGGCCGGCGGCGTATTGTCCCTTTTGCCGCTGGTGCTTCTGTTCCTCATATTCCAACGCTATATCCTGAGCTCAATTCAGCTCACGAGCTTCCGCTAGCGCCCTCGCCAAGCTCTACCGTTCCAGGCCTTCGTATGCCCATAAAAAAAGGAGGAGCAAGTACAAATGAGACAGATCAACGTCGACGGCGTCCAGTTCCCGAGACGAGCGGCCAAATCACCAGTCCGGTCTCTGGGGCGGGCACTGCTAAGCTGCGCCTGCGCGGCCGGCAGCATCGTGCTCACTCTGGCGAGTGCGGCCGAGGCGGCGCCAGTGGCGGCATCAAAGACGGCCGCTGCACAGGCCCCCGTCACGATCAGTTATATGCTATGGGACCCGAACCAGGAAATAGGTTACAAAAAGGCTATCGCCAATTTCCAAAAGGTTTACCCTTATATTCACGTTAATGTTATCCAGGTGGGGTTTACTGACTACTGGACCAAGTTGGCCACGGAGATAGCCGCCGGCAACCCGCCTGACCTGTTCTGGGACAACCTCAACAACTTCCCGACGTACGTGTCAGAAGGCGCTCTCCTCAACGTGTCGCCGCTCATAAAGAAATATCATATAAGCCTTAGCGACTACTACCAGAGCCTGTTGCCGCTGTTCGTCTACAAGGGGAACTATTATGCCATCACAAAGGACTGGGATACGATCGGGCTGATTTACAATAAGAACGAACTCAAAAAGGCCGGGCTGGCGGCCCCGACAAATCTCACGTGGAACCCAACAAACGGGGGCACGTTGCTCAAGTACGCCGAGGCCCTGACGCTTGACAACAAGGGCAAACATCCGGGCCAAGCCGGGTTTAACCCGGACAAGATCGTCCAGTACGGTTTCTCAGCGGGCAACGCCGGCGCCGGCTTCCAGACGGGGTGGTCTAACTTCCTGGAAGAGGACGGGGTGTCCTATTTCTCCCACGGCAAGTTCACGTTCGACACGCCGAAGGGTGATCAGGTGTTCCAGTTTTTGAACAACCTGGTTTACAAGTGGCACGTGGCCCCGCCGGCCACGGTAACGACGCAGCCGACGTACACCGAATCGACCGACTCCTTCTCGCCTGGCAACGTGGCCATGATGACCGACGGCGACTGGGATTTGGCGTCCATCGCCAGCACGACAAAGTTCCCCTGGGGCGTCGCCCCGCTGCCTGCCGGGCCCGATGGGGTGGTGTCGGCCACGAACGGTCTGGGGATCAACATCTATGCTCACTCCAAACACCTTCCGGCCGCCGAGCTGCTCTGGGCCTGGCTGACGAACAAGGCGACCGAGACCCTCATGAGCAACGACGGCTATATTTGGGGCAGCATGCCCTCAGTTGATTCCGGTTATGTGGGGTACTGGGCCAAGAAAGGGGTGGACGTGGCGCCGTTCTTGAAGGAGCAAAAGGGCAAGACGTTCATTCTCGGCGAAGCGCCCAACGCTCAGACCGCCTACACTCAGATGGAGACGGAGCTCAACCTTGTCTTCTTGAACAAGGAGGCGGTAAACCCGGGTGTGTCGACCGCGGTCTCGGAGGCGAATTCTGCCTTGAGCGGTATGTGAACGTGAGGGTGTAACGCAACACGGAGTATGGAATACGGAATGGCTTCGTGCCGCGGGTAAGCGCTCGCCCGGTCTGCCGGAAAGCAGGTGACGGGACAGGCAGCTGTCCTGAAGGGCAACCGGGCGGGCCGTTTGTGGAGCCGTCGGGTACCGGAGTAGTCGGTACGGGCGGGCTTGCTCCGGCAGGTTCGAACCGTCCCGTCGGCGGCCGAGTGTAGATTGGCCCTCGCGACCGGCTCCGTGTCATGGGGCCGGGAAAAAGGGCGCGTTTAGAGTGCTAGAAGCGTGAACGTTATGGGACCGACGAAAGGAAAACGGCGATGGTAAAGATCGCGGTGATCGGGGCTGGGAGCCTTGTCTTCACCAGGAAACTGGTTAGTGACCTCCTGCAACAAGAACCAACGGCCGATGCCGAGATCAGGCTGATGGACATCGACACCGGGCGGTTGAAGGAAGTGGGGGAAGTCGTCGAGGCGATAGTCGAACAGAGCCATTCGAAGGCTCGCGTTACGCTTACGAACGACTGTGCGGAAGCAGTGCGTGGAGCCGCCTATGTAATGAACACCATCGCGGTCGGGGGGAGACGAGCCGTCCAACTGGACTTCGACATCCCCGAACGGTACGGGGTACGCCAGACCATCGCTGATACGCATGGTATCGGGGGTATCTCTCGTGCGGCCCGCACCATCCCGCAGGTCTTGGCCCTCGCCAGAGTGATCGAGGACGAGGCCCCCGAGGCGTGGCTCCTAAACGAGACAAACCCGATGGCGATGGTGGTTATGTCTCTGGCCCGAGGTGCCAACGTGCGCCACGTGGGCCTGTGCCACGACGCCGAGAACACCGCCCGTGAGTTAGCCGGGTACCTGGGCCTTCCGGACCCCGCCCGTCTGGCCTGGACGGCAGCAGGGATCAACCACATGACCTGGTTCCTGACCCTCGCCTCCTTTGGCCAGGACCTCTACCCGGAGCTGCGCAAACGGGCAGAGGACCCTGCTGTGCGGCAGCAGGACGCCGTGCGCTTCGAGTTGATGGACCGTTTCGGTTACTTCGTAAGCGAATCGAGCGTTCACAGCGCGGAGTACTACCCGTGGTTTCTGCACCCGGGTGGTAGTGCGGAGGCGCTCGGGATCCAGGGGCGGGAGTACATTGCGATACTTGACCGGCAAGAGGAGCGGTTCGCCGAAAACCGGCGGTCAGTGCGGGACCCCGCCGCTCCTTCCGCCGCCTCAGCCCCCCAGAGCGTCGAGTACGCCCCCCGGATAGCGGCGGCACTGGAGTCCAACGTGCCGTTCACTTTCATGGGCAACGTCGTCAACACAGGCGGGCTGATCGATAACCTACCGGAAAATTGCTGCGTCGAGGTGCCATGCACGGTCCGGGGCGGGACGATCGTCTCCGGGCGTGTTGGACGATTGCCCGAAGCTTGTGCCGCACTCAACCGGATGGCCATAAATGTCCAGTCGCTGACCGTCGAAGGCATTTTGACTGGACAACGAGACCTGTTGTACCAGGCTGCGTACGTGGACCCGCTGTTGTCTGCACAACTCAGCCTCGACCGCATCCGTCAACTTGTCGACGAACTCCTCGATGCGCAAGAGGCGGCGGGCGCACGGGTGTGACGGCGGGCGCCCGGGGGAACCGTGCCGCGAATTGGCGTGCTCACCCGGAACGGTAGCCGCAGTAGCGTTAGCCAAGAACAGAAAGAGCCAGAACAGAATGCGCCAGAATAGAAAGCGGGGTCTAATCGGTGGAACGGAATTGGAACGACCTGTTGTTGCGCGACTACAAGCCCGAGCCGGCGGTTCGTTTGGAGGCGCACGAAGTGACCGCGTCCGTCAGCACCGGTCGTCGATGTGCACAACCATTTGGGCCGCCGCATGGACGTGAACGAGCTTGTCGTAACCGCAGACAAAGCCGATTGGCTGGTCAAGGATGTGGGAAGTCTGGTGGCGGGAATGGACGAGTGGAACGTACGGACCATTGTGAACCTTGATGGTGATTGGGCCGACAGCCTGGAGGCCAACCTCGACCGCTATGACAGGGCCTATATCGGTCGGTTCGCCACGTTCTGCCGCCTCGACTGGGATGAGTGCGAGCAATCGGGGTGGCCGGACCGTTTCGCCAAGAGCCTGCAAGACTCGATAGATCGTGGTGCCGCCGGCCTCAAGGTGTGGAAGGATGTCGGGCTCCATGTCCGCGACGAGTCGGGTGCCCTCGTTTTATGTGATGATGACCGCCTCTCGCCGGTGTGGGAGGTGGCGGCGCAAGCGGAGTTGCCGGTCTTGATCCACATTGCCGATCCTCCGGCGTTTTTCGAGCCCCTGAGCGAAAAAAACGAACGTCTTGAACAGCTGCTGGTCCACCCCGAATGGCATTTTGCTGACCCGAAGTTCCCCCGGTTCCAGGTCCTCATCGACGCTCTGGAGCATCTGGTGGCGCAAAACCCCGGCGTAACGTTCATTGGCGCTCATGTGGGATGCAACGCGGAGGACTTGGCCTGGGTGGGCCGGATGTTCGACACCTATCCGAACTTCTATGCGGACATCGCGGCCAGGGTGGCGGATCTCGGAAGGCAGCCTCGAGCGACCAGGCGCCTAATAATGAAGCATCCGACGCGGGTACTTTTCGGCACGGACTCCTTCCCACCCAACCACGGGGCCTACGCGGGCTATTACCGCTTCCTGGAGAGCGATGACGAGTACTTCTCGTATTCGCGTTCAAACCCACCAGGGTGCGGGCGTTGGACGATCTCAGGGGTGCACTTACCTGAGGACGTGCTCGTTGATGTTTACGGAGCTAATGCCCATCGCATCATCCCGGCCCTTCGCCCCCACTGATAAGCCGGCCGGGTGTTCGGCGACGGTGACACCCGCTTGTTCGGTGGTCGGCGCATGACATCGCCTATGGTCATACGTCACGTCCGTTTATTCGACCGGAGGAACGATGCTCAAGCGCTGGATGCGCCTTCTCGAAGAGCATGTCCGTACTAACTGCGAGCAAATGACTCGCGAGCCCACGGGGCAGCTGGCACATCCCTATACGGTGCCCTCGAGGCCAGGTTCTGCGTACTACGCAGAGGCCCTTTGGGACTGGGACTCTTGGGCGACCAGTATCGTCCTGGGTCAGGTGGAGATCGACACCGACAGCAGGGGTCGGTTTGCGCCGTACGAAGAGGGCAGCGTCCTCAACTTCCTCGACCACACCGACAGCGACGGGGTGATGCCGGTTCAGCTCACGCCCGAGAAATCTCTGACACACGGCGACCCCACACGCTCCGGCGGGTTCGCGGAAAACATGCACAAGCCCGTGGTCGCGGAACACGCAGCACTGCTCACACAACGTCAGGGGAGCGCCGAATGGGTCCGGTCTCACATGACAACGCTCGGCCGCTTCGTCGACCGCTATCTCGAGAGCCACGTGCAGGCGGAGACGGGCCTTGCCTATTGGCAGACTGACTTCGCCGTGGGTGTGGACAACGATCCTTCGGTCTACTATCGGCCCAACAAGAGCACGGCAGCGGTGTACCTGAACAGCCTCCTCTACCGGGAGCTGCTCGCCTATGGGTATTTGCTCGAAGAGCTCAACCAACTGCCCGAAGCGAACCGTCGTCGCCGCCAGGCCCAGGATCTCGCCGACGCTATGACCAGGTACTTGTGGGACGAGCGCGATGGCACCTTCTATTCCGCCGACATCGGGTTACGGCCGATAGACGCGGAGGACTGGCTGCATAGCGGCGCCCCACGCTCGTGGTCATCGTTGTTGTTGCGCGTGGACAGTTGGACGAGCTTCCTGCCCATGTGGGCGGGACTTGCCTCTCGGGAGCAAGCCGAGCGAATGGGGGAACGCGCTCGCGACCCGCGTACTTTCAACGCACAGTATGGCATTCGTAGCCTCTCACGCCTCGAGAAGATGTACGACGTGCGCGCCTCGAACAACCCGTCTAACTGGTTGGGCCGGTTTGGGGCATGAGCAACTACATGCTGTTCCGAGGACTAGTGAAGTACGGGTTTCGCCAGGATGCCCAAGAACTAGCCCGGAAGACTGTTCGGCTGTTCGGGGAGGACCTCGATGCGTGCGGCGCCCTACACGAGTTCTATCACCCTGACACAGGCGACCCGATCATGACCAAGGGGTTCCAGAATTGGAACTTCCTCGTGCTGAACATGATCGCCTGGCTCGAAGGGCGAGTAGCGGTCACGGAGTTCTAGTTCGACGCCTCCGCCGGTCGACTACCGGCTGGCGCCGTACCGAATCGATATGAAGCATGCGGGCTATAAGCTCGTTGAGCTCGGTGTCATCAAATATCTTTTTCCAGTCGTCATTGATGACCGTTCGATGACCGTAGTCCATCGCAATAAGGCAGGCCTCTGAAAACGGGTTCGAGCCCCTCAGCGAATTAGTCAACGCCACCTGCGCATGGCCGAAAAGCATGGCCCGCGCCGCTGGCTCGGGCACTCCCAATGAGTTGACCGTTTCTGACAACGCCTCGTTCAGGAGGCCACTAATCATGCAAGTGACGGTCTCCACCAACGTGGGCTCGAGCACAGCCAACTGCTTGACCGTCACCCAGTGGACGTTCAGGACAGGACCGTAGATCGTCCGCACGATCGACTCGGCCCGCTCGCGGACTTGGCCGTCGCCCGACTCGATGGCCGCCACCACGTCCTGAGGGGCGGCCACACCGCCGAAGGTATCTGCCCACTCCTCGTCGGTCTTTCTTTCGAGAAAAATGGACGGGTGGCACGGATGGGCCACCGCAATATGTACGTCGGGGCGCGTCGCCAATACCCCTGCGTACGCCGCCGCCGGATCCAGGGTCAGCAGGATCGTGCCGGGGCTTAAACTCGGTACGAGGCTCTCAGAGATTTGTCCAAGTAGCACATCAGGCACGGCCAGGACCACGACGTCACTGCGGGCCACCGAGGCCTGGGTGTCGCTAAGTTGCCGTCCGGCGGCGCGGACCCGGTCCTGCGCAGGAGGGTAGCTTTCGCAGTAGAAGACCGTATGAGCGCTGCGTTCAAGGTTGGCCGATACCCTCATCCCCATCTTGCCCCCAGCGCCAACCACCGTTACCACCATTGCCTCTGGGCTCATCTCCTCCTCCTCCACTACGCGAGAGGACCGCTGTTTTAGGCCCTTCACGCAACGGTAGCTGAGACAGGCCGATTGGTCAACCAGTCAGCCGCCTGGGCTAATGTGAACCGCAGTGGACAACGTAGGTGGGCGTCCTCGAAGAGCGCCGCCGCATGTTGACGCCCTGTGGGGCGAGCGGGCCGACCTGTCACCCGCCGACCCCATCTTCGTGGGGGACTGGGGAATGGTCCTCACGGGTCACGGGTTGGAGGACCTGACTTTTGGCGGCGTTCGTCTCCTGCCCCGCCTGTTCTTCACCGTCCGCGACCAGTCGTGGGGATCGCCCGCCGTCCTGATGACCTATGGCACGACCAGCGCTGACCGTACCGGCTTTGTGGCACGCGTCGAGGGCTACCCGCTCGACGTTTCCGGCTGGATCGTCTGCGCTGACCAATCCCTCACGGTCTCGTTTCAACTGCAGGTGAGAGACGATGTGGATGTAGCTCGGGTCGGGCCCTGCGTCCTGCACTACGTACTACGCCCGGGCGCGACAATAACGACGGATCCGTTCGGCAACAGGCAAGCGGTGAAGATAGGCCAAAGAATATCGTCCGGGCGGATCGTTACCGGCTACGGGGCGTTGTCATACTCAGTCGGGGCCACCCGCCTTACTATCGAATTCGAGGGCGGGCTCTTCGAAATGGAGGACCAACGCAACTGGACCGACAATACGTTCAAATCGTACACACCACCGCTGAGCGAGCCCCGTCCGCTGCACCTCCGTAAAGACCAGGTCCTGACATACGCCGTTCGCATCACCGCCGAGGCCCCGCGCCGCCCACCGTGCAACCCGCCCCCGGCCGGCGTTACTCCTGCGAAGGCGACGGTCCGAGCGCCTGGCCCGGCGAAGACGACGCGCTCGCTCCCGGAGATTGGCTTGGCCCATCCGGGCGGTCCGTCCTCCCGGGCGCTCTTGTCCCAGCTTGGTGAGGTGCAGCCGGCGTTCGTGCACCTCCTTGCCGACCTGGGCGAGGGCAATTGGAAAAGAAGCCTAAGGGCCGACCTTCTGGCTGTGAGCAGGCTCGGGTCGATGGCGGTGGTAACTGTGGATTGCCCACCTGATCGCCGGCGAGATCTGAGCGCCCTTGCAGATATCGGCTCCGGGTTAATTGACACCGCTTTTCTTTTCGATTCAGGTCAACCGCTGACTTCTGACGAGCTGGCCGACGCCGGTCGCGTTAGTTTCGACGGTACAGGGGTAAGGGTTGGAGCCGGAGCCCGGGGCCACTTCGCCAGCTTAAACCTGGCCGGGCGGGTACCCGATGCCGCCGAGGTCGTCGGAGTGCCTTTGGCCGCCGCTGCTCACGACGACGACCGCCGAGCCCTGACCACGGGGTTGAACAGCTATCCTCAGATTTTTCGCCAGGTGCGTCAGATGGCGGGTCGGCGCGAGATATATGCCGGCCCGCTGGGCTTTGCGCCGACGTTCGACTCCTGGTCGGCAGTCGGTTCCCAGCTGAGCGTGCGAGAAGCGTGGCAAAGAGGGCATCCGAGGGACCGCAGCGTGTTCGCGGCGGCATGGGCGGTCGCCGCCATCGGCGTCCTTTCTTCGCTCGGCCCGAAGCGAGTATGCATCTCCGGAGCGATCGGGCCGGCAAGCGACGAGCCGCCCACTGCCAACGCCGTCCTGCGCGCCCTCGGTTTGGTCCGCAGAATGAGGGGCCAGCCAGTCAAGATTTTGCGGGCAGGCGATCGGATAGCGGGTCTTTCCACACCGACATCATCGATCGTGGCCGTCATGACCGACGAGGCGCTCGAAATAGTCGGTATACCCGGCCCGGTCCTGGCTATTTGCGGGACCAAAGAGGTTGAGGACGGCCTCCTACGTGCTACTGAGGGACTAGTGCCCAGCCCCAGCGTGCTATCACTGAGTACGCACGGGTTTATCGACCTCGTCGCCGGCAGAGGAGCGTAATTATGGAGTTCTCAGTGCTCGGGACCTCGGGGATCCGGATCTCTAAGCTCGCCCTTGGCACTGCCACTTTTGGCGTCGCTCCGAGAGAGGCCGACGCCGGCCGAGTGATCGGCGCCGCCCTCGACGCCGGGATCAACGCTATTGATACTGCCAACGCCTACGGGAACCTGTCCCATTTCGACCGTCCGGGAGTGGAACCGGCGTCCGAGCGGCATTCTGCCGAGGAGATAATAGGGGCGGTATTGAAACAGCGTCGAGACAGCGTCATCCTTTCGACCAAAGCGAGCGAACCGGTAGGTCCAGGGCCGAACGATCGAGGCCTGTCGCGGCGTCACCTGGTCGAGCAGCTCGAGCGCAGCCTGAAACGGCTGCGGACCGATCACGTCGACATCTTTTACGCCCATCACCCAGATCCCGATACCTCTCTCGAAGACACTCTCATGACCCTTGATGACCTGGTCCGTTCCGGGAAGGCTCGCACTTATGGGCTGTCGACGTTCCCGGCCTGGCAGTCAGTAGAGGCGCTCTGGGTCGGCGACCGCAGGAACCTGTGCCGTCCCGCTTGTCTCCAGGTGCGGTATAACATGGCCGCCCGGCAGGTTGAGGCTGAAATAGTACCGGCCGCGCTCATGTTCGGGTTGTCACTGGTCGTTTTCAGCCCGCTCGCCGGGGGGTTGCTGGCCACCGCAGCCAAGCGAAATCGTCCCTTTGCCGGCGAGAAACGCTGGGGAGGCGGGGAATTTACCGAATCGCAGCTCCACTTGGCCGAGCGCCTAGAGCAGGTGGCGGCGGAGTGGGGCCATTCACCCTCCGAACTGGCGCTGGCCTGGGTGCTGTCCCGACCAGGAGTGGCAAGTGCCATCATTGGTGCGGAGAAGGCTGAGGAGGTCGCTACTAGCGCGTCCGCGGTTGATCTGATGGCTCGCCTCACCCGAGAACAGTTTGCGGCGCTCGACGACATAAGTGCTCTTCCCGTCATCGACCCGGTACCGAGGGCCAGCGTACCTATTGCCTAAAAAGAGCCCCAAGGCACAGTGCTTAGAGCGTCTCCTTCAGTCTCTTGTCTGCGTTGTCCATGAGCAACTTCATCGCCTTGACCGCTTCGTCAGGCGCCCTTTTCTTTATCGCGTTGAAGACGGCCTCATGTTCCTTGGACGTCTCCTGCATCGTCCCCTCGACGCGGAGCGTCCGCTCGAACCAGGCCCATAGAAGAGAACGGATGCTTTCGAGCAGGCTCTTCAGCACGGTGTTGGCTGCGATTGTCGCCGTCTCCAGGTGGAAAGCCAAGTCGGCCTCGACGAACTCTTCGACCGTCCTGGAGGGCTCCTTCATGCGCTCGATGATGGCCTGCAAGCGCTGAACATCATCGTCCGTGGCCCGTTTGGCTGCCAATGACGCGGCCAGCAGCTCCAGGTGCTCGCGGACCTCCACAAGGTCCTGGACCTCCGGTCTGCCAAGCATCAGTCCCCATTTGAGAGCTTGGGGAAGCAACTCCGAGCTGTCCGCCTTGAGATAAGAACCGGAACCGGGCCTAACCTCGATGATCCCGAGGAGGTCTAGCGCCGCCATTGCCTCACGGAGCGTGGAACGCCCGACTCCTAACGTATCGGCCATCTCGCGCTCTGAAGGGAAGCGGGTACCCGAAGCGAACTGTTCCTTAGCCAGTTCTTCCAACAACTGCTTCGCGACAACGCTCGCCGTCGATGTGCGCTCGACGGGCCTGAGCCTCGAGTTCGTGAAGTCGATCTTCTTGTTGTCGTCCGTTACGCCAAACATTTTGTAGCGCATCCACCTAGAAGTGAGGTGATACTAACCGGAAAGGACGTCGGCTCGACGACTTCTGACTCCATGAGGCAGATTGGTCGACCAAACAACCAGTTGACCGACGACCAAGCCCATGCTATCGTAGCCACTCAGCGCACCACACTGAACCTAAATAGACAGGGGGAAGCAAATGAGGTCGCACGCCCGGGCGCGGAGCGCGAGACTTGCCACCGCGGCGAGTGCTTGCGCGTTAGCGCTCGTTTCAACTGGGTACGTCAGCACCAGCATCGCTTCTGCTTCAGCCGTAAAGGACTCGCCGACGTTCTCGATCCTCTTGACTACAGAGGACTCGCAGACGCCCCAGGAGCTCCAGACTCTGGCCAAGGGTGCCTGCGCACCCGAAGAAAAGGCCCAGCCCATCAGCCTTCAACAGACGCCGAGCCAAAACATCGAGGCGAAGGTCCAGCTCCTTGCCTCCCAAAATGCGTTGCCCGTAATGTACGCAGCAGACAACCCCGACATCGAGCCGGGGGGGACTCTCTACAAACGGGGCGACGTCCTAGATATATCGACCGCTCTCAAAAAGCTCGGCCTCTCCAGCGACATGACGTCGATCGCCCAGTCGACGACTCAAGAGCAGTTCGCAGGGACGGTTCCGTCGGTGCCTTATCAGATGAACATCGAGGGGCTCTTTTACAACAAGAAGATCTTTGCCCAGCACGGGATCACGGTGCCGACGACGTTCACGCAGCTCCTAGCGGACGCGGCCAAGCTCAAGGCCGCGGGAGTCCTTCCATTCAGCGCTTCGGGTGTGTCAGGATGGCCGATCAGCCGCTGGGTCGGGATCCTTTTGTTCCGCGAGTTGGGCCCAACGCCATGAAAGCGGTGGCTGACAAGCAAGCCAAACTGACCGACGCCAAGTACGTGTGGGCGGCGCAACAGGTAGCCACTATGGGCAAGGATGGGTACTTCTCTCCGGGGATCACCAACCTGAGCTACAACGCATCGCTGTCCCAGTTCCTCACTGGTGGTTCGGCCATGATGTACATGGGTACGTGGTTGCTGGCGCAGATCAATTCGTCTGAAAACACTCAGGGCAAGAACATCGGCTTCATGCCGTTCCCTGGTGTCAGTGGAGGTAAGGGCTCGATCAACCAGTACCCGGCTAACACAGGCTCGCCCAACGTCATAAACGCCAAGCTGTTCGGTCCCAAAGCGCAGGCGTGGTTGAAGTGCATCGCTCAGAACTATGGGAGTGCATCTCTCAAAGACCAGGGTACCTTCTCCGGGTTCCGGGCTAATAAGGCAGTGAGCGGTCTGCCTGCTCTGAGCACGTCCATCCAGAACACGATCAATACTGCGAACGGAAGCGTCCTGTGGTTCGAGGCGCTCTTTGGCCTGAAGGCTAACGCGGACGCTTCTGCGAATGCGGCGGCGCTCGTCACCGGGGCCATGAGCCCCCAGCAGTACATGAGCATTCTCCAAGCCGACCAGTCGCAACCCTAACTTAGACGCCACGCCCTTTCACAATCCCCTTCGATGGAGCTGGCACCGCCCGATGGTGGTGCCAGCTCTTTTCGTTCTGTCTAGAACCCGGCACGGTTAGAATCGGCTAAATGAGAACGGTGTTCGCCAATAAGCGGGCCATACTCCTGCTTCTCGGCCCCGCCTTACTGGTCTATATCGGCATAATCGTCGTACCCGTTGTGTGGTCGTTCGTCTACGCGTTCTTCACCGGCAGCCCAGCTGCCGGTTTTTCATTTGTGGGGCTGAAGAACTTTAGCCAACTGATCCAGGACCCAACCATCAGGCAGACGACCGTATTTACGATCAAGTACGCCGCAGTTATGACCATCGGTCAAATCGTCATCGGTTACTCACTGGGCCTGTTCTATCGGTTCGTGCTGAGAGGTTCTTCTACCTTCATCCGGACACTCGTGTTCTTCCCGGTGGTGCTCCCAACCGTCGCTGTGAGCCTCTTATTCTCGCAGTTGTTTGCCATAACGCCAGAAAACGGCCCAGTTGATTCGGTCCTTCGGTTGTTCGGCCTCGCTCCGGTGGACTGGTTTGCCAGCGGCTCGCACGCGTTTATGGTCATCGTCGCCATGGACCTTTGGCGCTCGGTCGGCCTGTTCGCGGTGATCCTTTATGTCGGCCTCGTGGAAATACCAGAGGAGATCATTGAGTCAGCCCGGATCGACGGTGCCAGTGGCCTCAGCCTTGTCCGCCGTGTGGTCTTGCCAATATCACGGCCGATCCTGGTGGCCGCCGTGATCTTCGCATTGAACGCAGACCTGAAGGTTTTTGACTCGATACTGGCGTTGAACAACGGCGGCCCTGGGACGGCCACGACGCCTCTAAACCTTTACATGTTCCAGACATCTTTTGACTACAACAACTGGGGCTATGGGAGCGCCATCGCGTTGCTTATAACCGCTCTGTGCCTCACGGTAACGCTGCTGGTGTTCCGTTCACTGCGGCGAGATCTTACGAAAGGGCAGGTAGCCCGATGACAATAGCCCAGGACCAATTAGCCAATCGTGGTGGTCAGGCGACTGGGGACAGCTCTCGGTCGTCTGGAAAAACCCGGCCGTGGTTCGGGAACGCATCGAGCACGGCAATTGACGCAGAAGACGATCACCAGGGTTATCATCCTGGTCATACTGGTGGTCGAGATATACCCGCTGTTTTGGCTCCTGTCGAGTTCCTTCAAGGGTGAGAACGAGTTCGTCACCCGGCCACTGTGGACACTGCCGAGTTCGCTACATTTCAGCAACTATGCCAGCGCTTGGAACGTCGCCCATCTGCCGACATACGCCTTGAACAGCATAACGGTGACGTTGACGTCCGTGGCGTTAATCCTGGTGCTCGGGTGTGGGGCGGGCTTCGCTCTGGAGGTAATGATCTTCAAAGGCCGGATCGGCGTGCTCTTCTTCATAGTGGCGGGCCTCATGGTCCCCGCTCAGCTGATCTTGCTGCCTCTGTTCGAGATCTATTACAAGGTCGGCCTCGACAACACGCTCTTCCCCATGATCATCACCTACATTGGCGAGGGGCTGCCCCTAACTGTATTCCTGATGGCGACCTACTTCAGGACTGTACCCACGGAGTTGTTCGAGGCCTGCGCCCTGGACGGCGGAGGAGCCTTCCGCTGTTTCTTCTCCGTCGGCGTCCCATTGGTCCGCAACGGCATCTTTACCGTCGGGATGCTGATGTTCTTCTTCGTCTTCAACGACCTACTGGTAGCCCTGACGTTCAATACCAACCCATCGATATCGACGATCCAGGTGGGCCTGCTTAACTTCAACGGCCAGTACGGGAGCGTACTGTACGGCCCATTGCTGGCGGCGATAAGCATCGTGATATTTGTCATGTTGCTGTTTTACCTGGCGATCAACAAGCAGATCATGAAGGGCATTAGTTCCGGCGCCGTGAAGGGATGAAGGCAGAAGCGTTCTACGACAAATGGGGACCTGAGAGGATGGTGTGGGGGTCGGATTTCCCCGCGGTGTTGACGCATATGAGCTACCGGCAGTCGCTGGAGCTGGTCAGGGAGCACGCCCCGGTGCCGGGACCGGAGCGGCCAGGGGTACTCGGCGAGACATTGTGGCGGGTGTTGGATGGCCGGGGGTTACGGCAATGATGGCGGGCCATCGACCGAAGGTCGGCATCTCGTGCACGAAGGCGGCCTTTGAGCGGTACTTCGAAGGGGAGGCACTCGAAAGGCTGGAGCGGGAAGCCGAGGTGGTGGTGCTGGAGTTCGAGGGTGGCGCTCGGGACTCCCTGCCGGCCACGGACCCGGGTGCGATCGCCCGCCTGTGCCATTTTGTGGCCGACTTGGATGTCTTGGTGGTGAGCTACGGTTCGCCGCGTGTCAGTGATCAGGTCATGGCCTGTGCCTCGAAACTGCTGATGATCGGCGACACACATGGGGACCGGTTTGCTTCGCGTGTCGACGTAGACGGCGCCATGCGTCGCGGCATCGTGATCAGCGACACGACCAATGCCTCGTCGTACCCCGTGGCGGAATGGGCTCTGGCGCTGGTGCTAATAGGCTTGCGAAATGCCGGTTCTCACTTCCGCAAGCTGGTGGCGGGAGAGATCCTGTGGCCCGACCGAGAGGTATTTCGCAGCGATCCTGGTTACCTGAACGGGGAGCTGCAGGGCAAGACCGTCGGGCTCATAGGGGCCGGGACAGCTGGCCAGCGCCTGATCAGCCTGCTTCAGCCCTTTGGCGTATCGCTGCTCGTAAGTGACCCGCGGGCCGCGGCCCAACTGGGCCCCATCTTCAACCTGGATCTCACGTCGCTGGAAAATGTCATGGCCCTTTCAGACGTGGTTGTGAGCCTGGTCCCGCTTACGTCCGCAACGCGAGGGATGATCGGTGCCGAGCAGGTTCGATTGCTCAGACCAGGAGCCGTATTTGTCAACGTGTCACGCGGGGCAGTAGTGGACACGGAGGCGCTTATAGGCCGGCTGCGCCAAGGGGACATAATCGCTTGCTTGGACGTGGTAGAACCCGAGCCCCTGGCGGCCGGCTCACCTTTGCGTGCCATGCCCAACGTCTTCCTGAGCCCCCATATTGCGGGCGTAACCGCCCAAGCCGAGCCTCGTTTCTTCGAGCTGATGGTGGACGAGGTGATCCGTGCGCTGAAGGGTCATCGAGTTTGGTACCCATTGGTCCCGCGGGAACCCCCTCCAATCTATTAGTCGCCGGCCGTTGCCCAGGAAAGTAGTGATTTGGTAACTTGGGCGGCGGCTAGTGAGAGGTCGACTTCATGTCAACAGCCGTCGTAGCGGTCATTGGGACCCTTGACACCAAAGGCTTCGACTATCAGTTCGTGGTAGACGAGCTATTGGGTCACGGTGTCAAGGTGGTGGTCGTCGACGGTGGCGTCGACCCCCCGCGTGGCTTTGTTGGCGCCGTGGACTTTCCTCAAGAGTCTGTGGCCCAAGCCGGGGGGTCCACGATCGAGCAACTGCGGCGACAAAGAGATCGAGGCATGGCGATTTCTGCTATGGCCGAGGGTGCCGCGGCAGCTATCTCACAGCTTCAAGCTGGCAGCTGATCTCGATGGAGTCCTCGCCCTAGGGGGTAGTGGGGGTTCATCGATCGCGGCGCGAGCGGTCCGAGATCTTCCGGTGGGGCTGCCCAAGCTGATCGTTTCTACCATGGCTTCGGGCGACGTGTCCCCATACGTCGGGGCCAGCGACGTCACCCTCATGTACAGCGTGGTCGACATTGCCGGGGTCAACCGCATTTCGCGTGCAGTGCTCGGCAACGCCGCTGCGGCGATCAGCGCCATGGCGAAGGCTTTCCGCCTGCGCCGGGCCGAGCCGCCGAGCGACGCACGCCCCGTTATTGCGGCGTCAATGTTCGGTGTTACCACTCCAGCGGTCAATGCGGCTCGGGAGCGGCTACAGGAGCTTGGTTATGAAGTGCTCACTTTCCATGCCACGGGCTCAGGCGGCCGCGCCCTCGAAAACCTGGCGCGGTCCGGCTTCCTGGCCGGAGTTCTCGATATCACCACGACTGAGCTGGCCGATGACCTGGTCGGCGGCGTCCTGAGTGCCGGGCCTGACCGGCTTACGGCGGCCGGGTCGTCTGGCGTACCGCAGGTTGTGAGCCTGGGGGCGCTCGACATGGTCAACTTCGGCCCGATCGAAACCGTCCCGCCCGAGTTCCGCGAACGCCTCTTGTACCGCCATAACCCCACCGTAACGCTCATGCGAACTACGCCAGATGAAAACGAAGAGCTGGGACGACGCGTAGGTAGCAAGCTTGCTGCAGCGTCGTCGCCGACGGTGTTGGTCATTCCCAGAGGTGGTGTGTCCGCCCTTGATGCAGTGGGCCAGACGTTCTGGGACGAGCAGGCCGACGCCCGCTTGTTCAGGGCGGTATTGGAAAAGGTAGGTGGCACCGCGGTCGAAGTGATCGATTATCCAGGGAATATCAACGATCCAGAGTTGGCGCGACGGGCCGCCGACACACTCCACGAACTAATCAGAAAGGCGGCGTGAGCCATGGACAGAACGGCAATACTCGTCCGCCTCAAAGAGACGATCGCGATGGGGCGGCCAATAATTGGCGCTGGCGCCGGCACTGGCATATCGGCTAAGGCGGCGGAGGCCGGTGGGGCCGACCTGATCGTCATCTACAACTCCGGCCGTTATCGCATGGCGGGACGGGGGTCGCTTAGCGGTCTGCTCGCTTACGGTGACGCAAACCAGATCGTCGTCGAGATGAGCCGCGAGGTGCTCCCGATCGTAAAAGCGATACCCGTGTTGGCCGGGGTCAACGGCACCGACCCGTTCCGGATAATGGGCAGGTTCCTGGACGAGCTGACGGACCTGGGCTTTTCAGGCGTTCAGAATTTCCCGACCGTAGGCCTGTTTGATGGGCTGTTCCGGCAGAACCTGGAAGAAACGGGGATGGGTTACGACCTCGAGGTAGATATGATCCGTCTCGCGTCGCAGCGTGAGATGGTGACCGCCCCGTACGTGTTCGATGTGCCGTCGACGGTAGCCATGACCGAGGCGGGCGCGGATATCCTGGTCCCCCACGTGGGCCTTACGACCGCGGGGACGATCGGGGCCAAGTCCGCAATGAGCCTGGAGGAGGCGGCCCAGCGAGTCCAGGAGATGCGTGATGCGGCCGTATCGATCAACCCGGACGTGATTGTCCTTTGCCACGGTGGCCCGATCGCGGAACCGGAGGATGCTGCCTATGTCCTCGGCCGCACCACGGGAGTTGTCGGCTTTTTTGGTGCGTCGTCTGTGGAACGCCTGCCGACCGAACGAGCCATCAAACAACAAGTCGTTGACTTTAAGTCCATCTCGACGTGAGACCCTTCGTGGGCGTTCAGATTGGGGCGGTATCGCTGGTCGACGAGGGCGTCGAGGTCGTCTTGGACCTCCTGCAGGAAAAAGCCGGCGTCAACGCCGTATTCCTGGCCACTCAAGCCTTCGATAGGGGTGTCCAAGGAAGGCCAATGGCCAGTCAACCGTGGCCTGGCCATGGTCACCGAGAAGAGGACGACCACCGCGGCGGGTCGTACGTCACCCAGCATCCTCAGTTTTACGAGGGCTCGGCATTGAAGCCATACCGCGCTCCCGACGCCGAGATGGTCGGGTTCGATGTGCTCGAGGCCGTCATTCCTGAAGCGCAGGCACGCGATATCAAGGTCTACTCTTTCGTCCTCGAGAATACCCACTCGGGCCTCACGCGGTCGGTGCCCAACTGGCCCAAGGTGCTACAGGTCGATGCATGGGGGCGTACCGACAACTACGCCTGCTTGCGCAACCCGGACTACGTCAATTGGTGGCTTTCAATAGTGGAGGACCAGGTCAAGTCCTATCCCCTTGATGGGCTCATGTGGGGGTCAGAGCGCAATGGCCCTTTAGGCAACACGATTGGCGGCGGTGGGTTGGCTCGAAATGCCAATCCTTACTGTTTCTGCGAGCATTGTGTGGCTGCTGGCGAGCAACGGGGCGTCGATCCCCGTCGGGCCAGGGAGGGTTACCTGGCCCTGTTTCACCTGGCCCAGGAGGAGGCAGAGGAGCCGGACACCGACAGTAGTTTTGTCCGCTTCCTCCGCCTCCTGCTTGCTTATCCCGAAATTATGGCCTGGGACCAGTTGTGGTACGACGGGTACAAGGACCTGCAGAAGCGGATCTATGGCGAAGTCAAGTTTTTGGCGCCCGATGTCCAGGTCGGATGGCATGTTTGGCACAGCAACTCTTTCTCGCCCCTCTTGCGCGCCCAGATCGATTTCAAAGACATGGCCGCCTACTCCGATTTCATCAAGCCGGTCTTGTACAACGTTTGTGCGGGTTACCGGTTGCATGACCACGTCCGCCGCGTGACTAGGAGCATCTTTCGCGGCATCGACGAGCAGACGATCTTCGACCTCTACCGGTCCGCCCTGGGCTACGACGAAAATGTACCATTCGAAGAACTGCCGAAGCTTGGGTTGTCTCCCGACTACGTGTTGAGAGAGACGCGCCGAACGGTGCGGGCGGTGGGAGGCGGAGCCAAGGTATACCCGGGATTGGACGTAAATGTGGCGTCACCGCCCCACGCTAAGAAGGCTGCTCCCGAGGACGTCAGCGCTTCCGTCCGGGCCGCTCTGGAAGGGGGCGCCGATGGCATCGTACTGTCCAGGAAATACGCCGAGATGAGGTGGGAAAACCTGGAGGCGGCCGGGTTGGCGTGGCGCGATGTCGCTGGATAAGCGAAGGCCGTTTTTTGGGGTCAGCCTCAAGATGTACTTCGGCTATGCACAGACGGTCGATTGGTGTGAGCGAGTTATGGCGATGGCTCACCAGCTCCCAGCACTGGCTGATGGCTGGGTAGAGCTGTCGGTCTTTCCCAGCTTCGCGGCACTAAGCGCCGCCGTGAGGACGTTCGCCGGCACGCCGGTCGGCGTCGGTGCCCAGGACATGTTCTGGGAGGACCGCGGCCCGTTCACGGGAGAAATTGGCGGATCTGAGTTGCGCGAGGTCGGTTGCCGGTTTGTCGAGATTGGCCATTCGGAACGGTGGCGGTTGTTTGGGGAAACGAACGAGACGGTGGCGCGCAAATTGGAGGCCGCGGCCCGTAATGAGCTGACCGCGGTTCTTTGCATCGGCGAAGCGGCGCCCGGGGATCCCGATTCGGCCTCCGAGTGGTGCGTTTCGCAGCTGGCCGACGTCCTGGGTAACAATCCCCAGGAGGAGCAGCGCGTCATCGTGGCGTATGAGCCGTGGTGGGCTATCGGCGCCGAAGCCCCGGCCCCACCAGAGCACGTTCGGACGGTGTGCTCTGCGATCCGGGCGTGGCTTGATGGGTCTCCGGCCCTCGGAGGATGCCGCATCATTTATGGCGGGAGCGCCGGACCGGGCGTGCTGCCAGAACTGGACGATTGCCTGGACGGCCTGTTCCTTGGGCGCTTCGCCCACGAGCCTCACAATCTGGCGCGGATCATCGGTGAGGCAACGACGCCACGCCCCTGAGTAGTAGGGTCTTAGCTCCGTGAGCTGATGATCGAGTGGTCGCCTGGTCCCAGAGCAACCGGTTCTGAGCCCTCGAGGTCGAGCAGTGCCGTCGAACCCGTCGGGACGGTCAAGTCGACCGAGATCGCCGGGCCCGTGAGGCGCCAGGATATGGACACTAACCCGTAAGGTGATTCAAGGCGAGCGGTGGCGCTGGTGAGGCTACCGCCGGGGCGAGGTCGGAACAGGATCTCTTTGTAGCCAGGCGACAGAGGGGGCGAGGCCTGCTATCACGCGATGCATCCAGTCGGCGATGGAACCAAATGCGTAGTGGTTGAACGAAGTCATGGTCCCCGGGTTGACAGTCCCGTCTGGAAGAAGGGCGTCCCAGCGCTCCCAAACTGTGGTCGCCCCTTGCATCACCGCGTAGAGCCAGGACGGGCACTCTTTGTTGAGCAGGAGCCGGTATGCCGAAGCTATTTCATCGACCTCGGTGAGCGCGTCGCAGATCACAGGGGTACCGGCGAACCCGGTGGCGATGCAGCCTCGGGCGATGTCCACTAGCTCGGCCAGCCGGGCGCCTGCCAAGATCAAACTCCCCGAGGGAAGCAAGCCGAAGCGAATGGCGAGCGAGTAGGCGGTCTGGGTGTCGCTCGATAGGCGGCCCGGCGAGACGAGGTACTTGCTGGCGAAGGCGGCCCGTACGTTGGCCGCTAGTGCGCTGTACCTGGCAAAATCCTCCTGCCGACCGAGGATGTCGGCCATAAGTGCCAATTTTGCGGTGGAAAAAGCGAAGTACGCCGTTGCCACCAGGTATGGGTCAGTCATGGCCGCAGACGGGTCTTGCGGTGGCGCGCTGGGGTCGAGCCAGTCACCGAGTTGAAAGCCCTCGTCCCAGAGGTGGTCCTCACCCGCCAAACCATCGACCAGGTCAACCCACGCCTTGGCGCTTTCGAACTGTTGCTCAAGTACCTGCGTATCGCCGAACCTCTCGTACAGGGTCCACGGGACCAACACGGCGGCGTCGCCCCATACCGCCCCGGGCCGGATCGGGGTCCACATCTTGTGGGCCGGGATAACAGGGACGTACCACGGCACTGTCCCATCTGGCAGTTGCTCGATGGCGACATCGCGCAACCACGACGTCAGCATCCCGGAGCAGTCGAACAGGAACGATGCAGTAGGGGAGAAGACCTGGATGTCGCCCGTCCATCCGACGCGCTCATCTCTCTGGGGACAGTCCGTGGGGACGTCAACGAAATTCCCCCGCATTCCCCAGACGATGTTTTCATGCAGCTGGTTCAGCTGGCTGTCCGAGCATTCGAACCAGCCGGTGCGCTCCATGTCGGTGTGGTACACCCGCCCTACGATGTCGCCGCCAGCCACCGCCGACCCAAGGTCACCGGGCCACCCGTCCACTTGGACGTAACGAAAACCATGCAGGGTGAAACGTGGCTCCCATTCCTCGACGGGACGCCCCGCCAATATGTACTCATCCGTGGACTTGGCCGTCCGCAGCGGACGAGTGTAGATGTCGCCATCCTGAAGGACTTCTGCGGTAGAAAGGGTGATCTTCTGGCCCGGCTGCCCGCTTACTCTCACTCGCAGTCGGCCAACCATGTTTTGGCCTAGGTCGAGGACTGTCTTGCCGGTGGGCGTCGTCAGGACAGAAACGGGGCTGACCTCTTGAGTGCAGCGTACCGGTGGGCCGACGGGAGCAACCACCGTACTGAAGTCGCGATGGCCGATGGTCACGGGGCTCCAATGGGTGTCATCGAACCCAGGAAGAGACCATCCCGGCTGTTCGGATCGCGCGTCATAGGTCTCACCGTCATAGATCCCGGAGCTGACGATTGGCCCGGCGCCCGCCCGCCAGTCCTTATCCGTGGCTATGACAAGGATATTCCCGTCCCGGTCCCGGATTTCGAGCTGCGCGATCAACGAGATGTCGGTGCCGTATATATTGCGAAAACCGCCGTTCCAGCCGAGGCGGCCTCTGTACCAGCCGTCGCCGAGCCAGGCGCCGATGGCGTTCTCGCCCGCGGCTATAAAGCCGGTAACGTCATACGTGAAGTAGCGCAAGCGCGATGGGTAGGCCGTCCACCCCGGCGCCATGACATCGGTGCCCACCCGCCGGCCATTGATCTCGATCTCGAAGACCCCGTGCGCCGTAACGTACAAGCGCGCCTCGACGGGAGCTGTGGGGACGACGAACCCGCGGCGGAGCAAAGGAGGTCGGCGAGTATCCGAGTCGCGGTCCTCAGCCCAGGCCGGGCCAACGGGCACGGCCCGCCAGTCAGACGGCTCCAGGAGGCCGGCCTCAACTGAAGTTGGTGGGCTCCACGCTGACTGGATCTCGTCGGGACCCCAAACACGGACCCTGACTGTGGCGCTCTCACGAGATATCAAGGGCTCTGTGGGCCAAGGGACCAATACTGACTCGGTCGACTCGATGCGCCCTGACGTCTCTGTGCCCTGGTCCCGAGCTATCTCGAGCTCGTAAGCGACTTGGCGCCAGTCCGAGTGAGCCTCCGTTTTCCAGGAGATCCGAGGTCGTCTCTCTCCTATCCCGAACGCCTCGCGGTGATGCTCGAACGTCGGGCGGCATGGGACGGCTAGACCTGAAGCGGAGTCTGCGTGTGGTCCAGGTGCGCCGTGCAATTGTGACTTGGGCAAGACCCACAGACTAGCATTGGACTACCGGTTGACCGGTCTGACGGAACGCCCTCTCGGGAGGTTACAAACGCCCGCATTCGATCTTCTGCGGATTTCCCGGCTCGCTAAGCCCACAAGGCTAAGGAAATACCACGGCTAACGGGCGTAGACGGCTTGAAGCGAAGAGAGCGGTTGTCACTGGTGCCGCCGGCGCGCTAGGCACGGTGATCGCTTCTACGCTGGCGAGCGAGGGCGCCTGGGTGGCCGGGCTTGACCTCAACCGGGACGGCCTCGAGGCCACGGCTCGTCTCGTCGAGGGCCTGGGCCAGCGGGCCATATCGGCGACAGTGGACCTCCAGGACCACAACGCAGTGCGAGACGAGATAGGTGGGATCATCGACGCCTGGGGTGGGGTCGATATCCTCGTCAATGCCGCTGGGGGAGGTGTTGTCAGCTATTTCCATGAGATGACCTATGAAACCTGGACCAACCAGATCGACCGCAACCTCAACTCGGTCTTCACCGTGACGAGAGCAGTACTTCCGGCGATGCTGGCTCAACGGTCGGGTCGGGTAATTAATATCTCGTCAGTGGCCGCGGTTAGAGGCGGTCGGTTGGTGCGAGGAGCGACCGCTTATGCCGCGGCCAAAGCGGGCGTCGTGGGGCTGACCAAGGCACTGGCCATCGAAGTTGCGGAACAGGGGATCACCGTGAACTGTCTCGTCCCCGGGGCTCAGGACACCCCTGGGCGGGCCAAGGACACGCCCGAGCGACGAGAGCAGCTGCTGTCCCAGATCCCCACGCGCCTGCTGGGACGACCCGAAGACCTGGCGGAGGCGGTGGTGTTCCTGGCTGCTCCGGAGGCTGTGAACATAACCGGTGTCATCCTTCCCCTCGACGGAGGGCATTCAATATGAGAAACGGAGCGAGCATGGTTGACCGGCTGGAGCGGGGAAGACGTAAGTTCGAAGAACTTTACGGAGATGGGGCATCTGACAGGTTGATCTCGTCGCAGACGGGTTTAGCTCAGGACCTCGCCAGGTACGGGATCGAGTTCAACTTCGGTGACTTATATTCGAGGCCAGGCTTGACCCTGGCCCAACGGGAAATGGCAACGATCGCAGCGCTGGTGGCCTTGGGCGGCCTCGAACCACAGCTAAGAGGTCACACCCGCGGCGCCATCCGCGCCGGCTTGTCGGCCACAGAAGTCGTCGAAACCGTCATCCATACGGTGCAGTACGTCGGTTTCCCCCGCTCTTAATGCCCTCCGGGTTGTGACTGACAGTCTGATAGAAATGGGCGTCGAAATTCCCGAAGCGACCGCGATCCTGGAGCAAGCATGAAGCATAGGAGGCACTCTCTCTCGGTACGGTGGGCCTAGTGCTCGGCCTCAGCACATACGCGTTCTTCTGGCAGCATTCAGCTCATGTCGACAATCCTGTCGGCCTTCTGGGCATGATAGAACGCACTCGTGATGCGGGCGCAGACGCCCTTCAGATTTGCGATTATCCCGAAGTTGAGTCGCTCACTTCAGGTCAGCTGGGGGACGTGCGCGCTGCGGCCGAGGCCAATGGTATTACGTTGGAGCTCGGGGTCAGGGGGGTGCGCGTGCCTCGGCTCGAGTCAGTCCTGTCTCTCGCCAACTCCCTGGGGGCGCATTTAGTACGGACGATGTTGGTGCTCGGCGACGACCGGCCCACAGTGGACGAGGCCGTCCAAGAACTCCGAGCCGCAGTGCGAATGTACGCGAGCTGCGACGTCACCCTCGCGCTCGAGACCTACGAGCAGGTCTCAACGGCCGACCTGTTGAGGATAGTCGAGGCAGTCGAAGATCCCCATCTGGGCATCTGCCTGGATCCGGCAAACGTCATTGCCAGGCTGGAAAATCCTCGCGAAACGATCGACCTCTCTGCTGAGCGGGTGGTCAACCTGCACGTGAAGGACTTTCGGTTCGAACGCCAGGCCGGCCTCATCGGCTTTGTGCTGGCAGGCTGTCCTCTCGGCACCGGCCAGCTCGGAGTCGACTATCTTTACCAGCGACTCCGACCAGAGCAGAGGGGCATCAGCCAAATAGTGGAGCACTGGTTACCCTGGCAAGCTGACGCGGAAGCCACTGTCCTCAAAGAGCAAGAGTGGACGGCCCATTCAATTTCCACAGTCCGACAACTTGTGGACAGACAAGCTCCACTGGAACCTCAGGGCTTCTAGTCCAGAAAGGATCGATGGTGCCGGAGCGCATGCAAGCCGTCGTCTGCCGGGGCCCGCGGGACTACCGGCTCGAGGAGGTGATGATGCCCGAACCAGGGCCGGGGAGTGCCTTGGTAAGGGTGGAAGCGGTCGGGATATGTGCCAGCGACCTCAAGTGTTACCACGGAGCGGCCAAGTTTTGGGGTGACGACCACCGTCCCGCTTATGCAGAGCGAGATGTGATACCGGGTCATGAGTTCGCCGGGACGGTGGTGCGTCTGGATGATCGCGCCAGTGAGCGCTGGGGCATCGGCGTAGGTGACCGGGTGGTATCCGAGCAGATCGTCCCCTGTTGGGATTGCCGGTACTGTGTCAACGGTCAGTACTGGATGTGTAGAAGGCATGACCTGTACGGCTTCAAACGGCGCACCCCTGGGGCGATGGCCTCGTACATGGTCTTCCCACCCGAGGCAATCGTACACCGGGTAGCGAAGGACCTTCCCGCTCATCACGCCGCCTTCGCCGAGCCGCTCTCATGCTCTCTGCACGCCGTTGAGCGCGCTGACATCAAGTTCGGGGATGTAGTGGTGGTGGCCGGATGTGGGCCTATCGGCTTGGGCATGATCATCGGCGCCGCGGCGCGGTCTCCGGCGCACCTGGTGGCGTTGGATGCCATCGATAGCAAACTCGAGGTGGCGAAGTTGTGTGGTGCCGACATCACGGTCAATGTGGCGAAGGAGGATCCCTTGGTGGCGGTCGCTGAGTTGACTGAAGGGTACGGCGCAGACGTGTACCTCGAAGGCAGTGGTCACGCTGCTGCCGTGCCCCAAGGTCTGAGGCTGCTTCGCAAGCTCGGTACTTACGTTGAGTACGGTGTCTTTGGCGCGGATGCCACCGTCGACTGGAGCATCATTAGTGACGATAAAGAGCTCGACGTTCGAGGCGCGCATCTCGGCCCGCACTGTTGGCCTGCGGCGATCCGGATGCTCGAGTCCGGGAAGCTCCCGTTAGACCGAATTTGCACGCATCAGTTACCGCTATCGCGTTATCAGGAGGGTCTTGACCTAGTGGCCGAAAGTGCCAGTTCCATAAAGGTGACGCTCATCCCAGAGTGAACCGAAAGGGAGAGAACCGTGACAGAAGGCCGGCAGCCCCTCGACTTGCCAGGTACCGCCTTTAGCCTCGAGCATAAAGTGGCGGTGGTGACGGGAGGGGCCTCGGGCATCGGGCGCGAAATAGCGCTCGCTTTTGCGGCTTCTGGTGCCCAGATCGCGGTGCTCGATGTGCAGGCGGAAAAAGCGGCGGAGGTGGCTGCCAGGTGCAGCCAGGGGAGTAGCGGCTACTTCTGTGATGTCTCCAGCCCGACTTCGGTACCCAGCACAGTCGATAAAGTTATAACGGAGTTCGGGCGAATCGACGTCCTCGTCAATTGCGCCGGGGTTGCTGTCATCGAGCCGGCGGTCGATCTAACCCTGGAGACCTGGGAATTGACCCTCAGCATTAATCTGAAAGGCGCTTTCCTTTTGTGCCAACACATAGGCCGCCACATGCTCCCGGCGGGCCGAGGACGGATCATCAATATCGCCTCCCAAGCGGCGAGTGTAGGGCTCGAGGGCCATGCTGCCTACTGTGCCTCAAAAGCGGGCCTGGTCGGCCTGACACGAGCCCTCGCCGTGGAGTGGGGCGGTAGGGGAGTCACGGTCAACACGATTTCGCCCACCGTCGTCCTTACCGAACTTGGTCGGGCGGTGTGGGCCGGGAAGAAAGGTGATGATTTCAAGAAATTGATCCCCTCGGGACGCTTTGCGTACCCAGATGAGGTGGCGGCGGCGGCACTGTTCCTAGCCAGCGACGCCGCCAGCATGATCAATGGAGCAGACATTCTCGTCGATGGTGGGTATACGGCTAGGTAGCCACCGGATCACCCTTTGCGCCGGCCCTGTCCGCGACCTGCTCATAAGAAGTGACCGCGTCCACTTTCGCCGCCGACGGTGTGTTGACGTCGAACTCGTAATCCAGCCACTGGTCGACCAGCTTCTTGGCCAGCTCTAGACCGATCACCCTCTCACCCATCGTCAGGACCTGGGCGTTGTTGCTCAAAACGGACCGCTCAACGGAATAGCTGTCGTGCGCTGTCACGGCCCTGACGCCCGGTACCTTGTTGGCCGCAATGGCGACACCCAGCCCCGTCCCACAGAACAGCAATGCCCGGTCCGCCTCGCCGGCGGCGACCTTGCGGGCCGCCGCCACCGCAATATGCGGGTACGCCGTGTCGTCGTTCTCTGCCGCTACGCCGACGTCGTCGACGTACGCCACCCGCGAGTCGCCTTCGAGAAATGCTTTGAGCGCGTTTTTGTATTTGACGCCGGCATTGTCGCTGCCTACTACGATCCGCCACCTCGGTGCCACGACTACCTCCTCAGGTCCTGTCTGTTGCACGTTGACCGCTTCCCATCGCCGCCGTTTTATCGGCTATGGCTGTCACGGCCAAGGCAAAAGACACCGCTCCCGGGTCAGGCGTCCCGACGCTCCGGTCCGCCAAAGGGCGCGCTCTGCCTTTCCGGGGCCGAAGCGGTGCCGTTGCTGCGGCCGCCCGCGTGGCCGCTGCGGCCGCGGTTCCCAGGGCTTCCGCTACCCCTTTGTTCTGGCCGATCTCCTCTTCGAGCGTGGCCACAAACGGGAACACGGCGTCGAGTATGGTCTTGTCGCCCGGGGCCGCCTGGCCCAGTACCACCATGGCGTCACGGGCCGCTGCTACTGCTCTTACCAAATCGCTAGGGCCGTAGGTGTCGTGGTTTCCGAGACTGGAACCCATCGCCAGCAACGCCGCGCTCCATAAGGCGCCAGACGCACCTCCAGCTCGGTCGGACCATTCCTCAGATGTGGCCGCAAGTAGTTCGCGTATGCCAGCGCCGCCCTCGACCAGGGGCCGTGCGACTTCCACGGCTCCATCAGCACCTCGGCGCATCCCGGCGCCGTGGTCCCCGTCGCCCGCTACCGCGTCGAGATGGCCCAGCTCGTCTTCGTGGGCACTCATAATATGGGCGACGGCTTCCAGCATGACCGTGGCTATTCCCGCCAGTTGCTGGGCAGTCGGCGTGGCGTCTTCGTTAGCGCTCAGGGAGTAAGGGCCGACCTCGGAGATGTGGCGACGCTCGAAAGTGTGGGGAGATGTCTTCTTGTAACCAGGTGTATCTGCCGGCGCCGACCACCACGCCTCGAGTTCGTCGTCTACCCAAAACAATGTGAGGGACACCCCCGACATATCCAGGCTGGTGACGAACTCACCACATTCGACGTCGATGACGTCTACTCCCACCCCGGCCAAGCAAGCGGCCACATCGCCGAACAAAACGAACAACTCTTCGTACTTAACGGTACCCAGACCATTGAGGAGTACCACGGCGCGGTTTTGTGACGTGTCAGGTTTTTCCCGCAGCAAGTCATTGGTCAGCATCTCGGCCAGGCCGTGAGCGGAGGGAACCGGCGCGTCGCTTATCCCTGGTTCACCATGAATACCGAGCCCTATCGACATCTGGCCGGAAGGGACCGTGAACAACGGGGCGTCTGCTCCGGGCAGCGTGCAACCGGAGAAGGCGACGCCTAGCGAGCGAGTCCGGCTGTTTGCCTTGCGAGCGAGCCGCTCGACCTCGTCGAGGGGCAGACCGGCGTCCGCCGCGGCGCCGGCGACTTTGAAAACGGCCAGCCCGCCGGCAATGCCTCGCCGGTCCTCCGCTTGGTCGAGTGGGGCACTGGCAATGTCGTCAGTTACGACGACGGTGCGTGCATCGATCCCAGCTTCCCGGAGACGCTGTTCGGCCTGACCGAACTGCATCCTGTCGCCGGCGTAGTTCCCATAACTGAACAGCACCCCGCCGCCGCTCTCAACGGATCGCGCTACACGGTAGGCCTGGCCCGCTGAGGGCGAGGCAAACACTTTGCCGCACGCCGCCGCGGTAGCGATGCCGGTACCGACCAGCCCGGCGAAGGCGGGATAGTGGCCAGACCCTCCGCCAATGACAACAGCTACCTGACCGGGCGGGCCGGCGGCGGCGCTAGCGATGCCACCATCGACCCGGATGACGTAGCGGGGATAGGCGGCCGCCAACCCCGCGAGCGCATGGTCGGCGAAAGCCCGAGGATCATCGAAAATACGTGTCACTACTTAGCTCACCAGCCCCTCTGCTGTCGGTACGGTCGGGGTCACCGACCGTCAACGATAGTGCCTGTGCCGTTGCGTCCCTTTGGCCCGAGTGAAAGCCTGGGTTCATGAGCTGGAGCGTTAGGCCGAGGCGGGCGGACGATGAGAGGGCGGTCCCTTCTCTATGCGGCGAGTTCATCTTTTGCTGGGAAGAGCAACGGTTGGCTCCCTGACGTCGCCGGGACTGGCCTGACGGGGCGGCGCCTTTCAACTCCCGTGGTCTTGCTCGTGACGGATGCGCAGGACGTCCGAGACGGCGCCCAGGTGCTGGAGCTTGTCGGGGTTGACGACGCCACGCACGGTCTGGACCACGCCGTCGAGGATCTCGAAAGAGAGCACACTGACGACCTTGTCCTGCTTGTCGTGGGTGATGATCCCTGGGCCGCCGTTGACGAGGACCGGTTCAAAAGTTATCCCCAGTCGCTCGGCCCGTCCGAACAGCTCGACGAAGAGAGCGGCGATCTTTTCTCCTCCGAAGACGGGGTGGGGCGTGCTGGTCGCCTTGCCGCCTCCGTCGCCGTAGAAGGCGGCATCCGCAGCCAGGAGGTCGACTAGTTGCCCCAGGTCGCCATCGCGGGCGGCGGCGAGAAAAGAGCGGAGCAAGGCCTGGCCCTGCTCGGCGCGACGCCTCGTAACGAGCTTGCTGGCTGCCAATGTGCTGGCGGGCGCGGGTGAAGATCTGACGGCAGTTGGCTTCGCTCTTGTCGACAATCTGGGCGATGTCCTCGTACGGGTAGTCGAACACCTCGCGAAGCAGGAACACGGCTCGTTCGACCGGCGAGAGGCTTTCGAGCAGCAAAAGGAAAGCCATAGAGAGCGAGTCCGAAAGCTCAGTCATCTGTTCTGGGCTCTCGTGCAGGTCGGCCACGACGGGCTCGGGCAGCCAGGTGCCGACGTAGGACTCCCGGCGGACCCGGGCCGAACGTAGGTGGTTTATAGCCAGCCGGGTGGTGGTGGCAGTCAAGTAGGCCTTGGGCGATTCGACCACGACCCCGCTCTTGCGGGCGCGCCCCATCCGGAAGAACGCCTCTTGGACCAGGTCCTCGGCCTCGGCCACACTGCTGGTCATCCGGTAGGCGATCGAGAACAGGAGCGGCCGGAGGTCGGTTTCCTCGCTTGCCGGGGGGGCTTCCATCGCTCACGACCGTCCCTGCGGGCGAACAGCCCGACGCCGTTGACCCTCTGTAAAGGGGACGTCACCGGCTTGGGGCGCAATGCGGGACGTCCCCACGGATCCGGCTTGCATCACTGGCGGTCCTCCTCTCCCGTCGATGTGCAATTGGTCTACTCGCATCCGGGATGCGCTTACTGCCACGTGCTTGCCCATCATGCGCCTCTACGAAACCTTTTCCAGGCTTTCCGCCGAGGCGCCCCAGCGGTCCAACTGCTGGTAGGCGCCGAGCCATTGGTTGCGGTAGACGGCGCGGAGCGGCTCTGGAACGAACTCCAGGATGTGCTCGGTCTTGGCCGCGTCCAAGCCGTCAAGTATCCAGGGGAAGACGCGGGGGCTTCGGCGCCGAACCGCTGGCCGTGCTCTTGGCCGAAGTCCTGCCACTGTTGATCGGTGACGGTGGCGTCGATTAGGGCAAGGGCCTCGCCCTCCTCGTGGCGGAGGTGGGCGCCGAGGGTGGTGGCCAAGGCGTCGGCCAGGTCACCCAGGCGTTCGGGCCCACTGGCCGGGTTGGCCAAGGTGGCGTCTATGGCGGTTAAGAGGGGCTCGATGGCGGCGTGCTCGGCTTCCATCGCGGCCAGCAGAGCAAGGTCGTCCGGACGGTCGGCCAAGGTCCTTTCCAGAGCTGGCCAGAGCACGTCGTCCTCGCAGCCGTGGTGCACATGCAGGTAGTTCTTGAACATCTGCCAGCCCGCCGCCGTCGCCATCACGTGGCGAGGGTCATCGGTCCTGCTGGCGGTGACACGGGCGATATGCCCCAGCTCACGGCGCAGCGCGTCGTGGAAGGCCAGCATCATCGCCATGTCGTGCTTGTAGTCGGTGCTCATGGTCGCGGTACTCCTTGGTGCCTTGTGTCTTGTTTGTCCCGAGTTAAAGACACGGCACGGAGCCCCGCTGTGACACCGCCTGTCACCGGCGTGCGGCGGGCGGCAAGAAGAGCTCGAGCTGGCGAAAGACGAGCCCACGCGCCAGTCGGCCCCGTAAAGCGTCACGTCCATCTAGCGGACCGCAACTAGCTGGTGGAAGTGCTCCAGCGAACCGGAGCACAACCATCAGATGCTCACGGGTAGTTGACTACGTTCGAGACGTCGCCCTTGTTGTCGGTTACCTGGAAGGTGGCACTGAACAGCGTCGTAGCGCCCTCGACCTGAACTATGTACGGTGCGCTTTGTGTCGATTGCGGTAGCGCGGTGGCTGTAAAGCTGTAGGGGCCAGCCGCCGTGTTCTCGTTTACGATGAGGTTGAAACTGGTGGCTCCCGCCGGTGCGGTCCACCACAGGCTCACCACGGTCACTCCATTATCCTGGAATGGTGCCGATATATACAGTTTTAGTGTGCTGGTTGGTCGGCACCTGTGGTTCCAGTTTGCCGTTTGGCCCGAGGCCCAGTACTTGCCCGAAGCTACCGCGCACTTGGTGTTCATCGCGACCTGCCCTGTCGGTAGTCTCGAAGCACTCGCCGGAAGCGAGAGAGCTGGTACGAAGGCGACGGCCGCTGCGGCGCCGAGCAGAATGTTACGAGCTTTCATCGCTCTTCCTTTCTTACTAGTCCAGCCGGGTTGCTGGCCGTGGTGCTCCGGCCAGAAAGCCTGAGCACCACGGTCGGCCACTCGACACGACGTATTGCCTGCTTCCACGAGCGTCGAGCTACTCCGAGTTATTAGAAGGCGCCGCAAATAAGAGCTTTTATTCGGTTCCGACATCTCGGCGCGGTCTCATCGAGCCCAGCTGCGGCGGCAAGGCTTTCGGCCCGCAATCGCCAACCGCAGGCAAAAACAATTCTCTCGGAGCGCTTCGGTCTAGTTCCTCATACCGCGTCGGTCCGCCTTTTTAGTTATCCGTTATTTCACACCAAATTGTGCGTTACCACGACCACGGATAAATGCACAATTGCCACCGTCTGAGCCGAAGATCCTACCCACAGTGGCTCGATCTAACCTACCTACATAAATATCAAAGGGCCCTGCGGATTTGTGCTGCTGCGTTGAGTGTGTGACAGCCAACCATCGGACGCGCGTGCTCACAAGCTATTGTCCTCGCCTCGCTCGGTCTGAGGTGCACAAGAGGCTACTTGCACACGCTGCGCCTCAACTTGTGGCTACTTTCGAAGTTCGAAGGTCCTTTGAAGAGTTTGTGATGATCCTGTGAAGGAGTGGAACGGACCTCTCTTGGCACGAGCCGTTTGACGGGGAAATGGCCTGTGCCTATGGTCCGCGGCCCCTAAAGAGTGGGTTACGGCTTACCGGCCCCGAGATGGTGAGGCCGCCAACATGAAGGCTCTTAGCAGCGCCTGCTGCGCCGGGTCGTGGTCGAAAGTGTCTTCAGGGTGCCACTGCACGGCGGCGACGAAGCCCCTCGCTCCTGGCAGGCCGAATGCCTCGATGGTCCCGTCCGGAGCTCTAGCGGTCGTCACCAGTCCAGTGCCAAGGACCGCCACGCTTTGGTGATGGTGGCACGAAACGGCTATGGGACCTTCTCCCAGCACTCCTCCCAACCACGAACCCGCTTCCACCGTCACCTGCGTGGTGGCGCGATGACCTGGTCCAATGTCTTGGTGCAGCGTCCCGCCGCAGGCCACATTCAGGACTTGGAGCCCTCGGCATATGGCGAACATGGGGACGCCTTCGGCTATGGCCCAGCGGGCGACAGCCAGGTCGAAAGCATCCTGTTCCTGGTCAACGTCGTAGATAGTCTCGGTCGAGGGCTCCTCGCCATAGGAGGATGGGTCGAGGTCACCGCCCCCGGGGAGCAAGACAGCGTCAGCCCACGAGAGCCGTGAGCCGATGTCGGCGTCAGCGGCAGGCAGCACTACCAGAGGTTCGCCGCCTGCACTCCAGATGGCATCCGCCAGCCGCCTCGCTACCACCAAGGCCTCACGGCGCAATGCCGAAGCGGAGGCGGAAAACCGACCGGGGACGGCCACAGTCGGCCGCACCGTCGTCAACACCTCTATAAGACCTTCCGCAGAAAAGCACGAGTGCGTTCTTCGGTCGCCGCCGTGGGGGACAGGTTTTTGGTCGGGCCTTCCTCGACGACGGCGCCGTGCTCCATGAACACGAAGCGATGGGCGGCCTCGCGGGCAAAGCCCACCTCATGGGTCACGGCGACCATCGTCATGCCATCGGCCACCAGCTCGCCCAAAACCTGCAACACCTCCTGGACCATCTCCGGGTCGAGTGCGGACGTGGGCTCGTCGCACAACAGCACATGGGGTTGCATGGCCAACGCGCGGGCGATGGCCACCCGTTGCTGTTGGCCACCGGATAGCTCTCTTGGGTAATGGCCCGCTCTATTGGCCAGCCCGACCCGCTCTAGGAGCGACATCGCTAAAGCGACCGCCTCCTTGCGGTTCTGGCGCAAGACTTTGCAGGGCGCCTCGATGACATTCTCCAGTGCGGTCATGTGGTCGAAGAGGTTGAACTGCTGAAAGACCATTCCCAAAAGGCGCCGCTGTCGGGCTAGTTCGCGGTTGCTGACTTCGTGGAATACGTCACCGACCCGGGTAAACCCGAGGGTCTGGCCGTGGATGAAAACGTAGCCGTCGTCTGGGCGTTCCAGGAAGTTAAGGCAGCGGATGAAAGTTGTTTTGCCGGCACCCGACGGCCCCAGGATGCACACGGCCGTCCCCGCCTCGACACCCAGGCTGACCTTGTTGACGGCCACGTCTGGGCCGAAGCGTTTGGTGACGTTCCATGCCTCTAGGACCGGTAGGGTCACGAGACCAGATCCGGCACCGCTCGGCTTCGGCGAATACGGCGACTGCGCTGCAGCTTCCGCTCCAACTGCCACTGAGCGAGCGTCATTATCGACACAATCACCGTGTACCAGATCGTGGCCACCACAAGCAGCGGGACCACCTGAAAGGTGCGCGCATAGATCTCTTGGACGGAATACAGAAGATCCGGGACCGATACAAAGGCGACCAAAGACGTAGCTTTACACAGGTTTATCGTCTCATTGGCGATCGGCGGGACCGCTACGCGGGCCGCCTGCGGGAGTACCACTCGGCGCATCGCGCTCCAATAAGTCATACCGAGAGACTCCGCTGCCTCGACCTGGCCTCGAGGTACAGACATGATCGCCGCCCGTACCACCTCTGAGGTGTAAGCCGCCTGCTGGAGGCCGAAGGTAAAGATAGCTGCCGTCAGAGCAGTGGCGAGGTCGGTGGTCGTAAACTTCACGAACGAAGGCCCGAAAGGTAGGCCCAGGGATAAATGGGAATACAGCAGCGAGAAGTTGTAGGCCAGTACGAGCAAGACCAGCAAGGGCACTGACCGAAAGAACCACACATATACGGCGTTCACGGCCCGAAGCACTTGGTTCGACGATAGCCGCATATTGGCCAGGATGACGCCAAGCACTATTGCTAACGCGATAGCGGACACGGTGATGAGCAGGGTCCGAAGGACGCCGGTCAATACTGGCTCGGAAAAAAGGTACTGGCCGACGACTGACCACTGGACGGCGCCGTTACGGGCGAGCCCCTGGATGATAAAGGCCAACAACGCCGCGGCCAGGACACCGGCGACCTTGGTCGCGACGTGGCGCCGCATGCGCCGGCTCGTGTGCTCGAGACCGAGAGTAGCGGCTTGTGCTCCACCGGCGGGCGACCCGGTGGAGCGCTCTTGCATTACAGTTCCTGGGGTTCCCTGGAGGACGCGGGGCCTGGTCGGCCCGGTTAGTGCGTGACGTTAGGGTTAGGGTTCACCAATGCCTTGGCGACGGCATCGTCGGCCACACCATACTTAGCCAAAATGGTGTGGTACTGGCCGTTGGCGATCAGCGCGTTTAAGCCCTGCGCTAGGGCCTTGGCGACGCCATTTCCTTTTTTGGTGGCTATTCCGATATAAACATAGTTGTACCGGGCCCGTCCAGACGGAACTTGCCGGGGTCCTGGGTGCGCACGTAGCCCAGGTTGGTAACCGTCGCCGTGGTGGCGTTGGCCCGACCGCTATCGACGGCCAAAACGGCCGACCCTTGGTCAGCGAAGGTGGTGACGGTGACTGGTTTCTTCCCCGCCTTCGTACAGGTCGCAGAGTCCTGGTTCAGCACCGGGATCGAACTATCAGCGGCGACCGTCGAAATGGTCAACCCACAGAGGGCGGCTGTCGAGGTGCCGATCGCCGGTTTTGATGCGAGCGACATGAACTCGTAGTGGTCGGCCAGGTAGGACACCATATCGAGGGTCTTCTCCCGGGCCGCAGTTATGTCACTCCCCGTGACCATGAAATACGTGCCGCTTTGGAGGCCCAAAAGCGAGTTCTCGAAGGACGCGATCTTGAGATGGACGGTTCGGCCGAGAGGACCGCTCAAGGCCACGCTCAGGTCCGGGTCGATGCCGATGATCTTGTTTGATTTCGACAGGTAGGCGTAAGGAGGGTAGCCGACGACGGCAGGGGTAACGAGCGTTTGCCCGTTGAGGCTCGACGGGAGTGACACTGATGCGGAGTGTACGGTCGTGGCACTAGCGGCGGGCGCCCCGCCCAGCATTCCAAATGCCGCCCCTAATGCGAGTATTGGCGTAACTGCCGAGGCCCAACGTTTGCGACTGGTCAAGGAGTGTCCTTTCGTCTCCAGGTTGGTTTTCACTATGGCAAGATGGGCGCCGCTTTGGCTGTCACCCAGTCCTGCTGAGGGTCACCTTGCGGGCGCCGCTCAGGCGAATTCCTGCGCACGCCTCGGCAAACGAGGCCAAGCCGTCCCGCACCGAGGCAATGATGTTGCATGGGGTCCATCCGAGGGGCCCGAAGATACGGCCACCACTCCCGTAGAACAGGCCGACCTCCCACACCTCGTCGGTCAGCCCGGCCATGAGGTTGGGCGTCTGGTAGTACCAGATGACGTCCCCCGCGCTGGGGACCACCTGCTGGTTCTCGGCCGGGATATCGGTGGGCGAGAACGTCCTTGCTTCTTCCGCCAGGTTCATCATGATCTCTGGGCCGGCGTACATGGCGTGGGTCGCCAACATCGTCACCGGGACAGAGAGCGCCTCCCACAAAACCCGGCAGCTAGTAGGCGCGTGCGTTTCGTGCATCTCGGCGTGCGCCACCGGCCCATCCTCGAACTCGAAGCGAAGACCTAGAGGCATCCCTGGGCACTCTCCTGAAGTTAGATGGAAAGGTCCTAGTATGTCGTACTTCGGCCATAGATGCAAGGTGAGGAAGCGCGAATCGGCCATTAATTGGGCGCTAGGTCCAGGAATTGGTCAAGATCAGCGGCCCACGACGCAAGGCGGCAACCACGACCGCGGCATTGGCGATCTCAGTGGCGCCGTGCGTTCCCAGGTAACTGGTGAGGAACTCGTACAGCGTGTTCTCATCGGGGAATAGGCAGTCAGTCAGCAACTGCGTGGGCCCGGTCGTAGCCGCGCAGAAGCGCACTGCCGGGTGGGTGGCTAGGGCCCGACCGACGGAGTCGATCTCGAGCGGTGGGACTTTGATCCAGACGAGGACCTCGACGTCAAGGCCGAGCAGCTTCGGGTTGATCTCCGTGCGGATGTGGATGGCACCGACCTCAAAGAGGCGCACCAGGCGGCGCTGGACGGTCTGGGTTGACAAGCCCAGCGCATGGGCCAAAAAAGCGATCGAAGCGCGCCCGTCTTTGGCCAGTTCCGTTACCAGGCGTTCGTCTTCCGGGCTCAGGGTCACGGGATCCGTCCTGTCGGGGTCAGAGCTCGGGAGGTTGTCCCGCAGCGCCGCCGCCTTGTCGGGCAGGCCGCCGGCCGACCAGTCGTATCCCGCTCGGAAGTAACGAAGGACAGTTGAAACACTGGTGTCCCGTACGCCTTTTAGCGACGGCAGCTCACTCAGGAGCAACCGGTAGCGGGCGGCGCCATCTGAGGGCAAGAGCATGCACACGAGTTGACCTGTGCCCTCCAGGACCGAGACTGACGATGCATCCCGTCGCTTGGCGATCTGGTGGCCGATCTCGACCGAGTGGCCGGGCTCGGTGTGTACAGCGACAATGAGAGGACGAGCTCTGCCGACCCTGGTGGTGTCGAGATAGGTCGACACTTTGACCACTCCTGTGTCCAGCATTGCTTGTCCCCGCCTGGTGACCGTACGCTCGGGGGTGTCGAGGCACCGAGCGATCGCCCGCCAGGAAGCGCGCCCGTTGACCTGAAGGGCAACGGCGATGGCCCGGTCGAGGGGGTCAAGGTTTGGCACCCCGCTATTGGGCACGACCACGAACAGTAGCAACGCCTGACCGAGGTACTCCATAACCCGGGCCGCGTGCCTCTTGCGCTTCTCGGCGCCTCCTGAGGCATCAAGGTGCTAATTGCACTTTCCCTATCCAGGAGACGGCGAGTAGGCCGGCTGGCGCAGTTCGCTACGGAGGACCCCCGGGTCACGCGCACCTTCGGCGGCCTCACCCCGTAACTGTTGGCCTCCGGGTGGTGGGTGAGCGTCCACTGGATCTCCTCCCGGATTAGGGCGCCGGCACCGCACGTACGCTTACGGGGCGCGGCGCTTTGGACGGTTTATTTGGGCGATCTCAACCGGTCGTTGCAACGAGGAGTGCGTTGAGGCGCGAGACTGCGCCGGGAGGTAACTAGCGGGATAAGCCGGGTTAAGGGTCAGCGCAGAGGTGGGGGCTTGGGTAGCTTGAACGGCCCGGCAGCGTCGTCGATCGAGATACCGCAGAGTTACCGGTAGAGCGGGCAGATCGTGAGCACGGGCCGTCGGCCATCAGCACTCGATGGGCGCCTTATCGCTCTGATGGAACAAAGCGACACGGTCAATGAAGTGCTGGAGAACTCCTGGTCCCAGCCCATTCCCAAACGGAGAACGGATACCGTCAAAGGCGGGCCAGGGTGCTCCCAACCAAATAAACGTTGAGCGCGGTGATGGTTAACGTCGCCGCCCACAACCCGGCATTCGTCAGGCGTTGGTTCACCATTGCCCCGAAAATGTCGCGCTGGCGCGTGATGAGGACCAGGGGCAACAGTACGAACGGGATCCCGAACGACAGCACCACCTGCGACAGCACCAGCGCGCTTGACGGGTTGACGGCCAATCCGAGGACGACAAGCGAAGGGACCATCGTGATGGCCCGTCTGAGTATCAGAGGGAGGCGCCAACCCATAAAGCCGGCCATCACCACCTGGCCGGCGTAGGTCCCAACGCTCGATGACGAAAAGCCGGAGGCCATCAGGGCGACCCCGAAGGCGAGCGCAGTCAGCCCTCCGACCATCGTGGCCAGGTCGGCATGAACTGACCCGAGCGAAGTGGCCCCGGTGAGCCGGAGGTGATGGAAGAGGCCGGCGGCGATGCACACCATCGCCACGTTGGCCAGACCGGCGATCCCCAGTCCGAGGGCACAGTCCCAACGGTTGTACCGAAGCAGGATGCACTTCTCCCCATCGTCTGTCGGACGGATGCGGTCCTTTTGAAGGGCTGAATGCAGGTAGACCGCGTGCGGCATGACCGTCGCCCCGATGATGGCCACCGCCAGGGCCAGGGTCCCGTTGCCTCCCAGGTGCGGCACCAGGCCGCCGGCGATACCGGCAGCCGACTGGTGACCGACCGTGAAGAGGTCGACGAGGAGGCCGGTAGCCACGAACGCCAAAAGGGCTATGACCGCCAGCTCGAACCTTCGGTAGCCTCGTCTATCCAGGGCCAGGATGGCAAAGGCGATGACCGCCGTCAGCAGCCCGGCGGGCAAACAGCGCGACGCCGAACACGAGGTGCAGGCCAAGGGCGGCGCCTACGAACTCGGCCAGGTCGGTGGCCATCGCGATGACCTCGGCCTGGAGCCAGAGCACGAAGTTCATCCTGCGGCCGAAGCGTTGCTGGCACAGTTCCGGCAGGCTCTTGCCGCTGAGGAGCCCGGCTTTTGAGGTGGCGTACTGCACCAGGACCGCCATCAAGTCGGCCATGACCACGACCCACACAAGGAGGTAACCGTGCTCGCCCCCAGCTGCGAAATTGGTGGCGAAATTGCCTGGGTCGACGTACGCAACGGAGGCGACGAAGGCAGGCCCGAGGATAGCGAGCGCGGCACGGGCACGTCCTCGCCGCAGGGTCTCGGCGAGACGGCTCTGCGGGGCGAGCAGTTCGACCGTAGCCACTCAGCTCATCACCAGCCGAAAACGCAAATAACTTCGGAAGGAAAACCGGCGGGCCGGCGCGCACTGTTTGATCGCTGGTACGGAGCCAATCCAGCGATTACGCGAATGAGATTTTCGGGCATGGCTACATGCGACGTGGCGATTCTAGACGGCCAAACAAGGGAAGGCCCAAACAAGGGAAGGCAATGTCCAAGGTTCGTGCCAGTACGAGGTATCGAATGACCTCCAGCGCGCGAACAGCCCGCAAGCCAGGTTGGCCTAATCCGTTGCCCGATAGCATTACTATCGTGGCGACTAGTAGAAAATATCGAACCCGCTTTACGCAAGCGGTCGTGGCGCTCTCGGTGAGCTCCACTGCCCTTGGGCTCAACGTCCCACAGCTACTGGCCGCCCCCGTCGCCAGCCCGATCGTCACAGCGCCGGTGTGGGCCCGAGTTACCGCCCCCAATGGCAACAACAACGACCAGGTCTCGGCGGTGCGGACTCCTGACGGCGCCTTGCACGTCGTTTGGGTCAATCCAGGACCAGGTGCGACCGAGGAGTTGCACGAGACTGTCCTGTCTTCATCGGGCCGGGCCCAATTGGCCATGACCATCGCCAAAAGCTGGTCCGCCATCGCCAACCCGGCCATTGTCAGGCTGGCCAGTGGTGCCCTGGCGGTGGTTGCGGCGGCGACTCGATCGACCAGTTCTTCGGACCCGGTCCTCAATCAGGCCCTCTGGACCTCGCAAAATGGTGGTAGCGGGTGGACGCTCACCCCGGCTGATATCGCTGTCGGCAGCGGAGGCGCCGACCCCGTGAGCGCGGCTGTCGGCCGGGATGGCTCGACCATTTTTGCCACGTGGGCCACCACAGCGGGGGTGTTCGTACATCGGGGAGTGGACGCCAAGGTGGCGGCGCTCAACTTCCAGGCGGCGCCGGGGTGGACGTGTTGTGGTTACGACCCGGGCATCGCATTAAGCCCGGCCACCCACGCCCCGGTAGTTGGGTGGTATTCGAACGCCACGCATCACGCCGGCGTCTATGCCCAAACTGTGAACCCCTCGTCCGGCGCACCCGTAGGCGGTGCTGTCCTGTTGCCGGGTAGCGCCACCAACGTTGAGGGCCAGCCCCAGGCGATTAGTCCGGCGGCCCGTACGCCAGTGGTCCAGCGCCCAGGCGGGGGAATTTACCTGGCCGCCGTTGGCGGGTACCCGGTGCCTCGGCACGTGCTCGTGTGGAAATACCCTTCCGCTCACGCGGTGGTTGTCGGTGTGGAAACGGGGGGCGCCTACGACGCCACCCTGGCCGCCGACCCCCAAGGGCGCCTGTGGGCCATCTGGGCCAGCGGTAGGAGTGCCTCGCCGATGGTCCACGCCCGTCGGTCTAACCCGACAGTCACGGCGTGGGGCGCGGAGGTAAGCGTGCCGGCCCCCCCAGGGTCGAGCGACCTGTGGAAGCTTGATGGTTACGCACAGAGAAGTGTCATCGACGTCCTCGCCTCTGTGTCGACCCCGGGGTCGTTGGCCACTTGGCACACATCGCTCGAGCCGGGTCTCACCGTTACGGCGGAGACGTCGGCCCAACCACGCGGGTTGAGGCTGCGAGTCACCGACGCCGGCGTGCCCGTTGCCGGCGCTGCTCTGCGCGCCGGTGGCTTCACGGTACATACGGGCCCGTCGGGCCAAACGTGGTTGGCGTTGCCGGCGTCGAAGGTAGCCACCTCAGTGAGGGTGACGTCGAGTGCTCCCGAGTACGTGGCGGCGACCCTGGTCGCGAGCGTCCCGGCCGGTTAGCGAACCCAATCGGGCTCGCCGCCCGACCGAGGACGGCGCCTTCACTGACGCTCGGGGAGCCACTCGATGGCGGCCGGACGTCGCAGCTACTTGGGTTTTCTCTGATTGCTCATCAGAAGTGGCAACTTGGGCGGCCGAGAGGCTCGGGGGCCAACAGTGGAGGATCACTGAGGAGGTCACTCCCTTGCAAACGTGGCCGTCGGTCCCGTCGACAACGGTCATTGGGCGTCAGGACCTGGTGATCAACCCGGCCTGGTCTCGGCGGGTGTCACCGGTCGTGCTCGGGGTCGCTCCCGTCGAACTGGACTGTGGCCATTCACCGTTCCTATCGGCACCGGACCGCCTGGCTAATGTCCTGGTCGGCCCGGCGTCGCCCGCTTGACCAACGAAGTGCTCAATCGCGAAGATCGCCCTGTGCTTCTTGGCCCTTTCGGTGTCATGGGTGGGTACATACAGGCCCACGCGCACCTGCAGCTGGTAACGGCGATTGTCGATGACGACTGCGACCCCAGGCCGCTCTCGACCGGTCGCGTTTTCGGATCGACGGAAATTCCGTTCATCTGGAGGCGGGTTACTGGGACCGAACGTCCGAAATCGAAAGCCTGGGGCTGACACCCGTTCTTTCGAGCGACACAACGATTTTCGGTGGTGGTCAAGCGGTGCTCACGCGCGGGGAGAGCCTCGTGGGCGGTTCGGATTCGCGCCGGGACGGTCACGCGGCGGGGATGTGACAAGCGTTCGGTTCCCGGCACCTCCAACTGAGCGCCCCGTCCCCGGGCTAACGGGCTCGTGACCGGTTCTCGTCCCGCAGGGCTGGAGATTATTGATCAACGGACGGTTGAACAAGCGCTCGACCCGAGTACCCTAATCGACCGGTTGGCTGAAGCGTTCGTCGCGCTGAGCCGGGGAGAGGTAGTCGCCCCTCAACGTGTAGCGCTTTCCACCGAAAAGGGATATTCGCTAACGAACTTCTGGCTCGTGAGGACGCGAGAGTTCTCACCATTATTGGGGCCGGGGCCAAGCCGAGGCACACCTGAAGTTGATACCGCTCAGCCGCCCGCTGGACGAGATCAGGGTCAGTGCTCGGCGCATAGAAGACGCGGAGCGCGTCGCCGCCCTCGATCCCAGAGCGGTGGCCGTCGTGTCGAGGGAAACGGCGGTCCAGTCGAGCGATATCGTGTCCATGTGTACCAGCGCGGGCACGCCTGTGCTGGACGCGACTTGGATCCAACCGGGAACGCACGTGACGTCGGTCGGGTACCACGAGCCGCAAGGCGAGCTCCCGCCTCAGCTCCTCGAGCGGGCGACATTGTTCGTCGAGACACGGCTTGCCTTCGAGCCGCCACCAGGGGGCTGCTTCGAGCTTGCCGGTCTGGAGCCGGCTAGGGGAACAGAACTCGGGGAGCTGCTTCAGCAATCGGGACCGGGCCGCACTTCGCCACACGAGGTAACGGTGTTCAAGTCCATGGGCCACGCAGTCGAGGATCTTGTGGCTTGCGAGTGCCTTCTTTCCCCCCTCGAAAAGCAAAGCTCACCGGCGCCCACGTCGATCGAGCTGTGACTGGCGGGTCACCAGGCTGGCCCCCCTGTTTGCTTGAGCGCGTCGGGCAGCTCAAAAGGCTGCTTGTACGGACAGCCCGGCGTCCGCAGTGTAGGCGCCACCGGTGACGGCGCTGGCGTCGTCGCTCAGAAGGAAAAGGACCACCGAGGCGATCTCTTCCGGTTCGATCACGGTACCGCGGGGGTGGATGCGGCCCCACTCGGCAATCTTCTCCTCGGGGTCTCCGGGCTCGAGCCTGGCCGCTCGCTCGAGCATGGGGGTGCGGACCGAGCCGGGCAACACACTGTTTACGCGGATATTTTCCGTGGCGTGGTCGAGCGCCAGCGTCTTGGTGAGAGAGACAACTCCTCCCTTGGACGCACTGTAGGCCGCCACCTGCCTTTGGCTGATCAGAGCTTGCACTGACGCCATATTGACCATGGCGCCTCCGCCTCTTTTGCGCATTTCAGGGATGGAGAACTTGGCCATCAGGAAACAACCCTTTAGGTTCGTGTCGAGGACGGTGTCCCAATCCTCCTCAGTAAACTCGGGCACTTCGCCATAGATGACGACGCCGGCGTTGTTTACCAGAAGGTCGACGCCCCCGAAACGTTGGGCGGTAATAGCGACGACACGCTGCGCGTCGGCGGCACTCGTAACCGAACCGACGGCCGGCAATGCCTGTCCACCAGCTCTCTCGATCTCGGCCGCCACCCGGTTGACTGCGTCTTCGGTCCGGTCCACAACCGTTACCGCGCTGCCTTCGCTCGCCAGTGCGCGGGCAATTGCGGCCCCAATACCCCCTCCTGCCCCGGTGACGATCCCGATCTTGCCGACGAAGCGGTCGTAGCTTTGGGGGCTCAATTGTGGTCCTCTCTTTTCTCAATGCTGCTGGTGTTTGGTTCCTCGGCTAATCCTAGGATCACGCCTTCTCCTAAGATCTGGCCAATGCACGACCGTGCTGTTCGGCCGGGTCAAATGTGTAGAGCGCTAGCCGTGCTCGTCGCTTTGTGCCTAGGCCTCTCCGCCTGCGGTGGCACCAGCGGGAGCAAGAGCGCCGGGGAGATCCATGCCTTCAACCTGGTCGAGGTGGGGAGGACCAGCTTGCAACTTGCCTCCGATGGCACGTCGGCGATAGTGCACCTCGAGACCAACCCACCCACGGTGTGTGCCATCGCTTACGGCAAGACGGCCTCGCTGGGGTCGATCGCAGACGATCCCAATATGGGGGGCACCGCGATCTCAGTCCATACTGTAGTCCTGGGCGGGCTGAGCCCGGGCACGACGTACCGCTTCCGGCTCACGGCCACCGACGCCAAAGGGACCGTGTTCCAGACCCAAAACCTGGCTAGCTTCACGACCCCTCACCCGACCGCCCCGCTAGGCCAGGACATCGCCATCGGCGCCAAGGTCGTCGCCGTCAGCTCGCAATGGAGCAGCGCGTACAGGGGGGCCAACGCCGTCGATGGCAACCTGTCGACCGAGTGGGCCTCAAACGATGACGGTGACCGAGCCTTCATCGCCATCGACCTGGGGCGATCACGCCCCATCACGGGCGTTGCCTTCATCTCACGCGAGATGTCCGACGGCTCGTCGATCACGAGGACGTTCGCCGTAGTCGTTGACGGTCGCAGAAGGTACGGGCCTTTCCCGGCCGGCAACCGCATCGACGCCCACGAGGCGCGGGTGTCGTTCACGGGCCGCCGCCTTCGGTTCGAGGTGGTCACGTCTACGGGCGGCAACACGGGAGCGGCAGAGATCGAGGTGTTCTCCGGTTGATTCCGGTGCTTTCAGGCGGCTGCCAGGGCAATCTATCGTTGTACAACGCGCCATCGCGGAGGTCGCCATGAAGAGCACTGCCGAGAATGTCACCACCTACATCGATGAACAGCCGAAAGAATGGCAGCCGACCCTCCGGAAGCTTCGAGCCGCGTGTCGAAGCCAACTGCGCGGTTATTCCGAAGTTATGGCGTACGGGATGCCGTCCTACGAGCATGGGGGCGAGATCGAAGTGAGTTTCGGCCAGCAGGTCCGCTACCTCTCGCTGTACATTTTGAAGCAGCCCGTGCTCGATGCCCATTGCGCCGAGCTCGACGGTCTGAGCCTGGGGAAGGGCTGCGTCCGGTTCCGGCGGCCGGGCGATGTCAATTGGGCCGTGATTTCGGCCCTGCTGGCGGAGAGCCACGCCGGCCCGACCGGGATTCTGCTGACCTTGAGCCCGCCAAGACCAAGGTGGCCCTAGGGCCAGTTTGTCCGTAGCACCGGTAAGGAGCTCACAAATGTGAATTGGGGACACGCATGGAGCGCGTGTCCCCAGCCCTTCGGGGTTTGGTCTTCCACTGCGCCGTGGTCGTTTATAGCTGTGGCCGGTTGAGCCTCGGCTCCTTTTTTTTACGACGGCTCCCGCCACAAGAAACTTCGACGGGGACCTACGCCGGCAGTCAGTCCGTGTCGACCCGTTCGACCAGATGACGGGCCAATGACTCGTTGCCCGTAACGTCAAGAGCATCGACCGGGATGCGGCCGTAAAGGGCGAGCAGCATGTCAGATGCGGTCCCTCGCAAGGAAACGTCGCCGGTGGCATGGCCCCGGTCGACCCGGCCGTCCCGCTCGATGAACCACTCCCCGGCCACGTCTGTGCAGTGCAGGTGCACCGAGCCCGACAGCGGTTTGGTGTGGTTTACGCCATAGGGCAGTGAAACGGTCAGGAACTCATCAATGGAATCGGACGCCATCTCGGCGTCGATGGGGTCGGGGATGCCGTCACTGGCTGCGCTCTGCATGTCCCAGCGGTGTACCGCAGCCTCCTGAACCTGGTGCCGGCGAACGAAGCCAACGGTGTGGCCCGCTTTGTCGGGCGCCCAGGTCCACACCCCGACATCATCGGGCGTCGACTCGAGCACGCCCAGCATGCGCTCGAGCTGAGACCGGCCCCACGCAATCGTGTCCGGGTAGGTCGCCGGGCGGGCCGGCTTGCCCGCCTCCACCTGCTCTGGACCGCTGGCGCGCTGCTCGATGTCGGCCGCCCAAAACCAGTGCACCTCGCCCAGGTGCCATACGAGGTCGGCGACGGTCCAATCAGGGCAACACGGCACGCCTCGTGTGCGGTCGGCGCCGGACGCCGTGGCGTAAAATAGGTCACTGTCTTGTCTGATCGACCTGAGGAAGTCCATTCCCCAGGTATATCGCGGACGGCGCCCGGCCAGCACCACTTCTTGCCGCCAGATAGAAGCGGTCAGAGACAGCGGGCGTTGTGTCAGTAGGTGGAGCTGATGTGTTCGGGGCTGGGCATACAACCGAGCGCGGCCAGTTCTCGGGCGCCCTCTTCGGCGAACTCCGGCAAGAGCATTAGCGTACAGGCCCGCTCGAAACGTGCCCCGATGGCCTCCCACGCGGCCACAGACTCCTTCAACAAAGCCTGGTCGCGGTGGAGACGGCCGGCGGCGCGCAGCAGGTTGGCGGCGACGAAGTCGTTTTCCTTACTCAAGAATTGCACCGCCGCCAAGCGTTCCTCAGCATCTCGCGCCCCAGTGACAACGGCGACCTCGACGCTGATGGCCCGAGCGTACGGGCCGAAACTCCCGCACATGTCCTGGTCGTCGACCGCGGCCGTGGCGAGGGCGCGCTCGAACGCCCCGACGTGCAATGCCACCCGCGGTTCGACGAACAAACTGAAGCTGTTGACCGTCCTACGCAGCCGGATTTTCATGGCCAGGTGCCAGAATTCTGCGTACGCTTCATCGTTGCCTCTTAGCCCATGAACGAGTGCGGTGGCGAAAAACGACGGCGCCATCCACCCGGCCGCCGGCCGGCCAGCCCGCTCCCATCCCTCCCTCATCACCTTCGCCTGTTCGATAGCATCGTCGAACTTTCCTTGTAGTGCAAGGGGGATCACGAGGTGATTAGCGGCAAAATGGGGCAGTCCCCGGCTGCTGCTGTCGTGGTACGAACGGCGGGCACGGGCCAGCGCCACGTCGAGCTCGCCGGCGGCCAACGCTGATTCAGTGGCCATATGGAAGATGTCGGCCACTTCCCCTCCGGTCCGGGGCTCGTGCCGTGGGAGCCTGTCCAGCAACTCCAGTCGCTTGGTGGTGAACTGCGAAGCCTCTTTGAAGCGGTTGTCCTCGGCCAGCGCCGCCGCGACAGCATCGAGCGCGCTGCTGACCACGACCGGGTCACCAAGACGGTCGGCCACGACCAGAGCCTGGTGCGCCCGGGCCAGGTCCGGCACGGCCAGCGCACGAGCACTATCCCAAGCGGCGGCCAGAGCGATGTAAGCGTCGACCTCGAGGTCCCCCGCCGGGTGGAGGCGGCGCGCCTCGTCTATCAGAGCGACGAGTTGCTGGTGAGAGAGCGGGTTCGAAAACAAGCCCGGGCAACGCCCGCCGATGGTGGCTGCAGCGGCCAGCGTGATGGCGCCCGTCCTGGTGTCTCCGGCCATCGACGCGCGGGCGGAGCTGGCTTGCAACAATGCGAACGCCGCCTCCCCTTTCATTTCGGCAAAGGCGATGCTGGCCGCGAACCGCAGTGCCCTGGCGGCCGACGCCTGGTCGGGCGCCCGCACAACGGCATCTTCGAGGTGGTCGCGGGCTTCGACCAAAAAACGCCGGGCGTAGCTCAGGCGACCCAGCGCCAGTGCAAGTGCGAAGTCGGTGCCGTCTCCGTCAGTCGCAGGCCTCTGCAGTGCGCTGCGCAGGTCGTCTGAGACCGAGTCGAAACGGTCCTGCCACTCGAGGTCGTCGCCGAGCAGGTGTTCGATCTCCCGAGCGGTACCCGCCGCCCATGAGAGGTGCAGACGGTGCACTTCGGCTGCATCATCACTGGCGTCCAGCTGTTCCGTAGCGTAAGCGCGCACCGTGTCCAGCATGCGCCACCGGCTGCGAGCACCGTCCTGTCCGCGGGCCAGGAGGCTTTTGTCGGCCAACCGCCCGATCAAATCCGAGGCCGTCGCTACGTCGCCTCCGCTGGCCACAGCTGCGGCCGAGCCGAGGTCAAAGGGACCGGCGAACACCGCCAACCGGCGGAACATGGCCCGTTCTTCATCATCGAGGAGTTCGTGGCTCCAGTCGATGACAGTTCGCATCGAACTGTGCCTGTCGTCATGGACGCTGGGACGGCTCAGCACCCGCAAGTGGTCGTCGAGCCCGGCCAGCAGCCCGTCAAGGCCGAGCGAGCTGCTGCGTGCTGCGGCCAACTCGATGGCCAACGGCATCCCCTCGAGCCGGCGGCAAATCTCGGAGATCACCGGCGAACTGAGGTCCAAAGGCGAACTGAGGTCCAAAGTAGTGGCCAGCCCCGACCGGTCGACGAAGAGGTCGTCGGCCTCCGACGCACTGGAGCCGATCGGGTCCAAGCCCAGCGGGGCCAGGTCAACGACTCGCTCCCCGATGACCCCGAGCCGCTGGCGACTGGTGGCCAGCACCACGACCTGGGGGCAGGCGGCCAGGATTGACGTGGCGAAGGCGGCCGCGGCGCCCAGTAGGTGTTCGCAGCTATCCAGGACGAGCAACCTCCGCCCGGGGCACAGGCGTTTCTCCACCAGCTTCTGCAGAGGCTCCTGCGGGTGCCCGACAACCCCGAGGGCGGCGGCCACGGCCTCGACCACGAACGCCGGCCGGACGGGCACCAGGTCGACGAAGGCGCCACCCGCCGGGAACTCCTCCGCGCTCAAGCCGGCTACTACCGTAGCCAACCTCGTCTTGCCCACCCCGCCCGGCCCCACGACGGTGATCAGCCGGCTGGTACTGATGGCGTCCGACAGCTGACCGACCTCAGCCGCTCGCCCGACGAAACTGGTCCACTTGGCCGGCAAGCCGACGATCTGATCGCGGCCAAACGGGGCTTGAGCAGCCCGTTCGGCCGCCAATGAGGCCAGTCCACGCCGGTCGGCGGCGCCCAATTTGCGCAGCAGCGACGACACGTGGCTCTCGACCGTCCTGACCGAGATGTGTAGCCGCCGGGCGATCTCGGCGTTGGTGAGGTGGTCACGGAGCGCATCGAGCACCTCAGCCTCGCGAGTCGAGACGACCTCGAGGTCGACCGTCGCCATCATCATCATTCTCCTGTCTGTCGGGCTATGCCCGAGGTGGTTTCTTGGTGGAGTTTTCGTAGGCCTTCAGTGGCCGGTCCGTGGTGACCCCGGATGCCCCGCTGTGCCACTCGGGCCGACGATGTCCGTATGAACCAATCGACTTACGAACGGGTCCTACCGAACGGTTTCATCCAGGCGGTCGTGGCCGAGCGCCCGGTCACCGGCAGCGCTGATGCGGGCCGGGCGACTGCTGGCGCGGTCCACAGCCGAAGAGCAGGTCAGAGTGGCCGTACTCAAAGCGGAGGACCTTTCAGAGGTCACCGCCATGCTCGGTCGTTGCTCGAGGGCGACCCTTTATAAGCGCTTCCACGGCTTCACCGACGGCGTGGCGCACGCTTCGTTCACGATCGACGACGCGGCCCAGGACGCCTACGGGGCCTGGAGTGGCGGAACCTGCGTCGGTATGGCCAGCCTTGCCCTCACCCAAGAGGGCCATGGCGAGATTGGGGTGCTGGTCGAGGACGCCTGGCAGCGGCGCGGCGCCGGCTCAGCGCTCGTCTCCGCATTGGTCGAACGAGCACAACAACTTGGATTGCCAGGGCTCATTGCCGACGTGCTGGCCGACAACTACTTCGTCCTCCCATTGCTGGCCCGTGTGGGCGCCATCAGCACAACGTTCGCCTACTCGGGTTATCGGGTGCGTGTTGGGCTCGGGGCGCCGGTTACTGGCGGCGCCGTTACTGGCGGCGCCGTTCGCGCTGACGTCCCGGTCTGGAACTGACCAGATGATCAGCTATCACATCATCGCCAGTGTCTCCTTGGCACAGCGCGAAGACCTGGAACGTCAAGCCAACCGCCTGCGCACGGTCCAAGAGGGCAGAGCGGTGCGCAAGCGCACGCTTCGCGACGCCCGTCTGCGCAGGAGCAATCTGAGCCCGCGCAGACGGAACAAGGGGCACAGCCTGCCGCCGGCGACCGCCAGCGCACCATCACCTACCTACCCACCTGGCGCCGGTCGCCTGATGCCGGCCGCCCTGGTGCTGGCCGCCCTGGTACTGGTCGCCCTGGTACTGGTCCAATGACGGCCCCGTCGTGGTCGGTATCCGGGCTGCGCAAGCTGCGGGCCACCTAATAGACCGGCGGGGGTTCACCTCAGCGGCGCTTTGGACCGTTTATTCGCTCTGGCGTAAGAAACGGTCCAAAGCGCGGCGGCGAAAAACCGCCACAAGGCGCCGGCGCGGGCCGGCGCGGGCCGGCGGGCCGCCCGTCACGGCTACACGAGCCGCCCGGGTGGTTTATGTGCATAAAGCGTCATAAACCGTCCCAAGCGTGGGGCCGCGCCACCGCGCCGTCGGAATGTGGCCGCCGTGCGCACCGTTTTCGCCGCCCATAGTGGGGCATAGGAGTTGACCGACGCTAGCCGGTTGTTGCCGGCCACTAACCTCCTCGAAAAGGAGGACACCGTGAGCCAAGCTGCGACTGAGGTCCGGCCCGCAACATCGTCTCGCGACAATCGACCGGCCGTGCGCCTGGTCGCGCTACGCAAGACGTACGGGCGCGTCCTGGCGGCGGCGGGTGTTGACCTCGAGATCGCGGAGGGCGAGTTCTTTACTCTCCTCGGCCCGTCGGGGTCCGGAAAAACGACGCTACTCAGGCTCATTGCCGGGTTTGAACGTCCAGACAGCGGCACGATCGAGCTGGGCGGCGCCAACGTGACCAGGCAACCGCCATACGCGCGGGACGTCAACACCGTTTTTCAGGACTATGCGCTGTTCCCCCATCTGACCGTCTTCGACAATGTCGAGTACGGGCTCAAAATCCGCAAAGTGGCAAAGCCGGAGCGCCGGCGCCGGGCTGAAAAGGTGCTGGACATGGTTAGGCTCTCGGGGCTCGAGCAGAGAAAGCCCATCCAGTTGTCGGGAGGTCAGCGCCAGCGCGTGGCCTTGGCCCGAGCCATAGTCAACGAGCCCGAGGTGCTCCTGCTCGACGAACCACTGGGCGCCCTCGACCTGAAACTCCGCCAGGAAATGCAGACAGAACTGAAAAGGATCCAGCGAGAGGTAGGGATCACTTTCGTTTACGTGACTCACGACCAGGAAGAGGCGCTCACGATGAGCGACCGGCTGGCAGTCGTGCGCAATGGTCAGATCGAACAGATCGGGACGCCCATCGAAGTTTACGAACGGCCTGCCACCGAGTTCGTGGCTGGTTTCATCGGGGTCTCCAACCTGATCGAGCGCGACGGGCACCGGCTCACGGTCCGGCCGGAGAAGGTGTACCTCCTGCTGGACGAGACAGAGGAGGCGCCTCCCGGTGCCCATGTCGAACACGGCGTCGTGGCCGAGGTGGTTTACCTCGGCGTCGTCACGCGTTACCGGGTCGAGCTGGATGGCGGGGAACAACTCGTCGCGGTGCGCCAAAACCTGGAGACCGCCGCTGCAGAAGCGCTCGAGGCTCGCGGCCGGCGAGCCCGGGTGGCTTGGCGTCCCGACCAGGCCTTCCGGGTCGGGGCGGCCAAGGACGACCGGCCCCACTGAAATTGATATCTCGAACAGAAATGTTCGTCACTTCCAGCAGAAAGAGAGGGAGATGAACCATCGGACAATTTCCTGGCGAAGGGCCCCGCACGTCGCGGCTGCCATTGCCCTGGCTGTCACATTTCTGACCGGCGGGGAAAGCGGGGCGATGGCGGCTCAGATACCCGCCACGCGCGTCGCTTCCGGCTCATTAACGCCGCCGACCCAGAGCATGGCGCCGCAACAGTCGGTCGGAAAGGGTGAGGGCCACCTGAACCTAATCGCCTGGGAAGGTTACGCCCAACCGCAATGGGTGAAGCCGTTCGAGAAGCAGACCGGGTGTCAGGTGAACACCAAATACGCGGGCTCCTCCAGCGAGATGGTCTCGCTGATGGCCAATGGAGGCGGCGGTCAGTACGACCTCGTCTCAGCGTCTGGCGACGCCGACCTCCGCCTCATCTATGGTGGCGCCGTAAAGCCGGTCAACATGAAGCTCATCCCGTCGTGGAAACAACTCCGCCCGTTCCTGCAGAGCCCGGCGTTCAACACCATAAACGGAGTGCACTACGGGGTTTCGCTGCAGTTCGGCCCGAACGACCTCCTGTACTCGACCAAAGTCTTCCCCAAGGCCCCGACGTCCTGGTCCGTGATCTATTCGAAGAAGTACTCCGGTCGCATCACGATCCCCAACAACCCGATCCAGATCGCCGATGCGGCGCTCTACCTTTCGGTGCACCAGCCCAAGCTCGGGATCAAGGACCCGTACGAACTCACCCAGAGCCAGTTCAATGCCGCAGTTAGCCTGTTGAAGCAGCAAAGGCCTCTGGTCAAGGCCTACTGGAACCTGGCGTCCAATGAGATCTCTTTGTTCCAAAATGGTGAAACGGTGGTCGGTGCGGCTTGGCCATACCAAACTGGCCAGTTGAAGGCAGCAGGGGCCGCCGTGTCCGACACTATCCCGAGCGAGGGGGCGACGGGCTGGGCCGACTCATGGCTAATGGCCGCCAAGGCGCCCGACCCCAACTGCGCTTATAAGTGGATGGCATATATCACGACCCCCCAAGTGCAGGCGGAGCAGGCCGTCTCTTATGGGGAGACTCCGGACAACTCGTTGGCCTGCCCGATAATGGACCGGTTGGCCAAGGGTTCCTGCGCTTCGCTGCATGCGAACGAACCGGACGCTTATTTCAAATCGATCAAGTTCTGGAAGACCCCGCTGGCTCAATGTGACAATGGCCAGAGCAACTGCGTGCCGTTCCAGCAGTGGGCTACCGCCTGGACGCAGATCACCGGCTGACGGCCTTACTAACCGGCGGTAGGGGAGTGGCCCGCGAGAGCCGACAGACGAGGGTGGGCCGAGTGTCCGCTGCACTGTGGCGCAGGAGTTGGCTCCGGGCCACCCTCACCCTGTCGCCGCCGCTGGCGTGGTTCCTGGTCATTTACCTGGCCTCGCTGGTGGTGATGCTCCTGACGTCGTTTTGGACTGTCAACTCGTTCACCAACAACCTCGAGCACCAGCTCTCTCTCAGCAACTTCGGCGCCCTATTCAAGGCGCCCATCCCTGAAATCATCGGGAGGACGGTGCTCCTGGCCCTTCTGGTGACTTTGACCGACGCCGTACTTGCTTTTCCGTTCGCTTATTTCATGGCCCGGGTCGCCTCTCCCCGGGTGCGCAACACTTTGTTCGTGGCCGTGCTGCTGCCTCTGTGGGCGAGCTACCTGGCTCGTGTCTACGCCTGGATCGTCATCTTGACCAAAGACGGCACGCTCGATTGGACGACGCAGCACCTCGGGCTCGGCCAACCGAACATCGCCTATACCAATGTGGCCATGTGGATCGTGTTTTCTTATCTCTGGCTCCCGTTCATGATCCTGCCTATCTACGGTGCTCTCGAGCGGATCCCGGACTCGTTCGTCGAAGCTTCTGCCGACCTCGGTGCCCGCAACCCGAGGACGTTCCGCAGCGTCGTGCTCCCCTTGGCGTTGCCCGGCGTCGTGGCCGGTTCTATCTTTACGTTCTCGCTGACGCTCGGCGACTACATCACGCCGTTGCTAATAGGTTCCGGTTCTGGCACCAACCTCATAGGGAACGTGATCTACGACAACATAGGCCTGGCCAACAACCTGCCGTTCGCGGCCGCATTGGCATTTGTGCCCATCGTCATCATGATCGGCTACCTGTTGGCGGCCCGGGCCGCCGGCGCGTTCGAGGCCATGTAAGTGGAGGAGCAGTAAATGGAGGGCCGCACGACCAAGGCCGTGCTGGTTGCGTGGGTGGTGGGCGTGCTGTTGTTCCTGTTCGCGCCCATCGCCACGATCGTGCTGTTCGCCTTTGACCGGTCGAACGTCCAGAGCTGGCCAATCAAGAGTTTTACCACCCACTGGTTCTCGGTGGCGTGGGACGACCCCGCAGTCAGGTCCGCCCTCTGGCTGTCCGTCAAGGCCGGTGTGGCTGCCACGTTACTCGCTTTGGTCCTCGGCTCTGCGGCGGCGTTCGGCGTGCACAGGTTCCGGTTCTTTGGGCGGGAGGCCATCTCGCTGTTCCTCGTTCTTCCAATCGCCCTGCCCGGGATTATCACGGGTCTCGCCCTTCGCTCCTTCTTCACTTTTGGCGGGGTGAACCTGTCGTTGCTTACGATCATCATTGGTCATACGACGTTTTGCATAGTGGTCATTTACAACAACGTCATTGCCAGGCTCAGGCGCACCTCGGGTTCCCTCGGGGAAGCTTCTATGGACCTGGGCGCCCATGGGCTGCAGACGTTCCGCTACATCACCTTGCCCACCATCGCCACGGCGTTGGTGTCCGGCGCGCTCTTGGCATTTGCCCTCTCGTTCGACGAAGTCATAGTCACGACTTTTACCGCCGGGGCGCAGACGACGCTGCCAATCTGGATTTTTGGCGCCATCCGCCTCGGCCAACAGCTACCTGAGGTAAACGTGGTCGTGACAGCGGTGCTGGTGTTGACGATCGTCCCGGTCGCGCTGGCGGTGAAGTTGACCGGAGGCGGGGGCCTGACGAAATCCACGGCACAGTAGGTAGAGGAAAAGGAAGGACGGACTGCTCTCATTTGGTCTGCGGCCCCCGGCGGGCGCGCCGTGCATGGTGGGAAATCCACCGAGAATTCACCGAAGCTCCTCGTCGGCGTCACTATCGTAAGTGCCTACCCACCGGGTTCCCGCCGATCAGGAGGTCGAGATGGCCCAAACAGGCCCAAACCAGGTCGATGCATTGGCCGCCAAGTTGGAGGAATTGGAAGGAGTATGTGCCCGGCTGGCGCTGGAAAACGCCGACCTCCGCCGGCGCATGACGACGCTTATGAGCGTTGCCGCCACGACCAACGGGCCGAGTACCAACGGGCCAAGCAAAGCGCAAGTTCCGACGCGTCCTCACCGCTAACGGGCGCGGAAGGCAAGCCGGCAAAAGGTCCGGCCAACTCGGACGGCGTGATCAGCCGTCGCGGCGTACTGGGTAAGGCGTTCGGCGCTGCTGCTCTGACCGTCGTAGGCACGGCCGCGGTCATCGAACGTGGGGCGGCCCCGGCGGCGGCCGCTAACGGTAGCGACGTGAAGGCCGGGGCCGAGACCACGGCGGAGGCGCGCACGTCGGTCAAGTACGACGGCGCCGGCTACTTCAAGGGAGTTGTTCTCCTCGGCAACGACTCGACCTATAACGGCGACTTGGTCAACTATCCAGCCGGCTTGGGTGGTATTGCCGGCGCCGGCACCACGGCAGGCAAAGGTGGGGTGGCGAACGGCATCTATGGGTTTACGGACAACGGGAATGGTAATGGAGTGGTCGGGCTACAACAGCGGGCCTGGTGGCGGGTTCTGGGCGCTGGCGTGCTCGGCCTCGCTTTCGGGTCCAAGAACGTCGCCGTACAGGGAACGAACACGCAGGGGACGGCGATATCTGGTACCAGCAACAGCACGGCCGCGAACGCCACTGCGATTATCGGAGTTCTGAACACCACCAGCCCGGGTGGTTTCTCGGCCGCTGTAAGAGGGCAAAACAATGGGACCACCGGGTTCGGTATCGGGGTATGGGGTTCTCAGGCCGGGTCCGGGTGGGGGATGTACGCGACGAGTTCCGCCGGCATCGGCCTAAATGCGAGTGGCGGCACCGGCACAGGAGTTAACGCCAATGGGGCGACGGGCGTGACAGCGGTCGGCTCGACTACCGGGGTCACCGCGTCCGGGCCGACTGCGCTCATGGCTAAGGGCGGCACCACCGGGGTTGCTGCTTCCGGGCCGACGGCAGTCAGCGCCACCGGCACGACGGTTGGCGTCAATGCTTCCGGGCCGACAGCGGTCACCGCCACCGGCACGTCGGCGTCAATGCTTCCGGGCCGACAGCGGTCACCGCCACGCACGTTCGCGTCAATGCTTCCGGGCCGACAGCCGTCACGGCCAACGGGGCGAGCGTGGGGGTCAATGCCTCCGGGCCCACCGCCATAACGGCGGACGGCACCACCGTGGGCATAAACGCGACGGGCCCAACGGCCGTGACAGCCAAGGGGGACAATGTCGGCATCGAGTCCTCGGGGGCCACCGGGGTCGCGGCCAGCGGTACGACGGTGGGCATTTCGACTACCGGTCCCACGGGCATTTCGGCCGCGGGCAGTGGTAAGACCGGCGTTGCCGTCGCTGCCTCCTCGGCCGGCAATGTGGCCTACCGTCCGGGCTACGAACAGCGGCACCGGCGCCGCCGTGCGAGCGACGATGAGCGGTGGCAGCGGCCTCGGCGGGACGGGAGCGGTGGTGGGTGACTGCAAGGCAGGGGCCGGCGTTCTCGGCTTGAGCGAGAAAGCCGCCGGTGTCCAGGGCACAAGTAAGACTGGCAGAGGTGGGGTTTTTGCCGGCGGCTCCGCGCAGCTACGTCTAACTCCGGGCTCTTTGGGCAGCCATCCCGCTACGGGCCAGCAGGGGGACCTCTACTGTGACCACGCCGGCCGGCTTTGGTTTTGCAAGAAGGGCGGTATGCAGGCGACCTGGAAGCAAATCGCCTGAAACGCCGCGACCCGAGCAAGGGGTCAAAGCGTAGCGTGCTCCCGTTGCCGATCTGGCCTTGGCGCCGATCTGGCCTTGGCGCCGATCTGGCCCTGGCGCCGTCTGGCCCAGGTGCCGACCGGCTTGGCTCGTCGATGAGTGGCGAAAGAGTAACGTTCGCCTGGTGGCCCCGCCACCGACGTTGCCTGCCCGCGAATCGATCGATGCCCTCATCTTTGATGCTGGCGGCGTCCTCGTGCTGCCTGACGCCGCTTTTGGCCAATTGGCCCTTCGCACTTTGGACCATGGGTCGCCGGTCGAAGACTGGCCTCGCGCTTATTACACCGCCAACCTTCTCCTCGACAGCCTCGGGCTCCCCGATTGGGGTGGGATGCGCCGCGCTATCGCCTCGGCTGTGGGAGTAGCGGACGAACAGCTCGACGCCGCCATCCCGCTCGTCGAACAGCTCATCGCTGCGGCGCCGTGGGTACCGGTCGACGGCGCCGTAGACCTGCTCTGGGCGCTGGGCGGCGCCGGCTACCAGCTGGCGGTCGTCTCCAACGCCTTCGGGACGGTCGAACGGCAGCTCCAGGAGCTCAGGGTCTGCTCGGTTACCGGAGCCGGGATGCCGCGAGTCGGGGTAGTCATCGACTCGCGTGTCGTAGGCGTGGAGAAGCCCGACGCCAGGATTTTTGAGCTCGCACTGGAGGCCCTTGGCGTTGAAGCCGCTCGCGCCGTATACGTCGGGGACACGGTGAAGTTCGATGTGGAGGGCGCAGAGGGGGCCGGGCTTCGCCCCATCCACTTCGACCCCTTTCACCTTTGCACGGGGCCACATAGCCACGTCTCGGCCCTGGCTGAGCTACGCGACTGGTTTGTACCTGGCTAAGGCACGGCTGGCCCACCTGCCGGCCACCGGGGTCGTCCAGGGCGCTCCGTCGTCTCTATGCTGGAGGCGTCGCCGACAGGCAAGAAGTGGTTTTCACAAGGAGAAGAGGTAGTGCCCCAGATCGAAACCTTCTACATCCTGAACCATAGCCATACCGATATCGGCTTCACCGACTATCAGGATCTGGTGTTCAGGCAGCACGCCGAATTTATCGACCAGGCCATCGACCTGTGCGAACGGACGGCGGACTACCCCCAAGAGGCGCAGTACCGCTGGACGTGCGAGGTTACAGGGACGACGGAGCGCTACCTGGAAACAGCCGGGCCGGCCAAGATCGAGCGGTTCAAGAAGTGGCATGAGATGGGCCGGTTGGACGTGGGAGCTATGCAGTACAACTTCACGCCCCTCTTGGGCGTGGAGCAGATGTACCGGAGCTTGCTCCCCATCCGCCGTCTTCGCGAACGGTGGGGTTTGCAGGTGGATACCGCCATGCAGTCCGACGTCAATGGCATCGCCTGGCTGTACGCAGACTTGTTGATGGATATGAACGTGGATTTTCTCTCGATGTCGATCAACCCGGTCAGGGGAGGCGTCCCCAAGCCGTACCCGATGGCGTTTTGGTGGGAGGCTCCTAGCGGGCGGAGACTGCTGGTCTGGAACGGCTATCACTACCTTTTTGGGCGCAGCGTCCTCAAGTTGGGCGACTGGCGCTTCGCGGAGAGGGAGATCGCCGACTGTGTGAAGAAATTGGAGGCCAGGGACAGCTACCCCTTCAATTTCTTGTTCTTTCAGTCGACGCACCCTATGCGCGTCGATAATGGGCCGCCGGACCTCGAGATCGCTGACTTCGTGCGCAAGTGGAACGATCTCGGGCACACGCCTCGTCTCCAGCTCGTCGCCCATCGAGAGTTTGCCAAGGTGTTAAAGGCGCAGGAAGTCGACCTTCCCGTGATGCGGGGTGAATGGATGGACTGGTGGTGTGATGGAGTTGGGTCCACCGCGTACGAGACGGCCGTGTCGCGTCAGTCCCACCAGGTCCTCGGCATGGCTGAGACGCTTAGCAGCTGGATAAGGCTGAAAGACTGGGGTCAGGCCCCGTACTCGCGGTCTGACGCCAACTCCACGTATGAGCAAGCCAGCCTTTATGACGAGCACACGTGGGGCGCGTACGCCAGCGTGGCTGCGCCGCATGACCCATGGACGAAAGGACAGGAGAACGCCAAGGCCGGCTATGCTTTCCGGGCTTCGGCCTCGGCCCACGACATGCTGGCCAAGGCGGCCGGCAAAGTGGCCCGGTCGCTCGGCGAGGGGGCTCCGGGCGGCCGCTTCAACCTGGGCGATTTGACGCCAGAAGAGGCCTACCCTCTAGATGAACCGCGGGGCGTCCTGGCCCTCAACACGTTGCCCTGGGCGCGCCAGCTGATCGTAGATGAACCCCGTCAGCGAGGAGGAGCGGCCCCTGTCGGCGTGCTCGATATGTTCTTCCCTGAAGGGGTCCCCTGGGGAGGCGAGAAACCGGAGACCGACCCGCTAACCCTCCAGGGGGAAGTCCCGGCTTGGGGTTATGCCTACCTTCGTCAACCATGCCAGCCAACGGGGGAGTTGAAGAGCGGCCCCAACTGGTTGGAAAACGAGGCCTACCGCATAGAGGTTGACCCCGCCACCGGTGGCTTGGCCCACTGGCTGGACAAGGCTTCGGGCCAGGACCTGGCGGGCAGGTACCGAGACTGGATGCTCGGCCAGTACGTCTACGAACGGGTTACCTCCGATGGGGGCCGCACAGCCCTATTTGTCCCGGATTTCTCGGCCAAGGACTTCGGTTCTTGGCGAGACGACGTTGAGTTCGCCTACGACGGGCCGGCTGAGGTCAAACTGCATGAGCCGACGATGGGCGCCGGCCGCGCCGGCCTGGCCGTCGATGTGGTGGGGCCGGGGATGCGCACGGCCACGTGCACGTTTACCTTGTGGCAGGCGAGCAGGCGCATAGATATCGAATGGGTATTCGACAAAGTGGCCGTCGAAGAGCCCGAGAGTGTCTTTTTTGCTTTTCCGTTCACCGTCCCCGGTTCTTCGTTCCTGGGTGATTTCAACGGGATACCTTGCGAACCGGATGTTGAACAACTGCCTGGAAGCGTTCGCAGCTGGTACCCGGTCCAGGGGTGGGTTGGTGTCGACGGGCCCGACCACAGCGTGGTACTCGTACCCCTTGACGCTCCGCTCGTCCACCTCGGCGGCGTGAACACCGGGCGGGTAGTCGAGCACCTCGACCAGACGAGCCCTGTGATCATGTCATGGGCGCTCAACAATCACTGGTTTGTCAATTTCAAGGCACAACAGGACGGCCAGATCCGGCTTCGTTACAGCCTGACGAGCATGCCCGGGCACATTGACGTCAACAAAGCCATGCGGTTCTCGGCCGAAGTCCGGACACCTCCGGTAATTTTGCGTGACCGGCGGCCTTTCTCATTGCCAAATGGTGAAGTCGGGCGGGTGCTGGAAGGTGCGGACGTCGTTGTCGGGTCCAAGGTGTCGGAGGATGGTACTGGCCTGGTCGTGCGGCTGCTGAACTTCAAGAGTGACGACCAGCGAGTAACGGTTGACATGGGCAGCCCGCTGCGGGGGGCCTGGACAGTGCTGCCGGACGAGCGGGAAGATGCCCCGATAGCCACCAACGGGTCAGCGGTCACTATTTCCGTCGGCCCGCGCTGTACAAAGAGCCTGTTGTTGAAATGGTAAATCACGACGGGAGGTGTCACCGCAGCGAGGCGGGCCGGTGACCGCCGCTCCAACCGTCAGGGTCAACTTTGCGGGCGCGCCCATTTGACGCTCGATGGGGCTTATGCTATCGATAACATAGAGAGAACTACAGCGTCACGAGGTGGTGGCAACGGGTGAGGTACGGCTGATGAAGGGTTTGGTGGCGCGACCATATACCGCCACCCCGTGCTACTCGCCGGCCGGCCGGCCGGTTGGTTGTGGATGGGATGCGTTGGTTGCCTCCCTCCGTCCCCAAGTGTCACGTGTCGCCATAGACGGCCCCGTGGTCGCCGGGTGGTCACACCTGGTCGAGGGCCTCGGCGCGGCGCTCGACAAACGCGGCTTCGACCCGGCAGTTCAGGGGTACCGAAGCCTGGCTGTTGCCGTGGCGCCGCATCGACGAACTGACCTCCTCGTACGAACTGCGCGACGACCCCGACTTCGACCATCTCGCCCCCGGTCAGCTTTCGGATTCTGGTTCACCCGCCCTCGGATCTGCAGGCGCCGCCAGGGTGCCTCCTGGTCGTGTATGGGCCTGGCGCCGCCCTGGTGCCGCACGACGTGCTGTGGTACGCCGACTTGCCCAAGCGCTATGCGGAAGCGGCGGTGGCGGCGGGTACCGGCCTCAACCTGGGGCAGACGGCCGGGGAACAGGCGGGCACGACCAAACGGCTCTTTTTTATCGATTGGCCTCTCCTCGACCGCCACCGCGACAAAATCTTCACGGGCGTCGAGTCATGGATCGACATGCAGGATGCAAACTCGCCTGCCTTTCTCGACGGCAGCACCGTCCGTGCCACTTTGGCCGAACTCGCCGTACGCCCCTTTCGTACTCGACCCACCTTCAACACAACACCGTGGGGCGGTCACTGGGCGCAAAAGACGCTCGGCCAGAACCCGGGCTCAGTCAACACTGCGCTCGGCTACGAACTAATAGCGCCTGAAGCCGGCGTGCTCATCGGGGAGACGGAGGGTGCTCAGGTCGAGTTGCCGTTCCAGCTGGTCGTGGCCACCCACCCCGAGGAAGTTCTCGGGGACAGCGTGCACCGGGTGTTCGGCACGTCCTTCCCGGTGCGGTTCGATTACCTCGACACGGTGGACGGAGGAAACCTCTCCGTCCACTGCCACCCCCAAGAAGATTATATGCGCTCCGTTTTTGGGTGGCCGTACACGCAGCACGAGTCCTACTACGTCATGGTCGGCAGCGAAAGCCAGCGGGTTTTCCTCGGTCTGCATGAGGAGGCCGACGTCAGCGCCTTCTACCAGGAGGCGAGCAAGGCGGACGACGACGGTACGCCACTGGAAATTACCCGCTACGTGCCAACCTTCCCCGCCACGCCCCACCAATTGTTCTTGATCCCCGGCGGGACGCCGCACGGTAGTGGCAGAGGCAATGTGGTGCTCGAAATAAGTGCCACGCCCTATCTTTATTCGTTGCGTTTTTACGACTGGCTCAGGCAGGGGATGGACGGTGAACTACGGCCGGTGCACGTCGACCACGCCTTCAAGAACCTCGACACCAGCCGGCGGGGTGAGGACGTGGCCCGAGATCTGGTGCAAAAGCCACGATTGCTCCGGCCCGGTGACGGTTGGCACGAGGAGCTTCTCGGTGCCCTGCCGGAAATGTTCTTCGAAGTCCGGCGCATCGTCCTCGGCTCCGGTGCAGTCGCCCCCGACGCCACTGATGGCAGGTTCCACGTACTCAACGTGGTGGAGGGCGAAGGCATCCTGGTAGAGCCGGCGGAGGGGGCACCGCATAGCCTCGTCTACGCCGAGACGTTGGTCGTGCCGGCCGCGGTAGGGCAATACACGCTGCGGCCTCTTGGCCTGGGCGGAGCTAGGGTAGTCAAGGCCCTCGTACCTTGACGTCGGGCGGGCCAACGGGCGACCCGGCCGGACGCGCCTTGCCGGTACTGGAGATTGGCGGGACCCACGTGACGGCGGCCCTCGCCGACCTCGAGGCGGGCATGGTAACTGCCGGCTCTTTGCTGCGGGCCGGTCTCAACCCGGGGGGCAGCTCCGCCGAGCTGCTCGGTGCCGTCATCGGTTGCGGCGACGGTCTGGGAGTGCGCGGCGGAGAACGCTGGGGCGTGGCCATACCCGGCCCATTTGACTACGAGCGGGGCATTGGTTTGTTCGCTGACGTGGGGAAGTTCGAATCTCTCTATGGAGTGGACGTCCGCGCCGCCTTATTGGCCGGGTTGCCGGGACCTCCCGGCTCGATAGTCTTCATGAACGATGCCGACGCCTTTTTGTGGGGGGAATGGTTGTTCGGTGCGGCAGCCGGCCACGAGCGATGTGTCGGCATCACGCTGGGTACCGGGATCGGGTCGGCGTTTATCGCCCACGGTGAGCTGCGCCACGACGGCCCTGGCGTTCCTCCCGAAGGACGGGTCGACCTGTTGCATATCCGAGGGATGGCGCTCGAAGAAGTGGTTTCCGCTCGCGCCATCGAAAGGCTGTACCAGGAACGCAGCGGGGTGGTGCCAGATGGCACCGCTTTCGTGGCTCGCCAGGCCCGAAATGGGGACAAGACGGCCGCCTCGGTGCTGAGCACATCCTTCGAGCAACTCGGCGAGGCACTGCGCCCGTGGCTGGAGGAATTCGGCGCCAGCATACTCATCATCGGAGGTTCCATGACCGGGTCGTGGGACTTGATTGGGCCGGCCCTGGGGCAAGGCCTCGGGAGCGCTAAACCTACTCGACGTGGCCAAGCGGCACATGGCGGGCGAGGGGGCGGCGCCGCGTCATTGGGAGGGCTCGCCGTCGCCGTGGCCGCTCGCCCCGAACACGCCGCGCTGTTAGGGGCGGCCGCGTATGCTCAGCGCACTGACCCGGAGGTACACACGGTCCGGCGCTGGCGGCCAACGAACAGTTGCCGGCCAACGAACAGTTGACGGCCGGCCAGGATTTGCACGGCGGCCAAGACTTGCACGGCGGCCAAGACTTGCCCGGCGGCCAAGATTTGTCCGGCAGCGCGCGGGTAGCCCAATGACGGACCCGGCATCTCGTTCGGCGCGGACGGTCCCGACGATGCGCGATGTAGCCAACCTGGCCGGCGTGAGCGTGATGACGGTTTCGCGGGTACTGCACGACGATCCCCGGATCACCGAGGACACCAAGAACCGCGTCCGGGCGGCCGTTCAGGAGCTCGGCTATTTAAGGAATGACACGGCCCGCAACTTGCGCATCGGGCGCGGTGCCGACGCTATCGGTTTGGTCATCGGCAACCTGGCCAACCCTTTTTACTCGCAACTTGCCCTCGGTGTGGGAGAAGTGGCAGAGGAGCATGGCCTGACGGTCATGTTCGTGAACGCCGGCCGGGACGTCGAGCGAGAGGAGCGACTGGTCGTCGACTTGATGAGCCGTCGCGTCGAAGGCATAATCATCGCCCCCGAAGGCGACGACCACCGCCATCTGGCCACGGGGCCCATGAGGGGCGCACCCGTTGTGTTCGTCGCCCGCCCACCTTCGGGCATTGCTGCCGATTGCGTCCTGGTCGACGACTTTGCGGGGACCAAGGAGGCTACGGGACGGTTGATCGAGCGAGGGCATACCAGGATCGGTTTTGTGGGCCTACCTTCGACAGTGTGGACCGGAGCCGAACGGTTTCGCGGATTTCAGGCCGCCATGACGGAGGCTGGTCTTCGTTCCTACAAACGCTACGTCCGCTACCAGGAGAGCGATGTTTCCGCGGCCGAGAAGACCGTGCGTTCCCTTCTGGCCATGCCCACGCCACCTACGGCTCTGTTCGCGGCAAATAACCGCAACATGTTCGGCGCATTGCGGGCCGCCAGCGGTGCCGGGCCGCCGATAGCCCTGGCCGGGTTCGACGACTTCGAGTTGGCCGGCATACTTGCGTTGCCGCTGATCGTTGTGGCCTATGACCCGGTCGAGCTAGGGCGGGAGGCAGCCCGCTTGCTCCTGGACCGCGTGGGAGCCGACGCGGCAGAAATGCCCCCCCGCCGGGTGATAATCCCCACTTCCGTGGTCGAGTACGGCCCGGCCGGCGAGAGGTACACGCTGTTTGGCCGAGGTGGCGGAGGACGAGTAGCGGCGGGCTCGTAAAAACACCTTTGTGGAGAGGGCAAACCTGGCCCAGCTAAGCTACACCGGCATTAGGCCTCGGTACGTTACGTTTGCCCGGTGGCCGGTCAGCGTCTCTAGCGGGAGGGAATACTACTTATGGCAATGAGGATCGGGGTCGGTCAGGCCGCTCGGGCCACCGACGAGTACCTGGCCTTCGCCAGCCAGCTGGGCGTGAGCGGCGTTCAGCTCAACACGCCGGACCTCCCCGGCGAGCGTCGCTGGGACGTGGGCGACCTGATCGCTCTGAGGGAAAAAGTCGAGGGTTACGGGCTCGAGCTCGAGGCCATCGAAAACGTCCCCAATGCCTTCTACGAGGACGCCATGCTCGGTCGGCCCGGCCGGGACGAGGACATTGAAAATGTCGCCGCCACCATCCGCAATATGGGGACGGCGGGAGATACCTATCCTCGGGTTCAACTGGATGCCCACCTCTGTTTGGCGCACAGATCTATCCCCCGTGGGCCGCGGCGGCGCTGTGGTGTCGGGCTTCGACCTGGCGATCGCAGAAGACGACGGCCAGGCAGACAAAGTATTAGTGGCGCGGCGGGACCGGAGGGTCGAAGACCAAAAGGACTCGTGGAGCCGGGGTGCCCTATTCGATATCCCCGGCCCCAGAAGTGATGCAGACATGTGGAGCGCTTATGAGTACTTCGTCGGCGCCCTCGTGCCGGTAGCGGAAGAAGCCGGCGTCCGCCTGGCCTTGCACCCGGACGACCCTCCCGTGGCTTCCCTAGGCAACGTCGCCCGGATCTTCAGGTCTGTAGATGCCCTCAAGCGGGCAGTGGAGATCTCCCCTGGTCCCGGCTTCGGGATCGAACTGTGTTTGGGGACCGTGTCGGAGATGGGGGGAGAAGAGGCGGTGCTCGAAGCGATAAGGTTCCTGGCGCCCCGTCACAAGATCGCCTACGTCCATTTGCGGGATGTGAAAGGCACGGTGCCCGAATTTGTCGAATGTTTCCTCGGCGAGGGGAACTACCGCCCCGCGCGCGTTATAAGGGAACTACGCCAGCATGGTTTCGACGGCTTTATTTTGGACGACCACACCCCTGCCCTCATTGGGGACTCGCCCTACGGGCATCGCGGGCGGGCCTTCGCACTTGGTTATATACAGGGCCTCATCGACATGATGGAACTGGATGACGTAACGGGCGTACCCCTTTCATGACGGCGGGGAGATAATGACAGCCGACCTGGTCGAACTGGCCCCGGGAGTCAGGGCGTTCACCTTAAGCAACGAACACCTGGAGGTCACCGTACTGCCCGACAAGGGGGCCGATATCCACTCACTCGTCCATCGGGCCAGCGGGGTGGACGTATTGTTCAAGGCACCATGGGGAGTTCGGCCCGGCCCATGGCTAAGACCGTCAACATCGATGGAACGCTGGATCGAGGCGTACCCGGGTGGCTGGCAACTCCTTTTGCCTAACGGCGGGGACGAGTGTACCGAGCGGGACGTAACGTGGGGTTTCCACGGGGAGGCGGCGCTGGTCCCGTGGACGGTGCTCGAGCGGGTTGGCTCCTCCGCCACGTTGGAGACGTCACTGTTCACGGCCCCGTTGCATATTTTGCGCCACTTAAGCCTGGACGGGCCGGTCCTGCGAGTGCGAGAAGTGGTAACGAACAGCTCGGAAAATGATATCGAAGTGATGTGGTCGCACCACCCTGCCTTCGGGGCACCGCTGCTCGAGGCCGGCGCACTCCTGCGCGCAGGGTGCCAAACCGTGCTGGCCGATGACCAGGCTCCGGGGACTCTATTTGGTGCCGGTACCCGCCACCCGTGGCCGACGGTCACGACATCCAAAGGAGAAGCAATCGACCTGGGCCGGGTGCCCGGCCCAGGGGAACGGCGCGCTGTCCTCGCGTACCTGCTCGATTTCACTTCCGGCTACTACGCGATTACCAACCCTCGGCTCAACATGGGGGTCGGGTTGCGCTGGCCTCTGGAGGTGTTCGACAAAGCCTGGCTCTGGCAAGAAGTGCACTCGACAATGGGGTGGCCGTGGTTCGGCCGTGCTTACGTCGTGGCCGTCGAACCAGCGTCATCGATCCCTGGCCACGGGTTAGCCAGTGTGCGAGCCGGCGGGGCCAGTGGATTTCATCTCGCCGGCCACTCCTCACGCGAGGTGGTTGTCGAAGCAGTGTTGTTCGAAGGGACAGAGGCCGTCACCGCGATCGCCGAGGGCGGCGCGGTGACGTTCGCCCGGCCCTGAGTTACGAAGCAGAGCCCTCCTGCACCAGATCGAGCGCCAGCGCCCTGGTCTCCCCGGGCTTGAGGCTGATGCGGACCGCCCCGGCGGCCACCGTTACCGGGTCCTGGCCCACTTCGAACACGTTCCCGACCCGAGCCGCCCGGACAGCAATGTCTGGGAACGTTATGCCCGTCGCCACCTCGTCGTCGCCCTGGTTGTTGAGCCAGAGCAGCAAATCGCCTCCGCGTTCAGAAGCGGTGGCCTGAACCAGCCTGACCTCCGGGCGGTCTATGGCGCACAAGCTGCCCGAGGGTGGAAGTTCCTTGCCCGCCGTGGCTATCGGGACGACGGTGCCGACAAGAGGACTGCTGACCGACTCCCCGAGGCGCATGCCGAGCCCTCTGGCGTCCCCACCTTCTTGTGAGGAAATGGCGTAGCGGAACTTCATCTCGCCACCTTGCTCAGTCGGGAAGTTGGTGTCCCATAGGTTGTTGAGCGCCCACGAGTACACCGTGCCGGGCTCGGGCCGCGACAGGCGGAGCGTTCCCGGGAAGGGGGTGTACGGCGAGTGGATGTCACCGAACTGGACGAGAGGAGCGTCCACCGTGGCCCAGGCAGTACCGCCGGTGTCCTCTGCCAGCGTGACCCAGTGCCGAATGGCCCTCATGTGCTGGGGGCACCCCGGGACAGTGGCGGCGCTGGCGCTGGTCCCGATCCCGGGCAATTCATAGAGGAGCTCGGGGGCCGTTACCGCGAACGGAAACGCAAAGAACACGCTCTGCTTTCTCCACGGTCCTCAACTTGAACATCCGGTTCGTTATATCGACCCGCGGGATTTCCCGCCAGGTACTGATGGTCGTGAGAAGCCTCTCACAGCCTGGCGCTCGGGTGTCCACAGTTATGCTGTCGCCGAGCTGGCTTGTTTCCCGACGGACGACCACCGCATTTTCGCCGGTCACCCGCTCGGCAATGAGGTCAAGTTGCCTGGTAAACAGGCGGCCCGATAGGTGGTCTACCTTGGTGCTGCTGCCGTAGCGGTCAAAAACATAGGCGTTCAGCCCCAGAATGGCGTCGGTGTTCACCAGTTCGCGCCCGTTGTCGCGCTGGATGATGGAGCCGATAGAAGCATCCAGGGGGGAAAAACGGACGCGGTAATACTCGTTTTCAATGACCGGCTGGCCCGGCTGGCTAACGTCGACCGGCACGGGCACGCCCTCTACGACATTGAACCGGGCATAGCCAAGGGCGGGGACATCCTTGGCCAAGAACTGGAGGAAGCGGCCGGCGGGCCGGTGCTCCGCGTTCTCCTGGGGCGCTGTTGTGGTCGCCGACCTTGGTGCCGTCACGGTCGTCTTGCACCGCCACCTCGTAGGTCGTGGGGACAGTGCTGAAAGGCAGGAAGACCTTGACCACATCCGTACGCGCCCATCCGCTCGGGTTGAACACGACGATCCCGGCTAGCCCCCGACCGCTCCCGATGCGCTCAGCGGTCCGGCGGGCGCCGGTGCTGACCAGCGCCGCCCCCGCCTCGCGGGCGTCTCTGGCGAAGGAGGCCTTGCGCTGCCACTGGAGTTCGCCCGAGCTATAGCCGTCCTCGTCGTCGCCCCACGGGCTGCGCGCCCCCCACGTGTGCTCATCGAACAACCCGATATCTTCGTACGTTTTGCGGGAGCTGTGGACTGGAGTCGACCGGCGTACCGGCGAGGACGTCGGACAGCGCGTGCAGCGTCTTGCCGACCCGCACCGCACCCTGAGCTTCGCGTGCCCAACCGAGCATCCTGGCCCCCGAGCCCAGCCCGTCGGCCCACCAGTCCGCCCAGTCACCCTGCCATTCGGGGATGTTGGTCCCGAGCCGTTCTTCGGCGCCGGCGAAAAAGTCTTCGTTGCGGTCCACTCGCAAGTGCGGGTAGGCCCACGTCGAGTTCCACTCCCTGGCCACTTCCGAAACCGTCAAATTAGGCGGCGCATTGTCACCGTATTTGCCTTGCACGCGGAGGTGGAGGATGTCGTGCGGGTACGGTGGCCGGGAAACCTTGTCCGCTTCAGGGAGCCAGATGCCCGAGTCGAACGGGTAGGGTCGCTCGGCCAGGGCGGCCAGGTAACAGGGCAGTGTGTCCTGGGTGACGGAGAACGACTCCGCCAACCCGACGATGTTGCCTTCCATGTAGGCGTTGCCGTGAAGGGTGTCTGTGTGCCAAACCAGTACCCGCTTGCCGCTCGGTGCCCGCCAATAAAACGGGCGCTCGAGCCGTTCTCCGCCGATGAGGTAAGGGACGGACCGTCCGGCATAGTTATGCGCCACGGACAAGTACTTCACGCCCACGTCGGCCAGTACTTCTATTAGACCGGTCACACCGCCCGGGACATCAGTTTGCATGGCGCTGGTCACTGAGACGCCGTGAATGGTCTGCAGCTCGACGGCAAAGCGCACCATTTCGTACAGCTCTTCGATGGCGCACGCTTCGGTGTGCATGTTCAAGCTCATGGCGCCCACGCTCACTTGGCCGGCGTTGACTGCGTCGATCATCCGGCGCCGGTCCGGCTCGCTACGGGAGGCGAACCAGCGCTCGAGGGGCCAACTGACTTCGATGTTCCAACGGAAACGGGCATCGTCGTCCCACGAACTTGTGTGGTCGACAAGGTCGAGCACGGAGTCGAGGTACTGGAGGTGGTTGCTGGTGACCACTTCCTGACGGTCCGTGTAGCCCACGTCGAGGTGGGTGTGGTGCACCAGCGACACTGACCACTTCCGCTGCGGGCGGACGACGACCTGCCCTTGGGCCATCACGTTCCCGTTAGCGCGTCACCGTGAACCGTCGCCGCTCCACGCTGGTCACCTCTGCCACTTCGGCCTCGGCTACCAGGGCAGTACCTTTGTCATCGAGGGTGAATGATGCGCCGCTCCCTGTGCCGTCGCTGCCCTCCACCGACACCCGTAGTCCCGTCTCGGTTGCGTCAGAGCCAACCAGCCGGAAGCGGACGATCTGCAAGAGGCGTCCCGCGGTCCGCCTGAACAGGGGCAAGCTGACGGCTTGCAGAGATCGCCCGGAAATCTTCCCCACCTCCTGGAAGACGGCGTCTTCCAATTGGCCCCGGAACTGGTCTAGATCCCGGCGCCGGTCGCCGTCGGTCGGGTCGTGGAACGTGCTATTGAGAAGTCCCTGGGTCATGTTCGCTCCTTCTCGGGGGCGTTAATGCCACCGCCGGTAATCCTTACTGTCGTTCGCGCCCCAGGCCCAAAGCATGGCGCGGTCGCCGCCCAAAAGGGGCCGTTAAGTCTTTCGAACGACCAGCGAGAGGCCCTGCGTGAAGAAACGGCGGAGGGTGAAAAATAGTACGAGCATGGGTGAAGCGGCTATCAGCGTGCCGGCCAGTTCGACCGGGAGGCTCGAGCCTCCGTAGATACCCATGAGGCTGCTCAGGCTGGCCATTACGGGCCGGTCCGAAGGCGATGAGGTCAAAACGATACCGAACAACAGGTCGTTCCAGATCCATGTGAATTGGAAAAGGAAAAGCACTAGGGCCGCCGATACGGACAAGGGGCGCATAGACCGAGCGCAGGATCCGGAACTCGGCCGCCCCTTCCACCAGCGCCGCCTCTCTGAGCTCCGCCGGCACAGTGCTGTAAAAACCGCGCAACACCAAGGTGCAAAACGGGACCGAAATGGCCGTGTAAAAAATGATCATGCCGAGCCGGGAGTCGTACAGGCCGACCGAGTTGTACATCTTGAACAGCGGGATGATGTACATCTGGAGCGGGAAAACGGTGGCTGAGAAAATGAGCAGGAATATGGTGAAGCCGCCCTCGTATCCTGAGGACCACGATCGCATAGGCGGCGAGCGAGGCGATGACGATGGAAGCAGCCGCGCCCACCACGCCATAGATGATGCTGTTTATGAAGCCTGTCCCGAGGCCCGCATTGTCCCACGCCGTGCGGATATTGGATAAGAGGTTGAACTCCTTGGGGATGGAGTAAAAGGGGTGAGCGAAAAAGTCAGCAGTGGACTTGGTGGCATTGATAACCGTCCACCATATGGGTAACGCCCACAGGATGGCCGCTATGCTCAGGCACGAGTAAACAAGGACCCGTTTCCAATTGAGTGCCTTCATAGCCTCACCTCACGTAGGCTCCGGCGCAGGTACCCGACCGATGCCAAAAGCACAAAGATGGCGAGCACCACAGCGATGGCCGCGCCGTAGCCTTGCTTGAAGTACTGGAACGACTGCTGGTAGGTCCATACGGCGAAGGTCGAGGACGAGCCGTAAGGCCCTCCCTGGGTCATAACCCATATGAGGTTGAAGGCCTGGAGGGCGTTGACGATGCTGATGGCGATGATGACCCGCGTCATGGGCGTTAGCGATGGCATCGTGATGTGGCGGAACATGCTCCAGCCGTGAGCACCATCAAGACCCGCCGCCTCGACGATCTCACGGTCGATCGTGTCCAGGCCGACGAAAAACAGCAGCATGTCCACACCGGCGATCTGCCAAGTGGAGGCGATGATCATGGAGTAAGTGTTGAGGGGGACGCTGTTGAGCCACTGACGCGAGGCCAGGTAATGCAGGCCGAGGTCCTGGAACAGCACAGTGAGACCGCTCGTGCCGAACAAGAAGCTCCAGATGATGCCGGTCGTCACGAAGCCGATGGCATAAGGGAGATAAAAAATGGTCTGGAAGACCCCTTTGCCCTTGCGCCGCCTCAAAGCCAGAGCCGCCACCAGCCCGAGACCGACAGGCAGGACCACCATGGCGACGGCCCAGATCAACGTGTTGTACACGTTGGTCTGTAGCGCCGCGTCGTGGAGCATGGCCCGATAATTGGACAGGCCGACATACTGGGACGCCGTCAGGCCGTTGGAGTTGGTGAAGCTGGTCAAAACGGTCACTACGACGGAGTAGCCGAACATCCCGACCACAAAGACCAGCGCCGGCACCACGAAGAGGTAGGCGCTGGCCTTGCGCCGGCGCTTAGCCCGCACGCCGCGACGAGCCTCCCGGGTCCTCTCTGGGCTGGAAGCCTCACGGGTGACCACCCGTGGCAGCGGGACCGTTTTCATATCAGTTGAGCCACATTACCGCGACGGTGCCCGGTCGGCGGGGGGCCGTGAATGGCCTCGCACCGGACCGGGCACGCGACTTGCATGTCCGCACGACCAGGATCACACCACTGCGCTTCCGGCTGGTCGTCGTCTACAGCCTTCCTAGCTCTTTACCGTCGACCAGTACGAGGTCGCCACCTTCTGCAGGGACTGCAGGAACGGCATGAGCGAGAGGTTGGGGTTGAGGATGAACTTGGACAGGTCCGAGGAGACAGGCACTGCGATCTGGGGTGGGGTCGCCTCCCAGTACCGGTTGTTGAGGGTGACGTGCTCTGCCTTGATCTCGCTAGCGACGGCAATGGCGGTCGGGTCGGTCACTTTCACCGCCGATTCCGGGCTGGTGAACGCCTGAAGCTGGTCCCACTTGGCTTGTACGGAGGGCTCCATGAACGTGTTCAGGGCCTTCAGCGCGGCTTGCTCCTGTGAGCTGTGGGCAGACACGACGATCGGCCCCGTCTCGAAGATCATCTGCCAGCCGACTTTGGGGTTTATCGGCGGGACCACAAAAGTACCGAAGTCCTTGCCAGGCTTCATACCGGCTTTGATGAGGGACGCCTCGTTCCAAGAGCCGAGGAGCGTCATGGCCTGGGACCCGTTGACAAACGCGGTCGGCGTCGACGTGTCTATGTCCTCGGGGGTGGAGAAGTAGCCGTCGTTGGCGAGGGTCTTCCATTCGTTCATGGCGGCGATGACCGGTGCGCTGGTGTAGGAGATTTTGCCCTGCACTAACGCCTGATAGGCGGACGGGTCCTGTTCGACCAGGATCTGCTCGAACCAGATGAAGCCGGCCCAGTCGTCGACGTAGTAGGTGAACGGCGAAATGCCGTTTTTCTTGAACGTCGCCGCGTCGCTCATCAGCTGCGCCCACGTCGTGGGCACGCTTACGTGGTACTTGGCGAAGTCTTTCTTGTTATAGAACATGACCCAGTCGGCGGCGTTTTCGGGGGCGCCGTAGTACTTCCCGTTGATCTTGTAGGCGTTCTCGACGTCAGGGTTCAAACCGTACTTCGCCTCCCACGTTTTCACGTAAGGGGTCAAATCGGCGACTGCCCCCGCTTTCACGAGCGGCACAAGTTGCTGGCCGGACCACCACGTGTACAGCGGCGGGGCCTTGGAGGTAGTGGCGGAGGGCGCGTACCACAGCCTGGAAGGCGGTGGTGTTAGGGTACGGCTGGGCCGCCCACCCTATGCCTCCGTCGGCCTTGGCGATCACCGGCCCGAGCGCGTTGTACGCCTGGGTCCACGTGGATTTGTCGTTGGCGAGCTGGAGAGTAGTAGTGCTGGAAGCGCCGGCCGCGGCCGGGAAAGTCATCGTGCCCGTGAGGGCCACTAACGAAGCCGTCGCGACCAGCGCTGACTTCATCCCTTTTTTCATGGTGGCTCCTTTTGTAATTTGCAGCTCAAAGCTGCTGAACGTAGACATTCGTGGGGTAATGCCAGCCGCAGGCCGTTTTGCGGTTAAGGGTTAATTCCCGTTGGCGTTTCTGTTTGGCCCCTGAATGAGAGTTACTTAAAACGACGGTACTCCCTGCCAGCGCCATGGCGGTCGCGGCCCTTCACCCCTTGCCTCCCCAAGTAGCTTCCTCTTTATGTGTTATCGTTAGCACGGTTGATGCGCTGGCGTCAAGGCACCATGGGCTCGACGTGAGGCCCTGGACTGCTCCAAGCGGTCCGACTATCACGTGGAGTCACCGCACGGGGGCTGCGGTTTCGGCCTCAGCGGTCAGGCCCCAGAGCCCGTAACGAAGCCGCCTTCGTGCCCGTCCGCTGGATTAAAAGGGCGGCCGCGCTAGCCCTCGCCCTACCGGCGGAAGCAGACCCGGAAGCGTCGTCTAGTTGGAGACGGAACTCCCAATTATGTAGACCCTCATGGGCCGGTTCCCTGATGCAGATCGGTATCCCCCCGTGGCCAGCCGCCAGGGACGGCACCTTCCCACAGTTGAGGCACTCCGGTTGCTCATTGCTGATACGCATCCGGTCGCAGCAGTACGGCGTGGGAGCCCAAGGGCCAATTACGCCGCAGTAGTTCGGGCGAGAGCGGTCGAAGATTCCATGCGTGTAAGTATCGCGGTGCGGGTCCGTTCAGGGCAAGGCCCGAAATGGCCCAACTGGCTTCCGTCGATGGGACCTTCGGCCCATTTTCCCAGGCAGTCGCCATTGGTAGCCTCCATACCCATGGTGGCCAGGACCCACCAATGCTGGCAGTGCGGTGCTGATGTCACCCAGGTAGTGCGAGCCGACAGGGTGACGGGGTGGAGCTGGGGCCGGTATCCACGGGTCTACACACCGGGTCAATCTGTGCCTCGCTTGCACCGCTCGCCAGCGTCGGAATAGCCGTACCGGTTGGTTCGTGGTTCTGGCCCTCGTGGCAGCCATCGCTCTGGCATTCCTATCAGCGGCCATCGTTACCGCCCCAGGCATCCCCGCCAATGAAACGGGCTGGACGCTGTTCGGGGTCTTCGAGCTGATGTTCCTTGCCGCCCTCGGCTACACGGTGTGCCGTTTGCGCCGCAGTTAGCCAGAGAAGGCGAACACAACACCGGAGGATTACGGATGTGCCGTCAGTGGCGAGCGTGGCCGCTGTTTCCGGTTCGTCACTGACCCGGACGCTAAGTCGGTCAACTGCTCGGAGCGGCCCATCGCCTCCCGGCGGGCTCACGACCACTCAAGGCCGCTCAATCCGTGCCGGCCCTTTATTAGCTGCGGGGCGTGCTGCTCACAGGCGTCAACTTCGTACCATCGGCCCTGCCCGTCTCGCGTCCAACCGACGGCAACCGGCTCTTCGGGACACTTCATCGGTCGGCCGTCATCCTCGCTTGTGTAGACGAATCGAAAGCATCGGCCGCGCTCAGCGTGCCAGGCACCTGCGTAATCCTCCACAGCCGGGTAGCCTACTCGAACATAGGTTCGATGTGCTGTGCTGTGCTGTGCTGTGCTGTGCTCAGGACTAGTTCTCACTCCTGAGGAGCGTCACCCCAAAGGCTGGAATGTCTTGATTTCCGCCCCAGCAGCCCTCAATTCCATCCTATGTGGGAGAGGTGGCGCTCTTAGCGCGTGACTGATAGTAAGGGCCGAGGGCTATCTAACCGCGGCTGACGAGTAGCAGGGACAGAGAAAATGGGTAGGAAGGCGTCGTCATCGAAGAAGGCCGTCATGGCCCTCTCCGCCGTGGTAAGTGCTGGGCTGGTAGGCATCGTAGTGGTGGGCCTGTCTACGGCCGCCCCTGCCGCTGGCGTCCTTCGGGACCCTACGACCATTAGTTACGCCAGCACTACCGTCACGCCGCCCGTACAGATCGCTAACGCCGGCCCTGAGGAGTACCATTTCGCCGAGCTTGGCAACGAGGTCAACCTGGCCAACGCGGGGGCGCTCAGCAGCGTGATCGTGACCATGAGCATCTTGTCCTGTGAACGTGGCGACTGGGATCACGGAGACTGTTCGACGACGCCGGGGGCCACCTTCCCGGTCCCTATCACCCTCAAAATCTACAATCCCCCCACTCTCGGGAATCCAAGTACGCCTGGCGCGCTGATCGCCACGGACACTCAGAATCTTCGCTGTACCCTATCGGCCCTCGGCCAGCCTCAGGTGCGACTTTGACAGGCCGGGAGCGTGGTACGAAGCGACAACAGAGAACTGCCAGGACGGCCTGACTTACAACATCACGTTCAACCTCACCCCGGCCCCGACGCTGCCGCGTAATGTCGTTTACGGCATCGCCTACAATACGAGCAACAGCGGGTACGTGCCGCTCGGGCCAGCCTGTGCTTCTGAAAACCCCAACCACGTGTGCCCTGTCAACGACTTGAGTATCGGCTTGTCGCAACATGTCACTGCCGGTACGAATGCCAGCGAGTACAACCTGTTCATGGCGGCGGGCCCGCTGAACGTGATGACTTGCCAACGGCCGCTGGAGACCGGCCCCCCTCCGGCCTTCCGGTCGTACAACGTCACCTACAGGCCTCCTACTTACATCTGTGGGTTGGGGGTCTATTACTTCCCGGCGGTGATCTTTAACACGGGCACGCCGGAGGTAACCACCACGACCACCACGCACCCGACCACGACCACCACGCACCCGACCACGACCACCACGCACCCGACCACGACCACCACGCACCCGACCACGACCACCACGCACCCGACCACGACCACCACGCACCCGACCACGACCACCACGCACCCGACCACGACCACCACGCACCCGACCACGACCACCACGCACCCGACCACGACCACCACGCACCCGACCACGACCACCACGCACCCGACCACGACCACCACGCACCCGACCACGACCACCACGCACCCGACCACGACCACCACGCACCCGACCACGACCACCACGCACCCGACCACGACCACCACGCACCCGACCACGACCACCACGCACCCGACCACGACCACCACGCACCCGACCACGACCACCACGCACCCGACCACGACCACCACGCACCCGACCACGACCACCACGCACCCGACCACGACCACCACGCACCCGACCACCACGACGAGCCCCACCACGACGAGCCCCACCACGACGAGCCCCACCACGACGAGCCCCCCGCCGACGATCCCTCCGACGACGACCCCTTCCCCGATTTACCCGCCGCTGCTGCCGCCTTTCCCTCACGCCAGCGTGAGCTACCCCAACGCGGCGATCGTCACCTTCGGGGCTGACCACTACGTCTTTGCCGGCGGGCGCGCCTTTGAGGCGTCGGCCAGCGAGTTGGCAGCAGTGCGGAAGGTGGACCCGGCCAAGGTGGTCGCCGCTCCCGGTGGGACCCCGGCGCCGACTGCGGTGGTGCCGCGTCCCGGCGTGACTGTGTTCACCCAGCCGGTGAACGGCAACGTCACCATCTACGTAATCGGCGCTGACGGCGAGCTGCACCCCTTCGCCACCCCGACCCAGTTCCTGCAGGACGGCTATGACGGGGCCAACGTCATCACGGTGCCCAGCCTGGGTGGCCTCACCGTCGGCTCGAGCGCCGGCAAGACCCTGACCGCCCTGGTCACCAGGGCCGACGGGGCCATCATCAACTCGTCCGGCACGTTCTACACGTTCGCCGGGGGCAGGGCGTTCGGCATCTCGACGCCCGCCGAGCTGCAAGAGATCCGGAAGACCAATTCGGCCGTGGAGCTGCAAGGCTCGGTGCCCACGGCCGACACCGGCGCCCCCATGGCCGATGGTGTGGTGCCTAGTGTGGCGGGCCCGTCTACGTCAGCTACGTGGGTGAGCTGTACGAGTTCAAGACGATGACGCAGCTGGCCGATTACGGCTACGGTGGCACCCCGGCTGTCCCGGCCCCTCACACCGGCGGGCTCACCGTCGTCTTCCCCTACTCACAGGCTCTTAGCCTTCGGGCATTCTCCTAGCCGGCGAACGGCCCTCAATCTCGTGGTTTCGCGGATGGCCCTCCTGGGGTCCACGGATGCAAGGCCAGCCGGCACGAGGCACGGTGCGGAACCTCGCAGCCACGATGGAACCGGAGCCCGCACGGCAGGTGGCGAAGCTCGCCGGTCACAAGCCGGGTCTCATAGAAGTCGCCTCGGCGAGGCGATATAGCACCGCTGCTACCGCCGCCAAGACTGACCGCAGAGCCACGGTCTTACATCATCAGGCTTGTCGAAGAGATCGTCGGTCCCGAAGTTGTCGAGTGGGTACGCCGGGAACTCGCCATGAAAGAAGCCTGAGCCAGAACCGAAAAAAATGGCCCCGCGCTGTCCAGAGCCAAAGGGACAGAGCGGACCGTTAGAGGTGCGCCAGAAGGAAGGTTGACGCACCACCGTTTGCCCGCCGCTGTTGGTCGGCAGCCATCGTGCGCTTCTTGCCGGTGGAAGGAGGAAGGGCAAGCGTGCGGCACGAGGTTGAGAAGTTGCCCGGGAAGTCTCCTTCCCGGGACTTGTTATTTACTTAGCTGCATTCAGCAATTTATCCACTAGCGACCGCTACGGGTGGCGGAGACCGTAGTGGGTCATTGGCTAGCTCCGCCAGTGAGGCGGCGGCAGCTTCGAGCCTGATGTCGAGATGTTCGATACCAGCTAAGCGAACAGAGTGGATTAGCTGGCGAAGCTCGTCGCCGACTTTGTACAGGGTCGTGCCTGCGCCGGTCATGGTCCCAAGGTTCGAATCGTTCAGCACTCCGCTCAGCAGATCCTTGTTCTGGCTAGTCGCCGTCTCACGGGCAACCTGGCGGGCGATGAATTCGTCCAGTGCCATGCCGAAAACGCCCCGGTCGATCAACTGCTGTGCGATGGTCGCTTGCACCAGGTACGGCAGAACAGGAGCGAAAGTGCCAGGCATTATGGCACCGTCCTCATCGTCGCTCTGCCCCGCATCCAGCAGGGAGGCTGCGGCCGAAGGTCGTCATGCTCTTGGGTGTCAGCCTGGCCGGAGTCAGCTTGCTGCTCTCGAGCCAGCTCCACGCCGGGTCCTCCTACCTGCAAGTCCTGGTCAACCTGGTGCTCCTCGGAGCCAGCGCGGGGATCTCACTGGTGAGCCTGACGTCGGTGTCCCTGGCGGGTGTCGACCCTAGAGATGACGGCGCTGCTTCCGGCCTGATCAACGTGGTGCAGCAATTGGGAGCCGCCCTCGGGTTGGCCGTGCTTGTGACGTTGTTCGGCGCCGTCACCAGCCATGCGCAGCTAGCGACGGCTGGCCAGTCGGTCACTAATGCCGTCCTCGTCCACGGGCTGGACATCGTGTTCGGCGTCGGCGCTGGTTTTGCCCTGCTGGCCCTGGCCATCGTCGCCCTGTGGGTGAAGCCGGCGTCTCAGTCGGCTGCCACCGCCCGGCCCGTTCGATCCGAGCGGACCGTCGACCTCGACCTCGCCGCCCTGGAAGAAGCGCTCGCCATGGAGGAGGCCGGCGAGTCAGCTCTGTTGGCCGGAGCTTCGCCCGGCTCGACCGGACCGGTGAGCCGGATAGAAATGTGAGCGAGGTTTCGTGGCCGCCTCGCCGGGGCTCCGGCCCTCGCCGGCCGGCGCTGGCGGCCGGGCTGTGGGAACTAATGAGAGTCCCTGACCTGGTGGCGGAACGGTGACCCGGTTGCGAACCGTGCCGTCCAGCAACACCGGCGGCAACCAGGTCGTCCAACGGTCACCAGATCGGCCGGCTCCGCAGACCGCCGGCGAGGGGTCAGCGGGCGAGGGCGGCGTAGACGAGTAAGTCGTCCCGAGAGGGCGGCTCGTCTCCTATGCGTCGGCTCGCACGGCCCAAAGGCAGGTGGCACCGACCAGGATTGCCGCCACCGCCAAGTAGATACCCAGTTCGATGCCCTGGATAGGCCAATAATGGCTGGCCGGCTGATAGTTGACGAGGACGTGATATCCATGACGCCCCAGGCAAGTACCGAGACCGGTGTTCGAGTAGTACACCTCCCGGCAAGCCAGCGGGAGCCGGCTGGCGTCGATCTTGTAGAAAGGAATGGTCTGGCCCAAGGGGTTGACCAGTTTTTCGCTGAGGAGCCAGTTCCCTGTCCCGGCGGGAGCGTTCCCGAAGGCGCCCGTGACCGAAACTGTGACAGTCCGGCTGGGGAGCAGGTAGGGCCGCACGTATTGGTCGAAAAGGTACCGGCAGACGCCAAAAATGACCAGGGTCGTCCCCATCGCCAACAACGCCCGACGGAACAGTGCGCCCAACAAGCACCCCAGCGCAATGCCACACACCGCATAGCCGATCGGCACCAAGCCCTGGGTGTCGAAAATGACCGACCCAAAACGGTTTTGCTGGACTGCGTTTATGGGCCGATACCACCAGCTGACCAAAAGGGACAAGGCCCCGGTGCAAAGGGCAGCGGCGCCGAGAGCGCAGGCGAGCTTTACCACCAGCCAACGGAGCCGGGTGATGCTTTGCGTCCAGGCCAACCGGTGAACGCCTTCCTCGATCTCGCGGGCGACGAGGGGCGCGCCCCAAAAGATGGCGAAAACGATCGGGATAGTGAAACCGACGGCGTCGACCAGGTCGAAGAATCGGTTATAACCGCCCTGGAAAACCTGGCCGTCCAGGTTGCTGCAACCACCCAGGCCGACAGAGCACGTCCGCAGAGCGGAATGGTACGTGGCCAGTATCCCGAGGCCGGTGATGACCAGCGCCACCGCGGCCACGCCGAGGGCGGCGAAGGCAGAAATAGCTTGGCGCCTGTGCTGGTGCCAAATCAACCACGTCACCGCGACGGCCCCGCTCGGCCCGACGCTCAGCGCCTCAGCCATCTCGTACGTGCCCATCCGGGAGGACGCACCCCGGCGCATGTAAGCCAGCACCAGTTCTTCCAGCCGTATTTCTGACACGTCCCACCAGGGTTCGTTGACCGTGTCTTCGCTCCGCACCAGCACCGTGCTCTGACGTTCAGTGTGCTGCTCGGTCACAATCTCGTACTTGAGGGCCAACGGGCTCGTGTCTCTACGGGGCCCAATCAGTAGCCGGTGGCGGGACAGCAATTCCTCGACGTCCCCAGACAATTGCACTTGCGAGGCAGACAGCACGACTAGGTAGTCGCAGACTCGCTCGATGTCGGCGACCAGGTGGGAAGAAAGCACGACGGTCAGGTCAGTTTCAGCACTAGCCACCGCCAGGCCGGCCAAGAAGTCTTGCCGCGCCAGCGGGTCCAGGCTGGCCACGGGTTCGTCGAGCAACAAAAGCCGCGGCCGCTTGCCCAGAGCAAGGGCGAGGGCTACCTGAGCCCGTTCACCACCGGAAAGCTGCCCCACGGGTTTGTCAAGCGGGAACCCGAGCTGGGACAGGCGATGGCGAGCAAAGGCATCGTCCCACCCGGGGTTGAGGTGCCGTCCCATGCCCAGCAGTTCTTCAGCGCTGAGCCGCTTGTACAGGGGTAGTTCTTGAGCGAGGTAGCCGATCCCGGCCAGCCATTCTGGGCTCTGGCTGGGTGGTGACCCTAGCGTCTCCACTCGGCCTCCCGATGGCTTGATCAACCCGGCCGTCAACTGGAGGAGGGTCGATTTGCCGGCCCCGTTGGGGCCGACCAGGGCGCATAGCCGGCCATGGGGCACCGTCAGGCTGCACTCTCGCAACGCCCATTTTGGCCCATAACGCTTGGACAATCGATCGGCCACCACTGCCGGCCCGTTCATGCCACACCCTCCCCGGCCGAAGGCTCTTCTGGGCTGGAAAGCGAGCCAGACGTGATACCGGCCGATTGGGCGTCGCTCAGGCCCGAGCGGAACAGGGCGTCGATGCTCTCCGGGCCCAGGCCTTCACCAATGGCGGTACGGATCCATTTGTCGAGGCTCCGGCGCAGCGCCACGAGAGTGGCCGGCGCCGGCCCTTCCGGCCGGCGCAAGACGAACGTGCCCAACCCGGCTCGCCCCTCGACCAATCCCTCGAGTTCGAGTTCGCGGTAGGCCTTGAGCACCGTGTTGGGGTTGATGGCCAACTGGCCGACGACTTCTTTGACCGTGGGCAACTGGTCGCCGGCGTCCAGCCGACCCAGCCTGAGAGCGTGACGGACCTGGTTCGCGACCTGGATATACGGCGGGACGCCCGATTTCGCGTCGAGACGAAACGTGATCATGCCAAAGCCTTTGCTGACCTAATAGCCATTTATCTAATAAGCTAGTTATCTAGAGTATTGCACTCCGAGGCACAGACGTCAAGGACGGAACGGTAAAAGATGAGGCCGGCTGCCGAAAACGGCTCAACCAGCACCGGCGTAAAGGCCGTGGACGAGCCCACCCCGGTGCTCGTTTTGAGTGGTCGTGGCGTGAGGGGAGCGTCCGGCTCACTCTGGCGTCGGCCTGGCTGAGCAGCACGGGACCCGTTCTGCCCGTCAACCTGGACAATTGCGTACGGTGTCGGCCAGTACCCGGCCCGGGACGTGGCGGCCAGATGGTCGGCCGAGAGCTGCGATCGCCGCCAGGCGGTCATCGTTGACCGGCAGGAGGGCTGAGGCATGGTTAAAGTGCCACCGTACAGCGGAGGTCGCGAAACAGCATGCGGTGGGAAGGTGGCACCGCCGGTTAGCCCCGAATGGTGGCGCCGATACACCACTCGACGTGAACACCGGCCCACTCCTGCGTCCTCCCGGCCCGGCCTGAAGGCGTGACGACCGACTTGCGTTTTGCCCTGGGGATCTGGTCGGCCGGGGAATCTGGTGGACGATGGTTGGTAGCCTCAGCGGGCGATGACGCGCGCGCTCGTGCTCGGTGGCGGGGGACCGGTTGGCATCGGCTGGGAGTCCGGCCTTGCCGTCGGGCTTCGCCAGGGTGGTGTCGACCTGGCCACCGCGGACGCCATCTACGGAACGTCGGCCGGTTCCTTTGTCGGGGCCCAGTTAGCCCTCGGCCTGGACATTGCCGAGACCGCAGCGCTATTGCTCGAGACCAGCGCTACGGCGGTGGCCAGCACGGCGCCGTCCATAACCGAAGGGTTGCAGGCGCTTTCGGATTTTCTGACCAATGCCGTCCTGGCCGGCACCCCCGCCGAGGAGGTGCGCCGTGCCATAGGGCCGCTGGCGCTCGAGGCCGACGTGGTAGACGAAAGAGATTTCGTCGACCTGTTTGCCGTCCTGAAGGGTCATCCTTGGCCCGACCGGTTCTTCTGTACTGCCGTGGACACGGCCACCGCTGAGTTCGTGGTGTGGGAGCGGGGGTCGGCCGCCGACCTGCAGCACGCCGTCGCCTCCAGCTGTGCGGTCCCGATGGTGTGCCCGCCCGTGACGATTGACGGACGTCGGTACATGGACGGCGGCGTCCGCAGCCCGCTCAACGCCGACCTGGCCAAAGGCAACGACGCCGTGCTGGTTGTTTCCGTTACCACTCTTTCAACTCCGGCCCCACCGGCCAGTAGCGCTTCGACGGGCCCGGCTGCCTCTGATGGCTCTGGCTCTGGTGGCTCTGGCCCCGGCCCGCTAGTACCCGCCATTGCGGATGAGTTCTCGGCCTTGAGCTCCTCGGGCGCCGCCGTCATGACTATCGAACCCAACGCCGAGTTCCTCGAGCTCAGCCGGTGGGGCTCCTCCCTTATGGACGCCGGCAAGGCGGGAGAGGCTTTCGTCATGGGGTTGCGCCAGGGATTGGAGGAGTCGGACCGCATCTCTAGTCTCTGGGCGCGCTAGACCTACCATCAACAACAGTTGCACGTGGATCTCTACGTACCGCCTACGCCAGCGGGCGCACGTGGAGTGTGGCCACATCGGGCTTGAAATAGGAGGCCCTTTTCGATGGGTCGTCCCGTGAGGAGGCGCAAATGACTGACAGATCATCAGCTATGCCTGGTGGGCCCGGCAGTACTGGCAGCATTGGCGACGCCCGCTGGCCAGGCGGCCCTCCACCGGTTACCTCGTCGTCAGGCCCGGCTGGGGGGCCGGCGTGGCCACACCAGGTCGCTGCTCCCGGCCCGCCGGCGTCTCCGGGCGGTGGGAACTGGTCGGGCGGGCCGCCGCCGTACCTGCCCCCGCCGTCTTCAGCGCGGACAGGGTCCGCCGGGCCTGGCAAGGTCGAGCCAGCACCGATTACATCTTCAGCTACTGGACTGCTCTGGGCTGGACGGTGCTAACCCTGGGTATCTACGGCTACTACGTTTTCTACCAATTGGTCCGCCGGATGCGTGACCACAACGCTCGCCGGCTCGAGCTGCTCGATGCCAGCCTCACCTTCGCCTGGGAGGAGGCGGGTCGGCGCGGGTTGCAGGGCGAGCTGACTCCTTCGTTCCAGCGCGCCGCCGCTCATGTGGCGGTGCTCAGGAAGATGACGACGGATTTCAGAGATCCGCTCGTCTGGACGTTGCTGACAATAATCGCCAGTGGGATTGTTCACGTCGTGGCCTTTTTCACGCTCGACCAGGATCTGGTCAAGCACGACCAGGCCGAAGTGGGGGTGGAGTACGAGATCGCCTTCATTTTTGGGCGGTTAGGCCAAAACCTCCCGTACCCGGATACCGGACGGGTAAAGCGGCCCCATAATTACGTCGCCCGCATTCTGGTCGCCATCTTTACGTTCGGGATTTATTTTTTCTGGTGGTACCACGACATGATGGTCGAACCCAATAGGCACTTCTATATGAACTGGGCACAGGAGGACACGCTAGCCGGAGCTGTGCAGGCACTCCTCTAAGGCCTCGCCGCCTTATTCGTTATTGGCCTAGGTTGTTGTCGGGCCCGCTTTGGGCTTCGGCGGCGGCCCGCCCACACACACAGGTAGAGGGAAGGACATCGAGTTCACGAAGTCGAGCACTGTACGCATTTGCGAAAGAGAGGTCAAGGTCGCTGTCAGGCCTAGCGCGTGGCCGGCGCCGAGAGACAGGGCGACGTTTGCATAGTACTTATTGGGGCTCGAGGTCGTATAGCTGTACAGATAGGCGGTGACCCCGCATGCGACCATCTGCTGTGAGCTGTTTTGGGCGATGCCGGCGCCCTGGCGGACCGATGGGAGCTTGGCCACGCTCGGTGCCGTAGTTATGACGACCTTCTCCGTCGAAGACGGCGCTCGGAAAACCACGCCTGTTTTCGGAGCACCCGATGAGGTCCATCCGGCGGGGAAGAGGACGGTGAAAGAACCGGCCGTGTACGTGCCAAACCGTCCAGGAGCGCTGTAACCGGTGTCGGCGCTTATCCAGCCGGTGACCGTCGAACCGCGGACTTTGTACCAACCTCCTGATTTATTCGTGTGCGCCAGCAGCTGAAAGACCGTACCTTGGCCCGCCGTCCCGATGACCTTGGCCGTCTTTGACGGCGCCGCCCGCACGTTGAGGCCGATGGGCGACAGGACGGTCTGAGACCCATTGACCTGGCTCACCGGGACGGTTGTGGACGTGGTCGTCGTCGAACTGGTAGTGGTGGAGACGGTCGTGGCCGGTCGAGTGGTGGTCGGTTGAGTCGTCGTCGGGGCCGCGCTCTTCCCGGTCAAACTGCAGCCACTGGCGAGCAGGACAAGGGCGGCCAGCCCGAGGCCGGGCGTAAAGGGCCAAGACCGCCTCTTCGTTCTACCGGCTTGGTTATTTCTGGGTAGAACGTTGATCCACAGCATGCTAGCGCACCCATCTTCAGGCACGGTGGCAGTCGCGGTCTAGGCTCCGGGAGGTGGCTGACGAAGTGAGCAAGGCGCGCAGCAGAGGTCTCACGGCGACGACAGCGGCCGATGGGCCGCGGGAACTCCACGGCCGTCAGCTGGCGACCGTCTTTGTGGGGCTGCTGCTCGTCATGCTGATAGCGGCGTTGGACTCCACGATCGTGGCCACCGCCCTTCCGACCGTTGCTCGGGACCTCGGTGGGCTCGACCACATCTCGTGGATAACGACGGCGTACCTGTTGGCCCAGACGGTGGTGACCCCGCTCTACGGAAAGCTGGGCGACCTTTACGGCCGCCGGCCGGTGCTCCAGGTCGCGCTGGTCATATTCCTGGCCGGGTCCGCGTTGTGCGGCCTGAGCCATAATTTCGCCGAACTGGTGGCGTTCCGCGGCCTGCAGGGCCTTGGCGGGGGCGGCTTGCTGGTGAGCGCGCAGGCGGCCATCGGCGATGTCGTATCTCCGAGAGAGCGAGGTCGGTACCAGGGCCTCTTCGGCGGGGTGTTCGGGATTGCCACGGTTATTGGCCCCCTCATCGGAGGGGCTCTCACGACCAGCCTCTCGTGGCGCTGGATCTTCTATATAAACCTGCCGATTGGGGTGGTGGCCTTCTTCGTACTGGCCGCTACTATGCCCCAAACGGCCACCCGGGCGCGGCCCGTCATCGATTACATCGGTACCGCCGTCCTTTCGGTGGCCCTCGCGGCCCTGGTGCTCATGGTGAGCGTTGGGGGCACCACCTTCCCTTGGCTGTCGCCGGAGGTGATCGGCCTCGGAGTCGCCACCGTGGTCGCCCTAATCATCTTCGTGGTGGTCGAGCGCCGCGCCGTCCAACCTGTCCTACCGCCTCGCCTGTTCTCCAACAGCGTCTTCACCAGCTGTGGGGTAGTGGCGTTACTGCTTGGTTTTGCCATGTTCGGGGCGATCACGTTCCTTCCCCTTTATTTCCAGCTGGTGAAGGGGGCATCGCCGACCACCTCGGGCCTGGAGATCCTTCCGCTCATGGCGGGCCTGCTCATTACCTCGATCGCCGGCGGCCAGATAGTGTCCCGGACCGGAAAGTACCGCGTGTTCCCGATCGTCGGTACGGCCATCATGACCCTCGGCCTGTTCCTATTGTCGTTACTCACTCCGTCTACTTCCGACCTCGAGTCCTCGTTGTACATGTTCGTCACCGGTTTTGGCATCGGCCTGGTCATGCAGGTCCTGGTGGTCGCGGTTCAGAACGCGGTCGGCTATGAAGACCTCGGGGTGGCCACGTCGGGCAACACGCTGCTTCGCAACATCGGTAGTTCGGTCGGGACGGCGATAATCGGCACCATCTTTGCCACCCAATTGGCGTCGAAGTTGGCCCGTGATTTCCCGCATTCGCCCGAGCTGGTAAAAAGCAGCCGTTCGATGAGCTCCGCCGCCCTGGCTGCGCTGCCCCCGGACGTACGGTCCTCGTTCCTCGACGTTTACTCGCAGTCTCTGACCACTGCGTTCCGGGTGGCCGGGTACGTGTCCATCTTGGCGTTTGCGGCGTCCTGGTTTATCAAGGAGCTCCCTATGAGGAGCACCGTCACCACCGAGGGAATTGGCGAAGCGTTCGGCAGTCCTCGCTCCGCGGACTCACTGGCCGAAATAGGCCGGGCCCTCAGCGTCCTGGTCGGGCGGCAGAAGATGGTGGCCTACTTTGCCCGAGTGGCGACCGAGGCCGGCGTGGACCTGCCGCTGGCCAGTTGCTGGGTGCTCGTGGAGCTCCGCCGTAACCCCACCCTGCGTGAGCCCGACATCCGCGCTCTCGCTCAGCGTCAAAAAATAGCCGTAGAGGCGGTCGACGGAGCCATCCGGGACCTGAAAGACCGCGGCCTTTGCAATTCAGACCTGCAACTGACAGACGCAGGCCTAGCGACCGCGGAGCGGCTCACTTCGGCTGTACGCGATCGGCTGCAGACCCTCCTCGAGGGCTGGTCTCCGGAGCAGTACCCGGATCTCGTCCAGCTGTTGGACCATTTCGCGGCCGAGATCGTAGCCGGGTCGACGGTGGCGGCGCAGGCCACCGCCGGCGATCAGGCGGCCTGAGCTGGCTGGGGGGTTAGCGGGGGGAGGGAGGGGGGCCGGCCGGCTTCGGCGGGCTTCCTAGTCATGGTCGAGCCTGACCCCCTGGGGGCAGGCCTCGTCTTGCCGGTCACGTTTCTTTGCGGCGCTGCGGCGCTGCGGCGGTCCGGGCGCGTTCGGGGTGAAGATCGCCGCCAAAATGCGCCCGAGAGTGCCGTTTACGCCCTGCGGTACGGGCCGGCTGGGACCTCCCCGAGCGCGGCCGGCTGGGACTTCCCACCGGTCCCCTGTTTCGGGGCGGTTAGCCGCTCTCGGCGTAGAAAATGGCGAAAAACGACAGGAAATGCGCCGAAAGAGCCGATGTGGACCGAAAGAGGCCAGAGCCGGCGGCCGAGAACGGGCGCGCGGTCCCGGGGGTGGAGCCGGCGGTCGAGCGCCGGCGGGCGCTGGGCCGGCGCCGGCCACTACCCCACTCGCTCCGCCTCATCGGCTCGCCGAGATCCGACAGGCCAAAGGTCGCTGCCGTCCTGCCCCTCATGCCGGCCCGATCAGATGCTCAGGAAGCCCCCCGACTGGTGCTCCCACAGATGCCGGTAAGTGCCGACTGGGCCAGCCAGGAGCAGCTCCCGGTGGGTCCCCACCTCGACGACCTTCCCGCCGTCGATGACGACGATCCGGTCCAGGTGGGCGATGGTAGACAGGCGGTGGGCGACGACCAGAGCCGTCGAACTGGCCATCAGTCGCCACAACGCATCCTGGACGTAGCGCTCGGACTCGGAGTCGAGCGAACTGGTGGCCTCGTCCAGGATCAGCACGGGTGCCGCCTTCAACATGGCCTGTGCGATGGCCACCCGCTGGCGCTGACCACCTGACAGCTTTAGGCCGCGCTCGCCGACGATGGTCTCGTAATCCTCGGGCAGGTCCTTCACAAACTCCTGGACGTGGGCGGCGACCGCGACTTCTCGCACCCGGTCCATGTCGATCGGGCCGGGCTCGCCATACCAGATGTTCTCGGCGATGCTTCGGTGCAGCATCTGGGGGTCCTGGGGGACATACGACACGGACCGGCGGACGCTGGTCTGGGTATACAGCTTGATGTCTTGGCCGTCGATGAGGATGCGCCCGCTGTCCACGTCCATGAGCCGCAATACCAGCCGGGTGATCGTCGACTTGCCCCCGCCAGAGGCCCGACCACCCCGACGTGCTCGCCCGGTCGCAGCTCCAGGTTGAAATCGCGGAGTAGCGGCCGGTCGCGGCGGTATTCGAAGCTCACCGACTCGAACTGGACGACGCCGTCAGTGACCACGATGTCAGGGGCGTCGGGTGCGTCCACCACTTCTGGAGGCGTGCTGACCAGGGCGACCAGCTTGGATGCCCGGCCCAGGCCACGCGAGAGGTTACGGATCTGCATGAAACTCTCGATGAGCTGCGCCGACACCTGCGAGGCGTAGAACAGCACCAGGTAGATCACGCCGGCCCGTATGTCGCCGTGCACAGCGAGAACGACACCGACCAGCAGCGCGCCCCAGGTCATGAAGCCCACGGTCCCGCTCATCCAGACACGGGTGATCGTGAACACCCTCCGCGCTTGCAAGTCGGCGCGCACTGTGGCGCCGAGGAGGTTCTCCACTCGGGCCGACTCTGATTCCTCGCCCGCCCCCACCAGGACGGTGGAGACGTTGCGGATCACGTCAGAGGCGGTCCCCTCGGCGCGCGAGTGGGCTCGCGAGAACCGGCGGGACGCCTCCGTCACCGGAGCGGACCGCTTCACCACCACGAAGGAGAACACGGCGGTCAATACCACGAGTACCAGCGCCACTGGCCACGCCACGACGCCCAGGACGATCACGGCGCTCAGGACGACGACGATGATCCGCAGCACACCCCAGTGGAGGTTGTCGATGCCGTCCATGAGCGCCCAGGAAAAAGCGCTCAGCGACGACGCCACCTCGCCGGCCGGGTGGTCGACGTGCCAGCGGTAGCCGAGGCGCAAGAGCCGCTCGAAACTCCTGTGGATCCCGTTGGCGAAGGTCCGCAGCGAACCCTCCCACTCGAGCCAGCCCGACATGCGGAAGGCGGTCTGGCCAACGACGATCAATACCGCGTAAGCCACGATCAAGGTGCCGAAGCGCGACCATATGGGGGTACCGGGCTTCAGGGTGGCGATCCGGTCGAGCACGGAGGCGAAAACGAGGGGAGTGGCGACGTCGGTTATCGCCACCGCCACCACCAGGAAAACGGCGCCAGCAATCAGCTTGCGCCCGAACGGCCGCGCCATTTCCAAGCAGTAACGAAGGGTCTCTCGTGTTGTTGCCGCCTCCCCGTCGAACTCGCTCATCCCAGTCCTCCAACTGGGCCGCGGGCACCTGTTGCCCTGGCCTGCGCAGGGCCCGGCCGCACCTTGCTCGTGAGCACTGTGCCCGTGGGCACCTGGGGCCCGTGAGCACTGGGAGCGGCCGCCTCTGCCCTACCAGTCTGACGCCATACCCCGCACCGGGCCACCGATTATCCGTCATATGGCCAAGACAGGCCATAATTGGCCCGGTTGCCCACCCGGAAAAATGGGCTTCCCCAAGGGTTTTACAAAGGGCACCCGTGCGAACGTCCCTGGAGGCGGCACTAGCTAGTGTCGTCAAGGTGGACGACGAAATCGCTTATGCCGACGTCTTCGCGTTGCGGCGCCGGGCCGGGACGGCCGAGGCCTTGGTCGAGTTCCTGCTGGCCCGGATAACTGCCCTGGACACGCCCGGATCGCCCAGCGCCTTGCGGAGCGTTCTGGCCGTGTCTGAAACCGCCATTTCGGAGGCCCGAGCCTGTGACCGCTCCGACCCCGCTGGGCCGCTCCACGGCGTGCCTGTCCTGGTGAAGGACAACATCGAAGTCGCCGGGCTGCCTTCCACGGCGGGTGCGACGAGCCTGGTCGGCCGGCCCGCGACTCGCGATGCCCCGCTCGTGCGCCGGCTCCGGGACGCGGGGGCCGTGATCCTGGGGACGGCCAACCTTTCGGAGTGGGCGAACATCCGCTCGGCTCGTTCGACGTCCGGATGGTCGGCAGTCGGCGGCCTGACGGGCAACCCCTGGGCCCTCGACCGCAACGCGGGCGGGTCGTCCTCGGGTTCGGGGGCGGCGGTGGCGGCAGGGCTGGTTCCTCTGGCCATCGGGACCGAGACAGATGGCTCGATTACTTGCCCGTCTTCACTCAACGGGGTGGCGGGCATCAAACCAACCGTTGGAATCCATCCCGACCGAGGGAGTCGTCCCCATCAGCGCCAGCCAGGACAGCCCGGGACCGATGGCCCGCACGGTGGACGAAGTGGCCCTTCTTTTGGACGTGCTGACCGGGACATCCGGGACGCTGGATCGCGTCCGGCATGGTGTGGCTGGCCTGCGGGTGGGTGTCGTTCGCGCCTGGCTTACGGGGCATCCCGGGACGGACGAGCTGTTTGCGGAGGCGGTGGGACGGGTGGCCGCGGCCGGCGCCGAAGTCCATGATGTCGAGGTGGCGTTGCCATCCTCGGTGGAAAATGAGGACGAGCTGACCGTCCTGCTCTGCGAGTTGGTCGATGGACTGGCGGCGTACCTGCCGACACGGGGCGCCGAGGGGCCACAAGACCTGGCCCAGGTCGTCGCCCACGAGGAGCGGCACGCCGCCACGGAGCTGGTCCATTTCGGCCACGACCTGTTCGTACGAGCGCTCGAACTGGGCGGTACCGATACAGACACCTATCGAGCGGCCCGGGCCCGGAACCTCGAATGGGCCCTGCGCACGTGCCTCGAGCCGGCCTTCACCCATTCCGATGTGCTGATTGCCCCCACCTACGGTCCGGCATGGAAGAGCGACCTCGCCCTTGGCGACCACCACATGGCCGGCGTTGGTTCGATCACGATGGCCCCATCAATTGCCGGCTGGCCGATTGCCACCGCCCCTATGGGCCTGGTCGACGGGCTCCCCGTGGGTCTCGGGGCCGTTGGGCGGCCGGGTTCCGAAGCACTCTTGCTTTCCGTATGCCGAGCGGTCGAGCAGCCGTCTCGGCCTACCTGGCGTCTGCCTGTCCGGGGCTGAGAAAGCGTGACCGCCGCCAAACGGCACCCAACTCGCTGGCTAGGTTGCGAGTTGCGGGGCACAACCTGGACCGGCGTTCCACCTCCAAAGAGGCGTGGCCCGGCGCCGTGCGTGCTACGACCTAAGACGGGCACTTCTCCGGCACTTGCCCCGGTTGAAGGCCGGGAGGGATGTACTGGCCCTGGTAATAAGACGATGAATCGGGCTGGATCTGGGAAGCCGGCGTGGTCGTAAGAGGATCGGCTGCACCGGCCGCCTCCTCATTGGCGCCCGCGGCGCTGAGCACCTTTGCCGCCAACGAGAAGGTCATTTTGCCCTTTGTTGTTGAGGCTATTGTCGTCGCCGGCTGCCCGTAATCGAGGAACTGTTTTACCATTGCCTGGTCTTCGGAAGGTGCCGGGTCAAGGGCTCCGGGTACCTCGTAGGAGTTGACCGTCGGGTAGGTCCAGTCCGGTATGCCGGCCGCGTTTGCGTGCCGGAGCACCTTGGCCATGGTGAACATGAGCGAATTGGTAAAGGTGTTGTCCACCGTCAGGCTTCCCGTCACGCCGTTGATAACACTATTCAGAGCCAACGGGTCGGTCGGCCCTACCGACTCTGCCTTTTTGATGGCCAGTTTTACGAAATCTTGTTGCCGCTGTATCCGGGCCAGGTCGCTCTCCGGCACCAGCTGGTATTGCCACGTGCCGTTGGCGTAGTACTGATATTCCCGGGACCGCACAAACGCAAGAGCCTGCTCACCTTTTAGCAACACGCAGCCCGCTTTCGGCACGCTCAGGTCGGAGTAGAGATCCCTGGCCGGTGCAGGGAAGTACTGGTAAACGCCCCCGAGACCATCGGAGATCTCGGTAAACGAATAGAAGTTGACCACCATGAAATGGTTGAGGTCTATGCCAAGGTCTTTTTCGATCGTGCTGATGAGCAGGTTCGGCCCGCCGTCGAACGTCGCATTTATCCGCGTCGTACCCATGCCGGCCACCGGTACCAACATGTCCCTGGGGATCGACATGAGCGCGATGCTGGAACTGGCGGGGACAATGCGCAAGAGCATGATGGTGTCCGACCGCTGGCCCGTCACCTCAGCCGAGTTGCCGAAAATGGCATTGGCGCCCTTGCCCAGCGCCCGGGTGTCACTTCCGACCGCCAGGATCGTCATAGGGGCGCCGGCACCGGCCGGCGGGCTCTGGGCATTTTGCCCGGCGGGGACCAGGCCCTGGACCGATATCCGGTTTACTTGCCCGAGCCGCCAGTTCACATAGCCGTAGCTAGCGGCGCCGATGGCCAGCAGGCATAGGACCACAACGTTGGCCAGCACGAGCACCCGTCTGGGCCAACGGGGGCGCAGGCGGGAATCGCGGCCCGCGGGGTTGTTCCGTCAGCTTCCCCGTCCGGCCGCCACGGACTGCAGTTTGAACAGCCATGGCTCCTTCAATGGTAAAGGGCGCATATGAAGGAATTGGTGCATCCCCGTGGGAAGGGGCCCCCATTGGGCGGTAAGGGCCGCCGGTTGGCGCAAGGTTGGGCACATACGTTCCCACCCCACTCGCGGAGGCTGGCTACCCGGCCACGCCGGGCCGATTGAGAAGGCCGAGGTCTGTTGGCGACGGCTGGGCGTGACCAGGCATATTTGTTTGTAGCGGCTCCGCAGGCCTCTGGTACGGTCGCCGAGATGACCGTGCCGACCACAGTTGAGACGCGAATGGGCAGTCAGGTTGACGACTACCACGGGGAAAGGATCTCCGACCCCTACCGTTGGCTCGAGGACAGTAACGACCCCGAGACGCGTCGCTGGGTCGAGCTCCAAAACGACGTCACTGAGGCTTTTCTGGCCAAGGTGCCCACCAGGGAGGAGATCAGAGCTCGGCTGACCGAATTATGGGACTACCCGAAGTTCGACGTCCCCTTTCAGCGGGGTGCGCGCTGGTTCCAAACCCGGAACTCAGGCCTGCAAAACCAGTCCGTCCTCTATGTGATGAGCTCACCGGACGACGAGGGGCGCGTCCTGCTCGACCCCAACCTCCTGTCCGAGGACGGCACCGTCGCCCTCTCGGGCGCGGTAGTGACCGACGACGGGTCGCTATTGGCGTATGCGACCAGCGCCGCAGGCTCTGACTGGAAGACGTGGCACCTACGGGAGGTGGCCACCGGCGTTGACCGGCCTGACCTCGTCGAGTGGTCCAAGTACGGCGACGCGGCCTGGCGGGCGGACGGGTCCGGTTTCTACTACAGCGCCGTCGACAAACCAGGCGAGGGCGAGGAGTACACCGGCCAAGTCGGGTTGGTAAGGATTCTTTTCCACACGCTGGGCACCCCTCAAAGTGACGACCAGCTGGTGTTCGAGGCGCCGGACGAGCCCGAGTGGATCCCGGAGGTGGCCGTCAGCGAGGACGGGAGGTTCGTACTGATCTCGATATCTCGAGGGACCAACCCTGAGTCACGCATCGAGGTCTTCGACCTTTCCGAGGCTGGTCGTGGCCTTGTCCCGCTGGTCAGCGACTTTTCGTCGAAGGCATCCGTGATCACCAACGTGGGTTCGCGGTTCTTCCTGCTCACCGACGACCGGGCCGAGCGCGGGCGGGTGGTCGCCGTCGACCTTGACCACCCGGAACGAGAAGCCTGGCAGGAAGTCGTGGCCGGGCGCGAAGCGCTGCTCCTGGGCGCTCGCAACTGTGGTGGCCGCCTCGTCTGCCACCACCTTCAGGATGCGTGCTCCCGGCTGTCGGTCTTCGAGCTGGACGGCTCGCCGGTGCGGGAGATGCCCCTGCCCTCCGTCGTCTCTCTCATGTTCGTTCACGGTCAGTCAGGTATCGAAGGTCGGCCGGATAACACCCTGATGCATTTCGGGTTGCGCAGTTTCACGGACTCGGGCTCGTTGTGGTCCCACGATGTCGAAAGCGGCGAGACCCACTTGCTCCGCCCATCGGCGGCCCCGATCGATGCGGAAGAACTGGTGAGCGAACAGGTCTTCGTGACGGCGGACGATGGCGTGCCCGTCCCCTTGTTCCTCACTTACAGGCGCGACATCTCCAAGACCGGGGACGTCCCTGTCCTGCTCGTTGGTTACGGTGGTTTCGACATATCGATCACGCCGGAATTCATGAAGGCGGACGCACTGTTCGTCGAGCGGGGAGGCCTGTTGGCGGTGGCCGCCCTTCGTGGTGGGGGTGAGTACGGCCGGTCCTGGCACGACGCCGGCCGGCTGGCTCACAAGCAAAGGGTATTCGACGACTTTTGCGACTGCGCGCGGTGGCTGGTGTCGTCGGGGTGGTCCCGACCCGGCCGTATCGCCATAAACGGTGGTTCCAATGGCGGTTTACTCGTCGGCGCCTGTCTGACCCAGCACCCGGAGCTGTTCGGCGCCGCCGTTCCCGAAGTCGGGGTAATGGACATGCTGCGCTTCCACAAGTTCACCATTGGCTGGGCGTGGAAGAGCGATTTTGGTGACCCGGACAATCCTGAGCAGTACCAGTGGCTGCGGGCCTACTCCCCGTTACACAACATCGTCCCCGGGAAGGAGTACCCGGCCACCCTCGTAACCACCGGTGACCACGACGACCGGGTGGTCCCGGGGCATTCGTTCAAGTTCGCCGCCACCCTTCAGGCGGCCCAGGCGGACAGTGCGAAGGCGCCCGTCCTCATACGGATCGAGACCTCCGCAGGCCACGGGCACGGCAAGCCAACGTCGAAGGCGATCGCCGAGCGGACCGACGTACTGGCCTTCCTCGACGAGGTCCTCGGGCTGGTCAGCGACTAGGTAGTTGGGGCCGGGCAACATGTCTGTTGAGCGTGCGGTCCGCCGGCCTTAGCCGGCGGCGGAGGTACCCGGCGGCAAGGCAGGCCGAACGTTCCGACCCCGCAGCCGGCGCTCTGGTGCCGGCAGGGCGACGAACGACGATGCGAGGTGGAAAGCGGGGCGGCTGAGCGGGCGCGGCGGCCTCGTTTCGGCTCCTCTTTCGGCGCGGTTTGCCGCTCTCGGCGTATTTCTTGCTCGATCCAGGCCGCGATCGCGCCGAAAGCGACTTTCTGCACCCAAACCGGCTCTACACATGCGCTCATCCCCACGATCCGCGGTCCATGTGGCGAGCGTGGTGGTCGAGGGAGCCGAGCGGCCTCAGCGTTGGCGCCGTTCTGTGGCTGCTCAGCAGCGATCGGTGGCTACCGGGGTGGAACCGCCCTACACAGAGGCACAGAGGCGTAATGGGAGTCGCCCACGTACCTAGGTCAGGCCCACGTACCTAGGTCAGGCCCACGTACTAGGTCAGGCCCACGTACTAGGTCAGGCCCACGTACCTAGGTCAGGCCGGCGACCTCAGATCAGGCCTACGTCCAGAGGTGATCGGTGTGCGGCGACAAATCCCGGAAGTCGGTGCCGGGGTCGTCGACGCGGTCGTAGCAAGACTGCAGCCCCACCCGACCCGGGCCCCAAAGGCGTAGCCAGAGGTAGCGGTTGCCCCAGGTTTGCCACAGCTTCATGCCGGCGGCGGGGTACTCCACGTGCAGTTGCATAGACACCGTCGGGTCTTTGAAAAGCAGGGCCGGCGGTTTCACCAGGATCGTCTCGCCGCTGGCCAGCTCTCTCGTGTAAGCATTGCCCCCTACTTGCACCATGACCAGGCCGGGTTGGTCTCCGGCGTGGAAGCGGTCCATGAACTGTCCCATCGGGTAGTGCCATTTCGGCTGGTCGTCCCGGCGGTCGTCACCATCGCCCGTGGCCAAGCCAGCGAGGTCGAGTCCCATCTTGAGCAAGTTGGCCCCGCCGGCGGCATCTTGCTTCTTCTCGCCGGTGGCCATGAACCACACGCCGGTTTCGAACCAGTCGTAGCCGACCCCTGACGTGGCTACCAAAAGTGCGTGTTCCCGGACGTCGACGGCTGCGCCCGCCTGGAGCGGGAGGGCGATGAGCTCGCCCGGGCTGTCGTGGGAAAAGGCAACCCGCCCCGGCCCGCCGGCCTGCAGCATCACCAGAGGCAGACCCGATCGCGAGCGTGTCCAGGGCTTGGCCAGCGACATGGCGCTCACCTGAGTCGCCGGCTCTTGCCATAGGAGCACGTCGTGGGTGAAGTACACACCGTCGCCGGCGGCCAACGCCATTTCCGCCACGGGCACGAGCCGGCCCTCGACCTGGCAACGCGACCTCCCGAACTGGATTTTGGCCATGTCCACAATCGACGGCAGCTCCGTCCATCCCGACTTGGTCGTTCTCAGCTCGATGTTCACCGGTGCCCCGCAGGTCGGGCAGCTGGTCTCGCTCCCGGCCGAGGTCTGCCGGCAATAGGGGCAGGTGTAGGAAGTTTCGGCAGTGGCGACATCAGTCACGATTACTTAGCCCCTTCGTCAGAATCTCGGTCACGTTCCCACTCGGAGCCAGGCTGCAGCGAGGGTGGGCGGCGCCAGGCTCGGCGGCGCAGCTGCGTCAGGTGCAATGGCCAGCACGTCTCGGTCTCGCCTGCGGTCCCGGTCCGGGGTTACTCGCTTTTGTGGAACTTGAACATGGACTGGATCCCCACTCGCCCCGGCCCGTTCATTCGCAGGAGCGATGAACCACCTCCGCCGGCTAGGCCGGCCGCCACCCCCTGCAACCCACCTCCCGAGCGGAGGTTCTCTGCTGCCGATGTCAGCGCCCCTACGTTGAGCAACGACTTCGCCGCCTTCAAGCCCCGCAGGCCCCGGCCGAACATGCCGCCCTGCTGGGCCGGCTGGGCCTGTTGGGGTGCGTCGCCGCTTTGTTGTCCCGCCGGCCCCCCCGTCTCGGCCTTCCCCCGCGCCGTCGCCGGCCGCGCCCGCTTGTGCGACGGCGCCGTCGAAGTTGGCCTTGAAGTTGACCGAAACCACTTCCATCGTCACCGAGGAGTCTTTGTAGAAGAACGCACCCGGGTTGACAAGGATGGTCTCTCCCTCGCCGAGGGTGCGCTCGAACACGTCGCCATACCCATGGAGCACCATCAACCCGGGACCGCTTTGGGCCACATAGCGGTCGAGGTACATGCCCGTACCTGCAGCCAGCATGGCCCGCAGCCCGGGGAGTTTTTCGAACGAGTAGGTGAGCGTGCCACTGGCCAACACCAGTGCGTGCTCTCGCACGTCGATCTCCTTTGGTGGGTCGACCGGCAGGACTATGAGCTCGCCGGGCGCGTCCCTGGACAGCGCCACCCGACCGGGCCCGCGGGCCACGCTGAGCACGAAAGGCAGGCCGGACAGGAGCCGCTTGGCGCCTCCGGGCGTGCTCATCACGGACATGGGGACCGTTTCGTCTTTCCAAAGCATGGCGTGGTGCTCGAAGAACACCGAGTCCGCTTCGGCCAACGCCACTTCCACGACAGGCACCACGCCAGCGTCGAGCTGGCAACTGCTAGACGCCCAGTGGACTTCGGTCAGATCGCGTAGGCGGGGTGCCTCGCGCCATCCCGAGTCGCTGACGGTGTCGCGCACGTCGAGCGGGGCGCCACAGCGGTCACATGTGCGCGCCGAACTTGGGCTTTGGGCATGGCACCAACGGCACTGGATGCGCTCTTCGACACTTGTCATAGCGTCCTCACGCTTGCCGGTCCGGACAAGTGCCCAGAACGGTACCACAAGCCACCACGCCCATTTGGTGCTCGCCTACGCCGCCCGTACCTCGCCCCTACGTCGCCCCTACCTCGCCCGTACCTCGCCCCGACCTCGCCCCTGACCGTCGCCCCTAGAACGCACCTACAACGCCTCCACAGCGGGTCAGCTGTATGCGGACGAAGGACCTAAAGTTTTATCGAGGTTTAGGTAGTGACAAATATCCCATCCCGTGCCCAGGAATTGAGCGTCGGCCAATTGTCGGCCCGCAGCGGCGTGGCCGTTTCCGCGTTACGTTTCTACGAGTCCCAGGGCCTCATCTCTGCCGGCCGGACCGCCGGCAACCAACGCCGCTATCCCCGCGACGCCCTCCGCCGGGTGGCCTTTATACGCGCATCACAGCGGGTCGGCATCCCGCTCCGCGCCATTAAGGCGGCACTCGAGGGCCTACCTGGCAACCGGGCGCCGACGCGCCACGATTGGGCCCGCTTGTCGGCGGCGTGGGAGGAGGACCTGGCCGCCCGGATCGCCCAGCTGGAGGCTCTGCGGGACCGGCTGAGCGGCTGTATCGGTTGCGGCTGCCTTTCGCTGGACCGCTGCAGCCTGGCCAACCCGGGCGATGTCCTCGGCGATGATGGCCCTGGCGCCCGCCAGTTCCTGGCCTGAGCGCTGGATCTGACCATTCCCCTGTGCGCCCCGGCCCCCTGTGCGTGCAGGCGCAGCCTCGGCCATGGCCACGCTCTGAGAGGGCGCGGGGTTATCTACCGTCCACCGCGGCGCCACTGGCTGGGCTGGTGGACGGGGCGCCGGTGGCCGCGGCCCGCTCGGGCGCCACCGTGTAGCCGGCGTCAACGCCCTGCGGTTCAGGGACGCCGGCAATGCGGTACACATCAGACCCGTTTATCGTCTCGTTAGAGATCAGCAAGCTGGCCAGGCGCCGGAGCTTGTCCTGGTTTTGGGTCAAGAGGTCCACCGCCCGTCTTTCGGCCCGGCTCAGCATGGCTGCCACTTCGGTATCGATCTTGGCCTGGGTCTCTTCCGCGAAGGGCCGGCTCGACAGGCCAGGCCCGCCCCCACCGAGGAAGACCGAGCCCCCCTCCGGGTAGCCGATGGGCCCGAGAACGGGCGACAGCCCAAACTCCCGCACCATCCTGACGGCCAGGTCAGTGGCACTGGCCAGGTCATTGGAAGCGCCGGTGGAGCCCTGGCCCAGTTCGACCAGCTCTGCCGCACGGCCGCCGAGACGTACAGCCAGAGCATCGTTCAGGTAGTCCTCGCCGTACAGGTGGCGCTCCACGAACGGCAGCTGCTCCGTCACCCCGAGCGCTTGACCGGCGGGCAATATCGTCACCTTCGCCACCGGGTCGGCCTTCGGGCTGAAGGCAGCCACGAGGGCATGGCCGGCTTCGTGCACGGCCACGGCGTGCTTCTCTTCGGGCAACAGAACGTTGGACCCCTCACGGCGGCCAAGTATTAGCCGGTCCCGGGCTTCGGCGAAGTCCTTGGCGTACAGCACGTCTCTGTTATTGCGCACGGCCACAATGGCCGCCTCGTTGCAGAGGTTGGCTAGGTCGGCGCCGGAAAAGCCGGGTGTTCCGCGCGCCACGATCTCGAGGTCGACGTCCGGCGCCAGCTGCTTGGTCTTGCAGTGCACTTTGAGGATGGCGAGCCGCTCCGGAAGGGTGGGTAGCGGGATCGTGACCTGACGGTCGAAGCGGCCTGGGCGCAGGAGGGCCGGGTCGAGCACTTCAGGCCGGTTGGTGGCACCGAGCACGACGATCCCCTCCGTCATGTCAAACCCGTCCATCTCGGCCAGCAGCTGGTTCAGCGTCTGTTCGCGCTCGTCGTTCGACACGATGGCGCCCGCTCCGCCGCGTCGTTGGCCTATGGCGTCGATCTCGTCGACGAAAATGATGCAAGGCGACCGTTTACGGGCCTCCGCGAACAGATCCCTTACGCGGGCCGCTCCCACCCCGACGTACAGCTCCACGAAGCTCGAACCGCTGACGGAGAAAAACGGCACCTCCGCTTCGCCGGCCACGGCCCGCGCCAGCAACGTCTTGCCCGTGCCGGGCGGCCCGATCATAAGCACACCCCGGGGCGCCACCGCCCCGGCCCGCCGGTAGCGGCCGGGGTTCTTCAAGAACTCGACCACTTCGGCTATCTCGGCCTTGGCGCCGTCATAGCCGGCTACGTCGGCAAAGGTAGTTTTCGGGCGGTCGGCATCGAAGACCTTGGCTTTGGATTTGCCGGCGCTGAGTACACCTTGGAGCGGGCCCGCCGCTCCCTTGGACAACCGCCGCCACAGCCAGAACACAATGACGAACGGCAGCAGCAGAATTACCCAGGTCAGGACTTCCGACCCGAACGAAGTGCCCGGCGTGTTCGCCGATATCTCGACGTTTTGCGCCTTGAGGGCGGGCAGGAGAGTCGGGTTGGTCAACTGCACCGGTACCACGGTGGTGTACTGCTTGCCGTTCGTGAGCGTCCCGGTGGCGCTCCCGTTCGCATTGATAGTGAACGTCTTTATCTGCTTGTTGGAGACGTCCTCCAGGAACTGGGAGTAGGTCAGGTTGACGGGCTGGCTTATGCGGGTGGCCGGGAGCACGAAGAAAAGTAAGAGGAACAGCACGAACGCCCCGAGCCAGAGCCAGTGCCGCCACTTTGGCGGTGGCGGTGGGGCTACCGGGACAGGCTTGTCGCCTTTGGGCGGAGGAGACGCAGGCTTGGTCATGTCCGTCCCCCTTCTATTGAGTTGGGCGAATGTGCATCGGCGGGCGGTCAAGCCATCCTAGGGCGGCTCTATCCCGACCGAGAATCCCGCCTCCCCCCTTGAGCTGCCCGACCCCTCATTCGTCCTCCGGTTCGGCCCAATCCAGCGCCCGCCCCACGGCTTTTTTCCAGGAGTCATAACCGGTTTGGCGTCTGTCCTCGCTCCAGTGCGGCTCCCATCGCTCTGCCTCCCGCCAGTTCCGGCGCAGGTCGTCTTCGCCGCTCCAGTACCCGACCGCGCAACCGGCGGCATAAGCGGCGCCAAGCGCCGTGGTCTCCGGGACGGCCGGCTTGGAAACGGGTAGGCCGAGGATGTCAGCCTGCAACTGCATGCACAAACGGTTGGCCGTGATGCCGCCGTCCACTTTTAACTCTTCGAGCTGTAAGCCAACATCTTGCTCCATGGCCACCAGGACGTCTTTTGTCTGGTAGCAGATCGCTTCCAGCGTGGCCCGGGCCAGGTGCGCCTTGGTGCTGGCCCGGCTGAGCCCGACGATCGTCCCGCGTGCGTCGGAGCGCCAGTACGGGGCGAAGAGGCCCGAAAAAGCGGGGATGAAGTAAACGCCGCCAGCATCTGGCACGGTGCTCGCCAGGGTCTCGACCTCATCGGCGGCGACGATTACGCCGAGTTGGTCGCGCAACCATTGGACGGCGGCCCCCGTTACCGCGATGGGCCCTTCCAGGGCGTAGACGGGGGCGGCGCCCTTCATCTGGTAGCAGACGGTGCTCAATAGGCCGCTCGTCGACCTTTTGATCTCTGAGCCCGTGTTCAGGAGCAGGAAGTTCCCGGTCCCATAGGTGTTCTTCGCCTCTCCGGGACGCAGGCACACCTGGCCGATCATGGCGGCGTGCTGGTCGCCGAGGTCGGCGGCGACAGGGACACGTTCCATGACCCCTACCGTCGATGGCGACCTCGCCGAAATAGGCCGAGGAGGGGCAAATTTCGGGGAGCATTTCCCGCGGCACGCCGAAAAGGGCCAGGAGGTCATCGTCCCAGGACAGCGTGCGCAGGTCCATCAGCATCGTGCGGCTGGCGTTGGTCACGTCTGTGACGTGCTTGCCCCCCTTGGCGCCCCCGGTGAAGTTCCAGAGAAGCCAGCTGTCGATCGTCCCGAAGCAAGCGGCCCCGGCCTGTGCCGCCCGCCGGACCGTACCCGAGCTCTCCAAGGCCCACTGGATCTTTCCAGCCGAGAAATAGGTTGCCGGCCGCAACCCCGTCCGTTGGCGGACAAGCTGTCCGCCGGCCGTGCGGTCCAGTTCCGCCGCGATCCGGTCGGTCCGCGTGTCCTGCCAGACGATGGCGTTCATATAGGGCAGCCCCGTGTGCCGGTCCCACACCACGGTCGTTTCCCGCTGGTTGGTTAGCCCGATGGCGGCCAGGTCGGCGGGGCCAAGACCGGCTTCGGAAAGGGCAGCGTGCATCGTCGTACCGGCGCGTTCGAGGATCTCGCATCGGGTCGTGTTCGACCCAGCCGGGGCGAGGCAGGATCTGGCGGTGCTCGAGCTGATGGCGGGCCACTGCGTTGCCTTCGTGATCGAACACCATGAACCGGGTACTGCTTGTCCCCTGGTCTAGCGCTGCGACGAAATCATGCATTTCTCCGGTCGTTCTCCCTCCCTGTGCCCTGACCCTGCCTGCCAGGGTAGGGCGTGCCACGGTAGGGGCCGCCCGGGTAGGCTCGCCGCGGTGGCGGCCCGGGACTGCTCGAGTTGAGCAGGGGTGCCGGCGAGCAACCAGGGCAGTTATCCCCGGCCAGCAGGGACGATGACCTGGCCCGCTTGGGCTCGGAGTCACTGGACGTGCTCGTCGTTGGTGGAGGGATAACCGGGGCTGGCACCGCCCTTGACGCTGCGGCACGCGGCCTGTCGGTGGGGCTCGTGGAGGCGCAGGACTGGGCGTCGGGCACTTCGAGCCGGTCGAGCAAGCTCATCCACGGGGGCCTCCGGTACCTCGAGATGCTGGATTTCCGGTTGGTCCACGAAGGGCTGAAGGAGCGCGCCCTTTTGTTGGGCCGTCTGGCTCCTCATCTTGTCCACCCGGTCCCCATCCTGTGGCCGCTGCGGCGACCCGTCGTCGAGCGCGCCTACGTGGGAGCCGGTATCGCGCTGTACGACCTCCTCGGCCTCTCGACCGGGACCGGCCGCGGCCTGCCATTGCACCGGCACCTCTCCAGGCGCCGTGCGATGGCAATGGCGCCAGGGCTGCGACCGGAGGTCCTGAAGGGGGCGATCCTGTATTACGACGCCCAAGTGGACGACGCCCGCTACGTCGTGGACGTAGTGCGGACGGCGGCGGCGTTGGGCGCAGCGGTGGCCAACCGCGTGGCCGCGGTTGGGTTCCTCCGCGAGGCGGGGCGGGTCACAGGCGCCGTGCTTCGCAACGAAGAAACGGGAGCCGAGTTCGAGGTCCGGGCGCGGGCCACTGTCATCGCCACCGGGGCATGGGCGGAGGAGACCGAAACTCTCGCCGGCCAGGGCCGGGCCGTCCAGGTGAGGCCGTCCAAGGGGGTCCACCTGGTGGTGCCACGCCAGAAGCTGTCGCTATCGACGGGGCTTATAACCCGCACCGAACGCAGCGTGCTGTTCATCCTCCCCTGGGGAGAGCATTGGCTGATCGGCACCACCGACACCGATTGGGACTACAGCAAATCACGGCCTTTGGCCACCGTCGCTGACGTGGACTACCTCCTGGCGCAGGTGAACGCCATCGCCGCCCAGCCCCTGGCCCGCGGCGATGTCGAGGCGGTCTTTGCCGGCCTCCGGCCATTGGTGGCGGGAGCAGGGGTGGTACGCGGCCCGGGGGAGCGAGGAGGTGGTGGCGCCGGTGCCCAAACGGCCGCGCTCTCCCGCGAGCACGCCATTGGCCAACCGGCCCCAGGATTGGTCGTGGTTTCAGGCGGAAAGTACACCACCTACCGGGTCATGGCCGCGGATGCGGTAGACGCCATCGTCGGAGAAGGGCTGTTCGGGGCGCGACCATCGAGGACTGACCGCGTGCCTCTCATCGGGGCCGACGGCTTTGTGGCGTGCTGGGACCGCCGGGACCTCCTGGCTCAGCAGCGAGGTGTCGCGGTGACCCAGGTCGAGAGGTTGCTGCGCCGGTACGGCAGCGTGACGGCTCAGGTGTTGGCGGCGGCCGACGAGCGCCCCTCGCTGCTCGCACCGGTAGCAGGGGGCGCCGGGTACCTGGGAGCCGAGGTCGTCTACGCAGCCACCCATGAGGGGGCACGTCACTTGGACGATGTGTTGTTCCGCCGTACTCGCGCCGCCATTGAAACTGACGATGCCGCCATGGCGGCGGCTCCGACAGTGGCACAGCTGCTGGCTCCGGTCCTCGGCTGGGACAAGGCCACAGAAGCGGCCGAACTGGAAGAATACCGCCGCCAAGCCGGTCTGGTAAGAGTGGCTGCTTCCGGCGCTAGGAGCGATGAGGAGGCGGACCAGCTGGCCTCGGCCACGCCTTCGCTTCTCCCGTTCCCGTAATCAAACACCCGTCCAATTGCGCTATAGACGCGTACCAGGGGCGAGCCGGACGCTCGCCCCTGGTAAAATGGCACGCCCCAAATGCTCGTATTTGGGACCACCTCGAGACCGAAGATGCCAACCGGTCACGGCTTGGCCAGAAGGACATTTGCGGGGTGCCGCCAAGGCTGACCAGGCTCAGCCGGGGGTGCGCTAGGAAGGCACCCGCACCCGGCTCCCGCCTGGCCCGTTAGCAGCCCGGCGGACCGCTCTCCTCGGACGAGCCCAGTGTCGCCATCTAGCTCTCCTTTCGGGACGGTTGCCCTGAGCACCTCGGGATCGCGTGCTCAACGAAAAGTATACTCCTCGAAGGGTCTCAAGTCACGGGCCGTGCGCATGACTTTCTCAGTCGTGCCCGGGAGAATTCTCGCCCTGGCGGCAGATCGGCGCGCCTGTCCAGGCTACCTTGCAGGCAGGAGCAGTCGAACACGAAACGTAGCACAAATCGCGCAGTTCGTGGTAATACGACCAGGGCCAGCGGAAAAAGGGACCACCCACAGCGCGCCAATTGTGGTCATGTCATCTGGACGGGGTACTCCTTAGGCATGGCTAGGCCCGCCGATGACGAGCGCTCAGACCGGGCCTGGCGTACCTTTGCCCCAAACCCGGACGAAGTCTTTGCCGCGCGTCACTTCGTCGTCTGCGTGCTCGAGAGGTGGGGTATGGAGATTGAGGATCTCCCCCTGCTGGTGAGCGAGCTGGCTACGAATGCCGTTCTCCATGCTCGCAGCGACTTCGAGGTGACGGTCATCCGCATGCACCGGTGTGTTCGCGTCGAAGTGTTCGACCAGAACACCCGGCTCCCGAACTTCGCCGTCGCGCCGACAGATGCGTACAGCGGACGGGGCCTGATGCTACTTAGGGAACTGAGCACCAGTTGGGGCGTGGAGTCGCACTCCGACGTCGGTAAGACGATCTGGTTCGAGGTGAACACGCCGAAGCGTTTAAAAAGGTCAAGACGGGCCGTTGGTATGGCCAGCATGGGCAACGTCAAGCCCCAGAAGGCCCGAACGACGTAAAGGCCCAAACGACGTATAGGGCCAGATCTCGAACCGTTCGCCCCGGCACGGCCACCTTGGTCCCTGACCGAGCCCCGAACGTCCCGGCATACTTGTCCCTATGAGCGCGGTGACCGAGCTGTGGGCGGCTTCGTTCGAAGCGGAGCTGTCGAACCTGGCCACAACTCAGCTCGCTGCCGGGCCGCTCTTTACGGGCTGGGACGACCGCCGGGAGTTCCTCGCCTCCCTTCCGCCCGGGTACACCGAAGAGACCTCACCCCAGGACGCCGCCGTCGACTGGCTCGAGATGTCGAGCTTGCTTGGCGGGGAACCCAAAGCCGACGAGGCCGGTCGCCAGCCGTCGCCGGCGGGCCTCTGGGCCGCCCACGCCAGCCGTCTGGTGCTATGTCCCTGCCGGCCCGGAGCTCCCGGCGACTTCCGTCTCCGGCGGGTGGGCTTGACCAGGGTCGAGCTTTCCTCTTTCCTTCCCGTGCTGGAGAGCTTCGGTCTCGCTGTCGTCGAGGCCGTTCCGTGGCACTTCCAGTTCGGGCCGGGCCATCACGATGCCTATGTGGACGACATCGGTCTCCGTGTCGACACGCCGTTGACGGAACCGGGCATCTTCGTCCCGGTCAGGGACGGCCCCCGCCTGGTGGAAGCGCTCGACGCCGTGCTCAATGGACGAGGGGAGCTCGGCCCCCTCAACCGCCTCGTCGTCGGGGCGGGGCTCCGTTGGCGCGACGTGGCCCTCCTCTTCGCTTACTGTGCCTACCGCAAGGTCATCGGCGGCCCGTGGTCGGCGGGGGCCGCAGACGCGATGGGCGCCGCTCTCATCGCTTTCCCGGTTTGCGCCACCGCCGCGGTCCGCCTTTTTGGCGCCCTCCTGGTGCCGGGGTCAGGACCGCCGGCCGACGAAGCCCGGTCATCGATGCTCGCCGCCCTCGCTACCGTGCCCGACCTCGAGCACGACCGGGCGCTGCACGAGCTCGCCTCGCTCGTCGAAGCCACGATCCGGAGCAACTGGGCGCTTCAGAACGAGACGATCTGTCTCAAGTTTTCCAGCCCTGCTGTCCCCTTCTTGCCTCCTCCCCACCCGCTGACCGAGACGTTTGTATGGTGCCCCTGGTTCGAGGCGGTACACCTGCGCTTCGGCCTGGTGGCCAGGGGAGGGATCCGCTGGAGCGATCGCCAGTCAGACCTACGGAGCGAAGTGCTGGGGTTGGCCAGGGCACAAGTCAAAAAGAACTCCCTCATCGTCCCGACCGGGGCCAAAGGCGCTTTCGTACTTCGCAGGGAAGAGGCCAGGAACTACGAACGAGGAGAGCCGGCCTACTCCGCATTTATCGGGGCTCTGTTGGACATCACGGACAATATCGTCGATGGGAAAGCGGTCCACCCCGACGGTATTGCCTGTCGGGACGGCGATGACCCTTACCTCGTCGTGGCCCCGGACAAGGGCACCGGTCATTTCTCGGACCTCGCCAATTCGATAAGCACAGACCGGGGTTTTTGGTTGGGCGACGCCTTCGCCTCGGGGGGCAGCAGCGGTTATGACCATAAGGTCTTGGCCATCACGGCCCGGGGGGCCTGGTTAGCGGTGCGCCGGCATTTTCGAGCCCTTGGAATGGACGCTCAACGTGAGCCCTTGAGGGTGGTCGGGGTGGGGGATATGTCCGGCGACGTTTTTGGTAACGGGATGCTCCAGAGCCCGAGCATCGAACTGGTCGCCGCTTTCGACCACCGCGACATTTTCGTCGACCCGTCACCAGACCCCCAAATGTCCTACGCCGAACGGCGGCGCCTGAGCCAACTCGAGCGCTCCTCGTGGCAGGAATATGACTTGAACGCCGCATCTCGTGGCTCGGCCGTGTACTCGCGCCACGCCAAGAAAGTGGACCTTTCCCCTCAGGCCTGCGGAGCGCTGGGCGTGGTCGGCCCGGGCCAGATGTCTCCCCCTGAATTGGTAAAAGCGGTGCTGGAAGCTCAAGTCGACCTTATTTTCTTCGGTGGCATCGGCACTTTTGTGAAGGCACTGGGTGAGACCGATCTGAATGTGGACGACCGGGCCAACGACGACGTGAGGGTCAACGCCGACCAGCTGCGCGCTCGGGTCGTGGCCGAGGGGGCCAACCTGGCCATGACGCAGAAGGCACGCACGAGCTATTCGCGCCGAGGTGGACGGGTGGACACCGACTTCATAGACAATGCCGGCGGCGTCTGCATGTCGGACCGCGAGGTCAACTTGAAAATCCTTCTCGGTCTGGCCTTGAGCTCGGGACGGCTGGCCATGAAGGAGAGGGACGAGCTTCTGGCCGTCTCGGCCGATGCCGTAGCCGACGCTGTGCTCGCTCAAGTCGAGCAGAGCGTGGTGGCCCTCGACCGGGCTGCCGTTTCCAGCGCAGGGGACTTACCCGCTTTCGAGGCCCTCATGGAAGACCTGGAGCGACAAGGGCTGCTCGACGCCGAGGTCGAGGCTTTACCGGACGCCGAAGAACTGGACCGGCGCCGGTCAGCGGGAGCGGGCCTCAGCCGGCCAGAACTGGCCGTACTGCTGGCCTATGCCCGCAGCGAAGTAGCTCATTCGATTGACGCATCGGCCCTGACGGGTTGCGACTCCCTCCGCTCCTGCGGGGTCGACTATTTCCCGCCCGCCGTCCGCCAGGCGTTCTCGGACCTCATACCCGACCATCCCCTCTTCCGGCAACTGGTGGCTTCCGAGCTGGCAGATGAGTTGATAGCCCGAATGGGCGCAGCCTGGGCCCACGAGGTGGCGGCCGAGACCGGGCGTCAGCTCTGGGAGGCGGCCGCCGCTTACTGGGCCGCCCGGGAGGTTCTCAGCGCCGACCCCTTGCTCGAAGAGGTCGACGCCGTGACCTGGGAGCTTTCACCTGAAACTGAGACCGCTCTGCGCGACAGCTTGAGCGCGGGCTTGGGCCGGCTGGCCCGCTTCTACCTGTCCCGTAACGGCCCCGTCGACCCGGGGGCCGCCACCGCCGCCGACCGACCTTTTGTGGCCCGCCTGGACGAGAGCCCTTTGGTTGAGGGCCGGACGGCCGGCGCAGGCCCGTTGGGCTTCCAGCCCCTCGCGGCCGAGCTCACGTCCCTCGGCGTGCCGGAAGCGCTTGCCTCTCGAGCTGCCCGTCTGGTCCGCGACGCCGCTGTGGGCGAACTGGCAGAGGCGGCGCGTGCTTCCGGGCGAGACCTGGCCACGGTCACCGACGCCTATCCCGTCATAGAGGAAGGGCTCAACCTCAGGGCTCTCGAAAACGCTCTGGGCCAGCGCGAAACCGCCGACCGGTGGCAGCGATGGGAGTTGGACCTGATGGCCGACGACCTCGCCCGCACCCGTGTCGTCGCCGTTACGAGGGCGCTGCAGGCTAACCCGGACGCCACTGGGGCCGAGGCGGCCCGGGAGTGGCTGGCTATGAGGCCAGGGCCGCTCGCCCGCACATCAGACCTGGTCAATCGGTTGCGCTCGGTCACCGGTGGCCGCCTCTCCCTGCTGGCCCTCGCTCTCCGCGCTCTCAGCGAGGCAGTCCGGGCTTAACCCGGCTCAGCGGCGCTAGTGGGTCGAGCATCGCCGGAAGGGGCGTGGTCAGCGGAAGGCAAGACGGAACTGGTCGGGTTCGAACTGGTACGAGCCCTGGTCCCGTTGCGAAAACCGTGGGTTAGCGGGGCGGGCAGCTTTTCTCAGCGCGACAGCCTCCTCGTTAGGGCCACGGTCCGCCGGCACGACGGGCCCGATGGCGCCGTCGAGGCGGAGGGTTGGGGTGAGTGCACTGCACTGCCAGAGCCAACCTTTAGCGCTGAGTACACGGCCGGAGCTGTGGACGTGTCCGAAAGGTACATCGTCCCCGCTCTGCTACGGGCTCGCTGCAGCACGGCGGAGGCCGTCGGCCCTGCACTTTCGTTTTTAATGGGGCACCGGATGGCCAAGGCGGCGTTCGAGACGGCATTGCTCGACGCTCAGCTCAGAGGGGCGGGAGTGAGGTTGGCCGACTATTTGGCCTCCCTCAGCCGTGCTGGTCAGAAGCCACAGGATACGGTTACGGCCGGCGTGGCGGTGGGACTGGCTGCCTCCATGAACGAGCTACTGGATGAAGTGGCCGAGCGCGTCAGCGAAGGTTATGGTCGCGTCAAGCTCAAGGTACGCCCCGGGTGGGACGAGGAACCGTTGGCCGCCGTCCGAAACGCCTGGCCGGACCTCGTCATTTTTGCCGACGCCAACGGTTCGTACTCGGGGCTTTCCTTCACCGATGCGTGCCTGAAGCTGGCCCGCCTGGACGGGATCGGCCTGGCTTGCATCGAGCAACCATTCGTCGATGACGACCTGGTAAGCCACGCCGCGCTGGCCAGGCGCATCGAGACGCCGATCTGCCTGGACGAAGCGTTGACCTCTGTGGCCACAGTGGCCACCGCTCTGCAAATGGGTGCCTGCTCAGTAGTGAACGTGAAGGCTGGCCGGCTCGGCGGTTATCTCGAGGCCGTACAAGTGCACGACCTGTGCGCTGACCAGCACGTCCCGGTATGGTGCGGCGGCATGGTCGAGACGGGCGTGGGCCGCGCCGCCAACCTGGCCCTGGCGGCGCTGCCGAACTTCTTGCTGCCCGGCGATCTTTCCGCTTCGAGCCGGTTTTTCGAGACGGACCTGACCGCCCCCCTCGAGGTCGAACGAGACGGCCGCATTCGCGTGCCCGCCGGCCCGGGCAGCGGGGTGGCCGTCGACTATGAGGCCCTGGCTGCTTTTTCGACCTGGCGCCGGTGGTGCCCGGCGGAGTAACTGCAAGGAAGGGTCAGCCAAGTAGGGACGCTCGGGCGCTACGGTGCCTCTCGATGACGTTGCCACTTTGGCCCGCTGAGCCTGCTCGCCCGGTGGGGGGACGCGCCGGTAGCGGTCCCGCACCTGGCCCTCGCCGGGTGACCCTGGTCCGGCTCTCGGGAGAGATCGCCCGGTCGATGGCGGCCCTGGGGCGGGTGGCTGTCGAGGGCGAGGTGCACCGCCCTCAGACGTCGCGGGCCGGGTGGACGTACTTCGTGCTGCGTGACCGCGCCGCTCAAATCCCCGTGGCTTGCCCAGCTCGGCACGCTCGCCGTTGCCGGGCCGTGGCCGGCGAGCGCGTCGTAGCGGTCGGGAGCCTCGTCTGGGGTAACGAACGAGGCCAGCTCATCCTGGAAGTCGAGGAGGTCATACCCGTAGGCGAGGGAGCCGTGGCGGCCATGATCGCCGAGGCCAGGTCGCGGCTCGAAGCCGATGGGCTCTTGCACCGCCCGGGCCGGCCCGTGCCTCGTCTGCCCCTGGTGATCGGCGTCGTCTGTGGCGCGGACGCGGCCGTTCGCAAAGACATCGAGTCGGTCGTCGCGACTCGTTTCCCCGGCTACCCGCTCGCCGTCGAAGAGACGACCGTGACCGGCCCGGGGGCAGCCCAGGCCATCGTCGAGGCGTTGTGGCGCCTGACGCGCAAACCCGAGGTCGAGGTGGTGGTGCTGGCCCGGGGCGGAGGCGACTCGACGGCGCTGCTGCCCTGGAGCGACGAGGATTTGTGCCGCGCCGTGGCCGCTTGCCGGGTGCCCGTGGTGTCGGCCATCGGCCACGAATCCGATCGGCCATTGTGCGACGAGGTGGCGGACCTGCGCTGCGGCACACCTTCAATAGCGGCCCATGAGGTCGTACCCGACCGCGGCCAGCTTGAAGACGAGCTGGCGGGGTTGCTGGTCCTGGCGGGCACATCGGCGCACAGGCGGACAGAGCTGGGTTGGCAAAGGCTGCAGCGGGCCGACGTCGGGGGGTCGCTGGCCACTGGCTTCGAGCGCGCCGGTAGCAGGCTGCGCCACGCCGGCGATCGCCTCCGCTGGGCGCACCCCCGACCCGCAGCCCAAGCGGGCCGGCGTAGGCTCGAGTCCGCCGATTGGCGTCGGCCTATGGCCGGCCGTATCGGCTCGTCACAGCAGCGCCTCGAAGCCCTCGCCCGCCACGCCCGTTCCCTGTCGCCGCAGAGCGTCGTCGACCGGGGGTTTGCCGTCGTGCGGCGGCGGGATGGGACCGTCGTGCGCGACCCAATCCAGGTACAGGCAGGAGAGGTGGTTGAAATCAGCGTGGCTCGAGGGCTCATCACCGCTCGGGTCGAGCCCCGTCCCAATCAAGAACTTCCCGCCAGCCAGGAAACCGTGTCGCAGGGCACGGGAGGAAGAGGAGAGCCATGACCCCAGAGGGCCGGACAGGCGGTGGCGTGACCAATTCCGGCAAGGACAGTTCCGGGCCGGCCAGTTCGGGGACGGCCAGTTCCGCGACAGGCAGTTCCGCGACAGGCAGTTCCGCGACAGGCAGTTCCGCGACAGGCAGTTCCGCGACAGGCAGGCCCGAGGTGCCCCAGACGGTGGGTCGTGCCGCCTTTGACCCCCAGCTGGCCGGCGTTAGCGGGCCGCTCGAATCGCTTACGTTTGAGGACCTGGTGGGAGCGCTCGAACGGGTGGCGGCCAGGTTGGCAGGTGGGGACCTCGGGATAGAGGCGGCCGCGGGCCTCTACGAGCAAGCCGAGCTCCTTCATGGTGCGGCCCAAGAACGGTTGTCAGCCGTCGAGGCCCGTATCGAGCGTCTGAGCCAGCCGGACCAACCTTGAGTGGCCCGCTCAGGCCCTCCGCCAGTGCACTGTGAAGCACCGGGCTTCTAGCCGGCCCGGCGACCACCGGCGCCACTGGCCGTTCACCGCCCGGCGCGTGGTCTCGGTCCAGCTGATGACGTCTGGGCGCGATGTACGCCGGACCACCTGGATAATGCCGCCCTCGAAGACCTTGTAGCCGGCCCAAACCCCCGGGTAGTCCTTGGTCGAGCCAACCTCGGTGATGACTACGGGGCCGAAATCGTAACGCCGGTTGCGGTGACGGTGGCCGAAGGTGACGAACGTGTCCCGGTTGGCCCCGACCAGCGCGTCCAGGAAGATGCGTCCCTCTGAGAACGGCAAGCCGGGCGGGTAGACGGTGGGGAACGGGTACTTCTCGTACGGATGGTGGAGCGCCACCCAGGCCGGTCCGGGAGACTCCCCGACCAGAGCCGCGATCTGGCGGCTCATCTGCGGGGCCAGCTCGCCCCGGTGGAGGCGGGGGTTGCCGCTGGCCGTACTCATCAGTACAAGCCGCAGCCCCGGGATGTCGCGGGCTCGTGGTTGCCAGGAGACGGCCACGCCTTGGCTCTGCAGGAGGGCGCGGACGTCGACGCCGAACTTGTTGTCGTGGTTGCCGAGGATGGCTTCGAGCGGTACAGGGCTGGCCGCTAACAGCCGCCCGACGTCACGGGCTTGAGCCGGCGAGGCCGTGTTCGTGAGGTCCCCTTTGGCCACCAGCAATTGCGCCCCCCACGCCACCGCCTCTTCCATGGCCGCCCTCACGGCCCTGGCCGGGTAAGTACCTGGGCCACACGCCGTTTGCTCCCGCCTATGGGGTCGCTCGAGAGGATCGTGGATCCTCATCAGCACACCGAAGGCTTTTTCGCCGATATGGATGTCGCTGATGGTGGCGAACTGAGACAACAAGCGCCCGCCGGGTGGGGTCAGAGTCTGAAGGCGGCCGGCGAGGAAGGCGGGCGTCCCCGCCGCGCTGGCCACGATGTCGTAGGTCGTCCCCGGCTCCAGGCCGTCTATAACGACGCCACCGGGCCCGCCGGCCACGCCGGGTCGAGGAGCCGTCGACCGGACAGATAGCCGCGGGCCCAGTCCTGTGTGCCGCCCGGCCCGTAACGCTCTCTGCCTCGGCACCCTCTCCCTCGGCACTCTCCGCCTCAGCACCCTCTGCCTCAGCACACTCTGCCTCGGCCGCCCTCACGCCGCCGTTATCGAGCACCAGCTCGACCGGCGGAGAAGGTTCAGGGTGAGCTACGAAGTCGCCCACTTCGATCTTCAATCCTTCGGCCGGCGACGCCGCCCACACGAGCTGGGCCGAACAGTCGTCTACGGCGAACGCCCGGACAGGCCAGGCACCGCGCCGCCAACGGCTTAACTCGCCCCTCATGAACATTTCGTTTGCTCTACTCGGTCGAAGCGGCGAGGACCGGAGCCGGTGGCTTTAGTGACGTGGCCTCCGATATCGGGGTCAAGCCGTGCCGGGGCTCGCAGTTCCGAGGGCGGGACCGAGCTGGCCGGCCAGGCGAGCTTTGAAGGCCAGGTTGACCAAAAGCCGCTGGCGGGCCTGGAGCACTTTGCGCTCGCCCAGCCCCAAGGGGTGGGCGTCGAGCCAAGCCATGGCCCGCTGAGCGTAGGCATCGCCGGCCGCCGCCAGCCCGGGCATCGACTCCAGCACGCGATGGAGGGACTTGGGTGGCCAGCGATCGAGCATTTCGTCCCAACGGTGCTCCATCGCCTCCCAGGCCACGGTGCAACCGTCCCGGCGCGACAGGATGCCGGCTACCAGGAAGGGCGCATCCTGTGACCTGACTTCCCCTGAGAAGGCCAGGTCGACCGACCGCTGCAGAAGGGCCCGCTCTGAAAAGCCACCGAGAGCGTCCAGGTAGCGGACCTCGTCCTGGGGCGTCTTGGCCTCTTTGTAGTGAGAGTAGAGCAGCTCCCACTCGCCCGTACCGCCTCCGGCGGCGATGACCCGGGCCACGGCGGTGGTCAGGTCGGGGGGCAGCGGAGCGCGACCGGCGTCGGCGTCGGCCAGCTGCTTGAGCGCCTCTGCTCGTACTTGCTGGTCGGCTCCCAGTGTTCCCAATAGGGTCACCAACCGGGCTCTCAGCCGGGCCAGGCGGGGCGCCTCATCCGGCCCCGGTCGCCAACCGACTTCTGCGAACACCTTGCTGCCGAGGCGGCGGGCCGTAGCCGCCACGGTTGGCCGATCGCTGTCGTCGGAAACGAGGTCGAGCAGGCTGAGCCCACCGGTGATCCCCCACCACACGTCCGGTTCCCGGTCGTCTGACAGCAATGACCACAACTCCAGCGGAGTAGCCAACGGCAGCAGGCCGGCGACGCATTGCGCCCAGGTGTCGGAGGCCAACCGTAAGCGTTCCCGGCTGTCGAGCTGGGACAAGGAGGCAAAGAGCCTCTCGCGCAAATCATCGCTGTAATTGACGCGATAGAAGCCCCATGCCCCCTCGTTCACCAGGGCCCAGGTCGGCTCTCCCTTAACTCGATCGTGGTGGAACGGTCCTCGAGCAACAGCTGTTCGTGCTCTGTCGACCCGTCCTTTGTCGCGTAGCGAACGCTGACCGGGACCACCCAACGCTGGTCATTGTCGGTGCCTCCGTCCAGCAAAAAGCGGCGCTGAGAGATCTTGAGCTCGTTGCCGCCCGCCACTAGTTCGGCGGAGATTAGTGGGTGCCCGGCCTGGTCCACCCAGGTCCCCATCGTCGTCCTGACCGGCTGGCCCGATGCCACCTCGAGCGCGTCCCACAGGTCGGTGGTGTCGGTATTGGAGTAGCGGTGCTTGTCGAGGTAGAAGTGCAGGCCCCGACGGAAATTGTCCTCGCCCAGGTAGCGCTCGATCATGCGCAGGACGGCCGCGCCCTTGTCGTATGTGATCACATCGAACATGTCCTGGACCTCGTCGGGCCGGCCGACGGGGAACTCGATGGCCCGGCTCGCCCGCAAGCCGTCGGTGGCCAGGGCCACAGCCTGGTCAATGCCGAAATTGGACCAGATTTGCCAGCGCGGCTCGAACGTGTCGGTGACCAACAGCTCCATGTAGGTGGCGAAAGCCTCGTTCAACCACGTGCCGTCCCACCACCGCATGGTGACGAGGTCACCGAACCACATATGGGCCGTTTCATGACCGATGACCGAAACCACGCGTTGGCGTTCGTCCTGTGAGCTCTCCTCACTGACCAGCAGCGCCGTTTCCCTGTAGGTGACTAGGCCGAGGTTTTCCATGGCCCCGGAGGCGAAGTCCGGGACGGCCGCGTGGTCGAGCTTGTCCCCCGGGTAAGGCATGGCGAAGTACTCCCGCAGAAACCGGAGAGCGTGCTCGGCGGCGTCGCCCGCTAAGCGGGTCAGGGCGCCGCGGCCAGGGACGCAGGCGATCCGCAACGGGACGCCCTCGACGTTCCTCGGGTTGGTCAGCTCGAACGGCCCGATCACGAACGCAACTAGGTACGTCGACATCTTTATGGTGTCGGCAAAGCGCACGCGGCGGGTGCCGTTGCCAAGCGGCTCCGACGAAACCTGCTGAGCATTCGACAGGACCGTTAGCGACTCGTCGGCCACGATGGTGACGCCAAAGCTGGCCTTCAAGTCGGGTTCGTCCCAACACGGGAAGGCCCGGCGGGCGTCCGTGGCCTCGAACTGAGTGGCTGCCAGCCACGCCTCTTCGCCGTTGGCCTGGCGGAACTTGCTGCGGTAAAAGCCACGCAGGAGGTCATTGAGCTGGCCCGTGAAGCGGATGTACAGCGTGTACGCGCCCGGCTCCAGCGGGCGGGAGGGCACCAGGATGGCCTGCTCTTCCTCGGGACGGTACGAGACCGTGGCGGGACGGTCCTCCTGTCCTTCGCGGGCAAAGCGGGCCTCGGCAAGGTCCAGTTCAGCGGCGTTCAGCACCACTTCGCTGCTGAGTTCGCCCACCCTTACGTCAATAATGGCCTCGCCATCGAAGGCGGCGTGGGCCAGATCTGGCCTGAGCACCAAGGCGTAATGCTCGGGGATAACGTTCCTTGGCAGGCGGTACGACGGTCGCTCGTCCACCGGGCTACCCTACGGCCCCGCCAGAGTGACATGCCAACCCGTTCAGGGCCGTTGGGCGGCCGAGGACGCAGTCGATAACTTACGTGCCGTCAGGTTCGACCGGGGGAAGGTATTCGAGCTCGAGGTCGGCTAGACGGACCAGTATCGAAGCCACCCAGGAACCGAGCGAGCTAAGGCTGGCCTCGGTCTCCGCGCTCACTTGCCTGGTGGCACCGGAGCGCAATTGGAGAGCATCGCGCCCGCCCGGCGACGACCCGACCGGCCCGGGGAAAAGGCGCATCTCTTTGGCATCGTTGCCGCTCGGGGTCGACAACCGGTAGCTGCCCTCGTACGACACCTCTATGGCCACCTCGGGCGGCGCACTTTCGTCCTCGTAGGCCTCCTCGATCACAGGCGCGGAACGGGCCAGGTTGTCGCCGTCGATGTCTGGGCTCTCTTCGGGCAGAACGGCCAAGACGGCGGCCAGAGCAGGCCGGGTGGCGAGGCGCTGAACGCGGAACACCACTTCGATGCCGATCTCGGGCGGCTCTTCGACTTCTTCCCCCACGCTCATGCTGCGCCAAGCCGTCTGGCTCCACGTTTGCCAATCGAGGCTGATGTCCGCGCTGACCCGCGGGGGATCCCCGTCACCTGGCAGGCTCACCGTCGCCTCCCAGACCAGGTCGCCGGTCAACAGGTCGTAGACAAGGCGGTCGTCCTGCCCGGCGGGCTCCAAAAGGCTCTGGTCGAGCGCCGCCCGCAGCGCCCCAACCGTATCGAGGAACAAGTGATCCAGCATCGTGAGCTCCTGGCTACTTGACAGTACACCAGGGTCGCCGGCGGGCCGGAGCAGGCCCCGCCAGGGTCATGCCGGCGGTGCATGCCGGCGGTGCCTGCCGGCGCCGCCCGCGGTCCTTCGGCGCTACCTGCCGGCGCCGCCCGCAGGGCTCCCTTCCGGCGCTACCTGCCGGCGCCGCCCGCAGGGCTCCCTTTCGGTGCAGATCGCCGCTCTCGGCGTGATTTTCGTCGGATCCGGGCTTAAATCACGCCGAGAGCCCGAATGTGCGCCGAAAGACCGGGTACTAAGTCCCCTTTCGCACCAGGATTTGGGCCAAGCGGTCCCGCTAGTTGACGGGAGAGCCGGTGGGGCTTTCGGCCGGTGCGCAGTACCCTTTGGGTGTGGAACGCATCGGGCTCGTGGGCCTGCCTAATTCAGGGAAGTCCGCCCTCTTCAACGCCTTGACCGGAGGTTCGGCTGTGGTCGCCAGCCACCCGTTCTCGACGACCGAGACCAGTACCGGCGTGGCCCACGTGCCAGACCACCGCCTGGACGCCCTCGCCGCCATGAGCTCGTCGAAGAAAGTCATTCACGCCAGCGTCGAGTTGGTCGACATCGCCGGCTTGGTGGCGGGCTCGTCGACGGGGGAGGGGTTGGGCAACCGGTTCCTTGGCGGTATACGCGAGGCTGACGCCATCTGCCTGGTGCTCAGGGCCTTCGAAGATCCCAATGTGCCAGGAGGCAGCGACCCGCTGGAGGACCTGACCGTGCTGGAGCTCGAGCTCGTGCTGGCGGATTTGTCCAGCGCGGAGTCGCAGCTCGAGCGGCGGCGCAAAGCGGTGAAGCAGGACAAATCCCAGACCGCACCGGTGGAAGCGCTGGAGCGGGCGCAGGCCGTCCTCGCCGACGGCGTCCCCTTGTACCGGGCCGGGCTCACCAGCGACGAACGTGAGCAGTTGCGCCCTTTTTTCATGCTGACCAACAAGCCGTTGCTGACGGTGGTCAACCTTGGTGAGGACATGATCGGAGAGGATGCCTCGTTCGTCAAGGCGGTCACTGACGAGCTCGGGAGCGCGGCAGAAGTCCTGGCGGTGAGCGTCAAGCTGGAGGCCGAGGCCGCTCAGCTGCCTGAAGCCGACCGCGACGAGCTGCTCGAGGGCCTTGGCCTCGGCGAGGGTGCCCTGCCCCGGGTGGCGCAAGCGGCGTACCGGATGCTCGGCCGTCGTACCTTTTTCACTACGGGGGATAAGGAAAGCCGGGCCTGGACCTTTCGAGCGGGGGCCAAGGCGCCCGAGTGTGCCGGGGTGATCCACTCCGACCTCCAGCGGGGCTTCATCCGGGCCGAGGTCGTCCACTGGGACGAGCTGCTGTCCCTCGGCTCCTGGGCTGCCGCCCGCGACGTCGGCAAGCTTCGCATAGAGGGCAAGGAGTACCCGGTGCTGGACGGCGATGTCCTCGAGATCCGCTTCAACGTCTGAACCAGCCGGGCCCAGCGCCAGTACAGTCCCGGCCAAGGGCCGGGTCGTCGTAGTCGCCACGCCCATAGGCAACCTGGGCGACCTGTCCCCTCGCGCCGTAGATGCCCTGGCATCGTCTGACTACATCTACTGCGAGGACACCCGCAGGACGCTGAAATTGCTGAACCATGCCGGCATAACGGGCCCCAGACTGGTATCGCACCACCGCCACAACGAAGCGGCCACCACTCCCACCGCCGTCGCCCGCGCCAAGTCCGGGGCGGTCATTGCCTTGGTAACTGACGCCGGTACGCCATTGGTCAGCGACCCTGGCTCCCGCTTGGTGCGGGCCGCGCTAGCCGAAGGGATCCACGTCGAGACCGTGCCCGGCCCTTCCGCTGCGCTGGCCGCATTGGTGGTTTCGGGCTTATCGACCGACCGTTTCAGCTTCGAGGGTTTCGTGCCTCGGTCCGGACGCCAGCGCGCCGAGCGGCTGGCGGCGGTGGCGGCCGAGGGCGACCGGGCCGTCGTCATCTTCGAGTCCCCGCACCGCGTGCAGCGCACCCTGGACGACCTGTTGGCCGTATGCGGTCCCGACCGTCCGCTGGCCGTCTGCCGGGAATTGACGAAGATGCACGAAGAGGTGTGGCGCACCACGACCGGGGAGGGGGCGGAGCGGGCCCGGGGGGTCAAACCACGAGGCGAGTACGTGTTGGTGCTGGGACCGTTCCCTCCACCGCCTCGCCGAAGAGGCAATGACGACGGTGACGGCGGTCCCTAAACGGCGGGCGGCGGCGGCGGAGGTCCAGGTACCCTGGGCGGGTGGCCCCCTTTTACGTGACTACGCCGATCTATTACGTGAACGACGCCCCTCACATCGGCCATGCGTACACGACGCTGACAGCAGACGCCCTGGCTCGCTGGCACCGGTTGCTCGGCGACGATGTGTTCTTCCTTACGGGCACGGATGAGCACGGGCTGAAGGTGCAGCGCTCGGCGGAAGCCAACGGGATTAGCCCGCAGGAACAGGCAGACATTTACAGCGCTCGTTTTCGAGACGCGTGGGAGCTGCTCGACATCTCGAACGATGACTTCATCCGCACCACCGAGCCGCGCCACCACCGCGCCGTAACGGCCTTGATGCAGGCCGCTTATGACAACGGCTGGATAACACCGGGGACCTACGAGGGGCTTTATTGCGTCGCCTGCGAGGCCTATTACACCGAGGCCGACCTCGTCAACGGCCTGTGCCCGGTGCACCACAGGCCGGTGGAACTGCTGAAGGAGAAGAACTATTTCTTCCGCCTGTCCGCTTTCACCGACCGGTTGCTCGAGTGGTACGCAGACAATCCCGGTGCGATCACTCCCGATGCCAGGCGCAACGAAGCGCTCGGGTTGATAAGGGGCGGCTTGCAGGACGTATCGGTAACGCGCACCTCTATCAATTGGGGCGTGAGGGTACCCTGGGACACCGATCACGTTTTCTACGTCTGGTACGACGCGCTAATCAACTACGCGACCGCGGTCGGTTATGGACAGGACATCAAGCGGTTCGAAAAATGGTGGCCGGCGGTCCACCACTTGATCGGCAAGGACATACTGCGTTTCCACTGCGTCTACTGGCCCGCTTTGTGCATGGCCGCCGGCATCGAGCCGCCGCACCGAATTGCCGTCCACGGCTTTTTGTTGGTGGGTGGCGAAAAAATGTCCAAGACGGCGTTTAACCAGATCTCACCCGCCGGCCTGGTGCCCGACTTCGGCGTCGACGGCTTCCGTTACCACTTTTTGCGGGACCAACAATTTGGCCCCGACGGCGACTTCTCTTATGAGGCGATGGTGGCGCGGTACAACTCAGACCTGGCCAACAACCTGGGTAATCTGTTGGCCCGGGTGAGCGCCGTTGTCGAACAGAAGTGTGGCGGCGTCGGCCCCGCCCCCCGTCCGGACAGCCCGTTGGCCGACCTGGCCGGGGAGGTCTACGAGGCGGCCGCCGAGGCGTGGCATGACATCTCGCCGAGCGACGCCCTCGAGGCCACGTGGCGGTTGGTGCGGGCGGCTAATGCCGCGCTCGAGGCGGCCGAGCCGTGGCGGGCCGAACCCGGCCCCGAAGTAGACGCCGTCCTCGGCGACGCTCTCGAGGTCCTCCGGATCGTGGCCGTTCTGGCCAGCCCGGCGCTGACGCGGGCTCCTTCGGAAATCTGGCGGCGGATAGGCCTTGCGGGTTCGCCGGCGGGAGCGAGGCTGCCCGACGCGGCCAAGTGGGGTGGGTACCCGGGCGCTTTGCCGGTAACGCGGGGCGCACCTCTTTTCCCTCGTCTCAGCGCCTGACCCCAGCGGTGTGGTGCGACAGCCATTGTCATATCCCGTATGAGGGAATTGGCACCGACGTCATAGAGCAGGCCAAGGCGGCCGGAGTAACTCGGCTGGTCGACGTCGGGACCGACGCTGAGCAATCGGCGGCCGCGTTAGGGGTGGCCGCCGAGAACGAGAACGTATGGGCCACGGTCGGCCTCCACCCTCACGAGGCCAGTAAGGGCGTGGCGTCCGTGGAGGAGCTTGTCCGGGGACAGCCCAAGCTGGTCGCGATAGGAGAGTGCGGCCTCGACTATCACTACGATTTTTCTCCCCGCCCGGACCAGAGAGAGGCTTTTGCCGCCCAGATCCGGCTGGCTAAGTCGCACGGTCTCGCTCTGGTGGTGCACACCCGGGAGGCCTGGGACGACACCTTCGCCATACTGCGCACGGAAGGCGTGCCCGAACGCACCATTTTTCACTGTTTTACCGGTGAGGCGCGGCTGAGGCGCGGCTCTGTCTAGACCTGGGGGGACGGCTTTCGTTTAGCGGCATAATTACGTTCAAGAACGCCGGGGACGTCCGGGAGGCCGCCGCCCTGTGCCCGCTCGACCGGTTGCTGGTCGAGACCGACTCGCCGTACCTGGCGCCCGTCCCGTTTCGGGGCCGGCCCAACGTGCCCGCCTACGTGCCTCTGGTGGGCGCCGCGGTGGCGGCGGCCAAGAGCTTGGCCGTGGGCGAGGTCGAAGAGGCGAGCTGGGTGGCGGCGGCCGAGGCCTTCGGGCTCGACGGCTGAGGGCCGGGCCGGTGAGCCTCGCGCCGCGGGCACTATCGGCCGAAAAACAGCTAAAACCCTGTACAAGGGGGGCGGTGGCGTCGATCAGTGCACCCGGCGGGGCGCCGTACAGGTGCGTCGGCTCGCCGTGACCCTCTCGAGGCCCGAGGTGCTCCGGCTGATCGAGGAGAACAGGATCTCGCCCAGCCGTGCCCTGGGGCAGAACTTCGTGGCGGACCCCAACACCGTCCGGCGTATCGCCCGCATCGCCGGCGTGGGCCCGGGCGACCGGGTGGTCGAGATCGGCGCCGGCCTGGGCTCGCTGACGCTGGCGTTATTGGGAACGGGAGCCGCCGTCACGGCTGTCGAACGAGACCGCTGGCTGGTCCCAATTTTGAGGAGAGTGCTCGAAGAACGCGCTCCATCTACCCCGGTGCAAGTGGTGGAGGGCGACGCCATGCACCTCGACTGGGGCGCGCTACTGGTGCCGGCCCACGGATGGGTGCTGGTAGCCAACCTTCCGTACAACGTAGCCACGCCGCTGGTAGCCGACCTATTGGACTACGTGCCGGCTGTGGACCGCATGCTCGTCATGGTCCAGGACGAGGTGGGCCGACGGCTGGCGGCCACCGTAGGCGATCCTTCGTACGGCGCGGTTTCGGTCAAGGTCGCTTACTGGGCCGAAGCGGCACTGGTGGGGACCGTGCCATCATCGGTCTTCGTGCCCCGGCCCAAGGTAGGTTCCGCCCTCGTAAGCATCCGGCGCCGGCCCGTGCCGGCGGTCGACCCCCTCCTCGTGGCGCCCGCGGCCCTGTTCGAGATCGTGAGAGCGGGGTTCGGCCAGCGCAGGAAGATGCTCCGACGGTCGCTGGCGGCGATCGGCGTGCCTGGCACCGTGTTTGCTGACGCGGACATAGATGAGCGGTCGCGAGCTGAGGAGTTGTCGGTGGTCGACTGGGGCCGGCTGTCGGCGGCCATTGTGGCGACGAGATCGATAGCGAGCGAGAGGCCCGAGGTGGGCGAGTGACCGTCCCGGCCCCGGCCACGCAGATGAGCATCGTCGGTGAAGATCCTCCGGGGGAAAAGGTACGAGCACTGGCCAAGCTGACGCTGTCGTTGCGGGTCGCCGGGGTCCGGCCGGACGGTTACCACCTCCTGGACTCCGAAATGGTCTCAGTCGACCTGGCTGACACGCTCTATTTCTTTGCGGGCGACGGGCTCGACGTCGAAATACCTGTGGGTGGTGGCGAAGTGCCGGGGGACGGCTCCAACCTCGTCGTACGCGCTCTAGCATTGGTGGGCCGCCGGGCGCGTGTCCGGCTGGTGAAGCGCATCCCCGCGGGGGCGGGTTTGGGGGGCGGGTCGGCCGACGCCGCTGCGGTGCTGCGGTGGGCCGGGGCCACCGGGCCTGCCAGCCTCGACGCCGCGATCAAGTTAGGGTCCGATGTCCCCTTTTGCCTCGCAGGTGGGGGCCGGGCCCGGGTGGGGGGCGTCGGCGAGGTGTTGGAGCCGCTGGCCTTCGAGCCCGTGGCCGGGCGGGCCTATACGCTCCTCGTCCCGCCGTTCGGGGTGGCCACGGCGGCGGTGTACCGGGCCTGGGACGATATGGACGGCCCGGTCTCAGATAACTTCAACGACCTAGAGCCGGCTGCGCTTCGGGTGGAACCCCGCCTGGCCAAATGGCGCGACCGCCTCGGTGACGCCACCGGCCTACGACCCCAACTGGCAGGTAGCGGCTCGACCTGGTTCGTCCCGGGTGACCACCCGGGACCGGAACGGCTCGTCGTCCGGGTGGCGCGTGACGCAGGGCCAACCAGGCCCGAGGATAACGCCATGAGTGCTGGCTAACCCGGAGGCGCGCTCCGGGCGAGAGCTACTTGCCCGCCCGCCTTTGCCAGCGCGTCGCTTTCAACATCTTCTTGTGCTTCTTCTTACGCATGCGCTTCCGGCGCTTCTTGATCAACGATCCCATGGCGAACCGCTAACTTAGCAGGTCGGCGGTACAGACCGGGTGGCGGCGGGGCGGGCCGAGCGCGAAAACCCTCGCCCTACCCGCAAACTTCGTGCCGATGAAGTGCCCGGGCGAGGGCCGGGCGGTCAGCCGTCGCCCGCCGGGGCGTGGGCCACCACGGCGGCGCTTGGCCCGCCGGCAGCACCCTTGGGGGGCGGCACACCAGCCCTGGGCGCGTCCGCAGCGGTGACCGGCCAGCGCCGGCGCGAGACGGTGGAAAGCCTCCCCATCAGCGCCAAGGCACCCGGGTCGTCTTCCCCGGGGCGGACCTCGAGGGCACCGGCGGCCACCATTTCGTCGATTATCTCCTGGCCCAGGTCGCTGCGGATCACGGTCAGGGTCCAGTCCTTGAACTCACCTATGCCGCCGGTCGAAATGTCAGCGTGTTCGGCCGCAAAGTCGGGGCACGCTTTACATCCCTCCCGCGTCCAGGCATGCCCTTCCTTCAGCGGCACCTCGTGATAAGAGCCGTCCCGGCACCAGATTCTGGAACACACCCTTGATGTTGATCTTGGCAATGTCGCCGCGGGCCAGGCCGTACTTGGCTTCAAAGAACTCCTCGAAGATGGAGTCGTCAAAAGTCTTCGAGCACATAAGCCCGATGGACAGGCCGAGGCGCCGGCCGACCTTGCCCGCCTTGCGCGACCTCATTACTACGGGGGCGGAGGTCTGACACCCCATTCCCACGAGGGCAAATCGCTCGCCCCCGGCGGAGACGGCCTCGGCGTAGGCCAGGGTGTTGGCCGAATAGGTGTACCTGGAGCCGGCCGCCGCCACAATCTCTTCTCGCGTCCGGGCCACTCCCGGCACCGCCCGCCAGCCCGACCCGTCCCCTTCTAGCAGGGAAACGAGAGCGGCGTCGATGCGGTCGTGCTCGAGGCACCACAGCAGGATGGCCGACACGACGCCGCCGTCCTGGCCGGAGGCGAGGAACTCGGGGTTGGTGGCCCGGGCCAGCACCACCGACTTGGTTACGCCGGCTTGCTCCTCGGGCAGTCGGGGCCGGCCAAAAAGAAAGGTGTCGGCTTCGGTTTCCCAGTTCCTGAAACGGGGGCAGGCCCGCGTGCAGCTCGTGCAGCCACGCAGGCCGTGTGCGCAACCGCCCGGGCCGAGCTCGTCTTCCAGGTGGAACGGCTTGTAGGCGCCGGCATCAGTGTCGTAGCCGAGTACGTCGTGAGGGCAGGCCACGATGCATGCGGCACACCCCGTACATAGGCCCGAGGTCACCACCTCGCTGTACAGTTCCGCCCACTCAACCCTCCAGCGCTCCGGCGCCTGACGTTCCTCAGTTGCGGTCACACCGCCCAGCGTAACTGGCGGCCCGGGATGGTTCGGGCGTAGGGGTGGCCGGTGGGATGATAAGGGCCGGTCAGGACCATTGAAACAGCCTCAACTGCTGAACGGCTGGCGGCCGGGGCCAAAGCTAGGGCAGAGCGATCGCACCCGGCGGAGCGGGCGTGGATCTAGCTTGATGTCATGCCAGAGACCCGGTTGATACTCGGACAGCAGGTGGCCTGTACGGATGGCAAGTGTGGCGCGCTGCACACCCTGGCCGTGAGGCGGGCCGACGCGCAGGTGACGCACCTTGTGGTCGAACCGGAGGGCCGCATCGGCCTCGGCCGTCTGGTCCCCAACGAGCTCGTTGCTGCGTCAGGCGACGAAGTCGACCTCAGCTGCGACCTGGCCGCGTTCAACTCGCTGCCGTTGGCCGAGAGCACAGAGGTAGTCCAGGACCTCACCGCCGGCTACATCTTCTTGCACAGCGAGGTGCTACCAAAGACCGAAGTTCACGAGGTGCTCCCGGAGGGCGAGGCCGGGTGGCAAGCCGCTACCGAGGTGCTGGCCACCGATGGCCGCATCGGAGTGGTGGGTGGGGTCCTGGCTGACGGAGACGACTACCGGATCTCGTCCCTGGTCGTCACGGAAGGGCGGCTGCTGTGGGGCCACAAGATGGTCGTCATCCCGGTTAGTGCCGTCGCCGCGTTTGATAGCGGGACGGTTCAGCTCAACCTGGCCACGGCTGAGGTGGAGGAGGTGGCGGCCGCCTTCAAAGGCTGAGCCGAAGAGCCGGCCCTACCTGTGGTTTCCGGCCGCCCCTTTATTGAGGTGGCCCCTTCCTCGGGCGCAGTCTCCCCCCGGCCGAACTCCCCCGTCGCCGTCGGCTATTTAGCCCGAAGTCCGGGCCAAAAGGAGGAACGCAGAGCACTTTTCGTCAGATCCCTTCCACCCCAGGGCCGTTATACGCCCTTGTTGAGAGTCTCTTACCTGAGCGACGGGGTGCCAATTTAAAAGGAGGGATAGTGGACAAGACCAAGTGCTGCAGGGCCTCGGCATTGTGGGTCAAGCCAGTCCCCTCGCCAGCCCCACTCTGGCTCTGCCGACCCTCACTGTAATCAGCGGGTGGAAGGGCCTGCCGTTTATGACGGTGGCTCTTCAGGCGGCGCGTCGTGGAATAGATGACAGCCTGTACGAGGCGGCAGAAATTGACGGCGCGGCGCGCTCGCAGCGGTTCCGTCTGGTCACCCTTCCATTCCTCCCCAACGTGATGGTCGTTATGTCCATGGTGCTCGGGGTACTCGCCTTTTACAGCTTCGACCTCGTACGGATCCTGACTGAAGGAGGGCCAGGGACGTCTTCGACGATCTCCGGGGTCCTTATATACCAACAGTTCTTCCTCAATGGCGCGCCGGGCCAGGCGGCGGCTATGGGGGTGTCGCTATTCGTTGTCCTCCTTGTCGTCTCGGGACTGGTGCTGTCGCTGACCAGGGTCAACCGGCGAGAAGTTTAGGGCCAAGACGATGAGGGTGCCCGTGCTTTCGAAGCGGCAAAAGCAGGCTTCTGGGCACGCCGTCCTGGTGACCGCCCAGATAGTGGCGGTGCTGGTCCTTTAGGGACGATCCTGGCCGGCGGCGTGCTCGTCTCTTTGCCCGTGGTGTTGTTGTTCCTTCTGGTCCAGCGGCACCTGGTTAGCGGTCTTCTGGCCGGTGCTACCAAGGGATAGGCGCTCATTGTCCGGGGCACTATGCGCGGCGCCCGAGGCAGTCGCCGCCGTCAGCGACCGAATGACATCCTCGGCCCCCCGTACCATTTCCCGCACGATGTCGCCGGCCGGGGGCACGTCATGTATTAGGTCGATGGCTTCGCTGGCCCACACGGGCTGGGCGGAGGGGTCGCCACGGGATGCCTGGGCCCGGTAGTTGGACAACGTTTCTTCGTCGGAGGCCAGTTCTTCCTCTTTGTCCTGCCACTGGTCCACAAATGGGTTGCGCACCGAACGGCCGGTGTACCGAGCTGGCCATGAGGTCGCTAAAGCGATATCGAGCACGTGGCTGCGGAGCGTGGCGTCCCCATTGCCCTCGACGATGGCCTCCAGAATGGCTTTGCTGGCGAGCGCTTCATGGCTGGCCTGAAAGCGGGTCCCGACTAAAGCCCCGGCGGCGCCCAACGCCAGCGCGGCAGCCAAGCCGCGTCCGTCTGCGACCCCGCCCGCGGCCAGAACTGGCGTCGGCGCAGCCAGGTCAACGACGGCAGGGACGAAGGGGAGGGTGGAGCGCTGACCTCCATGACCCCCGGCCTCCGTACCTTGAGCCACCACGATGTCAGCTCCGACGTCGAGGGCTCGGCGAGCCTCGTCCCGGTCGGTGACCTGCACGATCAGGGTCGCCCCGCTGTCGCGGACCGAGTTCGAGAACGGGCCGGGATCACCGAAACTCAACATGACAGCTGCCGGGCCTAGCTCGAGGATCTCCCCCAGTGCCGGGAGGCTGAGGGCCCAGGCGAGGAAGCCGACACCCCACGGGCGTTCCGTGTGCCCCACCACGAAGGCGACCTGCTCCCGGCACCATGCCACGCTGGCTCGTCCCCCGCCCACCAGGCCAAGACCGCCGGCGTTGGAGACGGCGGCGGCCAGTGCGCCACCGGAGCAGCCGCCCATCGGAGCCAGTGCTATCGGGTGTTCCACGCCCGTCATTTCCGTGAAAGCTGTACGTAGGGACATGAGGGCCATGATGGTCGATGAGGAGACCATGGCCGCAGTGGTCCCGTCTCCCGGGCGGTTTGGCGCGGGGGACAGATGGCCCGCAAACCTCGGTCGTTCGGCGCCCAAACGTCCGGCCCGGTGCAGAAGATAACTTGGGCATGGTGACCACCAGGGTGCAGGCGCAAGGGCACGATGACGTGCGCATCCGGCTGCTTAGGTCGAACAATGCCGGTGGTGGCCCCGCGCCGCGCGTGGTGCTCGATACGGATACGTATAACGAGATCGATGACCAGTTCGCTTTGGTCCACGTCCTTCTGTCACCTGAACGGGTACGACTGGAAGCGATTTATGCCGCACCATTTCACAATTCCCGATCGAGCGGCCCGGGCGACGGCATGCGCAAGAGCTTCGAGGAGATCCATCGAGTTCTCGAGGTCGTTGGCCACGTAGGCCCGCCCGTCCTGGAAGGCGCAACCGAGTGGTTGACCCATAGCAAGTCCGTCTCGCCGTCGCCGGCGACAGAAGATCTCATAGAGCGCGCCCAGTCCGATGAAGGGGGGCCCCTGTATGTGGTGGCGATCGGTGCCCCCACGAACATCATTAGCGCTCTCTTGCTCGCCCCCGAGATTGTCGAGCGCGTGGTAGTGATCTGGCTCGGAGGCAACTCGTTGTATTGGCCGACCGCCCGCGAGTTCAACCTCGAGCAGGACCCTGAAGCTTCTCAGGCCCTGTTCGACTGCGGGGTGGCGCTGGTGCACGTGCCGTGCTTCAACGTGGCCGATCACTTGACTACCACCCGCGCTGAAGTCGACCGCTATGTGGAGCCGGCCGGAAAAGTGGGCGCCTTTTTGGCCGAGCGCTACAAGCAATATGTCGATGACCGCGCCGGGGCCTCGAAGGTGATCTGGGACCTCGCCGCCACCGGCTGGATATTGGGGCCGTCGTGGACGACGTCCGCCCTCACCCAGAGCCCGGTCCTGACCGACGACCTGACCTGGTCGCAAGACATCCGCCGCCACCTCATTGGCGAAGTCACGTACGTTAGGCGGGACGGGGTTTTCGCCGATCTGTTCAGGCGCTTGGCGGACCATGGCGCGCCGGCCGGTCAGACCCCGCGCTTCGGGTCGCCGTCGCCGCTACCAGTCCCGCCGCAACGCACCGAATGACGCGGGCCGACGCCACCTTCGGGCCGTTGGTCAGGGCGATCATTGCCGACGATCGTTCAGCCGTGTCTCATCTGCTTGAGACATCGCCGGAAATGGCCCGGGCCCGGCTCGAGTCGGGCGCCACCAGAGCGCAGGCGGCTGACTATTTCGTCCATGAGCTCGGGCACTATCTCTATGCCGGGGACACCCCGCTGCACGTCACGGCGGTGGCTTACCGGGCCTGGCTAGCGCCCATCTTGGTTGCGGCCGGGGCCGACGTGGCTGCCGGCAACCGGCGAGGGGCGCGACCGCTTCATTACGCCGCTGATGGCGCGCCAGGTTCGAGCCGATGGGATCCGGCTGCTCAGCGCGACACAGTGCTGCGACTGATCGCCGCCGGCGCCGACCCAAACGCAGTCGACCTCGGAGGTGTGACGCCGTTGCATCGCGCCGTCCGGAACCGCTGCGCCGACGCCGTGAGCGCCCTCCTCGAGGCTGGAGCTGACCCCGAGCGCCCTAACAAAAGGGGGTCGACCCCGATGCAACTTGCTCTTACAGCGAGCGGTCGTGGCGGCAGTGGGTCTGACATCGCCAAGGCGCAACAGGCCGAGATCGTGCGCCTACTGAAGGCGACCGGCGTTACCCGCTAGTGTTCACCTCGTACCCCGATGCTTGGCCAGCGCGACAGGGCCAAGCCGTCCTACAATAATCATCAAGGTTTCTCTATGCATCTAGTCGAGATCGTCATCCTGGCCGGTTGGGCCGCCTTCTGGATTTATTGGTTCGCAGCCGCCGCCGGCGCCAAACCCGGTCAAAACCGCTCGGGGTTCTTCTCTCGAGGGTTCGTCGGCCTCCGGGTCGGAATCATTCTCGTCGTCCTGCTCTTGTTCCGCTTCAGGGTCTTCAAAGGGCATCAATTGCTCACGACGGCCCCATGGTTGGAGGCCGTCGGCCTGGCCCTTTTTTTCCTGGGCCTCGGGCTGGCCATCTGGGCCCGGCTCTACCTCGGCCGTAATTGGGGTATGCCGATGTCCAAGAAGGAAGACCCCGAATTGGTGACGTCGGGCCCATACAGCACTATCCGTCACCCGATTTACTCGGGCATCATCCTGGCGATGATCGGTACGACGCTGGCGATCAGCGTGTATTGGTTGGTGGCGGTGGTACTGCTGGGCGCTTACTTTATCTACAGCGCCTTTATGGAAGAGCAGATCATGGGAGGGCTCTTTCCCGACTCGTACCCCGCGTACAAGCGGTCGACCAAGATGTTGGTCCCCTTCATCTTTTAGGCTCCTGGAGCGACGCTATGTCACCCTTTGCCCGTTTTAGCGTCCGTACCGTGCCTTGGGCCACGTCGTCGGTAGGCGAACCTCGGTAATATCGACGGCATCATGGTGGCGACAATACGGGACGTGGCGCGACGGGCCGAGGTCCACCCCGGCACGGCGTCGAGAGCCCTCAACGAGGCGACGCGGTCCCTCGTCAAGGCCGAAACGGCGACGCGGGTGTTGGCCGCCGCCGCCGCCCTGGGCTACAAGCCCGACTACTTGGCCCGAAGTTTCAAAACCAGGAGGACGTTCTCGGTCGGGGTCGTCATCCCGGATATCAATAACCCGCTGTTCCCTCCCATCGTCAGAGGCCTGGAAGACCGTCTCTCCACGGCGGGCTACGTCGCCTTGCTGGCCAATACCGAGAACGATATCCATCGCGAAGGCCGCATTCTCGAGGGATTACTCGGACGCCGGATCGATGGCCTGGTGCTGGCCACAGCGCGTCGCAAAGACCCCGTCATTGTCGAACTGGGGCGCCAACGGACCGCCGTAGTGTTGGTAAACCGCGTGGTCGAGGACCGTGCCTTTTCATCCGTTTCTGTCGACGACCACGCCGGCGTGAGTATGGTCGTCGAACACCTGGCCAGCCTCGGTCACCACCAGATCGTCCACGTCGCGGGGCCGCAGTCGCTGTCCACGGGTTATCGGCGCTATCGGGGTTTCGTGGCGGCCATGCGGGACAGCGGATTAAAACCGCAAAAAGCACATGTGTCCTTTGCGTCGAGGTTCTCCATAGCCGAGGGGGTACGCTGCGCAACCGAGATATTGTCGGGGGCCACGCGGCCGACCGCGATTGTGGCCGGGAACGACATGCTGGCGCTCGGCTGTTATACGGCCCTCGAGCGCTTGGGGTTGCGGTGCCCCGATGACGTGTCGGTCGTCGGGTTCAATGACATGCCCCTGGTGGACCGATTGAGCCCTCCGCTGACTACTGTTCGTATCCCGCACTACGACCTCGGTACACAGGCGGCAGAGCTTCTCCTCGAACGAATGGCCGATCACGACGCCCCGCTCAAGATCGTGCTCCTCGCCCCTCATCTGGTGGTCCGGGAGTCGACGGGCCCGGCCCCCCTACGAGCGAGGTCACCCCGGCGGCGCCGGGCCACCGCGCCCAACTGGCGCGTCCTGTCCGGACCGGGCCTGTCAGCCAAATAGTCGAGCCGCCATCCAGTCGGCGCTTTTTGGCCGGTGCCGGTACGTAAGGTTCATGCAGTTATGGTTGCCTTCTTCGAACATGAGGAGCTCTACGGGGCCACCCGCTTGCTCGGCCATAAGCTCGGCGTTTTCGGGCGGTATCAAGCGGTCCTTCCTGCCCGCCACGATCAGCAGAGGCACCACGATGTCGCCGGCCCGCCCAGCGAGAGACAGCTCGAGTGCTTTGCGACGGGCCTCGTCATCACTGCTGGAGTATGACCGAACTCGGAAGGCGTTCCTGGTCAGGCTGGGCAGCTCGTCCCAGTTAGTGCCGAACTGAAAGGGCCCCGATAGCGATATGACGGCCCGGACCCGAGGCTCCCCGCTAGCGATCCGCGGCGCGTAGTACCCGCCCAGGCTGACTCCCCACGCTCCTATTCTGGCGGGGTCGACCTCGGGCAACTCCTCGAGGGCGTCGATGACGGCGGACCCGGGCACCTCCCAGTCCGACCGGATGGGCAAGTCGTACTCCGCCTCTCCTTGTCCGGGGCCGTCGACGGCGAAAGTAGCGAGGCCGCGGTCTAGGAACAACTGCTCGGTGGCGCCCAGCTCCTCCTTCGCCGAGTCCAGTCCCGGGACGAGAATGACCACCGGGTGTGGCCCGGGGGACACAGGTACCCGCAATACGCCCACCATCCGGCCGTTCTCGAACGGGATCTCCACCCTTCGTCCTGGTGGGTCCAGATGCGCAAGCGCGTCCATCAGACATCTCACGGCTCGTTCGTGGGTACGCCGCATCTCGATAATGTCGTCTACCCAGAAAAACTTGGCGAAGTGGTAGTAGAGGGCAGCTTGGCTCAGATGACCGCCCGCCGAGCGGAAGTACCCCTGCGCCAGGGCCTTGCGGCCCAGCGATTCATGTACCTGGGCCAAGGCCGACCACCCACCCAACCACTGAGACCAATCGGTGACCGAACTCGTTACGCGGTCGTAATCGCTGGGGTTCACGCCGTTCTCGAGGAAACGGGCGCGCCAGTTCCCGATCGCTTCTGCCAACCGCCGATCATTCACTGGGAGTTGGTCAGCCATTGGAAGCAGGATTGCACACGTTTGTGCAAACGGCAACGCCGCCGTATAAGGCAGTTGCGACTTGACATGACGCCGATGCAGAAGAAGACTGCCGCTAGACATGCAATCGATTGTCAGAGGCGCCGGACCACAGCCAAATGCGACGCGTGGAGCGGGCACTCTCGGCTGGCTCGGTGCCGGCCGGATGGGTACGGCGATGATCGGGCGTCTGCTCGAGGCCGGGCACTCCGTAACTGTCTATAACCGGACCCCCGCCAAGCTCAGCCCACTTGTTGCCGCCGGGGCGGTAGCGGCCGGGTCCATTGCCGACCTGGCCGGCATGGAGGTCGTGTTCACGTGCGTCTCCTCCTCCGATGACCTCCTGGCCGTGACGGTAGGCGCCGGAGGGCTCCTGACGTTGAACGACCCTCCACGGGTCATCGTCGACATCACCACTGTGTCGGCCGAGGCGTCGGCCGTCGTGCGAACCAAAGCGGCCGAGGTCGGGACAGAAGTGCTGGCCGCGCCGGCCAGCGGTAACCCGGGGGCGGTAAGGGCGGGGGAAGCTACCTTCGCCGTCTCGGGCCCCTAACCGCCTACGAACGCGTCGCACCGGTGCTCCGGGACATTGGCGCCAATGCCACCTATTGCGGCGATGGCGAGGCGGCTCGCCTGGTCAAACTCTGCCACAACCTGTTCCTGGGCTCGGTCATCCAGTCCTTGGTTGAGGTGACCCTCTTGGCCGAGAAAGGGGGCGTGGACCGCGCTAGCTTCCTAACCTTTCTGAATGGGAGCGTCCTCGGCTCCACGTTCACGGACTACAAGACACCGGCGCTGGTCAACCTCGACTTTCATCCGACGTTCACGTCCAGGCTGCTGCGCAAGGACATGGAGCTGGGCCTGGCCGCCGCCCGCGAGCTCGAGGTGCCGATGCCGGTATCGGCGCTGGTCGGCCAAATCGTCGCCCGACTTGTAGGCGAGGGCTACGGGGAGCAGGATTTTGCTGCGCTCCTAAGCATGCAGGCCACGGCCGCCGGTGTCGAGCTCGAGAACGGCTCGGCACTTACGCGGACAACGCCGCCGCAGGCTCGGGCGGCAGAGGAGTGACTACAGGTCGGGCACGAGAGGTGCCAGACAAAAGGGGGTTACAAATGAAGACGTTCCTCGAAAAGCGACAGACGAGCGAGCCGCTCCGTCAGACGACCAGGAAATACCGCCGTTGGGTCGTTACGCTGGCCGGCGTCTTGCCCATCGCGGCGTTCTCGGTGGGGGCGATGGCCCCCAACGCGGACGCGTCAGGTAATGGCGTGCCATCGAGTGGCCCGATCGTGATCGGGGCCTCGCTTTCCCTTTCTGGTGACTTCTCCGCGGATGGCCAGGCCTTCGACCGCGGGTACCACCTTTGGGAGGCTTACCAGAACGCCCATGGTGGGCTCCTCGGGCACAAGGTGTCACTCGACATCATCTCGGACTCGAGTGACCCGACGCAGGTGACGACCAATTACCAGACGCTTATAAATGTAAAGCACGTCAACCTTATCTTTGGCCCGTTCTCGACCCTGCTTACGGTCCCGGCGGCCAAGGTGACCAATCGTTACGGATACGCGATGATCGAAGGTGCCGGAGGGGGACCGCTGGCGTTCGCCACCGGGCTGCACTCGCTGTTCGACGTGAGTGCCCCGGTGGCGAACTCGCTGGTCCCGTTCGCGAAGTGGGTTGCCTCCATGCCCAAGTCCGAGCGCCCCAAGACGGCCGCCTATCCCACCAGCAATGACCCCTTCACTGAACCGCAGCTTCCCGTGGCCGAGCACATACTGCAAAAAGCCGGTGTAAAGACGGTCTATTTCAAGGTCTTCCCGGCTGAGGTAACCGACTACACGCCCATCGCCGATGCCGTGGCCGCGTCCCACGCCCAGGTCGTACTGCTGGGCTCCGTGGACGTCCCCACCGTGTCGGCCTTCGTCCATGCATTTGCCCAGCAGCACTACGACCCCAAGGCCTTCGTAGCCACGGCGGGGCCGGACCAGGGCGCTGCTTTCGTTTCAGCCGTGGGCGCCGGCAACACCAATGGCATGATGGTCCCTGACGCCTGGTACGGCGGTTCGAGCAACAGCCTCTCCAAAGCCATGGTGGCCGCTTACATCAAGCAGTACGGGGGGACTCCCTCGGACATCAACGCCGACGTGGCCGAAGCCTTCTCCGTCGGTGAGGTGACGGCCCAGGCCGTGGCGGCGACGAAGGGCCTCCAGGGGTCGAAAATAACCAATTATCTTCACAGCAACGTGACGCTGCAGAGTGTCCAGGGCCCGGTGCGCTTCGACAGCCTGGGCGAGAACGTGTCCGCCACCATCTTTGTGTTCCAGTGGATCCACGGGAGTTTCCAGCAGGTGTTGCCCCTGGGCGACCCGGGGTCCGCCAAGATCCAGTTCCCTAAGGCTGCCTGGGGAGGCTGACCCCGTTGGGCACGCTCGTGCTCCAGGCCGTCGTCAGCGGGATCCTCACCGGTGGGGTCTATGCGCTGATGGCGGCCGGGCTCACGCTCATTTTCGGGGTAATGGACATAATCAATGTGGCCCAAGGGATCCTGGTTGTGCTTGGTGCCTATTTGAGTTATGTGCTTTCCGTGCACCTCGGCGTCGACCTGTTCCTCGGGCTCCTGGTGACCGTGCCGGCCATGTTCGTGGTCGGAGTGCTCATCCAATGGCTGTTCATAAGCCGGCTTGGTGAGCGGGAGCGGACAGCCATGTCCATCCTCGCCACCTATTCGGTGGCCATTATCATCGAGGGTGTCCTCGGGCTCGTTTTCGGCGAAGACTACGTGCAGTTGAACGCGTGGTACGTCAACAAGTCATTCCATATATTTGCGTTTTATCTGCCATACATCTACTTGTTCGGCTTCCTGCTGGCCGTGGGGATGCTCGGCGCGATGTACCTGATGCTTTACCGGACCCGCTTCGGCAGCAGCGTGCGGGCGACAATGCAGGACCGCAGTGCGGCCCGGTTGGTCGGTATCGACGTGGCGCGAGTGGCGGCCGTCACGTTCGGGATCGGCGTGTCGGTGACCGCCGCCGGCGGGATGGTTTTCGGCGCCACCAACTCGTTCAACCCCAACACCGGGTATGACCTCATCTCCCGCCTGCTCGCCATCGTGATCCTTGGTGGCCTCGGGAGTATCGGCGGTGCCCTTGTCGCCGCGGTGGGGGTCCTCGTCGTCGAGGACGTCGTGGCCGTCGTTTGGTCCCCAACCTGGGCCCCGTTCGTCTTTTTTGCCATGCTGATCATCGTGCTGTCCGTCAGGCCGTCGGGGCTCTTCGGCCAGGCCGCTGCACGGGCCCAGTGACACGGACCGGGCTGGCCAAGCTGGCGGTCATTGCGGTTGCGCTTGCCGTGCTAGCAGTTTTCCCGCTTGTTTTCACCAACCCGAGCGTGACGACGATCGCGGTGTTTACCCTTCTGTTCATGGCGTCGGCCACGGCGTGGAACGCATTTTCTGGCTACAGCGGCTACATTTCTCTCGGGCATGCCGCCTTTTTCGGGACCGGCGCTTACATCTTGGCCATAATGGCGGAACGCCTCGGCATACCCGCCGGTGAGTCGATGTTTGCCCTGGTGCCGGTGGCGGGCATGGGGGCAGCCGTCGTGGCTGTCCCGTTCGGCCTCGTCGCATTGCGGACCAGACGCCATACCTTCGTGGTAATCACGATTGCCGTCTTTTTCACGTTCCAGCTCCTGGCCTTTAATTTGAGCATTACTCAAGGGTCATCGGGTATACAGGTGCCCAGCCCCAACTGGGCGGCGGCCACTTACAACAACCCCTACTACTACGTAAGTTTGGGGATCGTCGTGTTCGCCACAGTGGTGTCGTGGGGTATCCGGCGCTCCGTTTTCGGGCTTCAGCTTTTAGCCTTACGAGACGACGAAGACCGGGCCGAGGGCTCGGAGTACCGGCCGGTACTGTCAAGCTCGCCGCGTTTGTGATATCGGCTGTCCCGATCGGCATGTGCGGGGCCGTCTACGCCTACTTCCTGGGCCAGATCTTCCCGCAGTTTGCTTTCAACCCCCTTTTCGACCTTTCGGTGGCCCTTATGGCCCTCTTCGGCGGGATCGGCACGCTGGCCGGGCCATTGGTGGGAGCGTTGGTGCTCGAGTCCTTGCAGCAGTACTTCACGATCCAGTTCACCAACGAGGATCTCTACCTGGTCATCTACGGCGCCCTTTTCCTAGTCGTACTGCTGTGGATGCCCAGGGGGGTCATCCCCACCGTGGTTGGGATATTTCGCCGCAGGTCGGCCCGTTTGGCGGCGGGCGCCCGGGCTGAGGTGCCGGCCGCCGGCGGGCCTGGGCGACCGGGCCCCGAGGGAGCACCGTCAACGACTACCGCGGCCGGCGGCGGCCTCGTTGGTTCCAACCCGAAGCCCTAAGGCGGGGGTTTACGGTGGCAATGCTCGAAGTGGAAGGTGTCAATAAGCGCTATGGCGGGATCCAGGCGCTCGACGGTTGCCACCTGGTCGTTGGCAGGGGTGAGATTGCGGGCCTCATCGGCCCGAATGGTTCCGGGAAGACCACACTGTTCAATGTGATCACCGGTTACGCGAAAGTGCGCCAAGGGACGGTACGGCTGGACGGGAAGGACATCACGAACCTCCTTCCTGATCGGATTTTCAACCGTGGCGTGGGCCGGACGTTCCAACTTACCCGGGTCTTCGGACGGCTGACCGCGATGGAAAACATGCTCGTAGCTAGTCAGCACCGGCGTTCCTGGTGGGCCACAGCGTGGCGCAGGTCCGGCTCCCACGGCGAACGTAAGCGGGCCATGGAACTACTCGAGTTCGTCGGTATAGCGCGGCTCGCTGGGCGAAGAGGCCGCCAATTTGTCCTACGGCCAGCGCAAACTACTCGAGCTGGCCTACGTGTTGATGTCCGACCCGGAGGTCCTACTCCTCGACGAACCCGCGGGCGGCGTCAACCTGACGCTGCTCAATGCTATATCCGACCATATAAAAGAGCTCAACAGGCAGGGCCGGACCTTCCTGGTGGTCGAGCACAACATGGAGTTCGTCATGGGCCTCTGCCATCGGGTGACCGTGATGGACCACGGGAGCGTCGTGATGGCGGGTCTGCCGGAGCAGGTGCGGGACGACCCCAGGGTGCTCGACGCGTACCTGGGAGCGGCTGACGACGAAGACGACCCCGAGGAAAAGTGAACGCCGTGCCTTTCATCGTTGAACCCGCCCCAAGTAGAGGAGCCGGTACCGACCCCCCCACCCCAGCCCTGTTGAAAATAGAGGGTGTTGTAGCAGGGTACGGAGGGGGCGACGTGCTCCGGGGGGTCGACCTGGCCGTAGCCCCGGGCACGATCACCTGCATAGTGGGCCCGAACGGTGCGGGAAAATCGACACTGCTGGCCACGATCTCGGGCGTGTTGAAGCCTCGCCAAGGCAGGATCGTGTTCAACGGCCGAGATCTGGTTGGCCGCTCTCCCAGGGAGATCTTGTCGGCGGGCATCGTCCTGGTGCCGCAGAACCACAGCCTTTTCCGCCACATGACGGTCCGCGAAAACGTGGAAATCGGTGGATATACGTTGAGCGACAAGGTGCTTGTCCGTCAGCGCTTGAAGGCGGTGGAGGAGCTTTTCCCCATCGTGGCCGAGCGGGCGCGGGAGAAGGCAGGGAGCCTGTCCGGTGGCCAGCAGCGCCTAGTTGAGTTCGCCCGCTGCCTGATGCTGGACCCATTGCTGGTGGTGCTCGACGAACCGTCGATGGGCCTAGACCCGAAGACGTCGAAGACGGTCTTCCAGACCGTCCGCCAAATGAACAGCGCGGGCCGGACGATCCTGCTGGTCGAGCAGAACGCCAGGGCCGGCCTGCGCCTGAGCTCGCATGGGATCGTGCTCGAGAACGGGCAGGTCCGCCTGCAAGGTACGGGCCATGACGTGTTAACCCACCCGCAAATCGGGGCGCTCTATCTCGGTGGCGCGGTAGCGAAGCGTCCCGGTCCGCAGGCCGGGTCGGGTTCACAGTAAACCGGTGCGTTCGAGACGCTGGAAGGCCAACCAACCCCAGATGGGCGGCAGATAGGCGGTGCATAACCGGTAGCAGATGGCGGCGGCAAAGGCAATGGATTGGTCGACGCCAACTGCGGTCAGCCCAACCATCAGTGCACCCTCGCTAACACCTATGCCGCCCGGGACGGGGATCAGGTTGGCAAAAAAGGACACGAACACGTTGACGACCAATAGCGTCGCCAGGGAGACGGAGGTGCCCAATGCCAGCAGCACGAGTCCAAGGGTGGTGGCGAACAGCACCTCGGCCGCCAGGTTGGCCAACAATAGTTTCGCTACTCGCGTGGGCGAGCGCAGCGTGGCCATCGTGTTGCGAAGCTCACTCAACGAGGGCCGGGTCCGGTCCAGCACCCGCCGGCGCCAACGGGGGACGGCTACCGCGACTACACCTACCACGATCGCCGCTCCGACGATGGCCACCAGCACGTACAGCAGGTTGCCGTCGCGATGGTTCGCCGCCTGGAGGTCGACATGAATGTCGCCCAGGCCGAATATGACAGCGGCAAGAATGATGAATACTTCCACCACGAGGCCGCCGATGTTCTCGATCACCCCTATAGAAACGGCTGAGGGGGGTGCAATACCTTGGCGCTGGAAGAAGCGCACGTTCAAAGCCAGCCGGGCCACGGACCCCGGGAACACCAGGTTGATAAACGTGACCGCAAACTGCAGCAGGACCGGCGGCCCGTAAGGGAGCGGACGGGGACAGGCGGCCCTGGTGGATTCGGCATACGCAAAGCGAGGAAGTTGACCGACGATCAGGGAGAGCAGGAGCAACGGTAGCGAGGCAGACCGCAGCGCGTCGACAACCTGGTTGATGTCGAGGCCGGCCAGGCTCGTAATCAGGAAATAGGCCGCTGCCGCCAGCAAGCCAGTCTGAACGAGCGTCCGGGTCGAAACTCGACGAACGGAAGCCATTTTCGGCGCTTCGACACCCGCCTTGGCCGCCGCCTGCGCCCTGAAGCCGTCGATGTCCAGGTGCCTGCTGGCCGCCTCTTCGCGTAGCCGTCGGCCAAGGGCGGCTTTTTGCAAGTAAGGCACAACATCGGCCAGCTCTTCGGGGCCAAGGCGGTAGTAGCCGACCTCCAGGGCGTGGTCGGCATCTAGCAGCAGTGCGGAAATTGTCAGCAGCTGGGCCAGGTCGATGTACCGGTGGTCCTGGTCAGTGGCGACTATGGCGCCCGCCATGTTGTCGATCAGCGCCCGGCCCCGCTCGACCCTAAATGCACCGAGGTGCAGTTCTCCGTGGGCCAGGCCGGCGGCTCCCAGGGCCAGCACCGTATCCCAGATGGCGTCGACGGTCTCGTCCTGTTGCTCGGCGGCCGCCGCCGCGATGGGACCGCCCCGGACACGCATGACGATTACGGCGTCGTTGTCCACGGTTCTTCCGGCCCTCACCACGTCCTGGACCGGGACGCCGTTACGAGCCGCCAGCAAAGTCAAGAAACCTTCGTGCTCGACCTGCTGGAGGCGAGTTACCGAGAGCGTCGCCGCGCCCCGGAACCAGAGCGCCCGCCAGGCCTTGGCCAGCAGTTGCGCGTCCCAGGCGTCGCGCCCGTATACCTTTACCCGCAATTGAGCGCCGTCCGGGTCTATACCGTCCAGCAAGAAGACGCCGGCGTGCTGGGTAGCGGCCTCGGCGAGCCGGTCCACCGGGACGCCGAGTTCGAACAGGCCCTTCCTTACTTCGTTCAAGCTGGGCCGGCCACCGCTGGAACCGAGCGCGATACGGATGGCGATGGCGGCACTGGCCCCACTCAAAAACCCGAGTACTACCCCACTCGGGGCCGCCACACCCAGGACCGCTTCGGATAACGCGCCTACACCGAGTAGCCACCAGCCCATGGCCCGGAACGGCCGAGCCATGCAGGGCCCGACCGCGGCGGTTACCGCTACGACCAGTGCGATGCGCACCGACACCGGGTCGACCGGCGGTCCGACGGCGATGGCGGCGTCCCACAATGAGCGGGAACCGGTCCCCGTGGCCTCCCGCATGGTTATCAGCGCGACAATGGTCCCGGCCAGAGCGAGGATCTGGTCACGAAACAGGTCCAGCCTTCTCATCACTATCGTGACCAGGAGCAGGAAAACGGCCCAGGCGCTCATAAGCCAGAGCCCGGCCCGCCAGAGCACGGCGAAAAACCCCGGCACCGATGTGGCAAAATCCGCCAACCGCAGCCAGAACTCCGACGGCGGGCTGGCCGACCTGACCACGCCCAGCAGGCCTATTACACACAGGACGAGGAGGAACACGTCCGTGGGCCGGCGCGAGCGCGGGCTACCACGCGGCGTCGTGAACAGCTTTGCCCGTGACGGGCGCGACCACAGCGGACCGTGGGTCGCGCGCTGGTTGATCACGGGCTATCTCCACTTCGCTGGCGCGGTTACCGTCTCGAGCAAATGCCCTTTGACGAAGTTCTACTCTGGTCGGGTGATCGGGCGCCACCCCGACCCGGGGTGGGACGTCGGGACTGGCTGAGGCGGGTCTAGGCGGAGAGCAATCCCTGTAGCTGGGCCTTCCTGACCGCCTCGGCCCGCGACTTGACACCGAGCTTGCGGTACAAGGCGATGGCTTGAGTTTTTACGGTCGTCCGCGAGACGATCAATTCGCGGCTTATTTCTTCGAAGGTCATATAGGTCGGGAGGTACCGCAGGACCCGGATCTCTGCTGGCGACAATGGGTCAGGGATCGGCGAGGCGGCGAAGGCAGCGGCGACGACGTCTTCGGCTTCGGCTGCCTTTTCGGCCAAGATGCCCGCGTCCGGTAATTGAGCGACCCGAGCGCGCGCTTCGCACAGCAGTTGCCGGGCGGATGCGTGATCGCTCAGTAAAACAGAGCCCGGGCCAGGATGACCTGGGCCTCGACCGTAGTGACACTTGGGGCTTCTCCGGTGGGTACCTCGCTTAATGCCGCCGTGAGCGTAGTTGCGGCTCGCCGCCCCGTCGCCGGACCGAGCCAAGAGAAACGCAGAAGTGGCATCGATAGCGAAGCGGTCGACCGGACGGGACGACACGGAGGCCACCAACGCCGCTCGAGCGCGACTGGTCGACAATTCGGCTTGCCTCCAGTCCCTCTCGTCCACGGCGGCCCATGCCAGCTGCATCAAGCAGGACGCCGCCAGCGCCGGCATAGTGAGGGCCGAACGGTCGTACCCTTCTTCAAGACTGGCCTTAGCCGGACGGGCCTGGCCCAACAGGCGTAAGGCTCTTCCGACGCAGAAGCAGGCGAACGCCTTCCATGGACTGGGGTTCCCAAGGGCGCCATAAGCGGCGACGGCATCGGTGAGGGCATGCGTGGGGCCGCACTTCAGTTCCATGGATCTGATCAGGGCCAACGCGGCGCGTACGGACGTCCCGTCAGGCAGGACGGCATCGGCCCTATCGGGAAGGTTGGCCACCAGTGGTCCCGCCGGGCCGGAGCCAAGGACCGCCGTTAGCCATGCAGTGGCCAAAGCTATGGCGGGCGTGGACATGACCTGCTCTGTCGAGGGAAGCTCCAACCACGCCGTCAGGTCGCCGAGATGGTCGTTGTTGAGGTAGACAGGCGTGGCCGACCAGACCAGCGTCTCGAACCTATCGAGATCCCCTGACGCGAACGCGTGCCGGACCGCGGTGTCACGCCCGCCGTGTTGTTCCCACCAATGGCTGGCCCGGGCATGGAGAACGTCGTCGTTGTCAACCCGCCGCCGGCGGCGCTCGGAACGGAGAAAACCGGCAAACAGGTGATGGTAGCGGTACCAATCGCCGGTGTTGTCCAGGGGGACAACAAACAAGTTTGCCTTGGCCAGGGATTCGATAATCCGCGACGCATTCTTGCTCTGGCGAACGGCGTCGCACAGGCCGGCGCAGAAGTGCTCCAGGACGGACGTGTCGAGCAAGAAGTCCACCACTTTGGCCCCGACGCTGTCGAGGACTTCGGTCAGGTACTCGGCCACTGCCCGGTCGTCGCCGTCGAAACGGCGGGCGGCTGATTCGGGGTCGGGGCGGCGGCGCAGTGCCTCGGCGGCCAGGGCCAACCCGGTGGGCCACCCCTCGGCTTGATCAACCAACGCGGCCATCCCCTTCGCGCTCAAGCGCAAACCGGTCGCTTCGACCAGACGGGCTGACTCATGAGGCTCGAACGCCAGGTGGTCTGGGCCAATCTGGTGCAGCTTGTTAGCGGCCCTAAAGTGAGCGAGCCGCATGCCGGGCTTTACCCGGCCGGATAGTACGAGCCGGGAGCCTGCCGTAAGCCAATCCACCAACCTCCCCACCATGGCAAACGCCGGTGGGCTTGCCAGCTCTTGGGCGTCGTCGAGAACTATTACGACAGGCGCGGAAATGGATAATGCAGCCGCGAGCTCAATCTGAGGGTTACCACCCCGCCGTTTGGCCAGGGTGACTGACGGCTTGACCCGCCTCTCGCTTAACACGCCGGCCATCAACAGCGCCCGCGTCATGTGCTCGGCCAGGACGTCCGGGTCATTGTCCTCCGCGGCCAGCGGCACCCATGCGAAGGGCCTGTCGTCAACTGCCGCCCACTGCCTGATCAGGGTCGTTTTGCCGTAGCCAGCCGGCGCGGAAAAGACCACCAGAGGTTCATTTGAGCCTGTCATCTGGTCGACCAGGTGGGGTCGCGCCATGGACGCCGGTCCCGGCCGCGGGAGGCCACCAGGTAGCATCATGCCCTGCACACGTGCCGTCATCGATGGGTGGCGCGTCCGGCTCCGCGGCAGTGGTGTCGGTGGGCCGAGCGTGCCCGGCGCCGGTATGAAGGTCATTGCCTAGTAATGCTGACGGCGAACGGGGTGGCTTCGGACCACTCTCAGGTGGGTAGTCAAGGCGGACCGTGGCAAACCCTCTTATGTGGACGACGTGGCCTCCCCCTTTTGGGCCCTAGTGTGCTGACCAGAGGCCCCTAGCAATCACGGAGCGAGGATCGGCATGAGCATCGAGCGGGAACGGGTCAATGGCTTCGGGAAATTGGAAGACGGCTTGCGCCAAGCCAGCGACTGGTACATCTGGGGGCCATACCTGAGCGAGCGCCAATGGGGGACTGTTCGCGAGGACTACTCCTCAGACGGTGAGGCGTGGAACTACTTTCCTCATGACCACGCCCGTTCGCGAGCGTACCGGTGGGGCGAGGACGGCTTGGCCGGTTTCTCCGACATCGAGCAGCGGTTCTGCCTGGCGCTGGCTCTGTGGAACAGTCGTGACCCCATCCTCAAAGAGCGGATCTACGGCCTGACGGGGCAAGAAGGAAATCATGGAGAAGACGCTAAGGAGTACTGGTGGTACCTCGACGCCCTGCCCAGCCACGCCTGGAACAGATGGCGCTACCACTATCCTCAGCGTGCCTTTCCTTATGAACGGCTCAGGCAGGAGAACGCCCGCCGGGGCAAGTTCGACATGGAGTACGAGCTGCTTGATACGGGCGTTTTCGACGAGGACCGCTTTTGGGTGGTGGAGGTGGACTACGCCAAGGCAGGCCCTTTTGACGTCCTCATGACCGTACGGGTCACTAACGCTGCGTCTGACCCCGAGACCGTACACGTCTTGCCCACCGCGTGGTTCAGGAACACGTGGTCGTGGGAAGTGGCCGCCCCGAAACCGGAGATGTGGGCCGCGAGCGCGGCCAGCGTCCAGGTCCGGCACCCATTCCTGGGCGAACTAGAGCTGATCGGGGGGCAAGGGCCCGCCGGTACACAGCCGACCCTGTTGTTTTGTGAAAACGAGACCAACGAGGCCAGGCTTTACGGAGCGTCGCATTCCTCCTCGTACCCCAAGGATGGGATCAATGACCACGTGGTGGCCGGAGCGGCGACGGTCAACCCGGGCCGCCGGGGGACAAAGTGCGCCTTCTGGTACCAATTATCTGTCGGCCCCCACGAGACCGCCGAAATCCGGCTGCGACTTCGCCCCCACCACCCCGGCAGCGATGCGTCCAATGCGCTCGGGGCCTCGTTCGCCGAGGTCGCGGATAGGCGGCGCGCCGAAGCCGACGACTTTTACGGGGAACTTACCCCTCCCGGCGCTAGCGCTGACGAAGCCATGGTGATGCGGCAAGCCTTTTCGGGCATGTTGTGGAGCAAACAGCTATACCACTACGACGTGGCTCGGTGGCTCGAGGGCGACCCCGCTCAACCCCCTCCGCCGGCGTCTCGTCTCGGGGGCCGCAACGCCCGGTGGGACCACTTTGATGCGTTCGACATCATGTCGATGCCCGACAAATGGGAGTACCCGTGGTTCGCGGCCTGGGATCTGGCCTTTCATTGCGTGGCCCTGGCTCACGTCGACCCCGCCTTCGCCAAGTACCAGCTCCTACTGCTCTGCCGCGAATGGTTCCAGCACCCCGACGGTGAGTTGCCCGCCTACGAGTGGGACTTCAGCGACGTCAACCCACCCGTGCAGGCGTGGGGCGCACTGGAGGTGTTCGCCATCGATGGGGGGCACGACACGGACTTCCTGAGCCGCATATTTGACAAGCTCTTGGTCAACTTCACCTGGTGGGTCAACCGGCGGGACCTGGCCGGCAGCAACGTCTTCGAGGGTGGTTTCCTGGGGCTGGACAATATCGGCCCGATCGACCGTTCTCATGTCCCGGCCGGCACCAGCTTGCAGCAGTCTGATGCCACGGGATGGATGGCTATGTACGCCCTGGTGATGGGGGCTATCGCCGGCGTGCTCGACCGGTCCGGGCAGCGGCCGGGCGAGGACCTGGTGCTCAAGTTCCTCGAGCACTTTGCCGCCATTCGCAGGAGCATGGAATCGCGGGGCATGTGGGACGAACCTGACGGCCTTTACTACGACCGCCTTGTCACTGGTGATGGTACGACCATCCCGTTCCGGGTTCGTTCTATGGTCGGGATAATCCCCACATTGGCGGTGTTGGTCCTCGACGAGGAGCTCGTGGGAAGGGCGGCCAGCCTCGGTAAAGGTTTTGCCCGGTTCTTGCACGGTGAGGGCCTGGGCGAACTGGAAAAACTCAAAGGCCAAGGGCTCTTGCGGGGCGACGCGGGGGCACAGAGGCTTCTTCTCGGGGTCGTGAGCATCGAACACCTCGAGCGCATCCTGGCCAAGGTCCTCGACGAGGACGAGTTCTTGTCGCCCTACGGGCTGCGGGCCCTTTCAGCGTTCCACAGAGACGAACCCTACGACGTCGACACCAACGGCATTAGAGCGAGTATCGACTATGAGCCGGCCGAGTCGACGACCAATATGTTCGGCGGTAATTCGAACTGGCGGGGCCCGGTGTGGTTCCCGTTGAACTATATGGTCATCGAGGCCCTAGAACGCTACGACCGCTTCTTCGGTGACGACTTCAAGCTGGAGTACCCTACGTCCTCGGGCAACAAGATGACGCTGGGCGATATTGCCCAGGATCTTCGCCGGCGCCTCATTTCAGTGTTCCTGGAGGGAGATGACGGCCGGCGCCCTTGTTTCGGCTACGTCGCTCAGTTCCAAACCAGTCCCATGTGGAAAGATAACTTGTTGTTCAACGAGTACTTCCACGGGGACAATGGCGCAGGGCTCGGAGCCTCGCACCAGACCGGGTGGACGGGGCTCGTGGCCGACCTGGTGCGGCGCCGTCATGGCGCCGTTCCTGAGTTGGGGGACGTCCTGCGCCAGATCGGGCGCCCCGAATAGGTCTGCACTCTCTGCCCGTCAGATGCCCCTCATGGCGTCCTGGACCTCTTCAACGGTCGTGCTGGGCACGACCGTCGTGGTGTTCGCACCCTTTAGTTTGTTGCAGATCGCATTGCTCGATTGGTAGGGCGAGACGACGATGATAGCCCTGCGCCCGCCCCGCAGGGTCTCCCCGAGGTCTTTCACCTTGCCGTGGTCAAGCTCCCGTCGCAGCCGCGCCACCAGCGCACCACCGCCGGCGCCCACGGCTGCGGCTCCGATGATCGTGGGGGGGAACAAGATACCCACGACCGCCCCGACGACGGCTCCCTTCCCCCACCCGTGATGGGACTCCCGGTGGAGTATCACCGCCTCGCCGTTCCGGTTTTCGACCAGCGCGCCGTCGGCGAGCTTGAACTCACCCGCCTCGGCGCCCGCTTCGATCGCGGCCCAGTCCGCCTCGGCGGCTTCCTGCGCGGCTTGATCGGGATCGGCGCCGAGCCCTCGCTGTACACGGCGACGATGGTGTCGAGGTTGGTCATGGGTACCTCCTTGGTGCAGGGGCCGGCCGGTGGCCGGCCCCTCAAGTCGACGACGGGCTGTTCTCTCTGGGGGGACTGGAGCCGACTGCCTTTAGCTCCCGCCTGCGCTTCACGCTAATGCCTTCGCCTTGGCTTGCTGGAACTCTTCCTCACTGATTACGCCCTTGTTCCGGAGGTCGACCAGCTGGGAGATCTCGTCGGCCGCGCTCCTCCCATTCGAGGTCGCGGCGCTCTGAACGTACTGGCGGAAGGCGGCGTCTTGGGCCTGGGCATCCTGGACGGCATGTCTTTCCATCTTGCCGCCCCGGGCGATGAGGTACACGAAGACTCCGAGGTAGGGGAGGAAGATGACGAATATCGTCCATAACGCTTTCGCCCAACCGGAAAGGTCATGACTGCGGAAAATGTCGCTGAACACGACGATCAGCAGCCATATCCATATGAAAAAGAGGAAAAACCACAACATGGACCAAAAAACCTGCCCGGTCCCAAACGCGGCTAATACCATGCTTCATACCTCCGTGACGGTGTTGTTTTGGTAGGGCGAGAACACGTTGGCCCTCCTACGGGTGGGCCCACACCACCCACCCGCGGGTGAAACCCAAACCCTCCCACGCAAGATCGGGCTGGTGGTGGCTGGTTCGCCCCCAGGGTGAAGTGGTCGGCGAGCCCCTGACGTCCGGTGCTGACGGCCGGAGCCTAGAGGTCCAGGACTTTGGACTTTTGCTGCTGGTACTCCTCCCGGCTGAGGAGGCCGCCATGGTGCAAGTCGGCCAGCTCTCGCAGCTGGCGGACGGGGTCGATCACCAGCAGTGCCCAACCGGGGCCAGGTTCGCGAGCGGTAGCAGGTGGTCGGTCCAGCAGATTCGGCTGCCGGCTGCGGGTAGAGCCCTTGCGTTTCATATGCATACCTCATCCATTGCCTGTGTCATCCATTGCCTGTGTCGCGACCTCCAGGGCAGCCTCAACCCGGGAGGCGGGGATGCGCTCGCCGGCGACGATCTGGCCTCCAGCCTGGCGGGCTGCCGTTGATAGGGATGATCTTGGCCGGAACCCGAGTGGGTCGACACCACCCCAACAGGTGTGGTCGCGAGTTTCGGTACCCTGCTCCCCGGGGGGCTGGAGCGGTGCTGCAGCACGGTTGTCAGCGCCCAGGGAGAGGCTCCTTTGACACTGCGCAGGCCCTGCAGCAGCGGGTCGAAGGGCACTACCCCTGTACCGCCAGGACCACCCGGCGCCGGGTGGTCCACGTCTACCCTGCGCCCTCGTAACGTCGCCCTAATGGTCGCCATAGGCGTTGCCCACGATGCGTCAGGCACCACGAACCATGTGGACAAAGCCCAACCTGGCCAGGAATATCGATGAGCAGGGCGGCGACTTGAGAACGGCCGGAGAAGCAGACGATAAGGCTGTAACTGCGGACGAATGGTATTCGCGCTCGGCTGATGAGGTATTGGGCCTTCTCGGGGTGGCTACGGCGACGGGGTTACCGTCCGCACGCGCAGCGGAGTTAATGAGCCGGGACGGCCCGAACGCCCTGCCGGAAGAGAAGCCACCGCCCGAGTGGAGACGTTTCCTCGACCAATACCGCACCTACATGCAGATCATCCTGCTGGTGGCGGCCGTCGTCACGCTTGCTATCAAGGAGTGGAGCACCGCAACCATCCTGTTCTTCCTCACATTGCTGAACGCGGTAGTCGGCCTTCGTCAGGAGGGCAAGGCCGAGAGCGCAATGAACGCCCTCAAGTCGATGATGAAGGCGAGCGCCAGAGTGCGCCGCGATGGGACCGAATTGGTGGTGCCGGCAGACGAGCTCGTCGTCGGCGATGTTGTACTTTTGGCCGCCGGGGACCAAGTGCCGGCAGATGGCCGGATCCTGACTGCCAGCGCGCTCCAAATCGATGAGTCGGCGCTGACGGGCGAGAGTACGCCTGCAGCCAAGGACGCGACGATGGTCTCGGCCCACAACCTGGGCCCCGGAGACCAGACGAACATGGCGTTCATGAACACTCCGGTGACGCACGGCAGTGCGACCATGGTGGTCACCGCCACTGGTGCTCGTACCGAGCTCGGACGCATCTCCGGGATGTTGTCGCGGACCGCCAAAGAGCAGTCGCCCCTCACCAAAGAGCTGAACACGCTGACATTGTGGATCGCAGCCGCCGCCGGTCTGACGATGATCGTGATGTTCGCCCTCGGGCGTTACCGCGGACTGGCCTGGGACGCGCTATTTGTCAGCGCTGTCTCCTTGGCGATATCTGCCATTCCCGAGGCGCTGCCCACCGTCACGCAAGTAATCCTGTCGTTGGGGAGCGTCGAGCTGGCCAAACGCAACGCGATAGTAAAGGACCTTCCCTCGGTCGAGACGTTGGGGTTCACGTCGGCTATCAATTCCGACAAAACCGGGACTCTGACAATGAACCAGATGACCGTGGTCGAAGTCATTGACCCGACGGACAGATTTACGGTATCGGGGAGTGGGTACGAACTGGAGGGCGGTGTCCAGCACACCGCCGGCACGGACGACACCATAGAGGAGGCCATTCTTCCGTACCTCTTGGCCAGCGACGCCAAGCTCGTGGATGGCAAAGTCGTCGGCGACCCGACCGAAGGAGCCTTGCTCGTCCTCGGCCATAAAGCGGGCCTGGACCTCGAGTCGACACAGGCGAATTTCCGTCGCCTGGCCACGCTTCCCTTCGACCCGACCTACAAATTAATGGCCACCTTCCATTCTGTCGAGGGCCCGGCAGGTCCCATTGTCCGCTGCTTTGTGAAAGGCGCCGCCCCCGCGGTCCTGGGCCGGGCGTCTTCGGCTTTGTCGAAAGGCACTTCTATCCCATGGACTCCTGAGCTAGCCGGCAGGGCTCAGTCCCACATGGAGCGCATGGAGGACGAGGGCCGGCGAGTAATGGCCGCGGCCGTTCGTGACCTTCAGGCGGCGACATTCGACCCGTCCGGCGACTTGCTTGCCTATGTCACAGAACTGCAGATGACGAGCCTGGTCGGGATGGTCGACCCTCCCCGAGCCGAGTCCGCCGGTGCCGTGGCCAGCGCTCAAGCCGCCCACATCCGGGTGCGAATGGTGACGGGCGATGACGTGACGACCGGCGCGGCCATAGCGAGACAGCTCGGGATCCCGGGGGAGGCCATTCTGGGTGCCGATTTCGCCGCCCTATCCGAAGAGGAGCGGTTGGAGCGCATCGACCAGATCGGCGTGGTGGGACGGGTCGCCCCCGAGCACAAGGTCCTTTTGGCGGAGACGCTCAAGAAAAAAGGCGCCGTTGTGGCCATGACCGGCGATGGCGTCAACGACGCGCCGGCCATTAAGGCCGCTGATATCGGGGTGGCGATGGGCAGTGGCACCGACGTGGCGAAAAATGCCGGTCGGATGATCCTTTCTGACGACAACTTCGCCACCATTGTGTACGCCGTCGAACAGGGCCGGAAGATCTATGACAACCTTACGAAGTACATCCGCTTCGTCCTGGTGCTCCTCGTCGTCTTCGTCCTGACCTTCCTCGGTGCCACGCTCTTCAACATCGCCGCGGGCGAGCCATTTACGCCGCCGCAGGTGCTGTGGATCCATTTTTTTGTCAACGCACCGTTCGGGTTTGCCCTGGGCTTCGACCTGGAGACTCCAGGCCTGATGTCCTTCCGGCCGCGGCCGCGCGGTCAATCGGTGCTGACGCGGCCCATGATGATCACGGTGGGCCTGGTCGGGCTGGCGGTGACGGTCATGCTCTTATCGCTTATCGAACTGGGGAAAGTTCACTACGGCAGTGTCGAGGTGGGCCAGTCCATCGCCTTTACCTCGTTCTCGCTCATGCTCATCGCGGCCGCTCTGGAATGCCGGAGCGAAACGGGCACCGCGTTCACTACCGCCACATTCGAGAGCAAGCAAATGAACTGGGTCATCCTGGGTGAGTTCTTCCTCGCCGTTCTTGTCACACAAGCTGACGTTTTTCGTCGGTTACTCGGCACGGCGCAGATCGACATGAAGCAGTTCGGGTGGGCGCTCGTGCCCGTCGTTGTACTGGTCGCACTGTGGGAGCTGGGCAAATTTCTGGGCCGCCGGCGTGTCGAAGCAGTTTCACTAGCCGGGACCGCCCATAGCGGGTAGAAAGCCGGTTAGGAGAGGCTCCTCGGGCCGATTGAATCTCCACCTCGTCTCCACTCAATCTCCACATAGAGTCGATCTCGTCCACACATTGTGTGGATTCTCACCGAGTTAGATCGCGTGCGGACGAGAGCGGGGCCAAGCCCAGCTGCTCTACGAAACCAACCGGGTAGGGAAGACCGCTAAATGCGATGAGGACACGAGCGGGGAGTTGGACCTGAGGAACCGAACCTGCTGTACCCGGAGTTGTTAGTTTTCACCTCGGGGGCCGCCGAGGCCGAAGTCGCAATGGACAGTGGGTGTGGGGTCTATGGACCAGGGCGTCGGACGTGATCCCCATCTTTCGGGCCAAGCTGCGGCCGCCCCCGACGCCTGCTCGTTATGTCGGTCGTTCGCGTCTTTTGCATCTGGTTGACGAACTCGTAACCGCACCCCTGACGCTCGTCGTGGCGCCCGCCGGCACAGGCAAGACTTCGCTGCTGTCGGCGTGGGCGAGCGGGACCGAAATGGTAACGGCGTGGTTGTCTTTGGACGAGACAGACGCGGACGCAGCCCAGTTCTGGTCGGGAGTAGTGGCGGCCATCGAAACGGTCGTCCCCCGGTGCGGCGAGGGTGCCCGGGTGCGCCTACGCCGCCGGAACGGCGCCCGGGACGCCGTGGTCAAGCTGTTGACCGACCTGGAAGCGGCGGAACCTCCTGCCGTGGTACTGGTTATCGACGATCTGCAACTAGTGGACGCGGACGAGGCCATTGCGGCCACGTTGGCCCAGTTCGTCCAGCACGTACCCAGCTGGCTGCACGTCGTGCTCATGACCAGACGGCAACCTGAGCTGCCTTTGGACCGGTTGCGTGCCCGGGGCCATCTCGGCGAGCTGCACTATGCTGAGCTGCGCTTTTCACAGGACGAAGCAATTGAACTCGTTTCTCGTCTCTTGCCGTCTATGCCCCTGGAAGAGGTCAAGTCCATCGCAGACGATGCGGATGGGTGGGCGGCGAGCCTTCAGCTGGCTGCCATCGCCAGCCGGTCCGAGCAAGCCCAGAGAGGTCGCGACCTCCCGGGCGTGAGGGCGGAGATCGCGGTCGTCGACTATGTGTTCCACGAGCTCTTGGCCCCGGAGGACCCAGAGCTTGTCTCGGTCCTAGCCGACGTCTCGGTCGTGGACCGGGTCAACTCCAACCTCGCTCATGCCTTGACGGGCCGCCGTGATGCCCTTGACCTCCTGTTGCGGGCGGAGGCGAGAGGCCTGTTCGTCAACCGGCTCGCCCGTGAAGGTTGGTTCGAGCTGCACTCTCTGGTTCGGGAGGCCCTGGTGGGGGAGCTGTCGAAACGGGACCCCGACCGCCTGGGTGAGTTGCACGCTCGCGCCGCGAAGTGGTTCGAGGGCGAAGGTGAGGTTGCGCTCGCCCTCGAACATTTCCTGCTCGCCGGCCAACCGGCCATGGCCCTGCGGCTTCTAGCCGCCAACGCGGCTGAGCTTTACGACACGGGTCGGGAAACGACGATCCGCCGGGCGATCGCCTCTATCCCCGACACGGTGGTCCTCTCCGGTCTCGAGCCCATGATCGACTACGCGTGGTGCCATTTGCTGGTTAATCGGCGACGCTTCCTCGAGCTCGTCGAACAGGCAAAGTGGTGGGGCGGCCAGTCAGAGGTGGGTTCCACCCTGGGCGCCCGCCTTACGATGTTGGAGGCGACGGCGGCCGTCGTCAGCTGCGATTGGGCCGCCTCGGGAAACCTGGCCCGCGAAGCACTGAAGACGCTGGGCGACGGCTGGTGGCGCGACCCGTTGGGGCGCTTTGGCTGGAACGCGGTCGCTCGCGACGTGGCCTTTTCAGAGCGGTGGGACGAGACGCTCGAAGAGGTGCGGAGGGCTGACCTGGCCTTGAAGCGCGACCCCCAACGACGGATTGCGTATGAGGGGACCCATGCTCTCGGGCTGGCTTTGGCCGGGCGGCCGGTCGACGCCCTGCGGGTCCTGGGTGGGGTCGACCACGCCGCTGACGTCGGGAACATGACGATCCTTCGTACCGAGCTGGCGGCGGCCGCAGCGCTGGCGCACCGCGAGCTTGGGGACCGGGCGCGTGCCCTACCGGAGCTCGAGGAGCTGACGACGACGCCGGCCGAGACGATGTTTATCGTCCGGGTGCTCAGTTCCGCCATCTTGGTGGAGGCGCTTGTCGACGAGGGCGCCATTGATCGGGCTCGCAAACAGTTCGAGCAAGCAAAGTCCCTGGTCACGGAGGGCGTTACGGGTGGTGGGCGGAGCTGGCTGCCGCGAGCCGGGACCTTGCTGGCTCTGGCCACCGGGGACGTGGACGAAGCCAACCATTGGGCCGAGGCGGTCGAGGACGGGTTCTGGGGGTCAGCCTGTGCCGCTCGCGTCCACCTCGCGCAACAGGATCGGGAAGCGGCCCTGTCGGCGTTGGAGGGAGCGGCGCCGCGCAGCGCCCGCCATGAGGTGGTGCTGGCGTTGCTCAGGGCGCGAGCGCTCCTCCACCGCCATTCCGAAGCCCTGAAATGCGCCAACACGGCAATTGACCTGGCCGTCAGCAATGGCATGTTGCAAACCGTCGCCTCTGAAGGCCCAGAAGTAGTAGAGCTCGTTGAAGCCAGTGCCTGGCGGGCCTCTTCTCACTGGCTTGACCGTTTCCGGCGGACAGTAACGCCCCTCGGTGCCCCCCGGCTGAGGAACCCGGTCGAGCTGGTCGAGCCGCTGACAGACCGGGAGCTCGACGTCGTACGGTTCCTGCCCAGCCGGCTAACAGTGCGCGAGATCGCCGATGAGCTTTACATCTCGCAAAATACGCTGAAATTCCACCTGAAAGTCATATACCGCAAACTGGGGGTCAGCTCCCGCGCCGAAGCGAGCGAAGTGGCGCGGCGGATGATGGTAGCCCGCTAAGGGTCGCCGGTGGCGTGCAGGAACGGTGGCTCCGCTCGTCCCGGCGGCTCGGGGCGTTGGGCAACGCGGTGGTCTGGTCGACGGGAGCGGGCCGAACCAGCCAAGAGTTGACTGAGGTCGCGATGGCGCCGGCCGGCGAAGAGGCCTAGCCGAGGATCTTCGCCTTTTGGGCCTGAAACTCTTCCTCGGTCAGGATCCCTTGTGCTTTCAGGTCGCCCAGCCTTTGCAATTGCTCCAGTGGGTCCGGAGCTGGTGCGGCAGCCGGCTGGGCGTACTGTGGCTGGGCATACTGTTGCTGGTCGTACTGGGGTTGTGCGTATTGCTGCTGCTCGTAGTTCGCCGCCTCTTCCTGAGTCTGCCACCGGTTGGTTTGCCGGCGAGAAACACGGTTCGAAACCGCCGTAGCGGTGCCTGCTACTACGGCGGTACGGGCCACACCTCGTAAGAGCCCGGGCATGTTTGCCTCCTTTATTCTGTTGGGCTGCGTCCTGTCTGGTTCTGTCCGCTTTGGCTGAGCTCTGTTGGCCTTGTCCTGTTACGAGCCGGACCGCTCAGCGGCGTCGAGCGAAGCCACCAGTGCCTCCACCGGGATGTAACCCGCGGCCACCAGCTCCGCCTGACCGCGTCGCAAGGCGTTGATGAATGGTGTGGCCCAACGGTTCTCGAATATCAGAACGCCAGCTGAGGAACCGGGTTCGATGACGGAGGCGGCGTCCGCAAAATCACTTTGGTCCATCAAGCCGGACGAGACGCCGTCGAAGACTGACAGATCGAACTGACCGTCGCGGTCAATGTCGCTCAGTTCGAGGGCTCGCACGGTTCCGTCGAGCGCTTTGGTCATGAACCTGAGGTCTAGCACCCGGATCACACCGCTGTTTACCAAATCGACCAGTATCGGAAATCCCTCTCCGGTCATCTTGCTGCCGGGGAACTCAACGATCAAGTAACTGACCGGGCCCATCGTCTCGTCTTCTGGCATAAATTTGCTCCTCTCGGCTTGACCTCCGGCCCGCGGCCGATTTTAGTCTGGGCGTGTGCACGAGCCCGCAGCATCGTCCGATCCGGATGGAGAGGTCGCGGACCTACTTGCAACCAAGGGAGTTGACCGACGCGTTTTCCTCAACCGAGAGGTTTTCGATTGTGAACGCCGATATTCCGCTCCTGCTAGCATCAGTAGGGGTGCCCGCTTCTTTGAGTGGTGCGCCTGTCACTCTGGCTGATGTAGCCGCAGTCGCGGGCGTACCTGTAACGGGGCCAAAGTCAAGCCCAGGGCGCTTACGGCCCCGACGGCTCCAGGTGCCAGTGGCTGCCTGGAGGAACCACCTGACGGGACATGATGGTCTTTGATGACGGCGATCCCAGAAGGAAGGCTTCTCAGCAGCCTTCAGGGCTATGTCTCTGCCGCCGTCGGCTGCCCTCCTGATCGCATCACCGCGGCAACCCGGTTCGAGGACGGAAACCGCCACGCTGTGTACAAGGTCTCCTATCTTGATCCCGCCGGCGCCGCCGAAGACGTGGTTGTACGGATCTCGTATGGTGGCGGCCCAGCCGATTGCGCTCAAGCCGAGCGAGAGGCGAGAGTGCTCGAGAAAGCAGGCGGCGTTGCTGCCCCAATGCTGTACGACTTCCATTGCGCCAGCCCGTGGTTCAAGACGCCGAGCATGTGCATGCAGTTCGTTGCAGGGGAAGTAATGGAACTGAGTTCAGCCCCGCCCGCCGAGATCGAGCGGCTGGGATCAGTCATGGCGTGGGTCCACGGTCTGCCTGTCGAGGATCTCGTCGATCGGCCATCCAACCCGTCCAACTTGGTGTCGTATGCAGACCGGAGGCTGCAGTCGATAATCTCGACGCTTGCTTGGGTTTGCGACCCTCTTCCGGCCGAGGTCCAAGCTCGCCTTAGGGGGGCGGCCAACTCGGTGCAGAGAAGCTGGGAAAGAGCGAGCAATGACCAGAGCTTCCGTACTGGCACGGCGCTCGAGCTCCTACACGGCGATCCCGGTCCTGGGAACATCCTGCGGGGCCCTGGCCCTGTGCTGATCGATTGGGAATATGCCCGCCTGGGTGACCCAGCGGACGAAATCGCGTACTTGTTCGACCAGAATGGTCTCTCCCCTGGCCAGCGAGAAGCATTTTGGCTCGGGTACCGAAGGGCTCGAGCACCCAAGCGCGGCTAGGTCATGTCGCTGCCCGTGTCGCTTGGTGGGAGCCGGTGGCACTGTTGGGTTCCGCGCTGTGGTGGGTAGAGCGCTGGGTGCGGCGGGCAGCAGCGGATGCGTCCGGCAGTGACGATCCAGATGTGCAGCGGGGCCGGGTTACTACGCCGACCATGTGATCCGCCGCCTCGACCGGTTGGAAAGACTGTTGGACCGACCTTGACAAATGGGAGCCGGACCCGGGCCATTTTACACGAGGAGGTTGGTTGACCCTTGGGCGTGCGGCTTGGGGGTAACGTGCGACGGTGAAAGCCCGCCACGCCAGGAGGCCCCATGGACATCACGCAGCTGATCCTGGACGACCATCACGAGCAGCGCGTCGTTTCGCGCACTTGGAGCAGATCGGCTCTGCCGGCGTCGAGGCGCTGTCCAACGTTTGGGCCCGTCTTGCGGTATTCCTCGAAGTCCATGCCGCGGCCGAGGAAGCGATCTTCTACCCGGAGCTGGTGAAGTTGGCCCTCGCCCCGCAGCCGGTCGCCCCGCCGAGCCCGAGACGCTCGACGCCATTCACGACCACAACGAGATACGGGACGCGATCGCCGCCGTCGGCCCGCTGAGGGTGGGCAGCACTGCCTGGCGCGACGCCATCGACGCGGTCAACGTCGCCAACGGCGATCACATGGCCGAGGAGGAGCGTGAGGGCCTGACCGACTTCCGCCGCAGGGTCAGCTTGCCCGAGCGCCATGAACTGGCAGTGCGGTTCGTGACGTTCGAGGCGCGCAACTTCGCCGGCGTGCGGCCCGTGGACAGAGACCCGCAGGAGTATGTGCGACAGCAGGAAGCAGCGGCGCGGGCCAGCCTCTCCGCCGGCTCGCTTCTGGACAGCGGCTCCTCTGGCTCGGCCGGGTCGCTCGGGATCGGTGGCCTGAAGCGGCCGCTGCTATAGGGCCGTGCCGGCCTCGTTCCGAGGCTCTTTCGGGGCGCTACCGCACTTTCGGTGTATTTTCTGCTCGATCTAGGCGGTTTTCGCGCCAGAGCGACTTCTCGCACCGAAAGACGCCTTATCGGGGCGCACATCCTACGATCCGCGGTCAACCAAGCGGCAAAGTGGTCAAGGGGCCGATGGCGCCGCTGCCTGCGCCCTCTGTGGCCGATCGGCCGCCGAGGGCTCTTTCTCTCGTAAGCCGAACCTGTCCCCCGACCTGCGCCAGGGCTCGACCGGTTAGCGTCGCCTGAGTGACCACCGGTCAGGGCCAGGTCGAGCTTGTCCTCTTCGACTTGGGGGCCTACTGACCGGCTCGGAAACCTCAGCGCCATGCCGGGCCTGGTTGGCCCCGGCTAAGAGGAGGAGTCGTGGGCCCGCTGGCTGGCTTGCCCCTGGGTGAAGAGCCTCCAGCGGAGTCAGTGCCAACCGGAAGACTTCGCCATGGGCATCGTGTCCGATTTGGGCTTAGCGATCACCCCGGCAGAGTTCCTGGAGCTTCGGCCGCGTCAGAGCGTGTCGTGTACGGGCCGAGGTCCCCGGTCCGTTATAGACCCAGCCCTCACGAAGGCGTCAATCGCTCTCGGCGCCGGCAATCTGTCGCGGAACGAGAATACCTGGAGTGCACAAACCCAACATCGTGGACGAGTTTGTCGGAGCCCGGGACCGTCCGCGTCGATGCCGCGTTGGCACAGCTGCCGAACAGATGGCCAATGCCATATCGACTGCCGCCGAAGGCAGAGGCGGCGTGCGCGGCGCCGACCCCCGTACTCCTGGGGCCACTTGGCTCAGCTGGAAGGGCCTCCAAAGGCTACCGAGGTTCCAGCGCCATGATCTGGCGGAAAACAACACGGTGCAGACGGCCTTCGACGCTGCTCAAGCAAACAAATAATCGGCAGAGCCGGAGGCCCAGGGCGCGGATCGCCCTCGCTGCCGAACCACCGAGAGCGTGGGTGCTGCCGGGCACGTGGCCACATGGACTGTGGCTTCGAGCAGCCGTCGTGGGGCGTGTACCGGGGTGAAACTGTAGCCACGTTCTTTGGTGAGGTCGAACCGGAGGGTGGTGGCGCGATCGTGATGCCCGGCACCCGCCCGGGTGGTCGACGATTACCCGTTGCGGCTCGCGCCGGCGCGGGCCCTGGCATGGCCAACTGACCAGGCTGCTCCGGCGACGCCCTACCTGGCCCAGCTGCTTAACGGTCACCGGATGCCCGACGGAGGAACGGTGAGCTGGTCGGTGGGGTTGAGCAACATCGCCACCGATACCGGTCAGGTGCGCGAACTCACGGGTGAGCCTTGGGGATGTGGTCATCGCTTCACCTGCACGTCTATCGCGCCGCATCACCCGACGTGGGCACCGTCCCACGTCAGATGCTCGAGGCAACGGGGGGCGGGCTGCGGTACGGGTCGGTCTGCGGTCTCATCAGTCCTGGGAAGCGGAAGGTGGCGCCAGGGTTGGCGTTGGACCAGACGTTCTCGGCGCCGGTATTGAAAAGGAGCCAATAGTTATGTCCTCCATCGAGGGAGAGCTGGTAACCGAGACGTGGGTCGACGGTGGTCGCCAGGCCCCGGTGTGCATGACCCCGAGCCCGCCCGAGGCGGTCGTCTTAGCGGGTGACGGTAAGCTGATCTCGCAGTGGGGGGCGACCCTCGAGAGGCCGACCTGCCGTCCACGATGGTCGTCGGCGTCCGCCGGCTTCACGATCAGATGCTCCGGCTCCACCGGTTCTCACCGGGCTTCGACCCGGACCGGTACGCCGCCCACGAGAGGTTCTTCGTCGACGACGTCGGCAATGGGTGCGGTCGCGCCTCGGCGTCGCGTTGCCCACCGAACGTACCGCGGTGTTCGGCGTCTCGGCCGGCGGCGAGCTGGCGCTGGCCATCGGGTTTCGGCGCCGGACGTCCCCGGCGTCATCTTTTCCGCGCCGCCGGGCGAGGGTGACAAGCCGCCAGCGGCTCTGCCCAACTCGCTCCCGCGCGCCTACCTCGTCGCCGGCCCGCTGGAGCCGTTTTTCCTAGCGAACGGAGCCGGATAGGCGGGCGCATTGCGTGCCGCCGGTGCGGACGTCGTAATGACCGAACGGGCCGAACGCATGGGGACGCGTTTTGTCGAGAAGAGCTCTCTTGATGGTGGCGTGGGCACTTCGACATGATCGAAAGCGGCGGGCAGTAGGGCAAAGTTCGGTCTTCCGGCGGACCAGGTAGAGCAGCTCGCCGGTCGACGTAGCTGCCATTCATCACCAGGATGCCCGCCGCGGTCGGAGCCGAGGCGGACCTGGCTTTGTCGTCGTTGAACCCGAGCCGGTACCGGCCCCGGACCTCGCGCAGCGGCTCGGGGATGGACGGCTCAAGCCGATGGTTGGTGCACTGCGGCCGTTCGCTGGGGCTCCGGCTGCGTTCGCTCCCGACCGGCGAACCCCGGCAAGACGATCATCCGGAGGACCGAAGGCGAGGGTGGCCTAGGGTCCCCGCGGGGCACGCCGTCATTGAACATGCCGAGGTACTGGTCCTGCCTGATACCGGTGAAGGATTCATATGCAGGCGACCCCCATCACCCGACTACGCCCTCTGTTCGAATCGGCGCACAGCGCGGCGCTGGCGAGCCGGGACGGGTCGATCGACTGGTTGTGCTTACCCCGCTTATCGGCGAGCCCATTCCGGTCTTCGGTCACCTCCTCGGCGACGACGCTGGCCACTGGTCGATCGGGGCTGCCGATGCCGAGCAAGTCATTCGCCGTTACCTGGACCGCACCATGGTGCTGGAGACGACCTTCCGCACTTCGACGGGCACCGTGACCATCGCCGACGCCCTGGCTATCGGCAAAGGCAACCGGGGGCATGCGCTTGGCCAGGGTGCCGCCGCATCTTCTGCTGCGACGGGCGATGTGGGGTGAAGGAGAAGTCGAGTTGCTGCTGGAGTGCGTCCCAGTGGGACGAGCCCAGGCTGGTTCATCCTCTGTTCGATGCTGTCGACGGTGGAATGGCCGCGTTCGAGGGCGCCCGACGTGCTCGCTGTGTTATCCTCTCCCACGACCCTGACTGCAGATCGGTCGGGGGCTCAGGTCGCTTGGTCTCCGTCGCGGCGAGCGGCCGCCTTTGCCCTCCACCACGCCAAGAAGCAGACGGGCCGAGGACCGCTAGGCCAAGGTCTGAAGCAGGATTTTTGGGAACGGTGCACGGCTCCGTGGAGAGCGCGCTGGCGGCGTGGGAGTGGTGGTTGGAGATGCACCCCCCGACAGCATCGGCCCGTGGCGAGACCTGGTACACCAAAACGACGGGTGCTCCAGGCTCTCTCCTTTGCACCCACCGACGGTGCGATGTCCGCCGCCGACGACCCGCTTCCCTTCCTGAGGTCATGAGCAGCGCAAGCAACTCGAACTCGTCACGCTAGGTTCCAGGACACTTCTTTCACCATCGAAGCCCTGTGGGTGGCTGCCTGCCCCGACGAAGCCAACGAGTTCTTCGAGTACATAACCACCTCCGCAGCCGGCTCGCTCGACCGGGGCGGTGACCTCCAGATCATGTTTCGCATCGGCGGGGAACGGGACCTGACCGAGCGGGAACTGCCGCATCTCGAGGGCTGGCGGCGCTCTACTCCGGTGGGCATCGGCAACGGCGCCTGGAGCCAGCGGCAACTGGACGTGTCCGGCGAACTGCTGAGCGCCGTTTACCGCCTCTCCGACCACATCTTCGACAACGCTTCCCGACGGGTCGGCCGATGGCGGCTGCCGACAAGTGGGGGGCGCCCCCCGATCTAGCAGCAGCCCGACGGTTCCTGGTCCGGCTGGCCGACACCGCCGCCCTACGCTGGCAGGAAAAGAACAAGGAATCTGGGAGGTTCGCAGCGAACCTGGGGACTTCCTGTACTCGAAGCTGATGTGTTGGGTGGCTCTGGACCGGGCGGTGTCTTCGCGGGACCTGTAGGCGCCTCCGACCGTGTCGAGTCAGTCGAAAGAACCCACGGACCGGATCCGGGAGGCGGTCCTCGACCAAAGGCTGGAGCGGCCGGGCCGATGGGTCACGCAGTCCTTCGGGTCCGACGAGCTTGACGCCTCCAGCCTGATGCTGCCCTTCGTGGGCTGATTCCCGCCGACGACCCCAAAGTACTGGCCACGATCAACGGGACTCAGGAACGCCTCGCCGATGATCGCGGGTTAGTGTACCGCTACCGGGCACACGACGGGCTCGAAGGTAAAGAAGGCACGTTCCTGCTTTGCACCTTCTGGCTGGCTCAAGCCCTGGCCCGAGCCGGGCAGCCGGGCGGGCGCGCACCGTCTTCGAGCGGGCGGCCGCGTTCGTCAACGACGTCGGCTTGCTCTCCGAGGAGGTCGATCCCGACAGCGGAGAACTCCTGGGCAATTTCCCCCAAGCCTTCAGCCATATCGGGCTCGTCAACGCGGCCTGGGCCATTTCTGAGGCCGACTTCAACAGACGCCACCGGTTCAAAGTGCGCTCGGCACATCGGGCCCATCGGACCGAACTCCGGTTTGAATCTTTTACCTGTTTGAGAGTCAGGCGACACAGGCAACCTCCGGCGCGTGTTGCCGTATCCGGAATTGTCGTTACTTTCTCCCGTACGCGAAATGCGCTATCGAACTCAGGTCCCGGTACGCAGTGCTGTCGCGTACTTCTTCCAGGGACGGTCGATCAGGATCGGGTAAAGCATCCGCACCGGGGCCGGCAGGACACGCGTCATGTAGGCGCGGTCCGCTGGTCCGAGCGGTTCGAGGATCAGCCCGAACGCCACACCCTTTTTGTTACGAGGAATCTGAGCGACGGCGTGCTCACCGATGGCGTCCCACTCCTTCTGCGTCAGCGTCATCGCGGCGAGTGGGACGACCTTTTGCTCTTCGTCGTCGAGGTGGGGCTGAACGACCAGGTTGAGCTGATCGAGCACGCTGGCCAGCACTTCACCGGTCTCCGCCGAGGGATATTGCCGCCAGGCCTTCGACGTCGCTGAAGCGACGTCGAGCGCTCTCCCGATCTCCTGGTGCTGCTGCTTGGTCTGCTCGGTAATGGCGGCCTGGTCCGGCGCACGCTCGATCAGCTTCGGGTATAGCAGTTCGTCTTCGCCCTCGTGGTGGAGGTGCAGCATTGCCAGGGCGAAATCGATGTGGTCGGCCAAAAACGTGACCCGGGCGGGTGATGGTGCCGGCGCCGCACGCACCAGCTATGCTGCCTCGCTGTAGGCGTCGCGGAAAGTGCGATGTACGATCGCCATGTCCCGCACGTCGATCGGTTGTGCCTTCGACATCACGTGCTCCCCTCTCGCTCGTTCGCTTGAGCGTGGCCCGATCTTGCCACCGTTAGAACGGGGTCGGTATGTACCGCAACGCCAGGTTGGGGTCGACGTAGCCGCCGGCTCCCTGCCGCTTAGGTAGCTTCACGTCATGCGGGGGGAGGGGTTCGTAGGGTATTTGGCTGAAGAAGGTGGCTGATGATATTGAGCCGCCCGCGCTTTTTGTCGTTGGTGTCGGCGACGTACCAGGGGGCCCAAGCGCTGTCGGTGGCGGCGAACATGGCGTCCCTGGCCCTGGCGTAGTCGTACCAGCGGCTGTAGGACTTCAGGTCCATGTCGGTCAACTTCCAGATTTTCCGCGGGTCATGGATACGGCTCTCGAGGCGTCGGGTCTGCTCGTCTGGCGTCACCTCGAGCCAATATTTCAGTAGCCGTATGCCGGAATCCACCATCGCCTGTTCGACCGCGGGTACCTGCGAGAGGAACCGGTCGGTCTCCTCCGGCGTGCAAAAACCCATCACGCGTTCGACGCCGGTGCGGTTGTACCAGCTGCGGTCGAATATCACCACCTCGCCGGCCGCGGGCAAGTGCGGGATGTACCGCTGGATGTACATCTGCGACTTTTCCCGTTCGGTGGGTGCAGTAAGGGCGATCACGCGGAACACTCGGGGGCTCACCCGCTCGGTGATCCGTTTGATCGTGCCTCCTTTGCCTGCGGTGTCGCGACCCTCGAAGACAATACAAATCTTGGCCCCGGTCGTTTTGACCCACTCCTGCATGGCGACGAGCTCGCCGTGCAGGATCCTCATTTGTTTTTCGTACTCCTTCCGCGTCAACTCCGGCCACGACCCACCGTCAAGCTCGGGTGCGCCGTCGGATGGGCCAGCGTCGGTGGAGTGGTGACTGGGTGCGTCAGGTTTCTTTTTGGGCATGTGCCTACCTCCGGTAGGAGCGGTCAGGTTAGCGATATTTCATTGCTGTGGAAGGGGGTGTTCAGCAGGCCGCCGCTCAGGCCGCCGCTGCGGGCGCCGTCTCGGAGCCGCCGCGGCGACGAGCGACCCACTTTCCAATTTCCCAGCCAATAAGCAGCACAACAGCCATTACCACCGCCAAGCCGCCCTGTTGAGCAGTCAACGGGGTGGTGCCGAGCAAGCTGCGCAAAAAGTCCGCCTGCGTAATGAGGAACGCACCGGCGATCTCGGCCACCGCGATCATGTTCATCTTGGAGCTGTTGAAAGTGTCTGCGGTAAATACCGATTCGGTTTCGCTGCGAGCTTCGAAGGCGGCCACCACGAGCATGAGGGTGAAGGCGACCAACGCGATCGACCGTCCGGTGGCGACACTGCCGTAATGGTTTTTCCCAATGGCTATAAGGGCCAGGTTGGCGACGGCGACGAACGCCCCGCCGAGACCGCACGTGATCAGAACGCCCCGTGTGAGGATCGATTCGCCGCGCGGCCGGGGACCGGGTCATCAGCCCCGGTGTCTCCTGGTCGAAGCCAAGGGCCACACCGAACGGGGCATTTACCAGGAAGTTGACCCACAGGATCTGAGAAGGCGTAAACGGTTGCCCAGCGGCCAGGTTGAAAAGGGTCGCTCCCAGGAAGGTGAGGACGAAAGCGACCAACTCGAGCAGGACGAACCGGATGTACTTGTTGAGGTTGTCGTAGAGCTTGCGGCCCTGTTCCACCGCGTAGACGATGGTGGCGAAGTTGTCGTCAGACAGGATCATCCGGCCGGCGTTTTTGGCCACCTCGGTACCGCTGCCCATGGCCACACCAATGTCGGCAGCCTTGATGGCGGGAGCGTCGTTGACCCCGTCGCCCGTCATGGCGACCACATCGCCCTTCTTTTTGAGCGTTTCCGCCAGCAGCACCTTGTGCTCCGGCGCCACCCGGCCGACGACGCCGATGCTGTCAATGCGGGCCAGGCGTTCTGGTTCGGACATGGCGGCGAAGTCGGCGCCGAGGACAGCCTCGCCAGGGATGCCGAGTTGCTTGGCGATCGCAGCCCCGGTTACGACGTCATCACCGGTGACCATCCGTACCCGGATGTGAGCTGCATGCGCGCTCTCGACGGCGGCTTTTGACTCCTCCCGAGGCGGGTCGACCATGCCGACGAGGCTCGTCATTTCGAGGTCTTTCACCAATGAGAGCAGGTCACCCCCGGGGTCGAAGCCGGCTGCGTCCAGGTCTTTGAACGCGGCGGCCATGACCCGCAACCCTGACTCGCCCAAGCGCTGGACCTGCTGGTCGGCCCGCTGTTGGAGGTCCGCATCCCAGGGGACGCTTTTGCCGTTGGCCAGCGCCGTCGCCGCCCGTTCCAGAACGGCGGGCGCAGCCCCCTTGACAAAACAGCGCACCACTTCTTTCCCCGACGCGTCGGTGGCCTCGTTGAACGTGGCCATTAGCTTGTAACCCGGGTCGAACGGCAGAGTGGCTAAGCGGGGGAATTCCGCGCGGGTGGCGTCGACTGCAATCCCGGACTTGTGCGCCAGCACCAACAGGGCACCCTCTATGGGATCCCCGACGACTTTGCCGTCCACCAGCTTGGCGTCGCTGGCGACGACGTAGGGCAGGATGGCCGCATCGATAGTGTCGGTCTTGCCCGCCGGATGTTGCACGATGCCCTCCAGGCTGTACCCGACCCCCGAGATCTCGTAGCGGTCAGTGGGGTCAATGACCTCCACCGCGGTCATCTGGTTCATAGTCAGCGTGCCGGTTTTGTCGGAGTTGATAGCCGACGTGAAGCCGAGGGTTTCGACCGACGGCAGGTCCTTTACGATCGCTTTCTGTTTGGCCAATTCGACACTGCCGAGAGAAAGGACGACCTGGACCACCATCGGCAGGGCCAGTGGGATGGCCGCAATGGCGAGCGAAACGGCCGTATTGAACAGCATTTTCCACGGTTGCCCACGACTGGCGCCCAGGGCGAACATCACGACCATAGTGACCCCGGCGGCGGCGACGATCCACAGCGTCAGAGTGTTCATCTGCTTGGTAAGCGGCGTCTCTTCTCTGGCGGTGGCCGAGAGCATGTGGGCGATCTTGCCGACCTCCGTGCCGCTGCCCGTGCCCGTAACGACCATCACTCCGCTCCCGTGCGTCACCGGGGTGTGCATAAAGGCCATGTTCGTTTGTTCGCCCGGCGCCATCTCGGTCGCGGCTAATTTCGACGCGTCCTTGGCCGCCGGGACGCTCTCGCCTGTCAGTGCCGACTCGTCGATCTCCAGCGCGCTCGCAGAGACGATGCGCCCGTCCGCAGGGACCTCGTCCCCCGCTGAGATGAGGACGATGTCACCGGCGACGAGCTGATCGGCGGGGATCTCAGCCTCGGCACCGTCGCGGCGCACGCGGGCTGTCGCTTTCATCATGGACTGGAGGGCGTTCATGGCGCTCTCGGCTTTGCCCTCCTGTCGCAGGCCGCCGAACACGTTGAAGAGCGTGATGACGATCAAGACGATGGCGGTCGTCCACTGCTTGATAATGAGAGAGACGACCGACGCCCCCACCAGGATGATCTGCATGTAGCTCGTGTACTGGCCGAGGAAGCGGTGCAGGAACGAGGGCGGTTTTTCCGTCGGCAGCACGTTCGGGCCGTCACGTCTGAGCCTGGAGGCCGCTTCATCGGCAGACAACCCCGAGCTCAGACCGACGCCGAAGTTGCCCATGACCTCGTCCGGTTGGAGCGCGTACCAGCGCCTCTCGGCCGGGAGCGAACCCTCTCGGGTCTCCTCAACAGTAGCCATCACTACTCCTTCTCCCAGCGGTCAGCCCTGATTACACCGGTGTCAGGACTTTAACCGGAGGTGAACGGCCGTGCCCGATACTGGGCCCGGCCTGCAGCGTTGGCTACTCCCTCAGTGTTCGACCCACCTGGCCGCACCCCAGTTCAAGGGCCGTGCAGGCCGACGGTTAGGCCAGACGGCCGAGATCTGGGGCGTGCCAGGATCTGGGCCGTGCCAGGATCTGGGGCGTGCCAAGATCTGGGGCGTGCCAAGATCTGGGGCGTGCCAAGATCTGGGGCGTGCCAAGATCTGGGGCGTGCTTGTGATCGACGCTGCCAATGTCATCGGGTCCAAGCCCAACGGATGGTGGCGGGACCGGCCAGGCTCGGCGCGTCAGTTCGTTGAAAACCTCCGCGACGCCGGGAAGCAGGGGCGAATCCCTACCGGCGGTGGTCGTCCTCGAAGGCGTCGCCCGTGCCGGCGTCGCTGAGGCAGACGTCGATGGCGTGCGCGTCGTTCACGCCGCCCATCATGGCGACGAGGCTCTGGTGGCGGAGACCGCCGCGGCCACCAGCAGCGTCGTCTTTGTTTCGGCCGACCGCCGGCTCCTCGAGCGCGTCCGGGACCTCGGGGCCGAGACGTGGCCCAGTTGGCTCAACGAGGCGGCGCCTCGGCGCCCGATGGCGCTTAGCTGCGGCGGTCAAGCAACGGGCCTCATGGCTCTCAGGTAGAGGAACATGGGGAGCGGGAGCTCGCTCTGGTCACGCGCGCTCGAGCGTGCCGGCCTTGGTTCCCTAAGTAGCTCGACGACCAGGCCTGCGCTTTCGAGGGCGATGGCGTAGTCCTCAAGGCTGTGCGTCCACCCCCGGAAAGTCATGGTCAGCCCGTCCCGCTCAGCAAATCCTTCGAAGCGGCTTTGCCCGAAATACGGGCGGATCATGGTGAAACCGGCGTCGGGTCCTTCTCCACTGAACTCGCCTGCGTCGGCGAAGGGATGGCTAACGCAGATGCAGAAGCGGCCGGGTCGCGTCAGCACGCGTGCGGCTTCGGACACAGAAGCGGGCATGTCCTCGACGTCCATCAAGGAGTTGTACGCGACCACCAGGTCGAAGCTCTCGTCGGGGAAAGGTAGCGCCGCAGCGTCGGCCAGTAGGTAAGAAGGCCCTTTCCCCGCCTCTTTGGCATAGCGGGCCAGGGTCGGCGAAGTGTCCAGCCCCACGACCCGGTGGCCCCTGACTGCGAGGTCGCGCGCCACTCGGCCCTCACCCGCGCCGATTTCCAAGGTCCGTCGGCCAGGAGGAGGGACCAGGGCCCCGAAGAACACCTCGCGGTAGCGCCAGTACTCGTCGTGGCCCGGCGTGCGGGCCCAGCGCACCCAGTTGTGCGCCTCGATCTCCCAATCGCTCACCAATTGAGGCCCCCGGCTACTAAATAACCAAAGCACGACGCCTAGGCCGGCGAACGCGCCAACCAGTATTTATTCAAGCACCACGACTGAAAGAGCTTCGAAAGGACGGCGCAGATTGGCCAGTTATGCTGTGCCGGCCAAGCTCTGGCATCCTATTCGTTCGCCATAACGAGCCCAGACTCGTAGGCCACGACGACTGCCTAGGCGCGGTCGCGGAGGCCGAGTTTCATGAGGATCCGGCCGACGTGGCTCTTCGTTGTCTGTGGGGCGACAACCAAGGTCTCGCTGATCTCGGCGTTCGAGAGGCCATGGGCGATCAACCGAAGTACCTGGTGAGGATGAGAACCCTCGGTCGCCGTTCGTCAGTAAACGGGCCGAGGATCTGACGGGTAGCCTCGAGCCCGTCCATAACCGGCATCCGCACGTCCATCAATACGACGTCCGGCGCGAGGTCGCGTGCCTTCCGTACGGCCTCGGCGCCGTCGCAGGCTTGCCCCACCACCGCTATATCGGCCTGGGCGGTTAGGAGCGCGCTGAAACCACCGAGGAGGGCGACGCGCTCACGCATCCCGATCAGCCCGTGCCCAGGCCGATTGGCGTCGACGCCCTGTGCGGCAAAAGCGGGGGCCCGTTGAGCACCCCGAGCCGGACTGATCGCTCGTCCCGTTCGACCGTGACGACGACCATCGCACCGGGTGCGTGGCGCCCAACATTCGACAAAGCCTCCTGCACTATCCGATAGGCGCATACCCCTACACTGGCTGGGATCCCGTCGTGGCCGGCGGGCATGGACAGCTCGGTCGCGATGCCAGCGCGCCGAGTGGCCTCGACAAGCTCGGGGATATCGGAGAGCTGCGGCTGCGGGGGACGAGCGGCCGGTTTGTCGCTTCGCAGGACACCTAGCAGCTTGCGCATGTCGCCCATGGCATCTCGTGCTGCTCGGCTCACCGCGGCGAACTCGGCCAGCGCGGCCTCATTCAAGCCGCCAAGACGGTACGGAGCGGTCTCGGCCTGGACAGCGATCATCGACATATGGTGAGCGACGACGTCGTGCATTTCCCGGGCGATGCGCGTACGTTCTTCGAGGACCGCCCTGCCGGCCACCTCGACCTCGGTGCGCCGGACCTGTTGCGCTAAGGCCTCTCGTGCTCGGCCTGAGGTGGCTATGGCGTCAAGCGCCAAGGTTATGGCGCTGAGGCAGATCGTGACTATTGCGGGCCTCACCCACCCTTGTCCCATCCAAATCCAAGTGGGCACAAGCGTCAGGGCCCACATCCACCAGAGCGCGGGCCGCTGTTGCTGTACACCGGCCCCGCAAAAAAGTAGGACGAGCACGATGGCTTGGAGGATATTGACGCTCGGTTGGCCCGGGACCAGGGGCACGAGCAAGGCGACCAGGTAGGCCGCCCGCCAAGCGATCATCGGGCAGCGGGCAGCAATCAGGAGCGGGGCCAGCGCGACGGAGACCCCCAAGACTCCCGATGGTTGGCCGGGCCCGGCACCGGCACCGCAACCAGAGGAGGGTGCCTTATGGTGACCACCAGACGGACGACTGCGACCGCCGCCAGCGCGAGGCCAAGCGGCATAAGCGCTGTTGCCCACCAGCGATGGGCCCGCGACCGTCGAACGGGGACAGGGCCCGGGGCAATGAGCGCCTGAACGAACCCGGACCAAACCGCTCCCGCCAGCTCCGCGGTCAGCGTACGGGCCGACCTGCGGCTCGGCAGTTCCACAGCCCCAAGGTACGCAGGAAGCACACCTGGCGTCATCACACCGACGACCGTCATACCTGGGTACGAGGTGGCCACGCGTCGATGGGGACGTCATACCGGGGTACTACGGCGCATTTGGCTCTCGCTGGTGACGACGCGGCAGGGCCGGCCCCGTACCGTGAGTACCAAGGAGCGGTTACCGAGAGCCGGCGCCGGCTGGCTTGGGGCCAGACGGTGCCAGCAACCACACCGGGCCCTTCAACTGCCATCGGACTTGGAGGAAAGATATGACCAACTCACCGGAGCTCGCCCGTTCAAGGGTGCCGCCTAGTGGACGGTTAGGTATGGCAACAGTCGCGGCGGCGTGCATCGTGGCCGTGGCGACGGTGCCGGATGCTGCCGGTGCGTCGGCACCTGCCGGGCCGGCTAACACGAGTACGGCTGACTGCAATTCGCTGACGAGCTGCTACAGCCCCCGCCAGCTCGAGGAGGCATATGGCATCCTGCCGCTGCTTGACCTTGGGACGGACGGCCGCGGCCAAACCGTAGTGTTGCCCGAGCTGGCTGAGCCGCAGTTCCCGCTCCCCGTCAGCGACATCCGCCAGGACGTGGCTCAGTTCGACCGGTTGTTCAACCTGCCGGCGGCCAAGCTGCGCGTCGTGACCACCCTCGCTCCCTCCGCATCACCGTGGCTAGCGAACGGCGAAGAAGTGCTGGACACTGAGATGGTGCACGCCGTTGCCCCGGGTGCCGCCATTGTGGAGGTCCTCGTACCAGCCACATCCTTAGACAACGCCACGAACGCCGTTGCCGCCTCTGTGGCCGCGCTACGCCTCGGGAGTTCCCTTGGCGGAGTGATATCCATCAGTGCTGCCGGCCAGACCGGGGGCGAGCACTGTGACACTCATCCCCAGGTTGCCACCCTGCACGCAGCGCTCCAGGCCGCCGCCGCCCGAAACGTGACAGTAATCGCCGCTTCCGGTGACATCGGGGCGGTCGGCGAGCCCTGCCAGGTGGTCAAGGGCCTGACGGGGGGCACTTTCGTCCCAGTGAAGGAGGTCAACCTGCCGGCTTCTGACCCCCTCGTGCTGGCCGCCGGGGGCACCACGCTCACCGCCAGCCGCACGACGGGCGCCTACATGAACGAAAGCGCCTGGGGTCTGCCCTACGGGGACCCGGGCAGCCAGTTCCAGGCATCGGGCGGTGGACTTGGCCACGTGTTCTCCCGGCCTAAATACCAAGACGGCGTGGCCGGCATCGGGGCTTACCGGGCCCTACCCGACGTTGCTGCCGACGCTTCGCCGCACGGCGGGATGGTCGTAGTCACCGGCACGGGAGCTGGGGGTTACACGATCAGCGGCAGCGGCGGCACGAGCGCCAGCGCCCCTTTCTGGGCCGGGATCGTCGCCCTCGCCGATCAGCGCGCGGGGCGTCACTTGGGCTTTGTGAACTCGGCCATTTACCGCATCGGGCTTAGCCGGCTCGACCACAGGGCGTTCCACGACATCACCAGCGGGAGCAACACAGTTAGCTTCCCCCCGAAGACGATTATCGGGTACCAGGCCAGACCCGGTTGGGACGCCGTCACGGGCTGGGGCAGCCCGGACGCGAGCGTACTCGTGCCGTTGCTCGCTCGCGACGTCGGACCTGACGACGCAGCTGGGCTTTAAAGGCGCCTGGGAAAACATCGCGCCGACCTTGTACGGTCTAGCGGACTCGCCTATCGCCCTCGCGGCATGGATGCTCGACCACGACGCCCAGAGCTATCACGACATCACCCAAGCTTTTGTCGACGGGAAGCCGGTCGACGGCCTCACGCGAGACGAGGTCCTCGACAACATCACGTTCACGTGGCTTTCCAACACCGGGGTCTCTTCGGCCCGTCTCTATTGGGAAAACAAGCACGGGTTCTTCGACGCCAAAGGTGTTTCTGTCCCGGTGGCCGTCTCGACCTTCGCGCGGGAGATTTATCGAGTGCCAAGGAGTTGGGCCGAGCGTGCCTACCCCAAGCTCGTCTATTTCAACGAGGTCGAGAAGGGCAATCACTTCGCCGCCTGGCAGGAGCCGGTTCTCTTCACCGACGAACTACGCGCCGGGTTTCGGGCTCTTCGCTAGATGACCGACTTCCAGGGTCTGCACATGCCCTCGCTTGGCGGGGCGACCGGGTGGCTCAACTCCGAGCCGCTCGGTCCCGCCGAGCTGCGCGGGCAGGTCGTCGTCGTCAATTTCTGGACCCTGACCTGCATCAACTGGCTGCGCACGGAACCCTACGTCCGTGCCTGGTCGCAGACGTACCGAGATGACGGTTTGGTCGTACTCGGCGTCCACACGCCGGAATTCTCCTTCGAGTACGACATCGACGGTGTCCGCCAGGCGACGAAGGAGCACGCCATCGCCTACCCTGTCGCGGCCGATAACGACTACGCCATCTGGACCGCTTTTGGCAACCACTACTGGCCAGCGCTCTACTTCGTGGACACCGATGGCCTCATCCGCGACCACCACTTCGGCGAGGGTCGCTACGAGGAGTCCGAGCGCGTCATCCAGCAACTGCTCGGCGTCGAACGCGAGCTTGTTCCCGTCGAAGGGACCGGCATCGAGGCAGAGGCTGACTGGGCGCAGCTGCGAACGCCCGAGACCTACCTCGGTTACGGGCGCAGCGAGCGGTTCGCCTCACCCGGGGACCTATCTTTGGAGCGTCGCCACTTCGCGCTCCCCGAGCGACTGCGCCTGAACCAATGGGCCCTTGCCGGCCAGTGGAGGGTGGAGAGCGAGTACGCCGTCGTTGAGCAGCCGGGCGGGAGCATCGCCTTCCGCTTCCTGGCGCGCGACGCCCATTTGGTGTTGTCGTGCCGAGTAGAGGGCCCGGTTCCGTTCCGTGTTCGGTTGGACGGGGAGGCTCCGGGGCCCTCAAACGGGCTCGACGTCGACGAAGACGGGAACGGGTTGCTCGTCGAGGGGCGCCTGTACCAGCTCGTGCGTCAAGACGGCGCGGTGGGCGAGCGGACGCTCGAGATCGAGTTCCACCAGGCTGGAGCCGAGGCGTACGTGTTCACGTTTGGGTGATGGTCTCACGGCTCGGGGAGGCCCTGCGCCGACCAACCCCCGTCGACGTAGATCGTTTGACCCGTCAGGAAGCTGGCCCCTGGGCTGACTAGGAACGCCACCACCCCAGCGATCTCGTTCGGCTCACCAATGCGACGCAAGGCGGTAGCCCGCTCGAGGCGAGCGAGGGCGGCCGCGGGATCGGAGTTCTGGTTCAGGCTGTGTTCCAGGTGCGGGGTTCGGATCGCCCCGGGTGCGACGCTGTTTGCCCGGATGCCCTCGACCCCGTACTGCACGGCCACGCTGCGGGTCAGTGCATCCAATCCCGCCTTGGACACGTCGTAGGTGAGCCGGAAGGGAAAACCGAGGCGTCCATGGATCGACGAGATGTTGACGATCGCTCCCCCCATCGCGTGACAGCGGAAGGCTTCAACCGCAAGCCGGCAGCCGACGACCGCGGCCTCGAGGTTGACGGCGAGCACAGAGCGAAGATCCTGCGGCTCGATCTCCTCAAGAGCTCTCGGAGGGCCGATCGCGGCATTGTTCACCCACGCGCCAAGCGGCCTGTGGCCGGCGGTTGCCGCGCGGGTAGCGCAAACGAGGCTGTCGTCCTCTGTTATGTCCCCGAGCAGTGCCACCCCACTGGCGCCGAGTTGCTCGGCTAGTGCCTCGATCCCGGCTTTGGAGCGGTCCACACCGACTACGAACCACCCATCCCTCACGAGGACCTGTGCGATCGCCAGCCCTATACCCTGAGCCGCCCCGGTCACGACGGCGCTACCTCGCGACTGGGCGGTCAAATCTCTGGTCCGGGGCTCCGGTCGGGGCCTCGCAACGCCACGTAGCCCCTCCTTTGCGGCGACACTGGCTCCGGGGGGAGGGCTCGAACCTCCAAGCATCCGGATCCAAAGTCCGGCGTTCTTCCAATTGAACTACCCCGGACCGACAACTGGCTCCCGTTGGCGCAGGCCCAGCAGCTCGAGCCGCTTTCAACCATACCGTGTTCGGTGTACTCAGCCGGGGTGCCAGCGCTCATATGCGGGGACCGCCGTCGACGGCGCGACTAGAAAGATGAGCGTGAGCAACTACGACCGAGATATGCGTCGTCAGGGCGGCCGTGGCCTTTCTGAGCAGCCAAAATTGGCCGCCGTGGTGCTGGCCGCAGGCGAGGGGACGCGGATGCGCAGCTCACGCCCCAAGCCTCTTCATCGGCTGTGCGGCCGGCCCATGGTGCTGTGGGTCCTCTGCGCCCTTTCTGGCCTGGACGTTTCGCGGGTGGTCGTGGTCGTGGGCCACGGGGCCACCCGGATGACGAAGGCCCTGGCCGAAGCCAGGTCTCCGGGGCTCCCGCTCGAGGTCGTCGACCAGCCTGTGCAGCGGGGCACCGGGGATGCGCTATCCGTGGCCCTGACCGCGTTCAGCGATGACGATAGCGAGCTGGATGACCTCGTAGTGCTGCCCGGGGACGCGCCGCTGCTGCGACCCTCCACCCTGGAGGCTCTCTTGGCGGTACACCGGGAATCGTCAGCGGCGGCCACGCTCCTGACGGCCCGGCTCCCGGACCCGACCGGTTACGGCCGGGTGGTGCGGTCGCGCGACGGCCGGGTGGCCGGGATCATCGAGGAGGTTGATGCCACGGCCGAGGAGCGCGATATCGACGAGGTGGGGACCTCGATTTACGTGTTCCGCCGGTCTGTGCTGGCGCCCGCCCTGCGCCGGCTGAGCCCGGACAACTCCCAGGGTGAGTACTACCTGACCGACGTGATCGCCGTCCTGCACGACGCCGGCTACCCGGTCACCTCGATGGTGGTACCCGACCCGACCGAAGCCAGCGGCGTCAACGACCGCTGCCAACTGGCCAGCGCCGAAGCCATATTAAGGGCACGGGTCAACCAGCAGTGGATGAGCCACGGCGTCACCATGTTCGACCCGCAGAACACGTACATCGACTCGACCGTCGAGTTGGCCGAGGATGTGTCCCTGTTGCCGGGGACTATCCTTCAGGGGAACACGAGAGTCGACATGGGCGCGGAGATCGGCCCGGGTAGCCACCTGGTCGACTGCGTGGTCGGAGCGAGGGCACAGGTGCGGGCGACTTTCGCAGAGAAGGTGACCATAGGACAGGATGCCAGTGTGGGCCCGTGGATCTGGTTGGCGCCGGGGACGGTCATCGCCCCCGGTTCCGTCGTCCGGCCCATCGCGGGCGCCTACGGAATGGACGGGGGGTAGCACATGGAAGTGGTCTCGAGGCACAGGCTTCAGCTGTTCGCCGGCCGCTCCCACCCGGTACTGGCCCAAGAGATCGCGGCCAACCTGGGCGTCGAGGTCGGGCCGTGCGAGCTCACGGACTTCCCTAACGGGGAGATCCGGGCGCGCTTTGGCGAGTCGGTCCGAGGTGGGGACGTGTTCATCTTGCAGACCCACTCGCCGGCCAACGGCAAATCGGTAAATGACCTGTTGATGGAGCAATGGGTGATGATCGATGCGGCTAAGCGCGGTTCCGCCAAACGGATAACCGCGGTTTGCCCGCGTTATGGTTATGGGCGCCAGGACCGTAAATCGAGGGCACGCGAACCGATAACAGCCAGGATGGTGGCGGACTTCTTCCATGCCGCCGGAGCCGAACGGATAATGTCCGTGGACCTGCACTCGGGACAGGTGCAAGGGTTTTTTGATGGCCCGGTCGACCACCTAACCGCAGTAAACTTACTGGTCGACTATTTGAAAACCAATGTGCCAGGCGACTTTGTGATGGTGGCTCCGGACACCGGGCGGACCAAGGTGGCCGAAAAAGCGGCCCGAAGCGCGGGCGACGTCGATATGGCATCCATATATAAGCGGCGTAGTGTCGACCGCATCGGCCACGTCGAGGCGCTCGGCGTCATGGGCGACGTTTACGGTCGCATGTGCGTTCTGATAGACGACGAGATCGATACCGCGGGGACGCTGTGTGAAGCAGCGAAACTGCTACATCGGAGAGGGGCCACGGAGGTGTGGGCGACGGCCACCCATGGTGTGTTCTCCGAACCAGCTATCGACCGGCTGCAGGACTCGAAGATCTCGCGCATCGTCGTCACCGACACGGTCCCCCTGCCGTCCGAGAAGCAGATCGAGAAAATAGAGAGCGTCTCAGTGGCCAAAACCTTCGCCGACGCCATCCGGGCCGTGTTCGAAGAGGGCTCGATATCGCAAATCTTCGGGGGCGACAACCAGAGCTAGGCCGGGCTCGTCCGGGTCACCTGGTCCGCCCCCGGCAGTTGCACCGGTAGGGCGGGGCCGGCTTTACGACGTCCAGGCCCAGCTCAGCCGGGCTATCATGAGGGGTCCTTCTTTTTCCCCGAGGCTGAGCTGGCGGGGTAACGACGACGACCGGAGCGCAAACGACCATGGCAGATGTGAAATTGGTGGCTGAACTGGGGCGGCCGACGGGTTCGAGCTCGTCCCGGCGGCTCCGCCACGCTGGACGCGTGCCAGCGGTGGTCTACGGGCACGGCATGAAGCCGCTACCTATATCGGTGGGGGCCAGGGAAATCCGTTCCGCCCTGTCCGTGCATGGGCTCAACCAGGTGCTCACGCTGGACGTTGACGGTTCGACGCATCTCGTGCTGGCGCGCCAACTGCAGCGGCACCCGGTGCGCCACACGCTCGCCCACGTTGATTTCCAGGTCGTGCGCCGCGACGAGATCGTTAGCGCCGACGTCCCGCTGGTCCTGGTGGGTACGGCCACTCTGGTCGAACGGGAACGAGGCCTCCTCGAGCACACCCTCACCAGTCTCAGCGTCCGGTCTACCCCCGAACAGATCCCCCAGGAGATTCAGGTCGACGTCAGTGGCCTGGATATCGGCGGTGCTATCCGGGTGCGGGACCTACCCCTCCCGAGGGGCGTCACTACCGACGTCGACCCCGAGGAGCCGGTTGTGATCGCGGCGGCCTCCACCGTCGCCGCCGTCCTGGCCGCCGAAGAGGCTGCAGAAGCCGTCACTGAAGCGGGCGGGGCCGAGGCGGCGGAGTCGGAGGCGGATGGAGCAGCCTCGGCCGAGGAGGGCTGAGCCAGCTCTGTTCAGGGCGCACAAGTCCAAAGCCACTGCCGGCGCCGACCTGCTAGCCGTGGGGCTCGGCAACCCCGGTCCGCGCTACGCCAAAACCCGCCATAACGTCGGGGCCGACACCGTCGCCTTGCTCGCCGAACGACACGGGGAGCGGCTCCGCCAGGGCAAGGAACTGGCCCTCGTGGCCGAGGTGAAGGACGTGGGCAAGCTCCTGGTATTGGCATTTCCACAGACCTACATGAACGAATCGGGCCGGTCTGTGGCCCGCCTGGTCAGGCGCTTCAACGTCGAGGACCTGACCAACCTGGTGGTCGTCCACGACGAACTGGACCTGCCGCTCGGCACGGTGCGGGTGAAGGCAGGCGGGGGACTGGCCGGCCATAACGGCCTGCGTTCGATCAAGGCGTGGCTGCGCTCGGACGAGTTCTCCCGCGTCCGGATCGGGATCGGCAAACCCCCAGGAGGCAAGGATTACGGCGCTGACCACGTCCTGTCCGCGCCGACCCGGCTTGAACGCCAGAAGCTCAACGATGCGGTAGAGAGCGCCGCCGACGCGGTCGAGGCCATCCTGGCCAGGGGGGTGGCCGCGGCCCAAAACGAGTTCAATACTCGCCCACCGCCAGATGACCACGTCTAAGTTTGACCAGGCCTCAAACCTGCCCCCAAGGACCAAAAAGATGATCGAGGACAAGCAAAAAAAGAGGGCGTGCCCGTGATAAGGAGCGTGCTTTTTCTCCGTCCGGTCTCTGGCGGCCCGGAATCGGTCGAACGGTTCTTCGAGGATGAACAAGTCCTCCAGAGGGCAGCCCTAACCCCGGGGTTTGTGAGCGCCGAATTGCACCGGTCGACTGACAGCAGCGACTTGATGCTCGTCACCGCGCTGTGGGAGTCGGAGCAGGCCTACCAAGCCTGGGTCGATAACCCCTGGCGGTCAGCCAATGCCGAACGGGCCGGTGCCGTGTTCGAAGCTATAGAGCTCGAAGGCGGAGGAGGTTATCGTTACGAATCCGTAATTACGGTACCGCCGCCCGTAACTGGCGGCGCCCAAGAGCGGCCTGGGCCGTCCTGAGAAAGTGCCAGGATCCTCGCGCACCGCTTAATTGCTCCTGCGGCCGTTTAATGGAGGAGCAATGAGTTCCCCCATGCAGGTCAAAACGGGCGCGCCCCCGGAAGGCGAAGGACTGCCTTTGCGCAGGCTGCTGTCGCTGGCGAACGGCGACAGCGTCCTGGCCGCGTTGGCGGTCGGCGCCGAACGGACCGTCGCGGTCGGCGAAGCGGCCCAGCCCTTCGCCATCGCCGCCGTGGCCAGCCATGGGTCAGGCCAACCGGTCGTGGTTGCCGTCCCGAGCGGGACGATGGCCGAAAGGCTGGCCCACGAGATTGGGGTATGGCTAGGTCCCGGACAGGTGGCCGTGTTCCCCGCTTGGGAGACCTTGCCGTTCGAGCGCGTCAGCCCCGGGGTCGAGACGATGGGCCGACGGCTGGAGCTCATGTGGCGTTTGCGGAGGTTGCGTGACGGAGCCGATGATGCGGCCGTTCCCTCCGTGATCGTCTCGCCAGTCAGGGCGCTCCTTCAGCGTCTGGGGCCACACGTCGAGGACACCGAGCCGTTGCAAGTCGTGCGCGGGGCCCAAGTGGACCTCGACGAGTTGGTGGAGCAACTCGCTCACCTCGGCTACCGGCGCGAGTACCAGGTCGAGCACAGGGGAGAGATGGCGGTACGCGGTTCGATCGTCGACGTCTACCCATCGACGGCCGTTTCGCCGGTGCGGGTCGACCTCTGGGGCGATGAAGTTGACAGGCTGACCGAGTTCTCGGTCGCCGACCAGCGTTCAGTGGCCGACCTGGACGAGGTCGTCGTGTTCGGCTGCCGCGAACTTCTTCCGTCGCTCGAGGTCCGAGACCGGGCCGCCACACTGGGGGACGCCGAGCCCTGGGGGAGAGAAGCGTGGGAGCGGCTGGCTGAGGGCCTCAGCTTCGACGGCATGGAGTCGTGGCTCCCGTGGCTGACCGCCGACGAGCATCTCCTCATCGACCTCCTGCCCCGAGGCGCCAAGGTCCTGCTGCTCGAGCCCCGGCGGATGCGCGAGCGGGCGGTGGAGATCGCCGACGAAGAGGCTGACCTGGCCGGTGCGTTGGCTACCACTTGGGGCGCACAGGGCCGTGATTTCCCCCGTCTTTACTTGCCCTTCGACCGTCTTTTGAGCGGTACCGACGCGTCCGTGTCGATGCTGACACCCGCCCCGGAGGGCCCAGGTACTCCGACGATCAGCACGATGGGCTGGGACCCGGTGGCCGGTGGCCCCGAGCGGCTACTGGCTCAACTGCGCGAGTTGAGGGCGAAGCGCTTCAGCGTCGTCGTCTGCGCGGAAAACGAAGCGAGTGCCTCGCGTTTGGCCCGGTCCCTGCAAGACGAGGGTATTGGTGCAGAGGTTGTCGATGGCCCAGGCGCGAATGGTCCGCTCGGTACCGCGATAGGCGGCGATGTTCGTGTTGTCGTCGCTCCTATCGACCGAGGGTTCATATTCCCGGCGCTCCAACTGGCGGTCTTGGCCGAGGGCGACCTCACGGGCCGCCGCCGGCCGCACCGGTCGGCCCGGCCACGAGCGGCCCAAGTGGCCACCTTCTTCGACGACATGAAAACGGGCGACTATGTCGTGCATTTCCAGCATGGCGTGGCTCGTTTCGGAGGGATGGTCAAGCGTTCCATCGGCGATGTGGAGCGAGACTATTTATTGCTCGAATATCGTGACGGCGACAGATTGTACGTGCCTTCCGACCAGGTCGACGCCCTGCGGCCGTACACAGGTGGAGAAAAGCCCTCTCTTTCTCGCCTGAACGGGAGCGAATGGCAAAAAACCAAGGCCCGGGTGCGCAAAGCGGCCCGAGAGATTGCCCATGAGCTCGTGGCCCTGTACAAGAGGCGGGCCTCGGCACCCGGCCACGCCTTCGGGGCCGATACCCCGTGGCAAACGGAAATGGAGCACGCGTTCGTTTACAACGAGACGCCGGACCAGCTGAAAGCGATAGCTGATGTAAAGGCAGACATGGAGGGCCCGGCGCCCATGGACCGCCTCGTGTGCGGAGATGTGGGCTTTGGCAAGACCGAGGTGGCCATGAGGGCGGCGTTCAAGGCTGTCCAGGATGGAAAACAGGTCGCAGTGCTCGTCCCCACCACGTTGCTCGCCTCCCAGCACATGCAGACCTTCAGCGAACGCTTTGCCAATTACCCCGTTCGGGTCGAGATGCTGTCGCGGTTCCTGACCCCGGCAGAGTCCAGGGCCGTCGCCGACGGGCTGGCCTCGGGCTCAGTGGATATCGTCATCGGCACGCACAAATTGCTGGCGCAGGACGTGAAGTTCAAGGATCTCGGCCTGCTGGTGGTGGACGAAGAGCAGCGCTTTGGCGTCACCCACAAAGAGACGATAAAGAAGTTGAGCACCGACGTGGACGTGCTGACCATGACGGCCTCGCCCATACCGCGGACGCTCGAAATGAGCCTGACCGGGGTGAGAGACCTCTCGCTCATCGCCACCCCTCCATCTGCCCGCCGGCCCATCCTCACGTACGTGGGGGAGTACGACGAACGGGCGGTGGCGGAGGCCATCCGCCGGGAACTCCTGCGCGAAGGCCAGGTTTTCTTCGTGCACGACCGTGTGCGTGACATTGAAAAGGTCGCCGCCCGGCTGCGCGAACTCGTACCTGAAGCCCGCGTCGCTATTGCCAATGGGCAGATGGACGAGGGTTCGCTGGAGCGGGTCGTGATCGACTTCTGGGAAGGCCGCTACGACGTATTGGTCTGCACCACGATCATCGAGTCGGGCATAGACATGCCCACGGTCAACACTCTGGTCATAGACCGCGCTGACATGCTTGGACTGGGCCAACTGCACCAGCTTCGAGGCCGGGTGGGAAGAGCGGGTCAGCGGGCGTACGCCTACCTTTTCTATCCGCCGAACCACAAACTGACCGAAGAAGCCTACGAGCGCCTGCGGACCATCGGCGAGCACACAGAACTGGGGTCGGGGTTCAAGATCGCCATGCGGGACCTGGAGATCCGGGGAGCCGGCAACCTTCTGGGCGCCGACCAGTCCGGGCACATTGCGGCCGTCGGTTACGACCTTTACGTCCAAATGGTGAGCGAAGCCGTGGCCGACATGAAAGGTGAACCCGTCCGCCAACCAGCCGAGATCCGCCTCGACCTGCCGATGACGGCCAACCTCCCCGCTAGTTACGTGGCCCGCGAGGACCTCAGGTTGGAGGCGTACCGGAAGCTGGCCACCCTCAGCACCCACGAAGAGGTCGACGACGTCGAGTCTGAGTGGACGGACAGGTATGGCCCGTTGCCGCAGGCAGCCAGCGCATTGCTTGGTATTGCCCACCTGCGGGCCGAGTGCGTCCGGCTGGGGATCCGGGACGTCACGGTGGTGAGCGGCGGGATAGGCACCCCGCCTGGGACCCTCGTGGCCAGGATCTCGCCCATCTCGTTGAAGGCCAGCGAGCAGGTGCGCCTGGGCCGACTGTGGCCGCAAGCCGTCTACAAGCAAGACCAGGGCCAGCTGGTCGGCCCGGTCCGTAAAGGCACCGACCCGGCCTCCACGCTCGTGGAAGTCCTTCGTGCCCTTGTCCCTCCTGCCCAAAACGCCCCCGTTTCCCAGGCGGCTGCGGCTCAGGACTAACATTGGGCCCGCCGTGACGCACACCGCTTCTCCCCGCCGCTCTCGTTACCGGTCTGCCGCTGTCGGGCTTAGGGCAAGTTGGCGCCGCGCCAATTGGCGCCGCCGGGCCAGCCCGCTGGCCGTCGTGGTCATAGCCGGCGTCCTCGGCGCCACCTTGTCGGCCTGCAGCACGGCCCCGCCGGCGGCCATGGTCAATGGGGAAGTCATTTCCCAGACCGAGTTGTCGCAGAACCTTCAGTGGTGGTCCTCGAGCCCGGCGTATGTGGCTTCTTTCGACCAGGCCAGCAAGGCACAGTCGGCTGAGTACAAAGCTCAAGGCGAGACCGTACCCGCCTTTACTGTGGTGGGAACCGGTTCGGGGCCGGGCAACTTTGGCCTGCCGTGGACCACGGGGAGGCTCACGCTGCTCGTCACTGCGGTGGCAGTCCACCAGTACGTGACCAAGCACGGAGAAGCACCGTCGTATCTCGAGCGCTCGGCCACGTGGGCCAGCGAGGAAGCGTCGATACCCCAGGTGTGGGTGCAGTTGCCGTCGCAGCTCCGGTCATCGGTGGCCGACGAAGGTGCTGAGTTGGCTCTGGTCCAGTTGAAACCACCCAACCTCAAGACGGCGGAGCAGTTCTACAAAACCAATTTGGCGTCCTTCTGGTCCCAGGTCTGCCTAACGTCCATCGACGTGTCGGTGCCCGGGCCGGGCGGCACGACGGACATGGCGGCCAGTCACAAGCAGGCCGTAGCCGTGGCGGCCGAACTGACCGCGGCGGCGGCCGGCGGTCCCGTTCCCACCGTCGGTAACGGGGCTCGTTACTGCCTCACTCCGGAACAGTGGATCGTGCAGCCGACGGCGTTGCGCCAAGAGGTCTACGGGCTGGCTCCGGGCCACGCGGGCGTGGTCGCCCAAACTTGGGGGTACCAGGTCCTCCAGGTGCGGACCCGGACGGTCATCCCCTTCAACGCTCAGGTTGCTTCGGTGATCGGTGCGGTGGCCCTGGGTGCCGGCCCTACGGCTTATACGTGGCCGGTCCAGGGGGACACGAGCAACACCGGCCTGGCCAAGATCCTGAAAGCAGCGCAGGTGAAGGTTGACCCGGCTTTCGGTTCGTGGACGACGGCTTTGCCGTCGCCGCCTTACATCCCCCAGGTGTGGCCGGCCGGTCAGGCTAACCCGTAAATCGTGGCGAAGTCGCCGAAGGTCACGGTCGTGGGCCTCGGCCCCGGCCGGCCGGGCCTGGTAACGGCGGAATCAATCGCCGCCATCGACAGCACGCCGGTGCGATGGTTGCGCACTTCTCGTCACCCGTCAGCGGCGACTGTCCCGGGCGCCCGTAGCTTCGACGACCTCTATGAATCTGCGCCCACGCTGGAAGAGGTGTACTCGGGCATTGTCGACGCCCTGGTCGAGTCGGCTTGGGCTGAAGGCTCGGTGCTTTATGCCGTCCCTGGCTCACCGGCTGTGGCCGAACGGACCGTGGAACTGCTCCGGGCCGATCCACGGGTAGAGACGGTGGTTTTGCCAGGGGTCTCGTTCGCCGACCTCGCCTTCGAGCGTCTGGGCGTCGACCCTCTGGCTCAGGGCGTGCGGGTGGTGGACGGGCACCGTTTTGCCCCGGAGGTGGCTGGTTCGCTCGGGCCGTTGTTGGTTGGCCAGTGCGATTCGCCCCAGGTTTTGTCAGAAGTGAAACTGGCCCTTGCTTCGGTGATGGACCAGGTGGCGGGGGGCGGTAAGGGCACAGCGGTTACCGTCTTGTACCACCTCGGCCTGCCCGACGAGGCTGTAACCGTTGTCCCCTGGGAGGATCTCGACCGGGTGGTGGAGCCGGACCACCTAACGAGCCTGTGGCTGCCTCAGCTGGCGGAGCCGTTCGCGGCCGCCTTCGTCCGGCTCGAGGAGCTGGCCCGGGCCTTGCGGGAACGGTGCCCATGGGACCGGCGCCAGACGCACCAGAGCCTAACCCGCTACCTCCTGGAAGAGTCGTACGAGGCCCTGGAAGCGATCGAGGAACTGGGCCCCGACGGCGCCGGCTACGAGCACCTGGAAGAGGAGCTCGGCGATGTCTTGTTCCAGGTGGTGTTCCACTCGGTACTGGCGGCAGAAGAGGGGCAGTTCGCACTGGGGGACGTGGCCCGGAACGTCCACGACAAGCTCGTCTCCAGGCATCCTCACGTCTTTGGAGACGTCGAGGCGGCCACCGCCGAAGAGGTCAACCGGAACTGGGAGCAGATAAAGCGCAAGGAAAAAGGGCGAGCGAGCATCATGGACGACGTCCCACGCGACTTGCCGGCTCTTCTGTATGCCCACAAAATCCAGCGCAAAGCGGCTTCTGCCGGCTTCGACTGGGAGGGCGCCGAGGGCGCCCTGCCCAAAATAGGCGAGGAGCTGGCCGAGCTAGCTGAAGCCATGGCGGCCGATGGGCCCGATCGGCGAGAAGACCCCATGTCACCTCGCGACGAGGGGGCCGTGCGCGACGAGCTAGGGGACCTGTTGTTCGCCGTGGTGAACGTGGCCCGGCACCTGAAAGTGGACCCCGAAGCGGCACTGCGAGAGGCGACGGCCAAGTTCCGCCGGCGCTTTATGGCTGTCGAGGCGCTGGCCGCTGAGCGCGGCTCGGACGTTTCTGAGCTCGACTTACCCCAACTCGACCTGTTGTGGGAAGAGGTAAAGGCCGGCGAGCCGGCGTCCTGAGCAAATCAGGCCGCCAGTGGCTGCCTTTATCCGGATCTCGCCGGTGCTGTCAGGTAGACCTCCCCGTCGCGTGTAGTTGTGCCCGGAATCCGGATACAAACTTATACAGACGCCCGGTAATGGTCTAAAAGTGCACCCGACGAGGCTAATCCGGAGGGCGCTGTGTGCATCTTTAGCCGCGACGCCGGGCCGCCTGCGCCGGCCTCATCGCCCACCGCCAGGGCGGTCCGTCCGTGCACCCCGGGTCGCCAGTAAGCTACTGTCTCTCTGTTAACTTTGGTCACAATTTTCACTTGAGCAACAAGTCTGGAAACGGTATGCGTTTGGCCGTCAAGATCGCGCTGGTGCTGCTGGTCCTGGGCGGGGCCATGTACTTGTTCGTCTTCCCGGCGCGGACTTACCTCGCGCAGAAACAAGGCATAGCGGCCGAGGAACGTACCGTCGCGGTCTTGAAGGCGGAAGACGCCAAGCTCACGGCGGAGAGCTCAGCCCTGCAGGACAACGCCACAATCGAGCAGATCGCCCGCCGGGAGTACGGCCTCGTTAAGCCTGGCCAGCAGGCCTTCATGGTGCTGCCGGCGCCGAGCCATCCTCAACCGGCCGCCCCACCGCCGTCTAAGCACACGGCCTGGTACTCTTCGCTGGAGATCTGGCACGACCTGTGAGCCGGTGAGGCAATGAGCTTAATCGTGAGTATACGGGCGTGGAAGTTTCAGTGCCCTTGGCTACCCTGAACAGGCAAGACGACCAAGACGACCAAGACGACGTGAGGGCGTTGCTGGGTCGAGAGCCGCGCCGTCCGTTCGAGGTCGTGCTGCGCGATAACGAGGGCGGCCCGGTCGTAATTCGGAACGCCCCTGTGCTCGACGATGGCACCCCCATGCCTACCCGCTATTGGCTAGTGGGCAGGCAGGCCAGGCTGGCGGTGGACCGCCTGGAGGCCGGCGGTGGAGTTAACGCGGCGGAGGCGGCTGTAGACCCTGGCGATCTCGAGCACGCCCACCTCAGGTATGCGGCGGAACGGGACGCCGCTCTGGCGCCCGGTTGGCAGGGGCCACGACCTGCGGGCGGGGTGGGTGGCACCAGGCGAGGGGTCAAGTGCCTCCATGCCCACTATGCCTGGTACCTGGTGGGCGGCGACGACCCGGTAGGCCGTTGGGTGGCGGCCCAATTAGCCGCAGGCCAGCCGGTCCCCAGCGGCCCACCCGGCCCGCTCACCCGGGCCGCCGGCCCGATGAACGATGGGTAATTACGCCGCCGTCGATTGCGGGACGCTATCGACCCGGTTGTTGATAAGCAGCCCCCAGAGAGAGCCGATCGTGAGGCTTATGCGGGTAACAGGCCTCGGGCAAGGCGTCGACCGGACGCGGTCGATCCGGGCCGAGGCAGCCGAGCGCACCTTGTCCGTCTTGCGGGAGTACCGGGGGCTCATGGAGGCCCATGAGGTCAGCGCCGCCCGAATGGCAGGGACGTCGGCCCTCCGCGACGCGGCCAACCGGGCGTCGTTTTCCCGGGCCGCGGAAGAGGTTGTGGGCGCCCCTCTTTCACTGCTGAGCGGGCAGGAGGAAGCGGCCCTGTCCTTCCTGGGGGCCACCGATGAGCTCAATGTTGCTGACGGCCCGTGGCTGGTGGCCGACATCGGCGGTGGTTCCACCGAGTTGGTCGTGGGGCCAGACCCGTCGGGTGCTCGCTCACTCGACCTCGGCTGCGTTCGAGTGACTGAACGGTTCCTGCACGACGACCCACCCACCAACGAGCAGCTCGCCGCGGCCCGGGAATGGTTACGCGCCCAGTTCATTAGCGCCGAGGCCGAGGTTCAAGGCTTCCGGTCGGCCCGTGTGCTCGTTGGTTTGGCCGGGACCGTTTCCGCCCTAGCCTGCTACGACCAGGGGCTCGGGTCGTATGACCACGACGCGGTGCACCACTACCAACTGTCGAGCGATGCTGTGGGCCAGGCGCTGGCAGGCCTGGCTTCCTTGCCGGCTTCGGAGAGAGCCGGGTTGCCCGGGATCGAGGCTGCCAGAGCACCGGTCATCGTGGGCGGGACAATGGTGCTCGACACGCTGATGGCGCATTTCGGTTTCGAAACGTGCCTGGTGTCCGAGTCGGACATCCTTGACGGGTTGATCATCACCATGATCCGGCTTGACAGAGCCCCAACCGGACGCAACTAGCATTGCAGTTGTGACATGGGGCCATGTGGTCGTGTACCCAGAGCTTCACGGGCGGCGAGTTATGTTGCGACCCCTCGTCGCCTCCGACTTCGACGCCTGGCGCGAGGTCAGGACCCGGTCGCGCGACTGGCTCATCAAATGGGAACAGCGCCCTATCCCCGGGCAACCTGACCCTGCCGTCGACAAACGGGCGTGGGTCGCTCGCTGCAATGCCCGTATGCGCGAACGAGAACTGGGCACGGGTTATGGCTTCGGCATCTTCGTTAGAGGCCGCTTTGTCGGCGAAATAAATATCTCCTCGGTTCAGCGCGGGCCGTTCCAGACGGCTTACGTCGGTTACTGGGTCGACGAGGCCGTGGCCGGGAACGGCTATGTGCCCGAGGCATTTGTGGTGGTCGCCAAGTTTGCGTTCGAGGACCTGATGCTGCACCGCTTGCAGGTTTCGATTATCCCTCGCAATCGTCCAAGCAACCGGGTGGCCGAGAAACTCGGCTTGCGCAACGAGGGCGTAGCCGTGCGCTACCTCGAGATAAACGGTGTGTGGGAGGACCATGTCCGGTACGCCATTACAGCGGAGGACTGGGCCGAAAAGCGGGAGCAGTACCTGAAGGAGTGGGTACTGCCCATCTAGGACAGTTTCCCGGCTCGAGCTGGCGGCGAGTACCGGTATATCGCTTTTCCTTGCACGTGCGCCATCGGGACGCGCCCGAACTGCCGGCTGTCAGTGCTGTGCTCGGGGTTGTCCCCGAGCAGGACCACGCCATCACGGCCGACCGTGACGACCCGCTTCAACAGCGAGCGTGCCGGTTGCCTGGGATCGGCGGCAGCCACGATGTCGCCCGGGCGCACCGATCGCGTCCTCCAGACCAGGATGTGGTCCCCCGGTTGGAGGCAGGGGGCCATACTGAGGCCCGCTACTTCCACTCGCTCCAGATGGCGGCCCGCTTGCCAGGCCGACCAGGCCACCACCGCGCCAGCGACCAGCGCGCCAAGGGCCGGTCCGGCGCCCAGGGGGAGGGAACGTTTACCCGCTCTAGGTCGAGGAGAGATCTTGAAGTAAGCCTCGTTGCCAGGCAGAGCCCGGTGGCGGGGCGCGGCACTGTTAGTGGCTGAGCGATTAGCAGCACAGTCGCTATAACGTGTGGCTGGACCGTGTCCCACGGCACGTACCCTTAGCACAACCGACCAAGCAAAAAGGAGCCTCTTTCATGACCTTGCTGGTGCGTTTGCTGGCCCTGGCAGACGGCGTGAGCTCGCCCCGCACTGCCTATGCCCACTGCGACTTGCCGTGCGGTGTGTACGACCCGGTGCAGGCGAAGGTCGAAGCTGAATCTGTCAAGGCCATCCTGGAGAAGTACCACGCCTCTACTGACGAGGCCTTCAAGGCCCGCTGCCTGTTTATCAAAGAAGAGCGCGCCGAACTCGTGAAGCACCATCTCTGGGTCTTATGGACGGACTATTTCAAGCCGCCCCACCTCGAGAAGTACCCGGAGCTGCACGACCTTTTCTGGAAGGCAACCAAAGCGGCGGGCGAGACCAAGCATTCTACCGACGTCTCCGTTGCTGACGACCTGTTGGGGCAGATAGCGGAAATCGACCGCATCTTCTGGGAGACGAAGAAGGGCTGAGCCTGGAGGTCCGGTGCTGTTCGTCTGCGCCCTCCAGAGCGGCACGCTCGATGTGGCGACGCGTGGCCCGCGCTACTGACCCGCAAAGGCCAGTAGCTCGGGCCGGCCCGCCGTAACAGGTACTCACGTCTGGAGGGGTAGTGTCCGCCGTCGACGAAGCCGTAGCCAGCGCGTTCCGCGACGAGTGGGGGCGAATAGTGGCGACGTTGATCCGGGTAATCGGTGACTGGGACCTGGCGGAGGAATGCGCCCAAGAAGCGTTCGCCGTCGCCCTAAAAAACTGGCCCGATAACGGGATCCCCCGCAACCCCGGGGCCTGGCTGACCACCACGGCGCGCCGCCGGGCCATCGACAGGTTGCGGAGGTCAGCCGTAGGCGCCGAGAAGCTCCAGGAAGTGGCGCGCCTGGAGGAAACAAACGAACGAGATAGAGGCACGCCAGACGAGAGCGGCATCAGTGACGACCGCCTCCGGCTGATCTTTACGTGCTGTCACCCTGCCCTCGCCCTCGAGGCTCGGGTGGCCTTGACGCTGCGCACGCTGGCCGGGTTGACGACGGTCGAGATCGCCAGAGCCTTCGTCGTCTCCGAAGAGACAATGGCCAAACGTCTGGTCAGGGCCAAACAGAAGATCCGAGAGGCGGGAATCCCGTACCGTGTCCCTCCGGCTCACCTGCTGCCGGAACGGACGACCGCAGTACTGAGCGTGCTGTACTTGCTGTTCAACGAGGGGTATTCGGCTACTGCCGGCGCCGATCTCGTCCGGTCCAACCTCTGCCGTGAAGCCATCCGGCTGGCCAGGACGCTCTCGGTACTCATGCCTGACGAGCCAGAGGCTCTCGGCTTGCTGGCCTTGATGCTTCTCCACGATGCCCGGCGGGACGCCCGGTTGGACACCTCAGGCGACGTGGTGACGCTGGAGGACCAGGACCGTTCGTTGTGGGTGGGGGACGACATAGAGCAGGGGGTCCGTGCCCTCGAGGAAGCTTTGCGGGCCCGCCGTCCGGGGCCATACCAGCTGCAAGCCGCCATCGCTGCATGCCATGCCACTGCACCAGACGCGGCGGCGACGGACTGGTCAGAGATCGTCGCCCTTTACGATCAGCTGGAGCGATATCTCCCATCACCGGTAGTGAAACTGAACCGGGCCGTGGCCGTGGCCATGGCCGATGGGCCGGCCGCGGGCCTGGCGTTGGTCGAGGAACTGGAACGCTCAGGGGTGCTCGATGCTTATCACCTGTTGCCGGCGACGCGCGCCGACCTGCTGCGCCGCCTGGGCCGCGACGAGGAGGCCTCGGCTAGTTACCGCCTGGCGCTCGAACTGGCCAGCACCGACGCTGAACGGCGGTTCCTGGGTCGCCGCCTGGCGGAAGCGGCCAAGGGCCGGCCGTAGCGCCCCGAGGGCACGGGTTAACGTCCGGGGAACCCCGGCCGGCGCCGGACGGGCCATGGCGTCGGCCGGTTTGCGTGCCCGCTGGTCCCGGCTCAAACTGGGCGAGTGCCGAGGGCGGTGATCATTGGCGGGCGAGGTCAAACCGGCCGGGCCATTGGCCAGCGCTTGGTCGAAGGGGGCTGGGACGTCACTGCGACGACCGCCGGTCCGCTCCCAGACCCACAGACCACTTCCGGGATGCGATGGTCCTTCCTGGCCAGAGACGATGGAGACGATTTGAGCGGCGTGGTCAGCCCCGGCACCGACGTCGTCATCGACGTCGTTTCGTTCACGCCGGCACACGCCGAGCGGCTCGTGGCCCTCGGTGACCGGGTGGGATCGGCCATCGTCGTCTCGACCTTGTCCGTCTACGGTGACCGAGAGGGCCGTTCGCTTGAAAAAGCCAAGGACGAGGCCAGTTTCCCGGACTGGCCGGTCCCGCTGCCAGAGGACTGGCCGACCCTGGCCCCCGGTGACGACAGCTATTCGGCCCGCAAGGTGGCCATGGAACAGGTCCTGCGCGAACGCGCCGCCTGGCCTGTGACGATCGTGCGCCCTGGAGCCATCCACGGTCGCTACAGCCACCACTTGCGCGAGTGGTATTTCGTGAAAAGGGCGCTCGACCGCCGCCGCCAAGTAGTCCTGCCTTTCGGCGGCGAGAGCATTTTCCAGCCGACGGCCACGGTCAACTTGGCCGAGCTGGTCGCCCTCGCCGCGGCCGCACCCGGGAACCGGACCCTCAATTGCGGCGACCTGGACCCACCGTCGGTGGCTCAGATCAGTGCCGTTGTCGACGACTTGATGAACTGGTCCACAGGCCGCGTGCTGGTGGCCGGCCCAGAACCCGGGCCGACGGTAGGGAACCATCCCTGGGCTGTACCAAGGCCTGTCATAGCCGACATGCGTCGAGCCGAAGACGAGCTGGGCTACCGGCAGCGGGCCACGTACGGCGAAGCTCTGGTGGAGACGGTCCCGTGGGTCGTCGACGCCTGTGCCGGCCGGGATTGGCGGGAAGTGCTGCCGGTGTTGGCGAAGTACCCGGACCTGTTTGATTATGACGCCGAGGACGTGTACCTGGCAGAACAAGTTTAGGCGGGCATAACCGCTGCTTACAGGCGGCTTGACAGTTCGGTAGGCGGCAGTAGCATATTCAGTATGCTACTGATTGGAGGCGGGCTGTGAGCGTCCGCCATGCCCTGTTGGGTTTGCTGAGCGAGGGCCCGAAGTACGGCCTCCAGCTCCGGCAGGAGTTCGAGAGCCGGACAGGCGAGGTCTGGCCGCTCAACGTGGGCCAGGTCTACACGACCCTTCAACGGCTCGAGCGCGACGGCCTGGTCGAGTCTGACGGTACGGGCGATGACGAGCGGCAGAAGGGCTTCCGGATCACGCCGGCGGGCGAGGAGGAGTTGGCCACCTGGCTCCGCACCCCGGTCGAACTGTCGTCGCCGCCACGCGACGAGCTGGTCATCAAGGTCCTGGTCGCTCTGCGAGTGCCCGGCGTCGAAGCTCGGGACGTGATCCAGGTCCACCGCAGGTACCTGGTCGAGCTAATGCAGCAGTGGACGCGCATCAAGGAGGACGAGGCGCGGTACGACCTGTCTCTCGCCCTGGTCGTCGACGCCGAGCTGTTCCGGCTCGACTCGGTCATCCGGTGGCTGGACAGCGCGGACGCCCGGTTGAAGCGGGCCTCGGTAGAGCCTCCCGCCCCGGTCCGCGCCGGCATGCCAAGGCTACGAGTGAAAGTAGGAGGGCGGCGATGAGCTTCCTGGAAATGCGGCGGGTTTCCAAGATCTACGGGGAGGGGCCGACGCAGGTAAAGGCCCTGTCCGAGGTCAACCTGTCGGTGAACGAGGGTTCGCTCGTGGCTGTCATGGGCCCGAGCGGTTCGGGAAAGAGCACCTTGTTGACGATCGCCGGGAGCCTCGAGGAACCTACGAGCGGTGAAGTCGTTGTAGGCGGCGCGGCCCTGTCCCGGATGTCGCGGAACGACAAAGCGCGTCTCCGGCGCCGGTCGGTCGGCTACGTGTTCCAGGATTTCAACCTGCTGCCCGGCCTCACGGCGGCGGAGAACGTGTCGCTCCCACTGGAGCTCGATGGCCTCTCCGCCCGCAAGGCTCACAGCGTCGGCATGGCGGCCCTGGAAGAGCTGGGGCTGGACGACAGGGCCGACCACTTCCCGGACCAGCTGTCCGGAGGCGAGCGTCAACGGGTGGCGATCGCCCGCGCGGTTGTGGGCGACCGCCGCTTGCTGCTGGCGGACGAGCCATCAGGGGCGCTCGACTCGGTGAACGGCGAGGCCGTTATGCGGATGGTGCTCACGGCGTGCCACCGAGGATTGGCCGCCGTCGTAGTTACCCACGACGCCCAGCTGGCGTCGTGGGCGGACAGGGTCGTGTTCATCCGGGATGGCTGCGTGGTCGACCAGACGTCGCCGTCGCCGAGCCCGGAGTCGCTGCTCCAGTCCACCCAGCCATGACTGTTTCTCTATTGGAGCCCGGCCCGGATGTGAACATGGGCGGGCTGGCCGGCGGCGGCATGGCGGCGCGCCGTGCCATTATGCGCTGGGCGTGGCGGATGTTCCGGCGGGAATGGCGCCAGCAGCTGCTCATCGTGGGCCTCATTGTGGTGGCGGTCGCCGCCACTCTGGTTGGGGCGGCGGTCGCCTCCAATGCGCCGCAGCCCGCCTCCTTTGCTTTCGGGACCGCCCGGGACATGGCCGTCTTCCCCGGTTCTGACCCCCGCCTGGCTAGCCAGGTCGCGCTGCTCGAGCACCGCTTTGGCCGGGTCGACATCATCGCCAACCGCACCCTCACCATCCCTGGCTCCATCAATACTTACGACCTGCGCGCCCAGGATCCCGCCGGCCCGTACGGCCGGCCGTTGCTGTCGCTCGTATCCGGGCGCTTCCCGAAGGGATGCCAGTGAGGTGGCGATGACAAGCAAGTTGGCGTCCACGCTCGGCGTCAAGGTCGGCGCCACCTGGGCCGAGGGCGGCCAAGCGCGGCACGTGGTCGGGATCGTCCAAAACCCCCAGAGCCTGCTGGACGAGTTCGCGCTGGTGGCGCCTGGACAGCTGAGAGCGCCTTCCCAGGTGACCGTGCTCTTCGACGCCGGCAGGGCCGCACCATTTTCGTTCGGCCCAAACGTCAACATCCAGAGCGTGTCCTCGGTCAGGGCGGGCAACGCCATCAACCCCGACACTCTTTCGATAGCCGGCCTTACGTTCGGGATGCTCCTCATCGCCCTTGTCTGCGTCGGAGGGTTCACTGTGGTGGCGCAACGGCGCTTGCGTTCCCTCGGGATGCTGGCGTCGCTCGGCGCCACGGACAAGAACCTCGGCCTGGTGGTAAGGGCCAACGGCGTGGTTGTGGGCGTAGTCGGCTCCGTTCTCGGGGCGGCCGTTGGCTTCGTCCTGTGGCTGGCCTACCGGCCCCACCTCGAGTCGAGCTCGCACCACTTGATCAGTGTCTTAGCGTTGCCATGGACGGTCATCGCCCTTGCTCTGTTAATAACGGTGGTGGCGACTTATCTGGCCGCGTCCCGTCCGGCTCGCGCTATCGCGAGGGTGCCCATAGTTCTCGCTCTTTCGGGGCGTCCGGCCCCGCCGAAACAGGTCCGCCGCTCTGCCCTCCCCGGCCTGGTCTTCCTGGCCATTTCCTTCTTGTTACTTGGTTATTCGGGCAGCCAGGACTCGTGGGGCCACAGTGGAGGGCAGAGTGAACTGGTCCTGGGCCTGGCCGTCCTTATCCCGGCGGTCATATTGCTGGCCCCGTTCTGCCTGTCTGTAATGGCGCGGCTGGGCCGGCGCACGCCGGTCCCCGTCCGCCTGGCCCTGCGCGACCTCGACCGCTACCGGGCTCGTTCCGGGTCGGCTCTCGCGGCCATAAGCCTCGGCGTGCTTATCGCCGTCATCATCACCATCGTGGCCGCCGCCCGCTATGCGAACGTCCTCGACTATGCCGGGCCAAACCTGGCGGCCAACCAGCTCATCGTGTACACACCCAACGGCCCCGGCTATACACCTCCGGGGCTCGGCCCATCCGTGTCGGCGACGCAGCTGCGAGCGATGGGCAAAAGTGCCAACGCCATCGCCACTTCGCTCGGGGCTAGTCACCCGGTGGAACTGCAGTCGACAAGTGCAACGCTCAACCACGCGGCCGGAGGCCGGGACTTCACCGGGTCCATCTACGTGGCCACACCCCGGCTTCTCCACACGTTCGGGATCAAGGCTTCCGACATAAGCCCGAGCGGCAGAAATCCTCACCATGCGGCCTGGTCTATCGACGCTGGCCAACATGCAGCTGCTGTACGGCAATTTCAAGGGCCCGGCCCCGCCGGCCCTGGGCCGAGGCTCACGCCCAGGGCCAGGGCGCGGCGGCGACCGGTGGAGGGCCGACCACCGGGACCCAGGCCTTCCCTTGCCCGCCGGGTAGTTGCATTGTCAACCCGAAAATCCAGGAGGTGAGAGCGCTCCCGTCCGGCGTTTCCGCCCCCAATACGGTCATTTCCGAGCAAGCGGTCCACCATCTCGGTCTCCACCCCTCCATTACAGGCTGGCTGGTCCAGACGTCCAGCCCCCTCACTGCGGCTCAGGTAAACGGGGCCAGGGTAACGGCGGCAGATGCAGGAATGAACATAGAGACCAGGAACGACGAGCCCACTTCGGCCGAGGTAATCAATTGGGCCACCCTGTTCGGCATCGCCCTGGCGCTCGGCATCCTGGCCATGAGCGTCGGCCTGATCCGAAGCGAGACGGCCAGTGACTTGCAGACACTGACCGCCGCCGGGGCGAGCAGCCGTGCTCGCCGCGCCATTACCGCTACTACTGCCGGCGCCCTGGCGCTGCTCGGGGCGGTACTCGGCACGGTGGCGGGCTACGTGGGTGTCGCGGGGTGGGTGCGTTCGAACTCACTGGCCGGCGGTCTCTCGTCGCTCGGCAACGTCCCCGTCACGAACCTCCTTGTGATCCTGGTTGGGATGCCACTGGCCGCCGTCGTGCTCGGCTGGCTCCTGTCGGGACGTGAACCTCCGGCCATCGCGCGCCAGCCCCTCGAATGAGCCCGATCGAGGGCCAAAGTTCAACCGGCGGCCAAGTTCAACCGGCGGCCAAGTTCAACCGGCGGCCAAGTTCAACCGGCGGCCAAGTTCAACCGGCGGCCGGCGTTGCCCGGCGCAGCAGGCCAACGGCAGGGATGATGGCCAGAAAAGCCACCGCAGCCGTCAACCACCAGGCGTGCCGGAAGGCGTCGAGGGATGAGCTATTCGCCATACCGCTACCGAGCACGGCCACCAGGACGGCCACGCCGAGGGCGAGACCCGTTTGTCGGATCATGTTGATAACAGCCGAACCGGTAGCAAAAGCCGGGGGCGGGAGGGAGGCTGTTGCCGTCGCCATCATGGTCGGCAAAGTCAGGCCGACACCGATCCCGGTAAGGAGCATCCCTCCCAATGCGCCCTTGAGGTAATCGGGCTCAGCGGTCATGGCCAGCGCCCACCAGGCCACCCCGGCGCCAAACAGGAAACTCCCCACTGCTATTACCGGCGCCGGTCCGTACCGGGCTATGAGCCGCCCCGCTACTAGAAAAGCCACTACCGGCACCATGATCGGCCCCGGCGCGATGGCGAGGCCCGACCGCAACGCCGACCAACCCCACGGCCCCTGGTCCCATAACACCACCGACAGGAGCATCGAGCCGAAGGCGACCGAGAAAAAGATGGCTACGAGCGAGGCTCCACTGAACTGGCGGGAACGGAACAACGACGGCTGCACGAGCGGGCTGCGGCTCATCAGGCAGTGCAGCACGAACAATCCGATGAGTAGTCCGGCGCCACACAGGCAAACTGCGATACGCGCAGAACCCCAACCCCAGTCGCTCCCCTTCACGAGGCCAAAGGTGAGGGCGCCGATCCCGGCGGTAGCTAGCACTACTCCGACGGGGTCCGGGCGCTGGGTTGGCTGACCAGGGACCGCCGGAAGCCGCCGCCATCCGACCAGAAGGGCGACGACCCCGACGGGCAAGTTGACCAAAAAGACCAACCGCCAATCGACGGCCACAAGCAAACCGCCCACCACCGGCCCAAGGGCAGCCGATAGGCCACCGACCGCTGTCCACGCCCGCACGGCGCCGGAACGGCGCTCGGGTTCATAAGAGGCCAACAGCAACCCCAGCGAGGTGGGGGTGAGCAACGCCGCGCCCGTCGCTTGCACCAACCGGAACGCAATCAACATACCGACGCTGGTAGATGCGGCGCATGCGGCCGACGCGGCGGTGAAAATAGCTACGCCGAGCAGGAAGCCCCGGTCGCGGCGGTAGCGGTCGGCCAGCCGGCCGAAGAACACCAGTAACGACGCGTAGACGATGGCGTAGCCGTTCAGGACCCACGAGAGTTCGGCGAGATTGGGAGCGTTGAGGTCCCGCGCCATTTGGGGCAGGGCGACGTTCACGATGAAGAGATCCAGGCTGGCCAGGACCACGCCGGCGCAAACGATCAGGAGCACTTGCCGGGGGGTGGCGGCCCGCTTCGGCATCGTTGGTGTTGCTGGCCGCCGCCCGGTGAGTTCTATCACGAGACGTACTCTAGCCGCGTTGCGTTCTATCATGCAACCCACTATCGTGGACGCCGTGGAGAGAAAGAGCTTCGCCGGCATGCACTGCTCGGTGGCCCAGTGCCTCGAGGTGGTCGGTGAGTGGTGGTCGATGTTGATCCTGCGGGATGTCTTCTTAGGCGTGACCCGGTTCGACGACATCCAGGAACGGCTCGGGATTTCGCGCAACATACTGAACCATCGCCTCAACCACTTGGTGGAGGCGGACGTGCTCGAGCGGGCCATGTACAGCGATCGCCCGGCCCGTTACGATTACCGGCTCACGCAAAAAGGGCGCGACTTGTGGCCTGTCCTCACGGCCATGCGCCAATGGGGAGACCGCTATGCGGCGCCGGACGGGCCGCCCGTACGGGTAATGCACAAGGCCTGCGGCCAGTTCGCCGACGCCGTAATGGTGTGCTCGGCGTGCGGTGAAAAACTCCAATCCAGCGGGGTTGCGGACTGTTCCCGGCCCCGGGGCCGTCGAACCACTCCTCAGCCACTAGCTGAGGATGCCCGGGGCTGCCGTTGTGAGTACCGTAACGCTCGGGAGGTTGCGGTCATGACCACGGCGATCATCGGTACTGGAGGGCTCGGGTCGGTTATTGCTCGCGCCCTCACCTCAGGCGGCGAGGCCGTGCGGCTCTCGAGCGCCGACACGGCGTCGGCCCGAAAGCTGGCGGCAGAGATCGGTGAAGCGGCGGTCGTCGCCGTCGACAACCACGACGCTCTGCAGGGCGCCGGTGCCGTCGTCCTGGCGCTCCGCTTCCCGGTGCTCAAGGGCGTCATAGCCGAGATCGCCGACGCGCTCGGCCGACAAGGTCGTGGTCGTGCCGAGCAACCCGGTCGGCCTCGACGCCCAGGGCAACGTCTTTCGTCTCCTACCGAAGGAGCAATCCTCGGGCGAGGTCGTGGCCGGGTGGTTGCCGGCGGGAGCGCGCTTGGCCATGGCGTTTGGGACCATGTCTGGCGGTCTTTTCGTGTCGTCCAGCCACCGGACACCGGAGCCGGCGGTCCTGTTCTACGCCACCGACGACGACCGTGCCGGCGCCGAAGTCGAGCGGTTGATCCGAACGGCCGGCTTCGAGCCGGTGAAGGCCGGCGGGGTCGAACAGTCGAGTCGGCTCGAGGTGGGCGGCGACCTCCATGATCTCGTGGTCGGCCCCGCAGAGGCGCGGAAATTGGTCGCTGGGGGCTGATCGTCCTGCCGCCTCGGTTGGGGCACTGTTCTATCGGGTTCCATCGGGGCGGTTATTGTCCCCGAATCCTTGTCACGGCTCTTTGCCTCGGGTCTTCGCCCGGCTACCCGCATACTCGATGACCGAGGCCATGCGGCCAACACGGGGTGGGCGCGGAGGGGGTCGAACCCTCATGCTCTAAGGCGGCAGGGTTTAAGCCCGCTGTGTCTACCGATTTCACCACGCGCC
>CAWJSS010000015.1:0-167222 GCA_963845605.1 uncultured Acidimicrobiaceae bacterium
CAGCCAGGCAGACGAGGCCGCCCTGCGTCGTGAGGTCCAGGCCGTTCTGGGCGCCGCTAATACCGAAGGCTTCACAAAGCCGGCCCGGGCCCCGGCACAAGTCTCGCTCGCGGAGGTTGCGCTGTCCATGCCAGCGCGCCGCCCTCATCGCCGGCACGCCTTCCATGGGCCGCGCCGCCCGCAACAACACGGCCGAGGCCGTGCCGTCCGGCCCGCAAACGACGTTGGCGCACCAGTGGACGCCGTAGGAGAAGTACACATAGAGGAAGCCGGCGGGCCCGAACATGATCTTTGCACGCGGGGTCGGCCCTGAACGCGTGGCTTGCCGGGTCGTCGAGACCCATGTACGCCTCCACCTCGACGAGGCGGGCGATGCGACCATCGGAGCGCACGAGCAGCTTGCCGATGAGGGCGCGAGCCACATCGCGGGCGTCACCGGCGAAGTACTCCCGCGGCAGCGGAAGTGCTGTCAATCAACCTCCGGGGGCGCGGCGCCGCCTGTGTTGCCCGGGTCTCGGTTGGCCTGATCTCGGTTGGCCTGATCTCGGTTGGCCTGATCTCGGTTGGCCTGATCTCGGTTGGCCTGGTCTTGACCCGGACCCTGGGTTTCCCGCCCCCCTCCCCGGGACCCGTGCTGATGAATCCCGGCCCGGGCTGCGTGCTGCCCGGGACCGGCGCCCTTTGTCACGCCGAAGCGATCGGCGTCAGCGCGCAAAACAGCGGCGAACCTATCGATCTGAGACGCCACCGGCCCGGGGCCGGCGCCACCAGGTGAGGTCCGACGAGAGACAGGGACGCCGGGCTCGAGCAAAGCGACGGCGTCGCTCCCAAGGGCGGGGTGGGCGGCGACCAGCTCGGGGAGGGGCACACGGCGTTCGAACGAGTCTCGTACCACCGCGCCGACCAGCTCGTGGGCCTGGCGAAAGGGCATACCCTTCTGTACCAGCCACTCGGCCAGGTCGGCCGCCGCTGACGTGGGGCTGTCCGCCGCCTTCGCCATGGCCTGAGTGTCGAAATTTGCAGTCGCAATGAGGCCGGTCATGGCGGCCAGGGACCGCTCGACCTGCTCCAGCGCGTCAAATAGGGGCTCCTTGTCCTCTTGCAGGTCGCGGTTATAGGAAAGCGGGAGGCCTTTCATCGTGGCCAGCAGCCCGGTCAGGTGACCGATCAACCGGCCCGCCTTCGCTCGGGCCAACTCTGCGATGTCGGCGTTCTTCTTCTGCGGCAACATCGAACTGCCTGTCGCATAGGCGTCGTCGAGATGGAGGAAACCGAACTCCTCCGTGGACCAGAGGACCATCTCTTCTCCCAGGCGGGAGAGGTGAGTGCCGACCAGAGCGAGGTCGAAGAGGGCTTCGGCTACGAAGTCCCGATCGGACACGGCGTCCATCGAGTTTTCGAAGCGAGAGGAAAACCCGAGCTCTCTGGCCACCCAATCGGGGTCGAGGGGGAGAGAGGTCCCAGCCAAAGCACCCGCCCCCAACGGTGAAACGTCCATCCGGCGACGCGTCGCGGCGAGTCGGTCTACATCTCGGGCCAGGGCCACCCGTGGGCCAGCAGGTGGTGGGCCAGCAGGACAGGCTGGGCCCGTTGCATGTGTGTATAGCCGGGCAAATAGGCGTCCCCGGCCTCGCGCGCCCGGTTGAGAAGGACCTCCTGCAGGGCGATTATCCCCCGCCCCACCTCCACCAAAGAGCGCTTCGTGAACAGCCGCAAGTCCGTGGCCACCTGGTCGTTACGGCTGCGCCCCGTGTGCAAGCGTCCCCCGACGTCCCCGGTTATCTCCGTGACTCGCCGCTCGATGGCTGTATGGATGTCCTCATCGCCCGGTGTGAACTCGAACGCACCCTCGGCGAACTCTTCCTCGACACTGCTCAAAGCGGCGAGCAGCGTCCCGGTTTCTTCCTCCGAAAGCAGACCTGAGCGCTGAAGGCCCAAGACGTGAGCCCGGCTGCAAGCGATGTCGTCATAAGCGAGGCGCCGGTCAAAGGAGAGGCTTTCGGTAAAAGCCCGAAGTTCTTCTGACTGCGTGCTCCCGCCAAATCGGCCCTGCCAGAGCGTCATCGGCGGTCACACTACCTGTTCGACCGGGCGACCCGGGACGCTCCCGGGCCGGGACCTGACGGCCCGCACTCTGCTAGCTCGGAGCCGGTTGGGCCGGCCCCGGTTGTCCGCCATCCGGCCGGCCCGGCCCCTGTCTGCTGGCCCAGGTTTCGATGCCTAAGCCGAATATGCGCACAAATCCCTCTGCGTCCTGGTGGCGGAACTGGTCGGCGGCAGTGTATGTGGCCAGGTCGTGTTCGTAAAGGGCGACCGGGCTTCGCCTCCCCACGACGAAGCAGGCACCCACCCCCTCCGGAGCCGTCCCGGGTTCACACCGCAAGCGCACCTCCCCGCTGACGTAACGCTGCGTCTCGGCAAAAAAGGCGTCCAGAGCCAATTTGAGGGGCGAGTACCACAGGCCGTCGTAAACGAGCTCGGCCCAACGGGGCTCCAGCCGAGCCTTCTCGTGGGCGACGTCACGTTCGAGCGTCATCGATTCCAGATCTGCGTGAGCCAGCAGAAGGGCCAGTGCGCCAGGGCACTCGTAGATCTCACGGCTCTTGATCCCGACCCGGCGGTTCTCGATCATGTCTATCCGGCCGAAGCCGAACGGCCCCACGACGGCGTCCAGCGCCGGGACCAGGTCGTCGAGGGGCAGCGGCTGGCCGTCCAGCGCCACCGGAGCACCCCCTTCGAAACTCACGACCGTCTCCAGCGCTTCGCCACCCGCCCGACTGGGGACGGTCAGCTCGTACACATCAGCCGGCGGCCTGACCCACGGGTCCTCGAGGTCTCCACACTCGACCGTGCGCCCCCACAGGTTTTGGTCGACAGAGTACGGGCTGGCCTTGGTGGCGCTCACCGGGATCCCCCATCGCTGGGCGTAATCAATGCTGTCCTCACGCGTGAAACCCCAGGTACGCACAGGAGCGACAACCTCTAGGTCGGGAGCCAGAGCGCGCGTGGAGATCTCGAACCGGACCTGGTCGTTACCTTTCCCCGTGCACCCGTGGGCGACCGCGTCCGCGCCGTGCCTGCGGGCTGCGTCAACGAGGTGCTTCACGATGATCGGTCTCGAGAGAGAGCTGATCAGGGGGTATTTTCCTTCGTAGAGCGCGTTGGCCCTGATGGCTGGGGCGACAAAACCTGCTGCGAACTCCTTCTTGGCGTCTGCCACCTCTACCGCCGCCGCACCCGCGGCCACCGCGCGCGCCTTGATGGCTTCCCAGTCGCCCCCTTGGCCGAGGTCTACAGCCAGGGCGATGACTTCCGCGCCCATCTCCTCGGTCATCCAGCGGACCAGTACTGAAGTGTCAAGCCCACCGCTGTAGGCGAGCACGATCCTCTTGGGCACGCGTTCCTCCTGTCCCTATGCGCTCCGGCCGGCCATGCCGGCCAACTTGCGGGCCAGCGTGGCCCCTTTTACTCGTTCACTGGCAACGACCAGGACGGTGTCGTCCCCGGCCACCGTCCCGATCACTTCCGCCAGCCCGGCACGGTCGAGAGCCGACGCGACCACGTGGGCGCAGCCCGGCGGCGTTCGTACGATAACAAGGTTGCCGGAACTGGCCACGTTGGCGACCCACTCCCCCAAGACCCGGCGCAGGTGCAGCTCTGGTTCCGGCCGTTCGTTCGGTGTGACCGGCAGGGCGTACACCAGCGCCCCGCCCGACCGCCGCACTTTGACCGCGCCGAGTTCTTCGAGGTCTCGTGAAACCGTGACCTGCGTCGCTTCTACCCCCTGGTCCGCCAGTATCTTGACCAGTTCGGCCTGGTTGGTGACGCCCTCCTTTTCGAGGATCTGACTGACCCGGTGCTGACGCTGGGTCTTGGTCAACTTCACGAGAACAACCACAACAGCACGGCTCGCATGGCCCGGAGCCGGTTGGCCGCCTGAGGCCAAACGACGCTGGCGGGGCCGTCGATGACCTCCGCCGTCACCTCCTCACCCCGGTGCGCCGGCAGGCAGTGGAGGAAAACGGCACCGGGCGCGCCAAGGCTCATGAGCGACGCTCCCACCTGGTAGGGCGCGAAGGCCCCCAGGCGCTCCACAGACTCCTGTTCCTGGCCCATCGAGACCCAGACGTCCGTATAGACCGCGTCTGCTTCCTTCACCGCCTCATCGACGGACGAGGTCTGGACGAGGTTGCCTCCGAGCGCCGATACAGCATCTACGGTCGACTTGTCGAGCCGGTGTGACGGCGGCGTGGCCATGGTTACGTCAACGCCGACCATGGCGCAGGCCAAGACCAGGCTACGGGCGACATTGTTGGCATCGCCGACCCAAGCCAGCCGGTGACCCGCCAGATAGCCACCCCACTGGGACCGGAGGGTGATCAGGTCACCGATGGCCTGAAGTGGGTGCGCCCGGTCAGAGAGGAGATTGATCACCGGCACGTCGACGACGCTCGACATGCGGACGAGAACTTCGTGGTCCAGCACACGTGCCCCTATGGCGGTGTGGTACTGCGCAAGGGTACGGGCCACATCTTCGGCGCTTTCGCGTTCGTCTATGCCCACCTCGTCGGCCCGGATGGTCAGCGGGTGACCGCCAAGCTGGAACACCGCCAGCTCGGAGGAGCTGCGCGTCCTGGCCGAAGGCTTTTGGAAGACAAGGGCAACACCCCGCCCGGCCAGTACATGCGGCGGGTGTTCGTCGCCAGCCAGGTCGAGAATTGCTGCCAGTTCGCTCGGCGTGAGGTCGTCGATATCAAGAAGGTTCCGGGTCATGCTCCCTCCAGGACGCGGGCCAGGATGTCGACCCCTTCGTCTATCTCGTCGTTCGATATAAGCAGCGGGGGCTCGAGGCGCAAAGCGGTCGCTGTCACAGCATTGAGGATCAAGCCGTTTTGCAGGCACCCGGTGGCAACCTCGCTGGCATTCCCGTCGACCAGCTCGGCCGCTAGCAACAGCCCCAGTCCCCGCACTTCGCCCACCCCATCGAGAGCGGCCAACCTTTTCCCCAGATAGTTCCCCCGCTCCTCGGCCAGGTTGGGCACATTTTGTTCCTCCATGACTTTGAGCGTGCCACGGGCGGCGGACGCGGCTAAAGGCTGCCCGCCAAAAGTCGACGCGTGGTCGCCGGGGACAAAACTCGCCGCCACCTCCGCCCGCGCCCAGCACGCCCCTATGGGGACACCATTGCCAAGCGCCTTGGCCACCGTGACGACGTCGGGCTGCACGCCGTAGTGCTGGAAGCCCCACCAGCGACCGGTGCGGCCAAGGCCAGTTTGCACCTCGTCCACCATCAAGAGGACCTCACGTTCGTCGCATAGCGTCCTGACCGCTTGAAAGTAGTCCTCGCCGGCCGGCCATACCCCACCCTCGCCTTGAACCGGCTCGAGCATCACAGCCGCCACTTCGGGCGTGATCGCCTTGTCGAGTGCCCCGACATCTTGCCAAGGGACGTGGCGGAACCCTTCGGGCAAAGGCTGAAAGGATTCGTGTTTGGCCGGTTGGCCGGTAGCGTGCAGCGTGGCCAAGGTGCGCCCGTGGAAGGACCCATACGCACTCACCACGACGTAACGGCCGTGACCTCCCCACTTCCGCGCCAACTTGATGGCGCACTCATTGGCTTCGGCACCGCTATTGCCGAAGAAAATCCGGCCTCCACCTCCGATAAGCCGGTCCAGAGTAGCCGCCACTTCCTCACCAGGCTTCGTCCCGAACAGGTTGGACGTATGCAACAGGGTCTTGGAGGCGGCGCAGATCGCCTCCGCGACGACCGGGTGAGCGTGGCCGAGGGAGGTGACCGCCAGTCCCGACAGGAAATCGACGTACCGGCGCCCGTTCTCGTCCCAAAGGTAAGAGCCCTCGCCGCGCACGAACGTGACGCTGGGAGCCGCATAAGTCGCCATCAGATGGGTCACTGGACCACCATTGTCCCGATACCGCTACGGGTGAAAAACTCGAGCAGGAGGGCATGAGGTGCCCGCCCGTCAAGGATGTGAGCCTGAGATACGCCCCCCGCAACGGCGTCTATTGCGGCCCGGGCCTTGGGGACCATGCCTCCAACCACTGCACCTTTTACCATTAGTTCCTCCAACTCGACGGCGTGGAGCTGACTGAGCAGGCTGGACGGGTCGTCTTCGTCGGCCCGAATGCCATCGATATCCGTAAGAAAGACGATCTTTTCGGCAGCCAGTGCTTTGGCAATGGCAGCGGCGGCCGTATCCGCGTTGATGTTGTACGCCTGGCCGGTGTCGTCAGACCCGATGGTGGCGACTACGGGGACAAGGTCCTCGGCCAGCAAGCGAATTAGCAACTCCGGCCCCACCTTCGTTATATCGCCGACGAAGCCCAGTTCTGGGTCGAGCGCCACGGCCTGTATCAGGCCGGCGTCTTCGCCCGACACCCCGACGGCGAGAGGCCCGTGCACATTGATGGCGGCGACTATGTCGCGATTGACTTTCCCGACCAGGACCATCCTGGCGATATCCAGCGTCTCGGCGTCGGTTACGCGGAGGCCCTGCCGGAACTCCGACTGTTTGCCGAGCCGCGCCATCAGCTCACCAATCTGAGGGCCGCCGCCGTGAACAACGACCGGCCGCATTCCGACAGAACGCATAAGAACGATATCCGTTGCGAATTCCGACAGCGTCGAACCGTCCCCCGAGCGCGTTGCCCCCGTACTTTATTACCACCACCTTGTGCCAAAAGCGCCGTATGTACGGCAAAGCTTCGACCAGGATCTCGGCTTTCATGCCAGCGTCGAGGCCAGCCAATACCCGGCTCGCCCTCAAGGGGCCAACCCCGCAATAGGCAGGCCAGTGGTCTCAGGCCATCCCATGACAGCATTGGCGCATTGGATGGCCTGTCCGGCGGCTCCCTTTACCAGGTTGTCAAGGGCGCAAATTGTCACTACCCAGCCGGTCCTTTCATCGAATCGAGCGGTCAAATGGGCGGCATTGGAACCGAGAGTTGCCTTGGTGGAGGGGCTTCGTTCGGACACGACGACGAACGGTTCGCCGGCATAGGCTTGAGCCAAAGTTTCTAGCGGGTTTGTGATGACGCCCACCTCCGGACGGGCGTAGCACGTAGCCAGGATGCCCCGGTTCATCGGGGCCAAGTGAGGCGTGAAGATGAGCTGAGCGCCAATGGCCTGCTCCATCTCGGGCGTGTGACGGTGACGCAGCAGCCCGTAGGCGGTGAAATCCTCGTCCACAGTGCAGAACTGCGTGCTTTCGGTCAGTTTTCGCCCGGCCCCCGAGACCCCGCTGGCGGCGTCCACCACTATGCCCGTGCGCCCCACGACCCCCGCATTTACTAGGGGGGCCAAGGCCAGGGTCGCCGCCGTCACATAACAACCGGGCGCGGCCACCAATTTGGCCCCGAACAGCTTTTCACGGTCGAGCTCGGGCAACCCGTACACCGCCTCGGCCAGAAGTTCAGGACAGCTGTGCTCCTCGTGGTACCAAGCCGGGTAAAGCCCCGCGTCTTTCAAACGAAAATCCGCCGCCAGGTCCACGACGTGGCCTGCGTTTTCCAGAAGTTTGGGTACCAGCTGCTGCGAGGCCCCGTGTGGCAGAGCACAGAAAACTACGTCCGCGCCGTCGGCTACGCCGGGTTCGGTGGGCGCCATACGGAGGCCGGGGTAGGCGGCGGCCAGGGAGGGCTGCACGTCGGCGACCGCCATCCCTTCATGAGAGCTGGCAGTGGCCGCCACCACTTCGAAGTTCGGGTGCGAAGACAGCAGCCGCAGTAGTTCAGCTCCCGCGTACCCTGACGCCCCGAAGATGGCGACGGCTGTCCTAGCTCCCATGGTAGGTACTATACGCTATGGTGCATAAACATTCAAAGTGAATTGTGCTGACGACCTGCGCCGGCACTAACCCGGCCGTAGTCCTCGCATGAGAGGCGCCTATTCGGGGACGATCTCAGCCCTCGGTGGGGGGCGCCGCTTCTCCGGCGCCGCCGTCCGCCGCTACGCCTGGCCCCGTTTCACCCGAAGCCGTCTCTGACGGAGCCGTATCTCGCGGAGCAGTTTCTCCGGGCCCCGCTGCGCCAGACGCGGCTTCGCCGGGACCAGTCTCAGCCGTGGCGACGCCGGCGCCGGCCGGGGCCGGTCCGCTCCCCTGACCGTTCGCAACATCACGTCCGTCCGATGAGGTGCCGTCCCCGAAACCGCCTGACGACCCGTGGCCGGCCTCAGCCTGCACCCGCGCTGCTTGGGCGTCAAGGGCCGCCACTGCGGCCGTGACGGCGTCGCTCGAGCCCCCCTCTCGCTGCTCGGCGTATACGGCGGCCCCGAGGTTGCGCAACAAGGCGTCCCATTGATGCTTGGCCTGCGCCTCGTCAATCTTGGCTTTACCCTGACTGACACCTTGCTGAGCCTTGTTCAAGGCCACGGCGGCCTGTTCTTTCATTTTGTCCATTAGGCCCATCGACGTCTCCTTTACCTCACCCCGCCACCGGATCCTATCCCTCGGTTATCGATAAAGAGGCCCCGGCCAGGCGGCTGTGGAGACGGTCAAGCGATGCGCAGCACCGCCCCGTGTCGTCGTAGGGCCTCAGCCGCCGCACGTTCGCGCACCGCCGCCACGTCGTCTTCTGTCAGCGTTTGGTCCGCCGCCCGCAGCCTGGCCCGAAACGCAAGGCTGCGTTTGCCTTCGCCTAGAGTGGCGTCGCGCCAGACGTCAAAAAGGACCACGGACTCGGCCAGATCTCCGGCTACTTCACGCACCGTGGCGTCCAGTTCCGCCGCTGGCACGTCGTCGTCCACCAGAAATGCCATGTCGAGGTCGACAGCCGGGTAACGGCTCACCGGCCTGGCTTCCCAGCTTCGCCTGGGCGCGTCCAGGAGGGCATTCAGGTCGATCATTATTGTTGCTATTCGGCCTTTAAGCTCGTAGCGCTCGGCGATCTCGGGGGCCAGCTCGCCGGCGATCCCTACGTCTCGGCCGCCGGCGGAAAGGATGGCCCGGCGAGCCGGGTGAAGCGAGGCGGCGATGGCGACAGCGCCTGTCGATGCATTGTTAGCTGGTCTCATAGGAGCGACTGACGGCCTGTCAAGCCGGAGCCCAGCGGCCAGGACCTCCCAGGTTTTGGCCGCGTAAGCGCCGTCCACGGCCCCCCCGACGGCGACCCATCCCAGCTGCTCCCACTCCATGACGCCCTCGATAACATCGCCCGGATAGCCGGCCACCGGAAGCCGGAATACGCTCCCTATCTCGAAGAGGCTGAACGCGCTGGCCTGGCGTTCAACGTTGAAGCGGGCTGCGCTGAGCAGCCCCGGCAGCAACGACGTACGGAGGAGGCGCTGGGACCGGTCAAGAGGGTTCTCGACCTCCAGGGCCACGGAGGGATCGAGCCCCGCCTGTACAAGGTCAATATCCGAAAGAAAAGTATTGGTCCAGGCCTCGTTAGCCCCCGCCCCCGCCAGCACCTCGCGCGTACGCCGGCGTCGTTTTTGGTAATCCGTGAGCCCAATCGCCGTGGCGGGCCGCGGTGGCAATGCCCTCGGGATGTTTTCGTAACCGTAGATGCGGGCGACTTCTTCTATGAGGTCGATCTCACGGTGGCAGTCGGGGCGCCAGGTCGGGACCAGTACGTCAAAGGTCGCACTGTCCTCCGCCACCGGCTCGAAACCAAGGGGGCGCAGGAATTCGGCACACTCATCGGGTCGTAACGCCGTCCCGAGCACTGCGTTGGCCCGTGACGTGCGCAGGGGTATGTGCACCGGGCGCAGAGGCGCGATACGGACGTCGCTCGTCTCGCCCCGCCGCACCGAGGGCCCGAGCAGTTCGACGAAGCGGTCTACCGCCAGCTCGGCGACCTCTATGTCGACGCCGCGCTCGAAGCGGGTGCGGGCCTCACTCAGCAACCCCAGGCGTTTGCCCGTGGCCGCCACGGCGTGGGGGTCGAAGTTCGCCGCTTCCAGCAGCACGGTGGTGGTCTCGGGGGAGATCTCTGCGGTCGCCCCCCCCATTATCCCGCCAATGCCCACGGCTCCCCCCTCGGCGTCCGCGATAACACAGTCGTCTGCCGTCAATACGCGCGCGACGCCGTCGAGGGTCACGATCTCCTCGCCCTCGCCGCCGCGGCGTACGACCAGACCACGCCCGGCTAGCCGGTCGAGGTCGTAGGGATGGTTAGGCTGGCCCAACTCCAGCATCACGTAATTGGACACGTCGACCACCGGGCTGATGGGCCGCATACCGGCCAGGGTTAGGCGCCGGCTGACCACGGGGGCCACGACGGCGGCTGGCACCCCTTCTATGACCGTCCCGGTGAAGCGCCGGCAGAGCGGCGTAGCCGCCTGATCCACCCTGACGTTGGCCCGCTCTACATCTGGGAAAACCACATGTGGCGGAACGGGCACTGAAAAGGGGAGGCGCATGCCGGCCGCCAGGTCGCGCGCGATGCCGGCGATCGAGAAGCAGTCTGAACGGTTGGGGCTGACCTCCACGTCGAAAACAACGTCGGCGCCGAGACCGAAGGCGTCTGCTACGGATTGTCCGGGGGTTGCGGACCCAGGCGGGAGCAAATAGATGGCCGGGACGGCGCCTTCGGGCCCGATGCCAAGTTCTGGTGCGGAGCAAAGCATCCCGTTGGACCACTCGCCCCGCAATTTCCGCCGCCCTATCTCGAGGCCGCTCGGCATAACCGAACCCAAAGTCGCCAGGGGGACGAGATCGCCCGGCTTCATATTGAAGGCCCCGCAACAAATCTGGAGCGCTTCGCCATCGCCGGCGTCGACGTCAACCAGTTGGATTCGGTCAGCGGCCGGGTGAGGCCGGGTGGCGAGGACGCGCGCCACCACGATGCCGGGCAGCGGTGGCCCGACCACATCCGTGCCCTCGACCACCAGCCCGAGGAACGAGAGCGCCCGCGCGATTTCTTCGGGCGGCCCGTCGACGGGCGTAAAATCACGTAACCACGAAAGTGGAGCTCTCATCTAGGGCCCTAAAACTGGTAGATAAAACGGATGTCGTTGTCAAGAAGCTCGCGCAGATCAGCCAGGCTGGTGCGAGCGGCGGCCAACCGGTCGATACCGAACCCCCAGGCAAAGCCCGTGTAACGTTCAGGATCAATACCCACCGCCTCAAACACGGCGGGGTTTACCATCCCGCAACCCCCGAGCTCTACCCAGCCCGACCTCGAGCACGTGCGGCAACCCGACCCCCCGCAAACCCAACAGGTCACGTCGAATTCGGCAGACGGCTCGGTAAAGGGAAAGAAACTGGGCCGCAGCCTCACATGACGACCAGGACCGAAAAAGGCGCTGGTAAATGTTTCCAGGGCTCCAGCCAGATGAGACATGCTGATCCCCTCGTCGACCACGAGCGCCTCGACCTGGTGAAAGACGGGCAGGTGGCGCGCATCGGGCGTGTCGCGGCGATAACAGCGGCCGGGGACGACAGCGTAAATGGGAGGCTGGCGCGATTCCATCAGGCGTACCTGGACTGGAGAGGTGTGCGTCCGGAGCAAGACGCTCTCGGGGACCCCCACATTCAGGTAGAACGTGTCGAACATGCCCCTCGCCGGATGGTGCGGTGGCATGTTGAGCGCTTCGAAATTATGCCAATCGTCCTCGACCTCAGGTCCTTCTGCCACTTCGAAGCCCATGGACAGGAATATGTCTTCGAGTTCCTGGCGCACTTGGGTCACCAAATGGAGATGCCCCCGCGGCAATGGCTGCCCGAGCGATTCCGCCAGCGGCCCGGCGCTGGCCGCGAACAATCCTGCTGCCTCGCTGAGGTCCAGCCTCTCCGATTCGGCTCGGCGGTGAGCCTCCCGGGCCCCGAGTTCGAGGCTTCGCTGTTCGAACAGTTCTTCGAGGTGCGACCGGGCGACCTGGACCGCCTGGCCGACCTCGCGCCTCTCGGGCGGTGACAAGTCCCGCAATGTGGCGGTTATCGCGGCGAGGTCGCTCCTTTTCCCGAACGCTTCGGGCTCAACAGCTCGGAGTTCAGCCACAGAACCGGCTTTGCCGATAAGCGCCTTGCCGCGCTCGAGGGCATCCTGAACGACGTTCATTTGCCTGCCAGCTTGCCAGTTCTGGCGCAGGCTCGCAGAGGAATTGCCCAACGCGCCGTTGCCTCCTCTAATCCCGCGCCTCGGCCGGCGGCAGGTATTTCTTGACCGGACAGTGTTGCCCGTCATTATGGCCGGTCGGACGGGAGGACCACCTTGACCGGCGCCGAGGTTTGCGACGGGGGCGCAAAACGGCGCTGGCGAACGGATTCAAAGCACAACACGGCGGCAGCGATGCCTACGTTGAGCGATTCGGCCCCGCCGGGCATAGGGATGCTCACCCAGCCATCTATCTCTTTGTCGACGAGGTCGACCGGCAGACCGGCCGCCTCGTTACCGAACACCAGGGCGCTGGGCACTGTGAGGTCAAGCGCGGCGTAGTCCACTCCACCCTGCCTGACCGCCCCCAACCTACGCAGCCCCCACTCACCGATCTTCTCGAGGACCTCGGCCGGTGGGCCGGCGCTGACGATCGGTATATGTAGGACCGCGCCGGCCGAGGACCGTACGGCCTTGGGGTTCCAAGGGTCGACCGCGCCTTCGCAGAAAACCACTCCGTCCGCCCCGGCCGCCCATGCAGAACGCACCAGAGTCCCGGCATTGCCGGGGTCCCGGACGTCGACGCACACGACCGTCAACCGAGGCGCTACGAATCCAAGGTCGGACAGCTCGAAGTTCGGGGTCTCGACTATGGCCATGACGGGCTGCGGCGTAACCGTGTCGGCCACCCTGGCGAGTACTCCAGGCGCTAGTTCGAACACCCGAGCGCCGCCCTCTAAGCACCGGTCGAGCAGCCGGCTCAGCCGGTCCGGCCCGCCTAGCTCATTGCCCGCCACGGGTTTCGGGCCGGCCCCGCCAATGTTTTCGGGTGCAGGTGCGCCTGGTCCAAGAGCCCAATCGCTGTCGAGGTAGACGGCCTCGATCCGCACTTGGGCGTCGAGGGCCTCCTCGAGCAGGTTGACGCCCTCAATTACGAACCGGCCCTCGTCCTTACGCGCACTGCGGCGCCCTACCAGGCGCCGCAGCCGTTGGACCCGTTGGTGCCGGTAGGCAAGGCCGCTCACACTTGTTCAGCGGTCTCCGATGAGGCCGTGGTGCCTGACGTGCCGCTGGCATCCGCCGCTGCGACACCAGCAAGTGCCCCGGAGCCGGTGGAGGTGGGCGACGCCTCCGAGGCTGGAAGCGATTCACGGGCCAGGTCGACCAGCCGAGCAAAGGCGGCTTCGTCGCGGACGGCCAGATCGGCCAGGACTTTGCGGTCGACTTCTACGTCAGCCGCTTTCAGGCCGGCGATGAGCCGGCTGTAGCTGAGGCCGTTGGCGCGGCTGGCCGCATTGACGCGTTGCACCCACAAGCGCCGGAAGTCCCCCTTGCGCGCTCGCCGGTCCCGGAACGCGTACTGGCCCGAGTGCATCAACTGCTCGTGGGCGGCCCGGTAGCTCCGGCTCTTGTTGCCGTAATACCCCTGGGCCGCTTCGAGGACCGAACGGCGGTGCTTCTTGCTGTGAACGGAGCGCTTTACACGGGCCATCGAGTTCTCCTTTCAGGCCTCAAATGCCGAGCAGGCGCTTAACCGAACGGGCGTCGCCCGGCGCCACCTCGACTTCGCGCGACAACCGCCGCACCCGCTTCGACGCCTTCTTTTCCAGCAGGTGAGAGCGCATAGCCTGGCGCCGCCGCAACCTACCCGTACCCGTTACCTTGAACCGCTTGGCCGCGCCTCTGTCTGTTTTCTGCTTTGGCATCTGCTTGCCTCTCTGGTCTTATTGGCCTTGCCCGGTTGGCCCACGACCGCAAGCCTTCGCAATCCACGGACGCAGCGCGTCGAAACCACCCAATAGGTACCGGAGACACAAGGTAGCAGAGGTTAGCTGCTGTGGCCCGCCAGGTCCTCCGCCGGCGCACGGGAGCCTACTGATGCGGTCGATGCCACCGTGGCGGGTTCGCGCTTGGATGCGTTTGCACCGTTGGCCGACCCGACCGGGGCCACGACGGTGTCAGGAGCATCGGTCTCAAGAGCGGCGGCCGGTGCCGGAGCGTGCGGGCCGGTGCCGGAGCGGCCGGTGCCGGAGCGGCGGGCTCAGCGCTGCTCGGTCCAGGTCCAGCCGTCTCGGAACCGGCAGGTTCAGGACCAGTTGAGTCGCTAGCCGTGGGCGCCCCTGGGGCGGCATCGGTTGTTGGTGCGGTGGCCGGTTGGGCCAGGTCGGCTGGCCGGCGGACGGCCTGCCTGGCTCTTCGGTCCGGGGCCAGCACCATTACCATGTTGCGCCCGTCGAGCTTGGGCGACGCTTCCACCTTTGCGACCGAGGAAACCTGCTCGGCCAAGTCGTCCAGGATCTTCATGCCGAGCTCCGGGTGACTTACCTCGCGGCCCCGGAACATGATCGTGACCTTGACCTTGTGGCCTTCCTCGAGAAAACGGGCCACCTGGCGCGTTTTGGTTGTGAAGTCGCCCGTCCCGATCTTGGGCCGGTACTTCATTTCTTTGATGCTTGTGCTGGTGGCCTTTTTCCGTGATTCCTTGGCCCGCTGTGCCGATTCGTACTTGAACCGGTTGTAGTCCATGATCCGGCAGACGGGCGGGTTGGCATCGGGTGCCACCTCCACCAGGTCCAGGTCCATCTGGCGGGCGATGGCCAAGGCCTCTGGCAGGGCTTTTACTCCTAGTTGCGTGCCATCGGAGTCAATCAGACGGACCTCACGAGCGCGGATGCGCTCATTTACCCGATGGTCGTTCAGGTCAGTTGCAGTGGCTATTCGGTGTTCTCCTTCTTATGGCCTCGAACGCGTAGTCGCACGGGCGGCGTCGAAGCAGGGTGTGATGATGGCAATGTGTTTGACTTGCCCATGCGCTGCGTCGCACTGACGTGTGGTGGCCGCGCGTCGGTTATGGGCACTGGACAAGATGATCAAGACGGTCGGCACGGGCGCTCTGGCCGACCTGAGCAACTGCGCACTTCAGTTGGGGTGACCCGGTCGTTTGGACCGGGCCGGGCAGCTCTGTCACTTGGGCCAGGATCGATCTGAAGGTCCAGCCACCGCGACAGGGCATACATCCTGAGCGTGAGTTCCAGCCTCGATGGTGGTCATACGTGACTTTCGCCAGTGGCCCTCGTTACCTGAGGGACCGAGCGCCGGTTCATGACCGGCACGCTACTGACCGTCTGTGACCATTACGCGCTACCAGGCTCCCACTGCCCCTATGACGCTTGCTTGCCCATTTCATCATAGAGTAGCGCAGTGAGCACGCTTTGGACACCGAGCGGAGAACATCGCGTCCCCAAGCCCGACGATGAAGGGGGCGGGCCGGCGGGAGCAGGCCAAGGCGGGTCTCGGGACCGGGCCCGTCACGGGGCGCTGGCCCCGGCACTTCTGGCCAGTGGGACGGGCCCGGACAGGAGGCCGAGGATTCTTGGGAGGCGACCCCGGAGGAAGCCCGCCAAGCCCAGGAGGAGCTCGACGCCATGCGTGAGCAGCTGGCGCATGCGCCGGCGGAACTGGTCATTGCCAATCACGCCATGGGGCTTTGGGAGCTGGCCGCCCTCCATCTTTCGCAGCAACCACCGCACCTGCCACAAGCGCAGCTGGCGATCGATGCGCTGTCTTCGCTGGTGGACGGCCTACAGGGTCGTCTAGGGGAAGACGAAAAAAGCCTGCGGGAGGGCCTGGCCCAGATCCGGATGGCCTTCGTCCAGATCGCCAACGCCGAGCGCACCCAGCAGGCCAATCCGGAGCAGACGGAGCGCTAGCGAGCGTCAGGCCGCCGACGGGGCAATATCGCAGCGGTGCGCTCGGTGCGGCGTGACTGCGCTAGGCCGCACGGGACCAGTGCACATTGTAAGCCTGAGGGTCGTCTGACATCACAGCCAAGGTTCGAGGCGACGCCGCCGCGCCAGCCCCCAAACCTACGACGCTCGCGCCACCAGCATAGGGACGAGCAGCTCTTCCGGGCTGAGCCCTCCGTGGCGGCAAACGAGCTTGGCGTCGCCCGAATCGTGTGGGTCCAGGTAGCCGTCCTGGCCGAGAGGCACCAGGGCCACGTCTCCGAGACGGTCCAGCGCTTCGGGGCTCGGCACCCCCCCGAAGACCCCGGCGTCGACAACCTCTTCGCGAGACGCCACCCACGCTTGCCCCATATAACTGGACCGAGCGAGCTCGAGGAGCGCCGGGCCCGTCCCGGCCGGCTGTGCAACCAGCGGAACCGCGCCTCGCCGCTGAATAGTTCGGTTTCGGCGGCCACCTCGGCGGCCACCAATGCGGCTCTCGGGCCGACGTCCACCTGGCCGTGGTCGGCTACGACTGCCAGAGCCGTACCCGCCGGCATGGACGACAAGAGTTCCCCTACCAGCCAGTCGACGAAGCCGAGCTCAGCGTCGTAGAGCTCACCAAAGCCGGTGGCGTGGGCTATGCGGTCGACCCCGTCGTAGTACGCGTATACGAGCGCCTCGCCGCTCAGCAAGAGACGGCGGACCAGGCGGGGAATGCTCGACGGCACGTACCACGGGACCTCTTTCGCCCCTTGCTGATGCGCTTGCGTGAAGCCGCTGTTGGAGAAGTGTGCCTTCGTGACCACTGGTACGGCGACACCATCGAACGCCGGCCGCGGTTGGACTCCGCGCGGCGGGAGGAATTGCCGGGCATCTCCCGAGCGGGTACTCCAGCGCAGGACGTTGAGCACTTCGTGGCCGCCACCCGGCCCGGTGACGATGAACTTGTACCCGACGATCCCGTGCGCGGCCGGCGACATCCCCAAAGCCAGTGAGGTGAGCGCGGTAGCCGTAGTCGTGGGAGCGACCGAACTTATGGGGCCGCCCTCTAGGCTCGTCATGGTCGGGGCTAAGTGGCCCCGGGACTGAAGCTGCAGCCAACCGAGCCCGTCGAGGACAAGAAGTACTGTTTGCTCGGCCTCCCGCAGTGTCCCCGGAAGCCAGTCGGGGCGAGCCCCTGGAGCAGCCAGCAATGCCGGCGCCAGCGAGTCCAAGCAGGCGCCGCCATATGAGGGGACAAGCAGCGGGCTGGGAAGCACTGACGGGCCCGGACGGTGGGGCCGCGCCACCTCTGGGACCGGTGGGGGGGCCACCGTGGGGTAGAACCGGGGCGGCATCTCGCTCGTCATTTTCGGAACGCTAACTGACCCGAACCGCTAAGAGCTGCACCGGAGGGCACTAGCCGAGACCACAGTAACGGGGGCTGGTCCGCAGTAGATTGTTCTTATGAGAGTTTCGACAAGAGGTGACTACGCTTGTCGTGCTCTGCTGTCCCTGGCGTTGCACAGCGGCGACCATCCCACTTCGGTCCGTGACATCGCCGAACGCACCGGTCTCCCCCAGCCCTACCTCGAGCAGATCCTGCTCGCCCTGAAGGGTGCCGGGCTGGTGCGGTCCAAGCGTGGTGTCGGTGGCGGTTACGTGCTGGCCCGTACGCCTGAAAATCTCACGCTCGGCCAGATCGTCGCCGCCGTCGATGGGCCGATCGTCGTCGGCGACTTTGGTGAGCCTCACGTGGGCGGGGCCTGCAACCACGAGGGCCAATGCGCCTTGCTGTCCGTGTGGGCGGAGGTGGGCGACCATATGCGGGCTCACCTGGACTCTTTCACCATCGCAGACATGGTCCGCAGGCTCAGCGGTGGTCAACTGGCGTTCGCCGAGCCGCTGGCTGCCCAATAGGGGACGCCGCCTCCCTCTTCGGTCGGCCTTGCCAGCCCGGCCCATTTCCTCCTGGCCCGCTCCCTTACTGCGCGTGTCTATTGTCCGTGTCACCGAGCTTTAGCCCCAGTGGACCTAATGCCTCCATAAGGTCGGCTGGCGGCCCGGAACTAAATCTGAGCTCCTCGCCCGTGGTGGGGTGGACGAAGCCAAGTTCAGTGGCGTGCAGCCAGAGCCTGGCCAACGAGGGGACCACGGTGCGCACGGCAGCCAATTCCTTGGGCTTGGAATAGCGCTCGTCGCCGATGACCGCGTGCCCGATCGCCGCGAAGTGAGCGCGCACCTGGTGGGTGCGACCGGTCTCGAGGCGGCAGGACACCAAGGTGACAGGGAGCGGCGTCGGCGACCGGGCCATCGTCGAATAGCGTGTCCGCGCTTCCCGACCACCCTCGACTACGGCCATCTTCAACCTCGCCCTGGGAGACCGCCCGAGCGGCCCTTCTACCAGGCCTTCGTCGGCCTGGAGCTCACCATGCACAACAGCCAGATAGCGGCGCATGGCCGTGCGCGCCGACAACTGGGCGATCAGCCCCTGGCGCGCCGCGGGTGTGCGGGCCACGACCAGCAGGCCCGACGTGCCCTTATCGAGACGCTGGACGACACCCGGCCGGTCCCCAGCCGGGCCAGCGGCGGCAATATCGGGGAAGAGTTCCAGCAGCTGCTGCACCAGGGTCCCTTCCCGGTTACCAGCGCCGGGGTGGACTACGAGGCCCGCAGGTTTGTCCACTACTACGAAATCCTCGTCGACGAAGACGACCTTGGCCTCTGGCGTCGGCGGAGCCGGGCCGAGCTTTGCCCTTGCAGCTGGCCTTCGGCCGGCGTGTGGAGTGCCGGCCCCACTTCCAGCCAGTCACCGGCGCGCAGTCGCCTCCCTCCTGTGCTTACCGTTGACCCACCCACTCGGACGCGGCCCTCGGCGACCATGCGAGACGCTGAGGCGCGGCTAACTCCGGCCAGGAGGGACAAGGCCCTGTCTACCCGCTCGCCGGCAAGCGCTTCTGGTACCGACAGCAGCAGGGGCCCCGCACCGGTGCCATCGGTGCTGGCCGGCGCTCCCGTTGCATTGTCCTGTTGCTGCTCGCCGCGGCCGGCCGTGTTCAGGCCCATCTCCCGAAGGTTTGCCCGCCACCCGTCCGGGGCTCTGGGCCAGTCGAGGAGCTAGAGCCCGTATGTCCTCCTGCGGGTTGTCCCGGCGACAGCCCAGGGACGGCCTGGTCAGACCTCTTGGCGGGCGGAAAGAACACCAGAGCGATCACCACCGTCGCCGCCCCTATCGTTATCGACGCGTCAGCGACGTTGAACGTGGGCCACCAGCTGACGAGCTGGATAAAGTCCACGACCGCACCATGATGGTGCCGGAACAACCGGTCCCCCAGGTTGGACAGAGCGCCACCAAGGAGAAGCCCGAGCCCTACGATGACCGCCAGGTTGGCTCCGCCCTTGGCGGCGCGGCCAGACAAAGCCACCACTCCCACGACTAGAGCAATGGCGACCGCTTCGATTATGGGTGCGGCACCCGCGCCCAACGAGAAGGCGGCACCTTTATTGAAAGTGAGGACGAGGTACATCGGGCCAATCACGTGCCGGCGGCTCGAGTCGCTCAGTTGCTGGAGCGCCCACGACTTGCTCAACTGGTCGAGCACCACCACGGCCGCAGCTATCAACAGCAGAAGGCCGATGCTCACACACGAGCGCGCCGAAGGCGCTGACGACGGAGTAGCTGACGGAGCCCCGGCTGACGAAATCCCGTCCGGGGGACCATTGATCGCCGGTGGGACGGCCCGGCTCATTGACGACGGGCCGTGAGCCCTCCGCTTTTGCAAGATACGCACAGCCTGGCATGCGGGAGCGCCTCCAGCCGGGCTTTGGGGACCGGGTTGCCACAGCTCTCACAAATCCCGTAAGTACCTACGGCGATCTTGTCCAGAGCGGCATCGATCTCCTCGATGGCCGCCTGGGCCTGAGCAGAAAGGTGCAGGTCCAGCTCCCTGTCGACGTTGGCGGTACCGCCTTCGCCGCCCTCTTCGTCGAACTGGACGTCGCCCGGCTCGTGCTCCAGAGCGAGGGCTTCCGCCTGTGCCCTGAGCTCTTCGGCTTGGCGGGTGTAGTTGTTCCGCTCGGCCGCGAGCAGCACGCGCTGGTGCTCGAGGAACTGGTCCCTGGGCTCGTCGTCGGCGGTCCCTACTTTTTTGGCACGACTGGCCCCGTCGGGTGCCTTTTCCGCAACTTCGGCCTTGGCGTGTTGCTTGGAGTGCTGTGCTTTTGTATCCACGTCTTCCTTCGAAGCCTCCCTGGCTCCCTTGGTAGTTTTCACACCGGCGCGCTTTGCCGCCGTCTTTCCCTCGGTCGAGGCCGGCGCGCTCTCGGGCTTTGTCCCATTGACCTGCACCTGAGCAGCGGCGTCGGGTGTCGGCGTCTCGACGGTTGCTGGTTGCTTAGCTCTCGCCATTTCGTTGGCACCTACCCTTCCGCGGAGCGGGGAAGCCTACCACGTGGGGAGCTAACGTTCTGTCGCCACCGGGCATTCCCGTGGGCCAAAACGTTCCTGGTTGTCAGGCCGGGCGGTTCTTGCCTTCGCCTCGACCCGTGGACCAGCCTAGAAGCCCAGCTGAGAGCGACCGACGGAGGTCCGCCATGAGCTCACTGACGGCGCCGGAACCGGCCCAGACCTCGCTCGTCACCCATGTCTTGTTCATTGAAGAAGCTGTCAAGGGCCCGCTCGTCGAACGCCATGGTCTGGTCACCTGGCGACGTGTGCGGCCCTTCGTCAGCGCCCTCGGCAGAGGAGCCTGTCAGGGCGGGCACGCCGTTAGACGCCGCCTCGCCCCCTTCGCCATTATCCGGTGATGGTTCAGCTGCGGCGGGACCAGCATCCCGGCCGACCTCGTCCAGCAACCGGGCGTCCCACTCACCAGTAGGAGCGTTATCCTCGTCGGAATGTACAACGACCCCGTCGACAACTTGGGGCTCTGGCCCAGGTGCAATGGCTGCGACGGGCGCCGCCGCATCGGGGGTAGCTAACTCGCGCGGCCGAGGGGGCTCGTTCGGCCGTGGCGCCTCGCTGAGCAAACCGGCATTTTCTATCAGGCCCTGAGCGTCACGCATGACTGCCAGCAGGTGGCTACGGTTCACATCGACCCAACCACGCAGGGCCTCGACCTCTTGTTCAGCCTGACGTAGAGCTCTGTCGGCTTCCTCCATCTTTGACCGGCTGTCGGCCAGGCTGTCCTCGTAGGCCCGCCGGCCTCGCTCCTCGGCGTCGGCTACCAGGGCGCCCGCTTGGGCACGCGCCGCCACCAGCAGCTGGTCCGCTTCCCCGCGCGCTTCCTTGACGGCCTCGTCCACGGTGCGCTGGCCCATCAACAACATGCGCTTTAGGGCATCGTCGGTGGCAGATGCCTCGGTGGCCGTCTTCTCGGCTCGATCTGCCCTCTCGGTCGCGTCCCGAAGGCGCTCCAAGAGGACTTCGGCCCCTAGGGCCGCTTGCTCCAGGAACTCGTCGACGTCCTCTGGATGGTAACCACCACGCGCCTTTTCGCGGAACTGCACGTCGCGGAACACCTTCGGTGTCACTTCCATGGGCACCAATGCTAACAGCCACCGCCTTTGCGGCTCGGGACGCTAACCCTGGCGGCGAGGCCGGTCCCAGTGGGACGACTACACGCTAACCAGGTAAAACACGTAGGTCGTCAGGACCCAGACGACCAGCAAGGCAACCATGTAAGAGATGTCGAAAACACCGAGCGGCGGGATCACTTTCCTGAACGGCGCCAACACGGGTTCGGTGACCACGCTGAGCCAGTGGTTTACGGTGGCCAGAGGTGTGCCCGGTTGGATCGGGAACCACGACAGCACCGCACGCAACACCAGGATGAGCAGATAGATGAGCCCAAGGGTGTAAAGAGGGTGGTGGATGTACACAGACAGCTACTTCGGGGCGGAGACGCCCCGCCAATACGAATAAGTCGTCCCCTGGAGCCGCAGTGGTAACGAACACCCCAATCTGAGCCAGGGCCGGCCGCCATCGATCATTGTGGTACTGAGGGTACCCGTCACGACCGGTAGAGCCCTCGTTCCTGCAGGCGGCGCTTTTCTTCGGCCGAAACCTCAACGTTGTTCGGCGTCATCAAGAAGACCTTGTCGGCGACCTTGTCCATCGTCCCCCCGAGTGCGTATGCCACCCCGCTGCAAAAGTCGATCATCCGGTGCGCAAGCTCCCTGTAGGCGTTACCCAGGTTGACTATCACGGGCTGACCCGTGCGGAACCGGTCAGCGATCTCTTGGGCATCGGCGAACTCAACCGGCGCAGCCACGTGCACTCGGGGCGCCGGTCCAGGCGCGGGGACCGAACGAAGCGGCGTGGGCGCAGCGCGCAAGTTGATCGGGGACCCGGGTTCGTGCCCATCACGGGGAAGAGTCCTCACGGCTGGCGATGCTGCAGGGACGGTCTCGAGGACCTCGGTAGCTCTCCTGGCCGTCGCCACCTGAGGTGCCGGTGCCGGAGCCTCGTCGTAGGCTTCGTAGTCGTCGTACTCCTCGGCATCGGCCAAGCCGAGCCACATCAGCATCTTCTTCCCAGTTCCCGGCATAACTCCTCCTAAGGGCCCGCCGAAAAACTACCCGGGCGAGGGGGAGGTAGCGGCGGATACCCGGCTGCAGTACTCAAATCGCACCCGTGCCTGCACCTTTGGGAGCTGCGTCCCCCTCAGGTCTCGCACCGTCCGGGCTTCTGCGGCTGCAGGCTCCTCATGGGCATCTCGCGCTGCGTTCTCTCTATAAAGTTGTTGGTCGGCGGTCGCTCGTATCAGATTAGCCCCGTCACACCCGCCCGAGGGACATCTCCCCCAGGATGCGGCCCGAACAGGGCGCGGCCAAGTCGGATCGTTGTCGCCCCTTCGGCTACCGCCAGCTCGAAGTCGGAGCTCATCCCCATAGACAGCTCGCTGAGCCCGAGGGACCTGGCCAGCTCTGCCACTGTGCGGAAGCCGCCGTGCAGGTCCTGGCGGGTTGCGTGCGCCGGGCCCACCGCCATCAGGCCTCTGACCTGCAGGCCAGCGTCCCGCGCCCGCCTCACCAACGCAGGCACCTCTCCGGCCGGCAAACCGTGCCGATGACCGTTGTCGGCCAGCCTGACCTCGACGAGCACGGCGGCACCCGGAGATCGCGTGGCCAACGCATCGGAGCCACCGTCGCTGTCGAGCCCGTGCCAAAGGTAAACGTGGGGCGCGAGCCGGGCCAGCTTGTTGCGTTGCAGCTCGCCGAGGAAGTGCCAACGGACCCCCGCCGGAGCGCCCTCGACCTTCCTGAGCATCTCCTGCGCGTAGTTCTCGCCAATGTCAGACAGGCCGGCCCGTACGCTGGCAGCCACGGCGTCGGGGCCGAACCCTTTGGTGACAGCGACAATAGTGACCGAGCCTGGCGCAGCCCCGGCACTGGCAATCCGGTCTCGGACCATCGCCAGCCGCTCGGCCACCACTTCAAAGTTCACGTCAGCGTCTCAGCATGCTGGCGGCACCCACACCGGCCGGCGGCACCCACACAACGGTCGCCTGCCTCCCCTGGTCCTTGTCAGCCCGCCAGGACCAATGGTCAGCCGAGCAATGCGTGCAAATGCCGGAGTCCGCGACGACGGTGGCGCCCGCGCCCTCGACCGCAGCGCGTACTGCTTGCCTCATATCGAGGGCCGGGTCACCGGCCTCATCGGTGCTGACGACACGCCGGCCGTACCTGGCCGTCACGTGCTCGAGATCAGGCCTCGAGAAGCGGTAAGCGTGGGGAGCAATGCACGGTCCTAAAGCCGCCGTCACCTCAGTGGCTCCCAGCGCCCGCATCGTCACTACGGCGTTTTCCACCACGCCGGCCATGAGCCCGCGCCAGCCGGCGTGGACGGCCGCCACCACACCCTCGGGGCTGCCGAGGCCCACAGGTGCGCAGTCAGCCGTCCTCACTACCAGCGCGGCGCCGGCACACGACGTGACGGCGGCATCAGCCTCTTCGCCTCTACACGCGCCCGGACGGTCTACTACTACCACTCGACTGCCGTGGACCTGATGGAGCCACGTCCAAGGAGCGTCCGCCAACCTCCGCTGGGCGCCGCTCGAACTTCGCCCCAATCGCCCGGCGAAATCACCGCTCAGGCGGCCGCCGGCCCGCACCTCGCTACCCCCAGCGAGCCTGGTCAACCAGACCCCAGGCGGTGGAGGCGCGGTCACCCGGTCAGCTAGTTGCGACAAGCAACCCTGACATGGGCACCTGACAGGAACGAAGCGGCCGTCAGCACTACTTGAGGAACGGTGGGACGTCGAAGTCGTCGTCGTCCCCAAAGCCGAGGCCGGCGCCGGCCAGCTCCACTTCTGTGTCAATCAACCCGAGAGCCCGGCGCGAGATCGAAGCGGTACGGTCATCATCGGCCTGGGCCGCACCGTCGATGCGGTCAAAGCCGGCGGCGATGACGGTAACCCGGACCTCGTCTCCCATCCCCTCGTCGATTACCTGGCCGAAAATTATGTTGGCGTCGGGATGAGCGGCCGAGTGGATGATCTCTGCCGCCTCGTTGACCTCGAACAAACCGAGATCAGGCCCGCCCGCAATGTTGAGGAGTATGCCCCTTGCGCCTTCGATCGACGCCTCGAGCAGCGGTGATGTCACCGCCAGCTTCGCCGCGGTCGTCGCCCGGCCATCACCCGAAGCCGACCCAACCCCCATTATCGCCGTCCCAGCGTTGCTCATGATCATTTTGACGTCGGCGAAGTCGGTGTTGATGAGACCGGGCGTTGTTATCAGCTCGGTAATCCCCTGGACTCCGTGAAGGAGGACTTCGTCTGCGCTCTTGAACGCGCCGACCATGGTGGTCTTGTTGTTGGACACTGCCAGGAGGCGGTCGTTCGGTATGACGATCAAGGTGTCGACTTTGTCTCTTAGTTGGAGCACGCCTTGCTCGGCTTGAAGAGATCGCCGGCGCCCCTCAAAGGCAAAGGGACGGGTGACAACTCCTATCGTCAACGCTCCGCCCGCTTTGGCCACGGTGGCCACCACGGGAGCGCCGCCGGTCCCAGTACCGCCACCCTCGCCCGCAGTTATGAAGACCATATCGGCGCCCTTAAGGACCTCTTCGATCTCGTCCCTGTGCTCTTCGGCAGCCAACCGGCCGATCTCGGGGTCGCTCCCGGCGCCCAGGCCACGCGTCAGTTGGCGGCCGATGTCCAATTTGACGTCAGCATCGCTCATCAGCAGCGCCTGAGCGTCAGTGTTGACGGCAATGAACTCGACTCCCTTTAGCCCGGCGTCGATCATCCGGTTTATGGCGTTCACGCCGCCCCCGCCGATCCCAACGACCTTGATTACGGCTATGTAATTTTGCGCTGGGCCGGCCATTTCACCTTTCCTTGCGGCGTTCACCGGCGTAGAGACCCTGCTTGTGTGGCCAGGACCCTCGACCTAAACTGAAGGGTTAGAGTTGCCTAAGCTCTACTCGTGGTTTACCAACGTTAGCTCGGATGTCACTAACCGATCAAGTATCGGTCGACGCAAGCGGGACTTGGCAATCGTGGTGTCCCGGTCAACCGGCGCTCAAAACACCTGATGGTAAAGGTGTAAGCGCGGGCCGCTCGGGCACAGTGAGGTCCGCTTGGGAGTAGGAGGCGAGGTTCACCCGGGTCGCCAGCTCCTCCAGGATGGCTAATTTCAGAGCCAGGTCGGAAGCGTCCCCGAGCAACACGACGGTTTTGGCGGAGCCGATATAGGCCATCAGACCCTCCGTGGCGGAGTACTCCACCCTGAGTTGGCGGGCGGCCAGCGCGTGCGGGGCATCGTTCGCGGCGGCCAGGAGCTCGCCCAGGTCGGGCCCGTTAACGCCCGCACCCGGGGAGACGTACGCACCGGCAGAGGCCCCTTGCGCCCCAATTATTAGTGGTAGTGCCGGCACGGGTTTTGCACTTCGCGGCGGGCTCACTTCGAGAACTCGGCCGCTCTTGTCGACCACGTCTTCAGCGTTCCCCGACATGACCCGCGCCACCGGGGCGCGCTCTTTCACCCTGATCACCAGAGTCCATGGCCAGCGTCTCTCGAACGTGGCCGCGGCCACCCAAGGCAAGGCGTCCAATGCTCGCGTTGCGCTCGGCGGGCCGGCATCCACCATCAATACGTCCCCATGACCTGGAACCAGGCCCGCGGCCGCCAGAATCTCAGCCCTCGGCGTATGCGCGTTACCGATGACCTCCACGTTGCGCACGCGGAACACGGGAGAGTGAAGCAAACCGATGCCAGCACCCACCACGGCGGCCAAGGCGACGACGCCGAGGAGTACTTTGAGCCGGCGCCGACCCTCGGCCCGGCGAGCTTCCGCCCACCTCCGCCTGAAGCGAGGGTCGACTCGGGGACCATCGAATTGCTGCAGTGGGGAGGTCGGGTCGCTCATCGGCCACCCTCGTCACGATCCTGGGCCTCACGATCCTGGGCCTCACGATCCTGGGCTCGGGGGCCGCCGGCCCCGTTGGGCCGAGCTCCGCGACCCGCACCCCCCAGGAGATCGCCGGGCAGGGTGGTGACTTCACCTGCCCCCATGGTCAGGCACAGGTCGCCCGGCCGGAGCATGCTCCGCAGCACGGCCACCAGGTCGGTGCGGCTCTCCGCGTACTCCACCGGCAATGCCGGATGGGATGCCCTCACTGCGTTGGCTACCAGCCGGCCGCTAACACCAGGCAACGGTTCCTCACCGGCGGCGTACAGCCCTGTCACCACCACGGCGTCCGCCCCGTCGAAGGCATCAGCGAAGTCTTGCCACAAGGCTGCGGTCCGGCTGTAACGGTGGGGCTCGAACACCGCCACGATGCGGCCCCACTGGCCGTGTTGCGCCGCCGCCAGCGTTGCCCGCACCTTGCCGGGATTATGGGCGTAGTCATCTATGTACGTCACCCCGTCCTTGGTGCCCCGCCACTCGAACCTCCGGCCCACCCCCGCGTAGCGGGCTAATGCGGCTCGCGCCGCTGTGGGGCTGGCGCCTACCTCAGCGGCCATAGCCAGAGCCGCCGTCGCATTGCGCACGTTGTGCAGCCCGGGGACGATCAGCTCGAACCGCCCGAGGCTGGCTCCTCTAGCGTGCACTTCGAACGTCGACCCGCCAGCCGCCAGGTCGACGGTGGAGATCTGGTAATCCGATCCCTCGCTGGTGCCGTACGTAATAACCCTGCGGTCGCCGCTGGCCAGTGAAGACGCCGTCTTGTCGTCGCCGCACACGATGCGCGGCCCCGGTGCCTGGGAGACAAAGCGCTCGAAGGCGCTGGCCAGCGCCGTCTCGTCGCCGAAGTAGTCGAGGTGGTCGGGTTCGACATTGGTGACGATCACCCCTTGGGCGCCGAGCCGGATAAAGGTACCATCAGCCTCGTCCGCCTCGACCACGAGCCACGGCCCCCCACTCCAAAATGCTCCTCCCCGCCCTCCCGGCAATTCGCCGCCGACCAGGTACGAGGGATTGAAACCAGCCTCATTGAGCACACCGGCCAACATCGCGGTGGTGGTGGTTTTGCCGTGCGTCCCGCTTACAGCCAGGGTGCGGCAGCGAGCGCATATCGCCGCCAGCAGGTCCGCCCGGGACAACACCGGTATCCGCCGCTTCCGGGCCTCGACGACCTCCACATTGCCCGCCTTTATGGCGGTTGAAGACACCACGAAATCGGCGTTACCGACATTGGCGGGGTCGTGGCCAACGGAGGTCTGAACGCCGAGAGCGCTGAGGCGTTCCAGGACAGCCGAGCCCTTGACGTCGCTGCCGGACACGCGATGGCCCATGGCGACGAGCATGGTAGCCATACCGTTCATGCCGGCGCCGCCTACGCCGATCAGGTGGAAGTGCCATGGCCCACCGGTCAGGTCAGGCTGCTCCGGCGAGAGGTTAGGCAACACCGGCGCCTCCCTTCACCGATACCCGGTCCGGGACCAGCCGCAGAGCGCGCTCCTCGACCAGCCTGGCTACCTCCTCGGCCGCCTGTGGACGAGCCAAGGTCTGGGCCGCTGCGGCCATGCCGGCGAGCAGCGAACCGTCAGTTATGAGCGCGTCCAGTTCCCTGGCCAGGCGAGGCCCATCGAGCTCGTCGTCCGGTATTACTACCGCCCCGCCGGCGCTCGCCATGGCCCTCGCATTGGCCCCCTGGTGGTCTCCGGGCGCAGTCGGCAGTGGCACCAGGACAGCGGGCACGCCGGCCAACGCCAGCTCCGCCACCGTGTTGGCACCTGCTCGTTGTACCGCGATGTCCGCGGCCCCGTAAAACGAGACCATGTCCTCTTCGTACTCGACCCGCTGATAGGTCAGCCCCTCGGTGGGGACGGTGGCACTCTCGACCTCGCTCCAGTCGCGCCGTCCGACCACGTGGCGGATGGCGACGTCGGTCCGCCCCGCCCACAACTCCGCCAGTTCCAGAGTGGCCCGGTTGATGCGCCGGGACCCGAGCGAGCCGCCCGAGACGGCCACCACTTTCGTCTCCGCCGGTAAGCCGAGCCGCTGGCGAGCCGCACGGCGCCCAGCCGGGCTCCGGTCGATGGCCAGCATCTCCGCCCGCACAGGTACGCCGGTGGGTATGGCGCGGGCCAAGTCCACGTCAGGTGAGGCCACCGCGCTGGCGGCTGCGACTCGCGCTGCCAATCGGTTGACCGCCCCCGGCACGGCGTCGACATTGACCACAACGATCGGGACCCGCCACAGGTAGGCCGCCACTACACAGCCCAGACTGGCATACCCACCCAACGAAATAACGACCGCCGGGCGCCACTTCGAAAAGGAGATGACGGCCATAGCAACAGCGGCCAATCCCCCCGCCAGCGCCTCGATATTGGCCACCAGGCTGCCGGCCGAGAGCCGGCGGTCCAGGCCGCGGCCAGGTAACAGCGTGAGCGGGAAACCCTCGAGTGCCCGGATTTTCGCCTCGAGACCGCGCCGGGCGCCCACAAATCGGAGAGAGGCCGGGTCATGGCCGCGAGCGACGAGGGCTCTGGCCACCGCCACTCCCGGGTAGAGGTGACCTCCCGTCCCTCCCCCGGCTATTACCGCCCAAGTCCGGCCTGGATCCTCGCCGCTTGCCGTCATCGTCTACCTCGCGCCCGCCAAATCGGCGTCCCCGGCCGGGCGTCGGGCGCCATCCCTACCGGCCCCATTACTACCGGCCCCGTCAGGTCGGGGCCCGGCCTGGCGGCCGCCATTGGGAACACCCTTGGCGCTACTCGGCCCGCACCGGCGGGCGACATTAGCCAGGAGCCCGGTGGCAAAAAGCACGATAACAAGAGACGTTCCCCCGTAAGAAACAAACGGCAGCGGGACGCCCGTCACAGGCAACAGCCCGGCGACGGCCCCAGTGTTGATAATGGCCTGCGCCAGGAGCCACGCCGTTATGCCAGCGGCCAAAAGGCTTTCGAATGTGGTCGGGGCGCGCCAGGCCACCTGTGTACCAAGGACGCCGATGACCGCGAACAGCCCCAAGATAAGGAGGCTGCCGACAAACCCTGTCTCCTGGCCGATAACTGCAAATATAAAGTCTGTATACGGGTTGGGCAGGTAACCCCAGCTAGCCAGGCTCTGCCCCAGCCCGGTGCCGACCCAGTGCCCTCCACCGAGTGCAATGAGGCCTTGCACCGATTGATAGCCGGTGGTACTGGCGTGGGCGAAAGGATCGAGGAACGAAGTCAGGCGAGCGGCTCGGTAACTGGCCGAGACGGCGAGCACTGCGCCACCGAGGGCAGCAACGCCACCAAGTCCCAACATGGGCAAGACCGGCATACCGGCTACAAAAAGTATGGCCGCCCCGGCGCAGCACAGCACCACAGCGGTGCCCATGTCCGGCTGTTTCATGATAAGGAGGGCGAAAATGCCCAGCGCGATGATCACAGGGCCGGCCCGGTAAGCCCAGTCGCGTTTTCCTTCCCGCCGGGCCAAGACATCGGCCGCAAACAGGATGAGGGCCAATTTTGCCAGTTCCGAGGGCTGGAACTGTAATGAGCCGGTGCCAAGCCAGCGGGAGGCGCCGCCGGCGCTCCGCCCGGCTACCAACACGGCCAACAACGACGCCCCCGACACGAACATAAGCGGTCGCGCCAGGCGTTGCCAGAACGAAATCCTGGTGCCCTGGGCCACGAAAAAGGCGATAGCGCCCATGCACAGATAAGCGGCCTGTCGTTCGAAATAACTCCAGGGCGTCCCGAAGCTGCGCAGGCTGGCGACAGACGAGGCGGAAAGGACCATTACCAGGCCCGCTATGCAGAGGACCGACACCACGGCGATGAGGAACAAATAACTGGAGCGACGTACTCGTACCGCCGGCGCGGCCGCGGACGTGTCGACTGCAGTCATGAGTGGCCAACCTCCAATGCTGTCGCGGTCGTTGGCTCTGAACCCAGGGCGGGAGAGCAAAGCTTTCCCTTCACCAGCGCGGAAAAATCTTCGCCCCGCGCCACATAAGAGGAGTACCAGTCGAAACTGGCGCACCCCGGCGAAAGAACGACGGCATCGCCCGGGGCGGCCATGCTCGATGCCGCGTCGACGGCCGCGCTCATCGACCGGGCCTGGCGGACGGGAGCTCTACCCGCGAATGCCCTCGCCACCTCGGCGGCGGACTCGCCGACCGCCACGACGGCCCTCACAGGTGGGACCGTGCTGGCCAGTTCCGACAGGTCGAGGCCCTTGTTGCGCCCTCCGGCGATCAGTACGACCGACGAAAAGCCCCGAACTCCGGCTTGCACCGCGGCGGGGGTGGTCGCCTTAGAGTCGTCGTACCAGGAAATCCCGTCTTTTTCGGCTACGAGCTGCACCCGGTGCGGAGGCACCGTCGTCGTGCGGGCCGCCTCCAAGCACCCCTCCTGCGTCGCTCCCGCAGCCAGGGCTACAGCCAACGCGGCCGCCGTATTGGCAAGATCGTGGGGGAAGGCCCGAGGTAAGTCGCCGGCCCGGAGCTCGAAACCGTTCGGTCCCTGTACCCCTTCAGGGCGGACGAGCCAATGCCCGGTGGGGACGGCCCCCAGGTGGGCGGAAGCTTCGTCCACGCCGGGCCGGGGGAAGGCCCCGAACGTAACCAGCTCAACCCCGGGGGGGACGCCCTCGGCCGCTCGCCAGACCTCGGGGTCGTCGCGATTGACGACCGCGGTACAACCGGGGCCCTGCTGCGCCCAGATCTTCGCCTTGGCCCGGGCGTAATGAGCCAGGTCCGGGTGCCAGTCAAGGTGGTCGGGGGCGAAGTTCAGCCAACAACTTATGTCCGGGCGGAACGCCCGGGTGAACTCGAGTTGGAACGAGGACACCTCGGCCACCAGCACCGTTTCTTGGCCGGGGACAATATGGGTGACCGCCTCCAGCAGCGGGTAGCCCACGTTGCCTGCCGCCACAGCGTCTCGTCCCGAGGAGGCCAGCATGGCGGTGACGAGCTCGGTCACCGTCGTCTTCCCGTTGGTGCCGGTAATCGCCACCAGCCTGGGCCATCGGTCCTGACCGGCGGGGCCCTGGCGTCTTTCGGCGAGCGCTCGCCACGCCAGCTCGACCTCGCTCCATACTTCTACGCCCACAGCGAGGGCCGCAGATATAGCGGGGTGGTCGGCCCGGACCCCCGGGCTCGGCACGACCAGACCACATGAACGCGCTAGCTCCGCCGATCTGACCGGCCCGGGGGCCATCTCAACCGTCAGGCCCGCCCGCTACACCGTTCGACCGGGCCGCCTGTGCCGCTCCGACGTCGTCTTCGAGGACGACCACTTCCCAGCCCTGATTGGCCAAGCACGCCGCCGCGGCGCGACCCGAGAGGGCGTAACCGATCACGAGTGCTCTGCCCCGGGCTGGGTCCCACCGCCCTGGCGGGGCCGCGTTTGCCATCAGGCGGTGCCGCCATGAGCGAGGAAGTCCGCGTAAAAGACCCCGAGCGACACGGCCGTAAACAACCCGGCCAGGATCCAGAACCGGACAATTACCGTGGTCTCCGGCCAACCTACGAGCTCGAAGTGGTGGTGCACGGGCGCCATTTTGAATATCCGCCGCCCAAAGAGGCGATAACTGGTTACCTGCGCAATTACCGATAGGGTCTCGAGGACGTACAGGCCGCCGATAAGGGGCAAGAGCAGGTCCACGTTCTCGAGCAGCGCGAGCACGCCGATGGCGGCGCCAATGAAAAGCGAACCCGTGTCACCCATGAAGATCCGCGCCGGTGCCGCGTTCCACCACAAGAAGCCGGCGCAGGCGCCAATCAGGGACGCGGCCATCACCGCCTCGTCAAGGGAAGCCGGGTTCCTGTAAATAACCTCGTGCCGCAGCTGGTAAAAGCCGATGACCGTAAACGCGGCGAACGCAAAGGCAGACGAGCCCGAAGCGAGGCCGTCCAGCCCGTCGGTCAAGTTGACGGCGTTCATGGCCCCCACTATCACCAGGACGGCGAAAATGACCCATCCCACTTTCCCGAGTTGTAAGCCGAGCGAGTCGTAGCGCGTAAACGAAAGATGGGTGTCCACTCTGAGCCACTCGACGGCGATGATGGCAAAGGCAAAGGCCACCACGAACTGGCCGGCGATTTTGGCCCGTTTGTTCAGCCCTAGGCTGCGCTGGCGCGTCACCTTCAACCAGTCGTCAAGGAAGCCGACGATGGCAGCAGCACAAATCGTGAGCATCCCGACCAGCCCGCGGGTTGTAAAGGTAGCTGATACGTGAGCGACGACGTAGCCGGCCACTGTGGCCGCCATGATCGCCAGCCCTCCCATTGTGGGGGTCCCCGCCTTCGAAAAATGCCCGGCCGGGCCGTCTTCCCGGATCTGCTGTCCGATGCCACGGGCACGTAGTTGGCTAATTAGCAAAGGGGTCCCCAGAATGGCTACGAGGAGGGCGACGCCACCGGCAATCAGCAGCGCCTTCATTTGGCGCTGACCCGCCGAACGTTGGTTCGGCCCTGGGCTGGATCGTGCGGCCAGTGCTTCAGGGCCTCGCGGGCCACGGCAACGTCGTCGAAGGGTTCCACGTGCGTTCCAAAATCCTGGCCGGTTTCGTGGCCCTTCCCGGCGATGACGACGACATCGCCGGCGATGGCGGTGTTCAACGCGGCCGAAATGGCACGGGCGCGGTCGACGTCGATCACAAGCGGTTCTTTGCCGGCGGCGCCGCTGGCCACCGCTTCGATGATGGCCAGCGGCCTCTCATCGCGAGGGTTGTCCGACGTGATCACCACTACGTCCGCCAACTCGGCGGCCACTTGGCCCATCAAAGGACGTTTGGCCCGGTCCCGGTTGCCCCCGGCTCCGAACACCAGGATGACCCGCCCACGGTCGCTCTGCGGCGACCCGGGGCCGCTTGCTGTTAGTTCTCGGGCGGCGCGCAATGCTTCGGCCAGGGCGGCGGGCGTATGGGCAAAGTCGACCAGCACCGTAAATGGCTGTCCCTCGTCCACGGCTTCGAAGCGGCCCCGGACCGGGGGGACCGACGCCAGCCCAATGGAGATCGCTTCCCAGCCAATGCCCAGTTCCCAGGCGGCGGCGGCCGCTCCAATGGCGTTCGTTACGTTGAACCTCCCGGGCAAGTTGAGTTCGAGGCGATGGCCTCGCCAGGAGAACACCGAACCGTGCTCACCGATCGCCACCTCGCTGGCGTCACTAGCCCCGAAGGGCACCACCGGTATGTCGCTCCCGGATAGAAGCTCGACCAAGCGTGCCCCCCACTGGCCCTCACGATTAATTACGGCCACGCCGACCTGGCCGGCCCTGAACAACTGGGCCTTGGAGGCGAAGTAGGCATCCATGGTGCCGTGGTAGTCGAGATGGTCCTGGCTCAGGTTGGTAAATACGCCCGCCGAGAACTCCGTCCCGGCGACCCGGTGCTGGTCCAGGGCATGAGACGACACCTCCATGGCCACTGCCAGCGTGCCCGCTCGGCGCAGGTGGTCGAGCTCGCGCTGGAGCACCGGAGCCTCCGGGGTCGTGCGCTCGCCAGTGAGGGTACCTATCACTCCCGCCGGCCAGCCGTTGGCCTCGAAAATGCTGGCCAGGAGGGCACATGTAGTGGTCTTCCCGTTGGTACCGGTGACGCCCACTACCCGCATGGCTCTGGCCGGGTGGTCCCAAAACGCCGCCGACACAGCCCCCAGGGCAGGCCGGACGGACGCCACCTGCACTTGAGGCACGGGAACGTCCACGAGGTATTCGCACAGCACGGCTACTGCGCCTCTCTCTACTGCCTCGCCGGCATAGTCGTGACCGTCGGCCCGGCTCCCCGGCACACACGCGAACAGGGCACCCGGGCTGACCTGGCTCGAAGCAATTACTACGTCTTTGACCTCGGGGTCGCCCATGTCGGCCCCCCCGTGCTCGGAACGAGCGTTCTCACGCAAAGAGACATGCTGAAAGGCAGAAGCGCCTGGCTCATCGGTCCCAGGCGCAACGGTCGCAGCTCCCCCAACTTCGCGTCTGCTTCGGTTTCCCGGGCCAACCGACACCTCGACAGCGTCCAGGCCGGCCGCTGCAAGCAGAGTTCTCAAGCGCACACTCGGCCTCGTCAAGCTCCCTCGACCCTAGCCGACAGTCGTTGTAGTCGACGCGGGCACCGTCTTGTTCTGCCGGCCGGCCGCCGACGAAGACGACCCGACCTGAACGTCCGGCGTGCCGACTAGCCCTGGTAAGGCCGGCCCGGCCGCTTCACCCTCGTCGCCGTAGGGCGTCGCCAGCGGGACCCCGGGCACCGCCGGGGCCGGTTTGTGCGGGGGGATGCCCAGCTCCTGGAGCCCGTCCCGCACGATCGTGGCGAAAACGGGCGCCGACGCCTGGGCGCCGTACTGATGGGTCCCTACGACGACGACCATGGCGGTAATGGCGGGGTTTTCGGCCGGGACGAACCCAGCGAAGCTGGACACGAAATCGTCCGAGGAATAGCCGCCGTTGGGCAACGGGACAAGTGCAGTGCCGGTCTTGCCTGCCACCGTGTAGGGCTCCAGGTCAGCCGCGGTGCCGGTACCGACCCGGACCACACCTTCGAGCATGGAGGTCATCTCCGACGCCACTGTCGTGCTCACCACCTGACGAGGGGAGGGACGCGCAAACAAGTGCTCTTTCCCGGCGGCGTCGACGTACCCGTTGACGAGACGCGGCGGGATGTACACGCCGCCATTTGCGACCGCATTATAAGCGGCCAGCATTTGAACGGCCGTGACCGCCAGACCCTGGCCGATCGGGACGGTGGCAATGGTTGTCCCGGACCACTGAGATGCCGGTGGCACCAGTCCCGCCGATTCGCCCGGGAACCCGACATCAGTAGGCTCGCCGATGCCGAACGAATGGATGAACTGGACCAAGCGGGGCAGGCCCAGCCGCTGCGCTATTTCGATCGTGCCGATGTCCGAAGAGTGGGCAATGATGTTGGAGATGCTCCAGTCCAACGTGGGATGGGGCCAGGCATCGCTGAAAATGCTGCCGGCGACGTCGTAGGTGTCGGGAATGGAGAAGTAGTCACCGGGCTGGACGGCGCCCGCCGAAAGCGCCGCTGACACCGTGACCAGTTTTTCCACCGAACCCGGTTCGTAAACTGTGGTGAAAGCCGAGGCCGACGGGGCCTCCACGGGTTGGTCGTTGGCGATGCTGGTCCCGCTCCAAGTGGCGCTTGGGGTTGTCGTGCTCGTCGATGTCGACCCGGGCGGGACGAACCATACGGGCAGGGCCGGAGGTTCTCGCATCGTCATCGGTTCGGACGGAGTGGGCATCGTAAGTTGCGCCACGGCCAGCAACTCACCCGTGCGCGAGTCCATGATCAGAGCCATGCCGCTGTCGGCCTGAGCAGCCACGATCGCCCGGGCCAGGGCTTCTTCTGCGTCGTATTGGAGCGGCTCGTTGATGGAAAGTACAAGGTCATCACCCCGCACCGGTGCCTGATATTCCTGCACCCCGCCCGGGATCTGCCCGCCCGCCGGGTCCATGTCCTCTACCAGCTTTCCGGGCTTGCCAGCCAGCAGGGCGTTGTACTTGTACTCGAGCCCAGACAGGCCTTGCCCGTCAATGCCGACTATGCCGAGCATGGGCGACGCCAGTTGCCCGGCGGGGTAGAAGCGTTTTGGCTCTTGCATCGTGTACACACCCGGTAGGTCGCCGGCGCTGAGCAGCTTTTGCACGTTGGCGGCTGACGCGTCAGGGATCGTGCGGGCCAGGTAGACAAACCCGCTGGCTTCGCTCAGGTCGGCCTGGAGAGTAGCTACTGGCAGCCCGAGAGCGCCGGCGAGAGATTGGGCTTCTCGGCCGGGGTTGGTCACCTGGTAGGGATCGGCGTAGACCGTCGTCATTGGGACTGACATGGCCAGTTCATCCCCGTTGCGGTCGAGGATGGCGCCTCGCTCACCGAGGAAGGAGATCTCGTGCACGTACTCGGAGCGGGCGTCGGCCAGGTACCTTCCGGCGTTGATGCCCTGGACGAACAGCAGCCGCACTACCACTACCCCTACCAGCATGCTCATGGCACCAGCGGTGGCGACGAACCGCAGCCGGCGCCGCTTGGTGCGACTGCCACCGCCCCGTCCCCCGGGGCGGCGGCGCGTGGTCTGGCCCCGGCCTCCGGAGGCGGGGCCCGACTTTGCGCCGAGGGACGGCGTCCCGCCCCGTTGGTCGGTGCCCCGCTCACGGACTACCGCTCAGGTACGGCTTGACCGTCGGCCAGTCCGAATCACCCTGAGGAGCAGCAACCGCGCCGGTCGTAGGCGGGTCGGTCACCGCCGAAGCGCTGGCCCGGAGCCCCCGGAGCCCCCGGAGCCCCCGGAGGAGGATGCACTTCGGCTCGATGTGGTGTTGTTGCGCTGGCCCCTGGCCCCGCTCGCCGTGGTCGCCGCAGTGGTGGCCGGGGTCACCGCAGTGGTGGCCGGGGTCACCGCAGTGGGGCGGGGTCGACGTCGTGGCTGGCAGGTACGTCACCGTGGCCGGCTGGACCATCCCGAGCCGGCCCTCGGCCTGAGAGACGATCCGGGCAGGGGCCTCTAGCTGTGCCACTTGCAGGCGCAGCTTCTCATAGCTGGCTTGCTCGGTCGACGCCTTTTGTTGCAAAACGTCCAGCCTGAACTGGTTTTCGGCGATCAGGACATGGAGGGCGACCAACGCCAGGCCGACCACGGCCACAGTGGCGATGCCCAGGACGACCAGTAGGCGCCGCCGCCCCGCTCGGCGCCTGGCTTGGTTCTGGACCAACCGAAGGTGGCGTTGTTGCTCTTCTCTGTCCTGGCGCGAAGGCGCCGCCGGGCCTGGCGGCACCAGCGTCGACGTGGCCCGGCTCGGGCAGTTCACGGCCGCGGGAACCGGCAGCCAGAGTTTCGATATCAAGGCGTTCGGTGTCCAGGAGACCCGTTCCGGCGACGCCGGCGCCGCCGCGTCCGCCCGCCCGTTCCCATCCCGGCTCGGTCGGGGTCACCGACGCTCCTCTTCGATAGCTTCGTATTTCACGGTGATTAGAGCCTCAGCCGCCCTGAGCCTGGCGCTGGCGGCTCGCGGGTTAGCCGACACTTCCTCGACCGACGACTTGCGGGCGCCCCGGTTGAGCAGTCGCACCCGAGGCGTGGCACCGCATACACAGGGCAACCCCGGAGGGCATACGCACCCACCGGTGGCCCCGTTGACCAGGCGGTCTTTGACCACCCTGTCCTCTCCCGAGTGGTACGAGATCACGACTATGCGGGCGCCCGGCGAAAGCCGCTCGATGGCCGCGTCGACCGCGCCAGGCAAGATCTCGAGCTCGGAGTTCACTGCCACCCGGAGCGCCTGGAAGACCCTTTTGGCCGGATGACCGCGGCGGCGGACAGCCGCCGGCACCGCTGAACCGACTACCTCGGCCAGCCTGCCCGTGCTCAGCACCGGTCGGGCGGCGACGATCGCGGCGGCGATCCGATGGGCAAAACGGGCCTCGCCATTGTCTCTGAACAAACGGGCGAGCTCTGCCGCCGTGCTCTCGTTGACGAGTTGCGCCGCAGTCAACGATTGAGACCGGTCCATGCGCATGTCGAGGGCGGTATCGAACCGGTAACTGAAACCCCGTTCGGGCCGGTCGAACTGCGGCGAACTGACGCCCAGGTCGAACAGGGTGCCAGACACTTCCCCGACGCCGAGGTTGTCGAGGGTTTGCCCTAAACGGTCGAACCGGCCTTTTACGACCGTGGCCCGCCGTCCGAACGGGGCCAGCGCAGCTGTTGCGCTCACGACGGCCTCTTCGTCCCGGTCGATGCCGACAACGGCCAGGTGAGGGAACGCTTGCAGCAGCGCCCGGGCGTGGCCGCCGGCTCCCACCGTGGCATCCAGTACCACTCCCGGCGGTACGGCCGAAAAGATGTCCAGTACCTCGTCGAGCATGACGGGCCGGTGCTCGAACTGGCCGGTCCCCGCCGTCTCGCCGGTTGGGCTCACGGGCGTGGCGGCCTTAACATAAGGCCAGTCTGCCGGGCTCATACGCAGCCCCTCGGCCAGCATCGCGCCGGGTTTTCTCTCTCGGTGCTTCGGACTGGGCGGGTGGAGAAGGGGACTCCCGTCCTGCTGGTCAAGGGGCTCCGTATAAGCCCGTTCAAGGGTGGCGGTGGTCATCTCGGTCCTGCGGCCGGCTGGAGATCCGGGGTTGGCGGTACAACAGGGTCGAACAGCGGGCTGGTGCCGTCGATGAGGCTCTGGACGCCGGCCGCAACGCTCTCGTGCCATTTCTGCGTCTGCCATAGTTCAACCCGGTTCAGGGCGCCGAGGACCGTTACCGGCTGGTTGGCTTCGAGGCCGGCGAACTCTCGCAGATGGGGTGGGATGGTTATCCGCCACTGGGCGTCGAACTCCACGTCGTTCGACAGAGCGCTCAACACCCTGGCCATGTGGCGCCCTTCCGGCCCCCGGTACTCCAGCGCTTCTGCTCGAGCGAGGTACTGAGTGAACTGCTCCGGGGGGAACAAAGCTAAGCACCCACCGTTGAAGGCGGAGACGTAGGCTTGTCTCGTGTCGAACTCGTTGCGAAAGCGCGCCGGCAGGATGAGGCGTCCCTTTGCGTCGAGGGAAAACTCGAAAGTGCCATGGAATCGCTCCACTTGCCAGCTCGCTTGCTCCGTGAAGGCAAGGGGTCACTCCCTCCGCCTCTACTTTCCTCCACTATAAACCACTACCCCCCACCGGGCAAGCTTTAACGTTCCTGGGCTTCGTATTTCGCGCCCTCATATTGGGCGAACATGGGTTCGGTCACTGGCATGTTGTTGGCTCGGGGCATGGAACAAGACACCCGGTCCGCTCTCTGCCGACTGGCCGAGAGCCAATGTGGGTTGTTCTCGGCGGCACAGGCCGCCCGCATCGGGATCAGTCACGCTGAGCTGTTTAGGGCGGCGCGCCAAGGCCATCTTCGGAGGGCGCGTTCGGGCATATACGCCATCTGTGGCGCTCCCCGATCGCGTTGGGAAGACCTCGTAGCCGCCTCCTTGGCCGTTGGCCCCGACGCCGTTATCTCTCACACCGGGGCAGCGGCGCTTCACCGCCTCAACGTGGTGGGGCCCACAAGGCTCCCGGAGTTAACCGTCCCAATGCATCATCACCCCCGGCTGGCCGGCGTGACGCTTCACCGAAGAGGCCCGCTCTCACGACAGGACGTCACAGTGAGCTATGGAGTCCCGGTTACCTCGCCGGCCAGGACCCTCGTCGACCTCGCCGGTCGTTACGAGCTTCGCGCCTTGGAGCGCATCCTCGACGAGGCGCTCATCGAACGGCGCTTGAACATTGTCGAGCTGAATACGTGTTTGCAAAGGACAGCGCCCAACGCACGCGGCCGGTCAAAAATCCGGCGATTGCTCGCCCATCGGTTCGAGGCCCCACTTGCGGACAGCATGCTGGAGGTCCGAGCGTTCGAGGCCCTCAAGGCCCTTCAACCGTTCGAGGCTCACTTCGTAACCGGTGTGGGGAAGGCTGTGTATGTCATCGATGCAGCGTGGCCGGACAAGCGCTTCGCAGCAGAAATCATCGGACGGACCCACAGAATTGCGTCTCGTTCGGCTTTTGATCGGGAACGACGGAAATTGAACGCTCTTACCGCCGCAGGGTGGCGGATCGCCCACCTTACGTCCGTGATGTCAGAGGGCGAAATGGTAGAAGCCGTCCGAAGGCTCTTGTAAACCCAGCCACCGAGATCGCTTTGGACGGTTTATTCGGCTCCAGCGTAAGAAACCGTCCAAAGCGGCGCGGACCGCTCGCCCCCCGGGCTTCGGCCGGCGGCGTTCGGCAGCAGAGGGCTTCGGCCGCCGGCAAAGCGGCGCGGCACCGGGCTTCGGCCGCCGGAGCGGGGCCGCCCGGGTAACTACGGCAAAGCCGCCAACGCCCGCATGACCCGCTCCTCGCTCACCGGCACCCGAGTCCCGAGTGACTGGGCGAAGAAACTCACCCGCAGTTCCTCGATCATCCATCGAACTTCGTCGAGCGCCTGGAACTGCGCGGGACCGGCCTCATCCTGCTGTGCCTCGGCCCTTGCCTCAGACAGCATTAATTCCAGTGACCGCACCTTCTGGCTCAGTGCGACGTCACGGCGAGGGTCGGAGGGAAGCCTGTCCAGCCGGCGCTCTACCGCAGCCAAATAACGCTCTACGTCAGGCAGGCGCCGGAGGCCCGCGTTGCTAACGAAGTGGGGGCCGACGAGCGCGGCCAGCTGTTGACCAATATCTTCTAGAGCCGCCGATATTTGCGGAGAGCCCACCGCCGCCATCCCTGCCAGCTCGCCCGTCCGCCGGCCCAGGCTCTGCAGCTTCGCCAGGATGCGGGCCGCGGCCTGCACTGCCTTCTCAGCCGAAGCGCCGACCTGCTGGCGGACGGCCGAAACCAGGGCCTCGAACTCCTCCGGCCCCCAGGCGGGGCCGCCATTGCTGGCCACCACTTCGTCCAGGCATGCGGCTATGGCGTCCTCGACCAGCTCCCTGGTGGTGCGGTACGGCGGGACGGCAAGGGATGCGAGCGCCAGTTTGGCCCGATTATCGAGGAGCCGCTCGAGACGGTCGACGAGCGGCCGGCGAGTGGGCAAGTTGAGCAAAAGCATGCGCCGGGTCCCCGCGGCCATGGCCGATCGTGCGGATGCTTCATCGGGGAAGGTCTGCACACTCACGGCGTCGCCTTCGTCGACGAGGGCAGGGAAACCCCGCAAGAGGGCGCCGTTCCACTCGGGTTCGAAGACCCGGGGCAGGTCCCCGAAATCCCAACTCGAATGGCGCACACCGGGACCGCCGCCGAGCGCGGCTGAGGCGGCGGCGGCCTGAAGGGCCGCCATCACCTGTGGTTGCAGTCCCGTGTACAGGTCAACCAGGTCCTTGCCCCGGGCCAGCAGGTGGCCTTCATCACCGAGGACCTCGAAGGTGGGCCGCAAGTATGCCGGCACTTTGCCCCAGTCGAAGTCCCGCGACGATACCCGGACGCCGCTGGACACGCTCATATGTGCGGCCAGGACGGCCAGGAGTGGGCCATCACCGGGTGACGCCTTGGCCACGAACTCCTTGGCGTGCTCGGCGACGGGCACAAGATGACGGCGCACGTCCTTCGGAAGAGACCGCAAAAGAGCGACGACGAGCTCCTCGCGTAGCCCAGGCACCTGCCACTCCAACCTTTCGCCGCTCAACTTTGCCAGCTGAGGCAACGGGACTTCGACGTGCACGCCATCGTCATCCGTCCCTGGCACCCACTCGTAACGAAGCGGCAGAGGCGCCGGCCGAGGTGCTCGTCCATAAATCGGGAAAGCTGCCGGCGTCAACATCGCTAAGAGATGGCCCCCAGAGCTCTTCGGGCGTGGCCACCAGAACTCCTGGGGTAGCGTTCCCGGCCCGTCTCCACCATGCGTTGAACGCGCCTCCTGACGTCGTATCGGGCGGCAAACGGGAGGCGTAGAAGTCGAACAACGCCTGGTCCCCACCCATCACTTCGTGACGGCGCGCTCGGCGTAGCAAGGCCTGAGATTGGTCGATCAGTTCCTGGTTTTGGCGCGTAAACGCTGGGGCGTCGGCCCAATCGCCTTCCACCAGCGCCCGCCAAATGAACATCTCACGCGCCCCGGGCGCGTCCAAGCGGGACAGTTCCAGCCGCCGGCCCGGTACTACGGTCAGGCCGTAGAGCGTCGCCCGAGCGGGGACCAGGGCGGCGCCGCGAGCGGCGTCCCATTCGGGTCCGCCGTACGACCACTTCAGCAAGTGCGACGCCGCTTTTTCGACCCATCTCGGCCGGACCGGGGCTACGACGCGGCCCCATAGGCGCCCTGTTTCGACCAGTTCTGCCGCCATCACCCACCGGGGTGACTTCTTGGCCAGCACAGAGCCCGGCCAAATGGCGAAACGAGTACTGCGGGGACCGGCAAAGTCCGTCCGGTCTCCCTCGCGCACCCCGACCTGGGTCACAAGCCCGCTCAACAAAGCCTGGTGCACCAAGGCCCGCCGATCGTGCTCGCCCCGGGCCCCTCGGGCGCCGTCCTGGCCGGCGCCGTCCTGGCCGGCGCCGTCCTGGCCGGCGCTGCGGCGGCCAACCCCATTTCGGCCAACCTCACTTCGACTGGCCCCCATCTCACGTCCCCCAGCTTGGCCGAGCTTGATCTGCCTGCATATTTCGGCCAGCTGGCCGTGCACGTCCTGCCACTCCCGCGCTCGCTGGTACGAGAGAAATTCCCGGCGGCACAACCGGCGGAATTGGCTCGAGCTCAGTTCGGCCTGGCGTTCGTCGAGGTGGTCCCAAAGGTGTAGGTAGGACATGAAGTCGGAGCTCTCATCAGCGAAGCGGCCGTGCATTATCGCCGCCGCGTCACGCTTTTCGGCCGGACGCTCGCGGGGATCCTGCACCGAAAGGCCGGCGGCGATGACAAGGACCTCGTCGAGGCAGCCCGTGCGCCCGGCCTCGAGGACCATTCGCCCGAGCCGCGGGTCGAGCGGCAATTGGGCCAGCTTGCGGCCGACGGCGCTAAGCCGAACGTTGCCGGCCCGGCTCGCGCTACCCGGGGCCGGCACGAAGGCCCCCAACTCTTCGAGGAGCGCCACGCCATCGGCGATATTACGCCGGTCGGGCGGCTCCATAAAGGGAAAGTTGTCGACATCTCCGAGACCAATGGCAGCCATCTGGAGGATTACGGAGGCCAAGTTGGTCCGTAATATCTCCGGTTCAGTAAAGGGCCGCCGGCCGGCGAAGTCCTCCTCTGAATAAAGCCGCACACATATCCCCGGCCCAAGGCGGCCGCAACGCCCGGCTCTCTGGTTGGCAGAGGCCTGGGATATCCGTTCAATGGGGAGCCGCTGCACCTTCGTACGGCGGCCGTAACGGGATATCCGGGCGGTGCCGAGGTCGACGACGTAGCGGATACCGGGCACCGTTAGAGACGTCTCGGCCACGTTTGTGGACAGGACGGCTCGGCGTCCTGGGTGAGGCTCGAAGATCCGGTGCTGTTCGGCGGAGGACAGCCGTCCGTACAACGACAGCACCTCCAGACTGCTCAGACCGGGCTGGCCCGAGCTCGCCTTGGCCAGGGCTTCGGCCGTGTCCCGTATTTCTCGTTCTCCCGGCAGGAAAACGAGGATGTCCCCTGGCCCCTCCCAGCATAGGTCGGCGACGGCATCACACACAGCCTGTACTTCGTCCATGGGCTCTTCGTCAGTACCCACCTCACCCGGCTCAGCCAAAGGCCTGTACCTGACCTCCACCGGGTAGTTCCGCCCGTGCACCTCTATGACAGGCGCATCGTAGAAATGCTGAGAGAACCTTTCCGTATCAATGGTGGCGGACGTGACAATGACCTTTAGGTCGGGTCGTGAAGGTAGTAGGCGCTTTAGGTAACCGAGAAGGAAATCGATGTTCAGGCTGCGCTCGTGGGCTTCGTCGATTATCAACGTGTCGTAATTGCGTAGTTCGGGGTCACTGTGCAACTCGGCCAAAAGCACCCCATCGGTCATGACTTTTAGCAGCGTGGCATCGCTGACCCGGTCGGTGAACCGGACTTTGTAGCCGACCGCGCGCCCGAAAGTCGTCTTGAGCTCCTCGGACACTCGCTCGGCCACGCTTCGGGCGGCAATCCGGCGGGGCTGAGTATGACCGATCATCCCGGCCACGCCCCGGCCGGCCTCGAGGCACATCTTGGGGAGCTGGGTGCTTTTGCCGGACCCCGTCTCCCCCGCGACTATCAACACCTGGTGGCTTTCCAGCGCGGCCAGGATCTCGTCTTTTCGGGCCGTAATAGGGAGATCTTCCGGGTAGCTCGGGGTACCCGGCAGCACAGCGCGCTCGTCCGCGCGCGCCCTGACCCTATCTGAGGCTCGAGACGGCACTAAGCCACTATGGCGCCGAACCGCGGCTTAATCTGTTCGGCCGGCCAGGACCTGGCGGACGCCGCGCGCCATCTCGAGGTCCTCACGCGCGGCAATGACAAGGGCCCTGACGCTAGCGCCCGGGGCCCGATCTCATGGTCGGGCTCCACCTCCGCGTTAAGTGTCTCGTCCAGCTCGATGCCGAGGAAGCGCAGGCCATCGGACGTACGCTGGCGGACCGGGGCCGACCGCTCGCCGACTCCTCCAGTGAACACGACGGCATCAACTCCTTCCATGGCGGCGGCCATGGAAGCGATACCGGCCCGCAACCGGTGCAAGTACACACCCATGCCGAGCGCGGCGTCCTCGTCGCCGGCCTCTTCAGCGGCCAGTACGGCTCGCATGTCGGCGGTGCCGGTGAGGCCCAGGAGGCCCGAGCGATGTTCGAGGGTCGAGGCCAGCTCCGAGGGGAGCATGCCCACGTGTTCCTCCAACCACAACAGCAGGCCCGGGTCGACGTCACCTGAGCGAGTGGCCATAACCAAACCTTCGAGGGGAGTGAAGCCCATCGTCGTGTCAACCGAAACTCCCCCGCGCACGGCGGCCAGGGAGGCGCCGGAGCCAAGATGACACGTGATGACCCGCAACTGGCTCCCGCAGGCACCCCCCACCTGGGCAGAACGGGCATCCTGAGCAGCCCAGGCGCCGGGGACGCGGGCGGCAGCGCCCGGCTCCCTCGCCCCCGCCGTTCCCCCCGTTCCCGAGCTGTTTTCGCGCAGCATTTCGCCCGCCCGCCGAGATGCGTACGAGTGCGAAAGGCCGTGGAACCCGAACCGGCGCAAGTCCCAGCGCCGGCGCCATTCCAACGGGAGGGCATAAGTGGCGGCCACCGCCGGTATGGTGGCGTGGAAAGCCGTATCGAAACAGGCGACGGCGGGCACGTCCACCAGGATTTTGCTTACGAGTTTCAGTCCCATCAAGGACTTCGGTTGATGAAGTGGGGCCAGATCGCTCAATAGTTCGAGACGGTGGACAACGCCGGCATCGACGCGTACCGGGGTGATGAACTCCGTGCCGCCGTGCACCACCCGATGGCCAACCGCGTCGATGGGACCGTTATGTGCCACGAACTCCTCCACAGGCTCCGGGTCAACCCGGCCAGCGGGCGCCTCCAGCTCTCGCGCGGCAGCTAATTTGTCCTCCTCGTCGATCACCGAGAGCTTGAGACTGCTAGAGCCGGCGTTGACCACAAGGATTCGCATCTGTGTTGGTGGCAAACAGGCAGGATCAGTAGGGCCAGGTCCAGCCCTGGATTTCGGGGTCGTCGTCTCCCACCGCCCGCGTATACGCGCGTGCTCGCACCCGGTCATCCTCCATGCGCTGACGGAGGGATGCCGCGTGCGAGCCGAGCCCCGGCACCCGGTCGATGACGTCCAATACCAGGTGGAACCGGTCGAGATCGTTGAGCATGACCATGTCGAACGGGGTAGTCGTCGTGCCTTCTTCTTTGTAACCACGGACGTGGAAGTTGGCGTGGTTCGTGCGCCTGTACGTGAGACGGTGGATGAGCGTTGGATAGCCGTGGTAAGCGAAGATGACGGGCCGGTCCTTGGTGAAGATGGTGTCGAACTCCGCGTCCGCCAAGCCGTGGGGGTGCTCGCTCTCTGGTTCCAGGCGCATGAGGTCGACCACGTTTACTACCCTGATCTTGAGGGCGGGAAGCTCGAAGCGCAATATGTCAACCGCGGCCAACGCTTCCAAGGTGGGGATATCGCCGCAACACCCCATCACCACGTCGGGGTCACCACCATCGTTGGAGGCCCAGTCCCAGATCCCGATCCCTCGAGTGCAGTGCAAGACCGCGTCGTCCATCGAGAGGTAATTGAGCGACGGCTGCTTGCCAGCCACGATGACGTTTACGTAATGGCGGCTCCGCAGGCAGTGGTCAGCCACGGACAATAAGCAGTTGGTATCGGGCGGCAAGTAGACGCGGATAACCCCGGCCTTCTTGTTCACGACATGGTCGATAAACCCGGGATCCTGATGAGAAAAACCGTTATGGTCCTGCCGCCACACGTGAGAGGACAACAGATAGTTCAGTGAGGCGATGGGCCGGCGCCACGGGATGTCCCGGGTCGACTTTAGCCATTTGGCGTGCTGATTGAACATGGAATCGACAATGTGTATAAACGCTTCGTAGCTGGTGAACAGGCCGTGCCGCCCTGTCAACAGGTAACCCTCCAGCCACCCTTGGCACTGGTGCTCCGACAGCACCTCCATGACCCGGCCCTCGGGCGCCAGGTGATCGTCGGTGTCTAACACCTCCGCTTCCCATTGGCGGTCAGTGACTTCGAAGACTTCCTGCAGCCGGTTGGACGCCACCTCGTCCGGCCCGAACAGGCGAAAATCCGAGGGGTTGCGCTGTATGACGTCGCGCAGGAAGCCACCCAGTACCCGGGTCGCTTCTGAGAGCATCGTCCCTGGTTTCTCCACGGGCACGGCGTAGTCGCGAAAGTCGGGCAAGTCCAAATCCTTCAGCAATAGCCCACCGTTGGAATGAGGGTTGGCGCTCATGCGACGGTGGTTGCTGGGTGGCAAGGCAGCCAGGTCGGCGACCAGGGCGCCGCTTTGGTCGAACAGTTCCCCGGGGCCGTAGCTGCTCATCCAGGATTCGAGCAACACCAAGTGGTCCGGGTTGGTCCTTACTTCTGCCAACGGGACCTGGTGCGAGCGCCATGTGCCCTCGACGGGCAGTCCGTCCACAGTCTTAGGGCCGGTCCAGCCCTTCGGCGTGCGAAAGACGATCATCGGCCATCGCGGGCGGCCTGCGTCTCTACTGTCAGAGTTGCCAGTGGCACGTGCCGAACGCTGGATGGACCTCACCCGTTCGACCACTTTGTCGAGAGTGGCCGCCATCAGGCCGTGCATCACAGCCGGGTCGTCTCCGGATACCCAGTTCACCTCGTAGCCGTAGCCCTCGAGCAAGGAAGTCAGCTCTCGGTCCCCGATCCTGGCCAGGACGGTGGGGTTGGCGATCTTGTACCCGTTCAAGTGCAGGACCGGCAGCACGGCACCATCGCGAACCGGGTTCAGGAACTTGTTACCGTGCCAACCTGTAGCCAGCGGGCCTGTCTCCGCCTCCCCGTCACCCACGATGCAGCAGACCAGCAGGCCAGGGTTGTCGAAGGCAGCCCCGAAGGCGTGCGACAGCGCGTAGCCGAGTTCCCCGCCCTCATGGAGCGAACCGGGGACCTGGGGTGCGACATGGGAGGGGATACCGCCCGGGAAACTGAATTGCCGGAACAACTTGGCCATCCCGGCCTCGTCGCGGCTGACGTGTGGGTACAACTCGCTGTAGGTCCCCTCGAGGTAGGCGTTGGCCACCGCCGCGGGCCCCCCGTGACCTGGGCCCATAACGTAGATCGCATCGAGGTCCCAGTTGCGGATGGCGCGGTTCATATGGGCATAGATGAAGTTGAGGCCCGGCGTCGTTCCCCAGTGCCCGAGAAGCCGGGGCTTTACGTGCTCTGGTTTGAGTGGTTCTCGCAACAGCGGGTTAGCCAGCAGGTAGATCTGGCCCACAGAGAGGTAGTTGGCAGCCCTCCAGTAAGCGTCGATAAGGCGCAGCTCGTCGTCGGAGAGCGGCGACAGACTGGCTTTGCCAGGTTCAGAGGTTGTCAGAGGCATTGTCATTTGGGTTGACCTTCTTTCAGACCGTTTGCTGGCCTTCAGACCGTTGCACGCCCGACCACCAACCAGGCGCCTGCCGGCTGCCAGTGGTCACACTATTGCCCGTCCAGAAGCAACCTCTCGCCGTGTAGGAGAAGCCAACACCCGCTCTGACGTGGGAGTTCCCAGAAACACGGGTTTGTCTCGCTAGAATGTGCTCGAAGTCAAGGCGCGTGACGGTGGGGTTTGGTGGGGCGATCAGGGGCTGCTCATGGGCCGTCTTCGCAGGATCTTCACAATTTGATGGCATGCTCACAAATAACTCTGGCGAACACTTGATGAACACTTGATGACCGAAGGAGCCGAGGTGGCTGACCTCGAGGAGGGACCGACCAGCCGTGGGTAGCAGTGTCATGGCTAACAACTCAGTGGCTGCCAGGGCCGCCAAGGCGTTGCTGAGCGCCTGTGTGGCGCTGGCAACGACAGGCCTGGTAGCCGCTCCAGCCTGGGCCAAGGTGCGCCGCCCGGTCACCACTACCACCGCTGCCCTCCTCACGAGCACGACGACAACGGTAGGCACGATGCCCACACCGACCCCGCCCGTGCCGGCGCCGGCCGACAGCTGCGGCAAGGGTGTGTGGCCGTCAGAGGTACAGGGCCGGCCGCAATACTTCCAGGTGGGTGATGGTGTGTACCTCTGGGACGACCCGGATGGCGGCTGGGCCGTTCGCGTGACTCACACCGGGCTTCAAGACAACGCGGTGATCTCAGGGACCCTCACGACGGGTGGCAAGTTCGTCGACGTCCGCAGAGCACAGGCGGGCGACGACATAGTCGCCGTCAGTAGCAACAAGCGGACCATCCTGTTCCGGTTCGTCAACTACGGGTGGTTGGACGGGTTCGACTTCGCCACTCGATGCTCCGCCGGTTTCTCGGCCAGTTTTTACATAGGGGGCAGCCTGGCGTCGACAACGTCCCTACACCTCGGCGGCGCGGCCACGAGCCCGTCAACCAACCCGTTCAGGGTGCAGAGGGGCCGCTCGGCCGTCGTGTCGATCAGCCTGCAAACCAGCCCTACGAGCACCCCGACGACAACATTTTGACCACCCTCCCCAACGGCTGATTCCTCCCTGTAGGGCACTCCCCTCCCGACAGGCAGGCACAGGCGCCGGCGCTCTTCAGCGCCGGCGCCTCTTTCAGCTGGAGCGCCCAAAAACGGTGCTGGCGGCGAAGGTGGCCGGGCCTCAGATAAGGCGCTAGGGGATCAACCACGCTCGGGCAGCCCGTGCTGCCACCGTTGGTACCGTTCGTTAGCCCATGAGGCCCAGGCCGGGTCTGGTTCTACGGGGGCCGAGCATTTGGCCCACCGGGCGGCATCGTCCATGGAACTTTCACGGCCCACAGCCATCCTGCCCAGGAAAGCGGCCCCTAACGCGGCGGTCTCGGGCACTGCCATCGGCGTTACGGGCGCGTCCAGGACATCGGCAATTGCTTGCAACCAGGCCGGTTGGCGAGTGCCTCCGCCACTGGCCACGAAGCGCGTCGGTTGGGTCCCAGAGGCCGAAGCGAGTTCGAGGATATGGCGGACGACGAACCCCGTCGCCTCGAACGCCGCCCGTCGCAGGGCCTCGGGGCCATGAGACAGGTCAGCGCCATTCAACCCAATCCGCAGCGACCGGTCATGCCATGGCACCCGCTCCCCCTTGGCCCATGGCCACCACACAGGTACCTCGCCTGGCCGCACATTGGGCCAATAGGTGCCAGATATCTCGGCCGCATCGTGCGTCTGCCCCACCACCCCGGGGCGGATGACCCGGTCAACCCAGTCCGCCCATATCCCACCCGCGTTGCTGGCTCCTCCCACCATGGCCTTGCCCGCCACGAGGTGGGGCACTCGCCACAAGTGCGCCAGCTCGTCAGGCCATCCCGGCACAGTTAGCCAAACGACCAGGGTCGAGCCAAGCCCGATGAGGACATCCCCGTCGTTGACGGTGCCGGCGACGAGTTGCTCGCACAGCCCGTCGACGGAGCCGGCGGCGAGGACCACTTCGCCCTCCAGAGAAGGCCGGCCGAGGGCGATGGGGCCGAGGGCGATGGGGCCGACCCGGCCGATGGCCTCGCCGAAAACCGCCACTCTCGGGAGCTGCGAAGCCGACAAGCCCGCCGCCTCACAGGCGGCCGGGTCCCAACTCGAACCGTTGAACAGGGGGCCGGCGGCAAAAGCGGACGCCAGGTCAGCTACGCCCTCGCCCCCGAGGGAAGCATTCGCTACCGCCTGGGCGGGCCAATAACCGGCCGCCCCGGGAGCGTGCCGAGCGCTCCACCCTGTGAGCTGAGCCATTTCGTCGCTGGCCGTCGGGTCGGCGCTGCCATGCTGCATCCCTCTGGCGTCGCCATAGAGGAGCCCCTCGCCAAGAGGCCGGCCTGTGCCATCCACGGCCGCCACCGAGGGCATCATGGCCGAAACCGACACCGCCTCGATTGCGGGGGCGCCCGCGCTCGCCAGCGCCTGCTGCAGGGCGGCCCGAGGCGCGTCCCACCAGGTGGCCACCGCCTCGTGTGCGAACCGGCCTTCAGGCGCAACTACAAGGTGGCTAGGTAACCGGCTCCGGGCCACGATGTTGCCATCCTCGTCGGCGACGACGGCCTTCACTGATGTCGTGCCGACGTCCACCCCCGCTGTGAGCCCGGGGACAGAACTGGATTGGGACGCGGTGGACATGCTCGGACAATATGGCAAAGGTGCCGTCTCCAATAACTCCATCCACTTCAAGGCACACCGCTCTGGTGACGGCCCCGCTGCGCGGGCCTGGGCTCGACAAGCTGGCCAGCCTGGCAGGAGTGGTCTATGAGCCTTGGACCGACCAGCAACCTCTACGTATATACGACGGCCCCGGATTGGCTAAGCGACTTATGGCCGAGGACGCGGACATCCTGATAGTGGAAGCAGATTTCGTGGACGCCACCGTCTTCGAACTGCCACTGATGGCGGTGGCAGCAACACGCGGTGACCCGAACAATGTCGACATAAACGCTGCCACTGCTGCAGGCGTGCCGGTGATCCGGACACCAGGACGCAACGCAAATGCAGTCGCCGAACTCACTGTCGGTCTGCTCATCGCGCTGGCCCGCCGGATCCTGCCTGCTGACCGGGACGTACGGGAATTAGAGGTGTTCCGGGACGGGACCATCCCCTATCAGCGTTTCCGCGGATGGGAGGTGGCCGGCCGGCGGGCCGCCATCGTCGGTTACGGCGCGGTTGGCCGTGCCCTCGAATGGCGTTTGCAAGGGCTTGGCTTGACTGTCGATTCGTACGACCCCTATGTGGAGGGGGCGGGCCGGGACCTCGAGGCGGCATTGCGCCACGCCGACGTCGTTTCGGTGCACGCGGCGTTGACGGCCGAAACCATTGGCCTGTTCGGAGACCAACAGTTCTCATGGATGCGGCCCGGAGCCATATTCTTGAACACCGCCCGGGCGCAACTCCATGACATGACAGCACTGGTCGCCGCCCTCGAATCGGGCCACCTGGGCGGTGCGGGGCTCGACCACTTCGATGGGGAAATGCTGCCGGCCGGCCACCCATTTCTCTCGATGGACAACGTGGTGCTGACACCTCATATCGGCGGCGCCACCACTGAAACCGAAGCCCGGGGCGCCCAAATAGTCGCCGACGACCTCGAACTCCTGTTGGCCGGGAAGGCTCCACTAAACGTCGTCAACCCTGAAGTCCTCGATCGCAGGCAATGAGGTCCCAGCTATGAAAAGCGTCGTTGACGCGCACGAAGCGGTCCTGGCGACAGCGAAGGAGATGTTACGCCGCGGTCTTGTGGAAGGGACCAGCGGCAACATTTCGGCCCGGCTTTCCGACGGCAACATCGTGTGCACGCCGTCTTCGGTTGATTATGCCGAAATGGTGCTCGACGACCTCGTGTTGGTGAGCCCGGACGGCGAAGTGGTCCAGTGCAAGGAAGGACGCAGCCCCACTTCCGAACTCCAGTTGCACCTGGCCTGCTTCCGTGCGTTCGAGGATGTTGGGTCTGTGGTCCACGCCCACCCCGTATGGGCCACGATGTTTGCCTGTAGCCACGAGCCCGTCCCGGCTTGCGTCGACGAGTTCACGATGTACATCGGCGGGGAGGTGCGTTGCTCTGAATACGCCATGTCGGGTTCGGCGGAGGTGGGTGAGAACGCAGTGGCCGCGTTGCAGGACCGCGGGGCCGCCCTCCTGGCCAACCACGGGTTGGTCGCCGTCGGCCCGAACCCGTCCAAGGTCCTGCATATAGTGGCCCTCGTAGAACGCACGGCTCAGATTGCGTGGGGAACGCGGGCTCTGGGTGGAGTAGTGCCCATCCCGGAGAAGGTAAACCATGACTTCGCCGGCGTGTACCAGCTGATGAGAATCTCTTTAGACTTCGGGCGCCGGCCTGAGCGTGGCGCCAACTCAGCTCGCGGTAGGCGCGGCAGTATTGGTACATGGCCAGTACGCCTCCTTCGTGGCCCAGCAACGTGATCTCCTCACCCGAAGCCGCCGGCCCCGTCGACAGTCCCTGGCGCCCGCCGCCGGCCGCACCGGCCCCATCGCCGGCTTATCCCGCCCTGCCCCTGAGCGCCCCAGCCAGGCCAGGGTGGGCCGATGTCGCGCCCGCCGGAGGACTACTGCTCCTCTGCGTCGGTATGCACATCGCGGCTATGTTCCCCTCGTACACGGGGAACCCCCCGGTAGCAGTCGTGTCGACCGGGTACGAGACTGCTCTATACGTGTGCCTGACGGTGGGCTGGGCGGTGGCCGCGCTGCTCGTGCTGGCGCGGGTCTCGGTGCGGGGCGGAGTGGCATTAGCCGGTGGTCTTGCCGCCGTCGAGTTGGGGTTCCTCGTCACAGATCTGGCCGGCGCAATTCAGACCTCGGGTCGTGTCACTTCGGGAATTTGGCTTGCTTTTGCCGCTCTGGGCCTGGGAGGTGCCGGCGTGCTGTTCGGGGCGAGCACGGTGCCGATGGGCGGTCCCCGGATTAGACCCTATGACCAGACGTTGCACGCACGGTCAGTGGCCACGGTTCTCGTAGCCCTATTAGCTGTGGTCGCTTTCCTTCCCAGCTGGGACAAGTACGAAGTCGTCAATGCAGCTGGTGGCACAACGACGCTGACTCTTGGCAACGTCTTCTCTCAACCAGCAGGAATGATGGCGGGCGAGCTTCTGGCCGCCCTTGCCATCGGCATCGTCGCCATCCTCGCCGCCTTCTGGGCTCCCCCCGTCGTCGGCGCGTGGATGACCGGCGGTGCGTTGATTGCTTTGTCGTCACAGCTCATTTCCGCCGCGGTCCAGGTCAACCAATCACCTTCGATCACGATCGGCGGCGCGCCAGCCACCGTCGCGCTTACCTGGTGGTGGGCCGTGGATGTCGGCGCCGCCGTGGCCCTGGCCGGGTTGGCCCTTTGGTCTGCGTGGGCTTCTCGGCCAGCGTCACCAGAATCTCAGGCGCAGCCGCTGCCCGTCGGAGTTGCCTCCGGCAGCGCACCTCTCGACCGGTAGGGCGAGCGCAGCACACGTCCGGCGCCGGCTAATGGCCCCTGGCGCTCCGGTGGACCTCGCCGGCCCTTTCCACGGCGCGCCTACCGGCCCCCCCGAGGTCGCGGGCTCGGGGACGTAGCTCTGGCCGAGCATGGCTGCCAGCATGGCCCCGGTGCTAGCGGTAAGCGCATCGAGGTCGTAGCCCCCCTCCAAGACGATGATTGTCCTGCCCGGCTCCGGAGCAAACTGCCTCGCCCGCTCCGCTATAGCGCCGAAGTCGCCGGCGCTTAGGGCCAGATGAGCGAGCGGGTCCGCTTGATGAGCGTCAAACCCCGACGACACCAGCAGCCACGTCGGCGCGAAGTCCTCCACCGCGGGGGCGATGACCTCGTCGAGGGCGTAGAGGACGACATCCCCCGTGGCACCGGGCGGGAGTGGGATGTTGAGGGTTAGGCCACGGGCATTAGCCCCCCCGGTAGAGGTGACGTCGCCGGTCCCGGGGTAGAGCGGCGACTGATGGGTGGAGACGTACAGGAGGTCCGGTTCGTCCCAAAAAATGTCCTGGGTGCCGTTGCCGTGATGCACGTCCCAGTCCAGGACGAGGACTCGTTCGCCTCGTTTCAAGAGTTCCCCGGCGGCTATCGCTACCGTGTTCAACAGGCAAAAACCCATCGCTTGGTCTGCGGTTGCGTGGTGCCCGGGGGGCCGGTGGGCGACGAAGGCCACGCCGTCGTTGGATTCCACCAGCGCGTCCACAGCCGCCAAAGCGCCCCCGACCGCCCGCAAGGCCGTCATCCACGACCCCGAGCTGGCCACAGTGTCGGCATCGAGCGCACCTCCGCCCGAGGCGCAAAAATCCTCCAGCATTTGCAAGTACTGGGGCGTATGCACACGCTCCAACTCGTCGCGAGTGACATGGCGCGGCGGGAGGTGGACGATCGCGTCACCGAGCCCGGCCTGGCGAACCCCTTCCAGGACGGCGGTCAGGCGGGCGGGTCGCTCCGGGTGGAGCGGGCCGGTCTCGTGCTGGTCGGGCTCGGGCGATGCACTCAGGTAAAGCATCGCCAGAACAATACGCATACCCGTGCCACCACGGGCAACGTGCTCAGGCCGGGCTCCAACGAGGCGCCCGAACGTCAGCTATCTGGCTACGAGCGCTTCTTCACCGCCGCCAGCTTTTCGGCCGACGACTTGGTACCAGACGACTTGGTCGCGGGCGATTTGGTCCCCGACGACCCGGTCGCCGACGATCGGGCACCGGGCGATCTGGTACCAGGTGAGTTGGCCGCGGTCGACCTGGCGGTCGTCGCTTTCTTGGCCGGGGTCGGCCCGAACGCCCCGATGCCTTGGCCGCGGGAGTACTCGCCGCCGCTCGAGTCGTTTGGGAGGCGGTGGTCGCCCTGCCCCGTACCGAGGTCGCTTTAGTGGCCGAGGGCGGGGTGGCTGATGGTGTCCTGACCGAAGCCGGTTTCGCGGTCCGAGGCTGGGGCGCTGAAGGTTTGGCGTCAACTGCCTTCGAGGTAGTTGCGGACCTCTTGGCGCTCGCCGGCGGCTTGGTGGCCAGTGTTTTGGTGGCCGGTGTTTTGGTGGCTGGTGTTTTGGTGGCCGGCGCTTTGGCGACTTGCGCTTTGGCGACTGGCGTTTTGCTGGCTGGCGTTTTGGCGGGTGCCTTCGCTATCGCTTGTTTTTGGGCTGGCTGCTTCTTGGCCGGCTCTTGTCTGGCGGTTTCTTTCTGGCCGGCTGAGCGCGCCTTGGCAGCCACAGTTCGGGCCGTCGGGGCCGGAGCGGGGGCCTGGGCAACCCTGTTGCTCGCCATTTCTTCTTCGGTCGCAAGGCGAGCCTTCGCGGGGACCCCAGCGGTGGCCGGGGCCTTCCGCGACGGCGCCCGGATTTAGCCGGTGCCTTGGCCACTCCGGTCGCCTTTACTTCGGAAACCCCTCCTCTTGTCGACGACCGCCTAGGTCGCACCCCGGCCTTGGCCACCGCCGGCCGCGCCGCTCTGGCCGAGCCGGGCCGTCCTACCAGTTCGAGCAGCGGCGCGGTCCCTACGGGCTCAAGGGCGCCCTCGCTGCGATGGATCTCAGCGTCGATGGTCTCTGCCGTTGGCGTACCCGCCGGACGAGCGAAGCCCGGCAGGGCCAACTCGATACCGCGCCTCATGGCATCGAAAGCCTGGACGACGAACGTCCGTCTTTCGCCCTTTCGCAAAACCTCACACGCAGACCGAGGCGGGACGTCACCCATGGCCGACAACGGGAGGTAGCAACGCGCTCCATCGACGGAAATGAAGGCGCCATGGGACGAAAACTCGTCCACGGTGCCTTCGACGTCGTCACCCAACTGATGGGCGGCGATAAACGTGATGAAATTGAAGGGTTCGTTGAGCGGCTCCGACGGCACTTCGCTACCTCGCCGCCTCCGTCGCCGTTTCCGCCCGCCTTTGACAGGCTCAACCGCTTCCTCGACGGCAGCAGCGATAGCCCGCTGGAGTTTTCGATCGCCCCCGTGGCCACGGGAGCGCTCGGCGGCCATATCGAGCCCACTCTCCGAGGGTTCCTCGTCCTTTTCCGCGTGCCTTTTGCGTTTCGCTTCTTTGACTGACTCCCGGCTCTTCGGACCACGGACAGGAGTACGAGGGGTAAATATCCAGCCGACGCCGGGCACTGGCTTCGCCCCCATCAGCCGGCCCTTGTCGAAGAGCCACTCGTACTCGCCATGGAACTCCTGGAACGAGTCGTTCGAGAGCACAACTGCGCCCACCTTGTCCGCCACTCTGAGCAAAAAGGCGTCGCCCCGTCCGATGGCACCGGCCGGAGGGCTCACGATCTCTCCGGCTGACTCTGCCTGTTCGAAGCGCTTGCGCTCTTCCGTGGGGATGCGGTGCCCGAAGGTGGCGTCGACGACGACTGTCACTATGTCGTCGGGGTACTCAATAAGGTACTCGCGTACAGCCTCGTCTAGTTGTTTGAGGCTGGGGAGCGAACTCCCCTCCGTCGCCATGTTTGAGCCGTCGACCACGACGTGACGAGCTGGCATCTTTCTCCTGTTTTGTCATCCCAACGAGGCCGCCCCGAGCGGGCCAACTTGGCGCTTCTCGCCTTCAAAGGACCTCCGGGCCAAAGGCACGATGCCGCTGCCGGCTCACCGCCGCGACGACTCGGTACCAGCCGCCGCCTTGCAGAGCAGGTCGGACCGGCAATGACACGCACCCATGATGACCAGTGTGCCACTCCGACGGCTTTGGTTGGCGCATGCTCGTCACCAGCGGTCCGAGGCACGGCCAACGCGTGCCCATCGCGCTGGCGCTACACGGCCTCGGACATAGGCCCCTGAGCTGGCCCCCGCAGAACTGAGGGCCGATAAGTCTCCTTTTAGAAGCGGGGGCGCGACCTCAGCGAAACGTGCCCGCCAGGCGTGGCTAGACGCCGAGAGCCCTCTGGAGGATATCCGCCTGCTCGAGCTCGTGGAGCGTGTGGCTGCCCGTGGCCGGCGAGCCGGAAGGAGGTCGGGCGACGGGCGCGAAGGTGCGGCCGTCTCCCGCGAGTGCACCTAGCCGATCGCGTACGAAGTCCCATGCGCCCATGTTCGCCGGCTCTTCTTGTGCCCAGATGACCTCGGTGGCCCGCTCGTAGCGGGCCAAGACGGCCGCGATCTGCTCTTTGGGCCAGGGGTACAGTTGCTCGACCCTCACCACGGCGACGTCTTTGATCCCTCTGTCGTGACGAGCAACCAAGAGGTCGAGGGCGACTTTCCCGGTAGCGAAGACGACGCGGCGGATTTCCTCAGCCGGGACACTGTCGTCTATGACCTCTCTGAAAGCGCCGTCAGTGAGTTCTTCGGCCTGGCTGTAAGCCTCACGGCCGCGCAGGTACCGCTTAGGGGTGAAAAGGACGAGCGGCTTGCTGGCAGGAAGGAGGACCTGGCGCCGAAGCAGGTGGAACAACTGGGCGGCCGTGGTCACGTTGGCCACGCGCATGTTGTCTTCGGCGCTCAGCTCCAAAAAACGCTCCACGCGGGCCGAGGAATGCTCAGAGCCCTGGCCTTCGTAACCGTGTGGCAGCAATAGCACCAGCCGCGAAGCCTGCTCCCATTTGACCTCGGACGCGGCCAGGAACTGGTCGATAATTACCTGCGCCCCGTTTACGAAATCACCAAACTGGGCTTCCCAGGCCACCAGCGCGCCGGGAGAAAACAGCGAGTACCCATACTCGAAACCGAGAGCGGCATACTCGGACAGAAGGGAATCGTAAACGAAGAACCGGCCCCCGCCCTCCGGCACGCGTCGAGCCATCTCCGCCAGCGGGATGAAGTCGTCCCCGGTCCGGTAGTCGACATAAACGGCATTGCGGTGCCCGAAGGTCCCTCGCCGAGTGTCCTGGCCGCACAGACGGACATCCCGACCGTCGAGGACTATCGTGCCGTAAGCGAGCGCCTCTCCGAGAGCCCAATCGACCTGACCGGACGCCCAGAGCTTGCTTCGAGCGTCGAGCAAGCGAGCGACTTTTGGATGAAGCGTGAACCCTTCTGGCACCCGAGTGATGGCATCTACGACGGTTTGCAGTTCGCTGGCGTCGACTGCGGTCGCCACCGAAGTGAACGCTTCGGCTGTGGGCGCGGCCGAAGGCAAGCTGGTCAGCTGGGGCGGGGCCGAGGCTCTGGTCTCGTCCAGGGCTTTCTGCAAGCGACGGGAAAAGTCAGCCAGAGCGGCCTCGGCTTCCTCGAGGGTAATGTCACCCCGGCGCACCAAGGCTTCGGTATAGAGCTTGCGTACGCTGCGATGTTCCTTTATCAACTGGTAAAGCAGCGGTTGGGTGAGCGACGGGTCGTCCTGCTCGTTGTGGCCATACCGCCGGTAGCACACCATGTCGATAACGACGTCCTTGTGGAACTCCTGGCGGAAAGCAAAGGCCAAACGAGCCACCCTGGCGCAGGCCTCAGGGTCGTCGCCATTGACATGGAAGATCGGGGCCTGAACCATCTTGGCCACGTCCGTCGCGTACACCGACGACCGGGCTGACTCCGGGTTGGTGGTAAAGCCAAGCTGGTTGTTGATGACCACGTGCACGGTGCCACCGGTCTCGTACGCCTCCAGCGCAGACATGTTGAGGGTTTCGGCTACCACACCTTGACCCGCGAACGCGGCGTCACCGTGCACCAGCACGGGCAGGACCTGGTCGTGAGGAGCCAATTCTGTCCCGTCCACTCGTGAGTGGCCAGAAAGCTGGTCCTGCAGTGCGCGTGCCATCCCCTCGACGACGGGCCCCACCGCTTCGAGGTGCGACGGGTTGGACGCCAGGAAAACGTCGAGCTCGTGGCCGGCGCGGGAGCGGAACGTACCCCTGAACCCCTTGTGGTACTTGACGTCGCCCGAACCCTGCACACTCGTGGGGTCGAGGTTGCCTTCGAACTCGCCGAACAGCTCCTGGTAGCTCTTGCCCACGATGTTTATGAGCACGTTCAAGCGTCCACGGTGGGCCATCCCCATCACCGCGTGCCTATGACCATGATCGGCGGCGGAGCCGAGCAAGGCGTCCAGGAGCGGTATGACCGCTTCTGCCCCTTCCAGGCCAAAGCGCTTTTGCCCGATGTACTTGGTCTCCAGGAAGCGTTCGAGCGCTTCAGCCGCGTTGAGCTTGGCCAGGATATGACGGTGCTCGTCTGGCTCGAGGTCGGTCGGCACACCCTCCACGTGCTCCTGGATCCAACGCTTTTGCGCCGGCTCCATAATGTGCATGTACTCGACGCCCACCGTGCGGCAATATGCGTCCCGCAAGAGCGAGAGGATGTCGCCGAGGCGCATTTGCCCTCTCCCGGCCAATCCTTGGGTAAGGAATTCTCGGTCGAGATCCCACACCGTGAGGCCGTAAGTGCCCGGGTCGAGCTCGGCGTGCATAACCGGCTCTTTCCAATCGAGCGGGTCCAGGTGGGCGATGAGGTGCCCTCTTACGCGATAGGCATTTACGAGACGTTCGACCTTTTGCTGCTTTTCGACATAATTATTGGCCCGCTCGAATGGGTCGTTATTGTCCCGCCGGTACTTTACCGCTTCGTAAGGCACCCCCATCGACCGAAAAACATCCTCATAAAAGCCATCGTTCCCAAGCAGCAGCCGGTGCACATGCTGAAGGAAAAGGCCAGATTCCGCGCCCTGGATCACCCGGTGGTCATAAGTTGAACTGAGACTGAGCACTTTCGACACGCCCAGCTCGGCCAACTGACGGGGGTCGGCACCCTGCCACTCAGCCGGGTAATCGATGGTCCCGACCCCAATGATGGCCCCTTGCCCGGCCATCAACCGCGGTACCGACTGCACTGTGCCCAAAGTGCCCGGGTTGGTTATGGTTATCGTCGCTCCGGCGAAGTCGCTGACTTCGACCTTGCCAGACCGCACCTTTCGGACCAGGTCCTCGTAGCTCCTCCAGAATTGGCGGAACTCGAACGTGTCCGCCAACTTGATCACGGGCACCATCAATGACCTGGTGCCGTCCGGACGCTCGAGGTCTACGGCAATACCCAGATTTACGTGAACGGGGCGGAACACAGCCGGGCCGCCATAAGCGGGCTTGGCATAAGCGGGCTTGGCATTAGCGGTCGTGGCATTACTGCTCTTGGCATTACTGGTGTCACTAGCACCGTCATCGGTCCGAGGGCTGGAAAAACTCGAGTTGATGGCAGGCACGGCCCGCACGGCCCGCACCACGGCCCAACCGATCAAATGAGTGAAGCTGACTTTGCCCGCGGTCCCGGTCCGAGCGAGCTGGTTGTTGAGGATGAGCCGGTTGACTTCGAGCAGCTTCGCCGGCACGACCCGGAAGCTCGTGGCCGTCGGGACTTCCAGGCTCGTGGTCATGTTGGAGACAACGCGGGCCGCGCTGCCCCGGAGGGGCACCGTCGTGCCCTCCAGCCCGCTTGGAACGGTCGGCGTGGCGGCGGGTTTACCCCCGGGGCCAGCAACGGGCGGGCTGGCCGGCGCTCCGGCCACTTGGGGTTGGGCCACTTGGGGTTGGGCCACTTGGGGTTGGGCCGCTTGGGGTGGGGCGAGCGGGACAGAGGGAGCCGTCAGTGTGGCCACCCCCGCTCCACCGCCGTTGCGACCACCCCCGGCAGGAGCACCGTACGCGGCCTCGTCCACCGGAGCATGCACCGGAGGGACCGGCAGGCGCCGACCCGCCAGATTGGCTCCAGCCGGCTTGTAGCCCTCGAAGAACTCGCGCCAACTCTCGCTCACCGAGAGCGGGTCCCGGCGGAACTCCTCGAACATCTCGTCTACCAACCAGGCGTTGGCACCGAAAGCGTCTGAGTTCGGCTGTTTGGCTTCTGGCTGAGCTTCTGGCACGGTAACTCCAGCCTACGACCTAAACGTCCTGGAACGCCGCCTGTCTCGTGGCTCGACCAGAAGGGGCTCATCGTGGCCCGGTCCGACGAAACTGGTCACGAGCATTTGCTTATGTCCACGAGGGAAATGGCCGATATACCCATTGTGAGTGCCATTGCTCCCGTCCTTCCTGACGGTCCCGTCCTGCCGACAACTCCCATGCTCCCCGTTAGTCGCGCCGTCTCGCGCTTGATCGACCCCGGTAACGACGCTGTTTGCGAACTCTGTGGCGAGCAGGTCAAGTTCGTAGCTCGCTCAAAAGGGCGTCAAGTCATCGCCAACGTATACGTGGACCAACGTTGGGACAGGGTGGAGCATTACCACGATGCTTGCTACGAAGGGGCAGGAGAACCATGGGGAGCAGCCCGGTCCTAAGCGCTCGCCGTGTGGCGAAGCGGCGCCTGAGTAGCCCAGGGCGGCCGTGCTCGTGTGGTTGGGCCTCGAGTTACGACCGGCTGCACCGCCACAAATGAACGGGCCCAAATGAACGGGCCGCAGCGGACCCGGCCCAGATGAACGGGCCGCAGCGAACCGGCCCAGCGAACCGACCCAGCTAACGGGCTATGGCGGCCTGCCTGCCTGTAACATCGCCGCGTGGCTGAACTCGGGTTTGATGGGCAGGTAGCAGTAGTAACCGGTGCCGGCGGAGGCCTCGGCCGCCAGTACGTCCTCGGCCTGGCGTCGCGAGGGGCCCGGGTCGTCGTCAACGACGTTGGGAGCTCAGTTAGCGGGGAGGGCGCCAACGAGGGCCCGGCCGAGCAGGTGGCCAGAGAAGTGCGCGAATTAGGGGGCGAAGCGTTGGCCGACACCCACAGTGTGGCCACCCCCGAGGGCGGAGAGGCGCTGATAAATGCGGCCGCCGACGAATGGGGACGCGTCGACATCCTGATCAACAACGCCGGCATCCTGCGCGACAAAGCGTTCCACAACCTGACCCCGGAACTGCTCGAGGGTGTGCTGGACGTCCACCTGAAAGGAGCTTTTTACGTAACAAGGCCCGCCTGGGTCAAAATGCGCGAGCAGAGCTATGGGCGGGTCCTCATGGCCACGTCCAATTCGGGGGTCCTCGGTAACTTCGGCCAATCGAACTACGGCGCAGCCAAGATGGGCCTGGTAGGCCTAACCCGTGTCCTGGCCGCTGAAGGCGCGAAGTACAACATCAAGGTCAACGCCATTGCCCCGCTGGCCAGGACCCGAATGACGGAGAACTTACTCGGCCCGCTGGCCGACAAGCTGTCCCCGGAGCTAGTCGCCCCCGTCGCCATCTGGCTGGTCCATAGGGACAACCCGGTTACGGGCGAGGTCTACAGTGCTGCCGGTGGTCGAGTGTCCCGGTTTTTTATCGGGCTCACCCACGGTTACTACAACCCCGAACTGACGGCCGAGGATGTGAGGGACAACTTCGACCAGGTCAGGGACCAGTCCGGCTACCTGGTACCGGCTGGGCCTGCGGACGAAGTAGCCCAGCTACTCGAGATATTCGGCTCCTGAGCGACCCCGACCGGGCTCCGTGGGGGAGCCGGTGGGTTGGTCCGGAACTACAGGGGCACCCTGTGGACGAGGTCCCAGCTGATGCCGTCGCCGCTCATCACATCCACCTCGGTGGCCCGGCAGCGCAGGGGAAGCTTGGGCTCCAGGTCCTCGGCGGCCTCCGACAAGCTGCACCCGACAGCGTGGCCGGCCAGACCGACGGTCAGGTGCGGGACGACCTCGGCGAACTCCCCTTGCCAGGGGGGAGTATCAAAATGGGTGGCCAGCAGCGAGGTCAAACGTTTGAAAGGTGCGGCCGGGTCGGCGCAGCCACAGCACCCGTTGGCCAAACCAGCAGACCGTTTCCAGGCTGTACTCGAACGGACCGTGTTCGGCCAAGAGCTCCGATAGCTCGTCCAGGTGCTCCTGCTTGATCTGCTCAGGGGGGACCCAGGGCACCACCAGCGTCACGTGGGCCGGTACCCCCCGTCGAGCGGAAGGGTCGTGCATCGCTCGCCAACTGCCAACCAGCGCTTCAGCCTCGGGCGCGGGTATCAGCAGCGCGCTCTGGCCCAATTGCTGGTGGTCCCAACCCGCTGGGCCCCTGGCTGCGGTTTTGCTTCTGACACGTTGCCAAACCCTACCGCTAGACCGGGCGCGCTTGCCATCACCCCGGTGACCCGCACCTAACCGCCCTCCTCTCCCGAGAGCACGCCGGCACCGAAAACGGTGGCCAGTTCTACGGGCACGGCCACCTCTAACTGGTCGTAAGTACAACTCGTCGGGACACGGTCGGGTCGCCAGCGCCTGAACTGCGCGGTGTGCCTGAGCCGGTGACCCTGTAGATGCTCATAAGCGGCCTCGACCACCAGTACCGGACGAAGCGGTTGGAACGAGAGGTCCTTGGTTGCGTTCCAGCGGCTGCGCGCCCCGGGCATCCGCGCGGAGGATGTCTCCGGCATCGTGGCCCAGCCGGCCCAGGGGTGCTCTTCTTGGCCCGCGCGCTCGGCGGTGACACGGTACGGGGCGAGCACTTCCACTAGTTGGCGGCGCTGTTCGGCAGGGAACGCCCCGATGACGCCTACATGAGCCAGATCTCCGTCGCCGTCGTACAGCCCGAGCAGGAGCGAACCGATTTCTTCAGCACCGTCCGCAGAGGCGGCCTTGTACCAACGGAACCCGCCAACGACGAACTCGGCCGTACGTTCGTGCTTGACCTTCATCATCACTCGTTTACCCGCGACGTAAGCCAAATCCGAAGCTTTGGCCACCACTCCGTCGAGCCCAGCGCCCTCGAAACGACCGAACCAGTCCTCGGCCACCTTGCGCTCGCGAGTCGCCGGCGTCACGTGAACGCTTCCGGCCGCCCCGACCTCGGTAAACAGCTCCTCCAATAGACGCCTGCGCTCGTGGAACGGCTCGCCGCGCAGGTCGCGACGGCCGAGTGCCAGCAGATCGAAGGCGACAAAGGAGGCCGGGGTCCTTTCTGCCAGGAGCCGCACCCTGCTCTCGGCCGGGTGAACACGCTGCTGAAGCGCGTCGAAGTCGAGGCCAGCCGGGCCGGCCACAACGACCTCACCGTCCACGACGGCCTGATCGGGAAGCACGTCCAGGAGAGCCTGGACGACCTCAGGGAAATACCTAGTGAGGGGCAGTTCGTTGCGGCTACCAAGCTCCACTTCTTGACCACTGCGGAAAACGATGCACCGGAATCCGTCCCACTTGGGTTCGTAGATGTAGTCGCCCCTCGGCAGTTCGCGCGCCAGCTTGGCCAGCATCGGCGCCACGGGCGGAGCGACGGGGAGGTCAGCAACGCTCAAGAAGGGGCTCCCCGGCCGTCACAATGTGGGCTTACCGGGCGTTGAGGTCGTGCGCGATGGCAGCGGCCAAATCGCTTTGCTCTATCTGTTCCAGCGGGGCCGGAAGTGCCAGCCGCCAATTGGGCCATTGGTCGATGGTACCTGGCATGTTCGGCCGTTCCTCGACTGCCGCAGCATCATCGAGGGCGGCGCTCAGCAGCGCGCACGGTGCCTCCGCCAGCGTCTTGTAAGTGGCCTCGATGACCTCAGGGGACGGGCTGTCGTCGCCCACGCCGGACCATTCGGTGATGTGCCTGCGGAACGTGGCCGACCCTTCCTCATTAACCCTGACCCCGGCCTCGCGCTGCGCCAAAAGATCGGAGCCCGACCACACGCCGGCGACGGTGGGCAGGTCGTGGGTGGTAACCGCGCCGAGAGCGTGATCGGGCCACTCCGCGGGTGGTCTCGGTTCGAACCAGAAGAGCTTGTACGACAGCACCCCGCTGTCGCGCAGCCCCTCTCGGGCGTGGTCCTCGACGGTGCCCAGGTCCTCCCCCACCACGTACGCACCCGCCCGCCAGGCCTCCAGGCACAGCAACGAGAGCAGGTCCCGCCACGGGTACCGCACATACGTACCCCGGGAAGGATCCTCGCCTATCGGCACCCAGAACAGCCGGAACAGGCCCATAACGTGGTCGACGCGGAGCCCGCAGGCCTGCTTCAGCACGGTTCGCAATGTGTGGATGTACGGCTCGTACGCCGACGCCCTGAGTTTCCATGGGTCCCAAGGCACCAAGCCCCAGTCCTGCCCCCCAGTATTGAAATCGTCCGGTGGCGCGCCCACGTGCATCTCCAGGGCGAACGTGTCCTGCCACATCCAGGCATCCGCACCTCCCCCGTCGATGCCGACCGCCAGGTCGCTCATAAGGCGGGCCCCGAGCGAAGCGTTCTCTAGCTGTGCTTCGCAGAGCCACTGCAGCCAGGCGTGGTACCGCTTCCGGCTACACCCCTCAGGGGAAGCGGCGACCTTGGCCACCGACGGGAGGTCCGGACGTTCGAACCCCGCGGGCCAGCGTTGCCATGGGTGCCCGAAGCGCTCGGCCAGCACACAAAAAGTTGTGTAACCATCAAGAACTTTTCCCCGCCGGCGGATGTACGCATCGAGGTCCCGATGGCCACCGGCGCGCTCAGAATGAGCGAACAACGCCTCCAGAGCCTCCGACTTGAGCGCCCAAACGGACGAGCGGTCTATGAGCCGATCACTGTTGAGGACCTTGGCTTTGGTGGCCAGCTTGCCCACCTCAGGGAGCGCCGCCGACCCGGGCACGTCTTCCACTCTGATGTAGATCGGGTTGAGGAAGCACCGGGAACTGGGCGAATAGGGGCTCGGTTCTGGCACCGGCCCTGGTGCCGCGGCGTGAAGCGGGCTGGACAATACGAATGCCGCTCCGTGGTTTACGGCCCAGTCGACCAGCCGGTGCAAGTCGGCGAAGTCCCCGATGCCCCAACTATCCCTGGAGCGCGTCGCATACAGCTGTGCCGACCAGCCCCAGCTACGGCCCGGCGGCGGAGCCGGGCACCGCCGGGGACAAATGGCAATCGTCCTGGTCTCGGCCCTCATCCCGGCCTGATCGGCACCGTAGAGCGCTTCGAAGCGGTGGTAGCCATAAGGCAGGTCAGGAGGTGGAGCCTCGCCCGAACGCAGCCCAAGCGTGGCGCCCTCTTCCAGCACCAACGTCCCGTCAGGCAGCTCTGGCCACGGCCCGCCTTCGGTCACGGTGACCAGGGGGGCCGACGCCGGCGGGCCCTCTGGGCCGGCGCCGAGTGCTCCGAGCACGGCCGAAAGCGTTCCCTGAGGCACGTCCCTCCATTGCCCCGTGACATCCCAGTAACCCGGCTCCACGCCCCAAGCTCGTAATTCCTCAGGGCTACTCATGCGGGGACCGCCTCATGCAGGACCGCTGATGCAGGGACGGCCTCATGCGGAACCGCTGATGCAGGGACGGCCTCATGCGGGACCGCTCGATGCAGGGACCGTAGTGCGGGGCCGCGGGCCGGTGGCGCATAGGGTGCATACTCTCACGCCGGGCGTGGTTACCTGCGCGTCGGGTACACAATTCGGCCGGCCTCGTGTGAAAAGGCGGAACTGGTCAGACCGTAAGCGCTCCCATTTTCGGCTCTGCGATGCGAGGCGCGGTCCGATTTTCGCCGCTTTACCGTCTTGCGTGGCCCGTCTTGCCTACAGGGCGTCGGGATTTCCACGCTTCCAACCGAGTGCCGGCCTGATTTCGGCCGTTTGTTCCGCGGCGACCACTGTTTCCCGTTACAGATGCCCTGTTTCGGTGCGGTTATCGACTCTCTCGGCGCGAATTTCGTCGTTTCCCGCCCAGAAACGCGCCGAGTTCGCCATTCTGCACCGAAAGAGGCGGTGCGCGAACCAACTCCGGGCGTCCGAAGCCACCCGGGGCGCGGCTCCTGTACGGGGCGTCCTCGATCGCACCGGGCACCGGCCGTTCAGCACCGGCCGTTCAGCACCGGCCGTTCAGCACCGGCCGTTCAGCACCGGCCGTTCGGCACCGGCCGTTCGGCACTGGCCGTCCTGCCCCGCCAACCAGAGGCTCACACCACGCCGGCTGCCTCGCCCCATGGGTCCCCCTGACGTGTCCGGCGTCGACGTACGCTCGATCAGTGAGGAATGCGCCGGCGGCCACGCTCGCCCCACCCGCTTCGGGCGTCGCCATCGGCGGGTGCCGGGTACTGGCGGGCAGTAGCTCCTGGGCCGACAAATCCCTCGTTCGGGATGGCAGCTTCTACCCTTCCCGGTCGCTAAAGGCCACACAGCGGCTCCAGCATTACGCCTGCCGGTTGCCATTGACTGAGGTGGCGACGACATACCGGTTCCCCCCGACGCCCGACGTGGCCAAACGCTGGGTCGCTTCCACCCCAGCTGGTTTCACTATGGACGTGCGAGCCTGGTCCTTGCTGTCGGGCGCGCCCACCTGGCCCGAGTCCCTCTTCGCCGACCTGCAGGGCCATGTGAAGCCATCCCGGCGCGAGGGGGTCAAGCTCTACCGCCACCATTTGCCCGCTGCCGTCGTAGACGAATGCTGGGACCGCTTCAACCACGCCGTACGGCCCCTCGCCGAGGCGGGCCGGTTGGGTGCCATTCTCGTGCGTTTTCCTGCGTGGTTCAGCCCAAGGCCCGCCGCATGGGAGGAACTCGCCTACCTTCCCGCTCGTCTACCCGGTCTGCGCGTAGCGGTTGAACTCAGCAACGAACGCTGGTTCGAAGGCGATGCCTGCGAACAAACTCTCGGGCTGCTCGAGGAGCTCGGGCTGGGTTTCTTGTGCAAGGACGGGCCCGGCCCAGCCACTCCCGTTGTGGCGGCTACTTCGGAAGTGGGCTTCGTTCGCTTCACGGGGTCACCCGCCGGCAGGCGTACACCTGCTTCCCAGGCCGCGGAGGTGGCGACAATCGAGGGCGGGGCGGCCGGCGACGCCTTCGGGAAGAGCCTGGGTTGGGAGGCCCAGGCGGGCGGAACAGCGACGGACCGGGGCGGGGATGGGGTCCCCGCTTCCGGGAGGAGCCTGGGTTGGGGGGCCCAGGCGGGCGGAACAGCGACGGACCGGGGCGGGGATGGGGTCCCCGCCTCCGGGAGGAGCCTGGGTTGGGGGGCCCAGGCGGGCGAAGCAGCAGTGGTCGTACCGGTATAGCGACGAGGAACTGGCAGCCTGGACGCCGGCCATCCGTGAACTGGCTTCATGCACCTCCGAAGTGCACGTCATCATGGACAACTGCTGGCGGGCCAACGCCGTCGACAACGCGGCAAGCCTGCTCGATCTGCTGGCTCGCTGACAATTCTGGGATGGAGGCAGTCCACGTATCCGCCGAGGACGGGACGCGCCTGGTCTGCTGGGACTTCGGGGGCCGCGGCCGACCGGTCTTGATGCTGCACGGGACCGGCCTCCACGGGCGCTGTTGGGCGCCGGTGGCGAAGCTGCTCGGTCCGGGGTTTCGGCCACTGGCGCTCGACATGAGAGGCCATGGCGCTTCGGGACGGTCACCAGACGGGGATTACCGGTGGGAACTGTTCGCAAGCGACGCCCTCGCCGTCTTGGACCAGCTTGGCTTGGCCGGCACCAAGGGCGTTGTGGGCGTGGGCCATTCAGCCGGCGCTACCGCGCTGCTGCTGGCTGAGTCGGCCCGGCCAGCCAGTTTCGCCCTCCTCTGGGGATGGGAGCCGATCATGGCCGTCCCCGGTAGTGACGTAACAACGCGCAATAGCACTGACCTGGCCATCCGTGCCCGCCGGCGCCGGGCCCAGTTCGGCTCGCTCGAAGAGGCTCGAGCGCATTTCGAAGGGCGGGGTCAGTTCGCCGAGTTCGACCCGGAGTCGTTCGCAGCCTTTTTGGCCGGCGCGTTCGCTGAGAGCTCCGATGGGACCTTCAGGCTCGCCTGTGACCCCGAAGACGAAGCCCGCATGTACGAAGCCGCGCTGGCTCATAATGCCTGGGACCTCCTACCTGGGGTGCGCTGCCCGGCGAAGGTACTCGGGGGTGGCCGTAGCCGCGCCGTACCGCCGAGCGAACTCGCTCAGGTGGCGGCGAGCTTGCCTGACGGGGAAATCAAGATCATGCCGGCGCTCGCCCATTTCGGCCCCTTCGAAGCGCCGGGGGCAGTGGCTACCGACATCTCCAGGTGGGCCACAAACCCCGAAAGGATGCCCTTCTCGTGACAGCGCCGTGACCGGATCCCACACCACCGTCCCTGGCGCTGGTTAGCCTGGTCTTGATGTCGTTGCCTTTGCCTGGTTCGCTGACCCCGTCGAAGGTGACGACATTCAAAGAGTGTGCGTTGGCGTTCCGCCTTTCGGCCATCGACAAACTCCCCGAACCGCCCAGCCTGCAGGCCTTCCGAGGCACCGTCGTCCACCGCGCCCTCGAGCTTCTTATGTGGGACGAGCCGCAAGGAGGGCGCACCCTGCCGGTAGCCTTCGGCAAGCTTCAGCGCGCTCTCGATGACCTCTTGCAGAGCGAGGAAGGAGCCGCACTGGGCCTGGCCGGTCCTGAGCTCGACGAGTTAGTCGAAGCAAGCACACGAATTGCTGCGTAACTATTTCGTGCTCGAAGACCCCAATTCTGTCCGAGTAATAGGCACTGAGCTTCGGCTGCAGGCCGATGTCGGTTTGCCACACCGCAGGTACCCAGTTGGACCGGACACCGAAGAAGGCGTCGTTTCCGAGGAGGCCGCCAACGGCCACAATCCAAACACCGAGGACGCCGACCCGGGTGCCCGGGGGACGGAAGGCTCCAGCAAACCCCTCCGTCTGCGGGGGGTTATTGACCGGCTCGAACTCGACGAAGACGGAGAGCTGGTCGTGACGGACTATAAGACTGGAAAGGCCCCCGGTCAGAGCCAAGAGCAAGCGCGGCTCGGCGGCGTCCACTTTTACGCCTTTTTGTGCGAGCACGTCTTGGGCCGGCGCCCCGTCAAAGTACAGCTTTTCCATCTGCGCGAGCCGCTCGCAATTTGCAGCATCCCCTCGGAGCAGTCCATAAACGGGCTGGAGCGACAGGCCACTGCTATCTGGGCCGCAGTCAGGCGGGCATGCATGCTGGAGGATTTCCGGCCCAAGCCCGGACGGCTGTGCGACTGGTGCGGGTTTCACGCGTACTGCCCGGCGATGGGCGGTGATATTTCGCTCGTCCGCCACGCCCACGCAGCTGGCCCCGACGGTGGGCACGACCCCGGGCTAACCCCTCGTCTCTTCCCGCTCGCGGCTTCACAGTGACCGATGGGCCAAGGGGGATTTCGGCCTTCGGCCGAGCCAACTTCGATGCGGTGGCCCGCTTCGATGACGCCGTCGACAAATACTTCGACGCCCACCTCAGAGGTCGTCCCGCCCTTGACCGGGTTATGTACGGCGCCAGTGCCGCCGCCGACCACAGCGGTATTTGGTTGGTCTTGGCGGCACTTCAAGCGTGGCGTTCTGGGTCTGGTTGGCGCCCGCTAGTTCGAGCCGGTGCACTGCTTGGCGGCGAATCGGCCCTGGTCAACGGGCTGGTGAAGTTGGCTTTTCGCCGAGAACGGCCAGAAACCACGGAGGCCCGCCCCCTGCATCTGCGGGTGCCTTTGACCAGCAGCTTCCCAAGCGGCCATTCGAGTGCCGCTTTTTTCGCGGCTACGTTGCTAAGCAAGGGCCCGACCGGCCTCGTCTACTACCCTTTGGCCGCTGTTATCGCCACCAGTCGGGTCTACGTGAAGATCCACCACGCCTCCGATGTGGTGGCCGGCGCAGCATTGGGCGCCGCCTTGGGCGCAATTGTCAAACGCATCGCCCCCTTGCAGCCGTCCCGAGACTGACGGCCGCGGGCGACAAGTACGCAGAGGGGCCTAGGGGATGGGCCCTGTCCCCGTAAACCAGTCAAGAGTTCGCTGGGCACCCGGCGTTAGCGCTCCCCCGCTTCCGGGTACCGCGGTGGCCACGAGGAACAAAGCGCCCGCCTTCGCCGGTTGTACTTGTTATGGCTAACTCCTTCGCTGTTACTTGGGACTATCTCTGCCCGTTTGCCCGCAACGGCCACGAGCATCTTGTCGTGGCCCTCAAGGCCGGGGCGGATTGGGACGTCAAGTTCAAGTTTTTCTCGCTTTCGCAAGCACACGTCGCCGAGGGGGGAACGCCCGTATGGGAGGACCCGACGGCGCACTCAGGGGTCGTGGCCGGCCTGGCTGGCATTGTGGTGAGGGAGCGCCAGCCGGAGCACTTTCTAGACGCTCACCTGGCTCTTTTCAGCGCCAGGCACGACCAGGGCTTGGACCTGCGGGACACCGAGCAGGTCGCCCGCGCCCTCGACGGAGTTGGGCTCGACGGGTCGGGGATCGTCAAGGAGGCCACGAGCGAATGGGCAGTAAAACTGGGCCGGTCCGAACACGAAGAGGTGGTACAGCGGTGGGAGGTCTTCGGTGTCCCCACGTTCATTGCCGACGACAGGGCTGTTTTCGTCCGCCTCATGACCAGGCCGGAAGGCGATGGCAAGTTAGCCGAGAAGACGGTCGAGCGAGTAATGGACACATTCGTGGACTTCCCGGAGCTCAACGAGTACAAGTTCACCAAGATCCCCCGTTGATATAGCGGCCAGGGCCAAACGGACCGTCGGCCCAAATAGCGGGCGGTCCCGCTGTCCTTCGGTCGCCTCCGGCGTAGGGCACAAGGAGGCGGCGGCATGAGGGCGATGAATAATGGTCACACCCAATGGGCATCATTGAAGCTATGACAGAGGTTCGCACGACAGCCAGCGACCCGAATGAGCTCGTAGTCGATATCCAGGCCGCGGACCGTATGGCCGATGACAACCGTATGGCCGATGACATTGGTGACTTCCAGCAACAGCAGCTCCTCCCCGCCAGCTTTGCCCTTGGGCGCTCAGACAGGCCAAACGACCGCCTCCGCCGGGCGGGGCTGGTTGGTATCGCTCAGGCTCGAGAAGCGCTGGCGGAGGCAGCCCGCCGCGCCCAGGCTCGTTCGGAGTCAAGAGCCGCCTGAAAGTTCGTCCTGGATATTGCTGCGGGATGGTCGGGATGGCTAGCCTGCCCACGGCGTCTTGATCTTGCTCATGGGAACGAGACGGAGCCCCGCCGCCCCTGGTCTCTCCAGCCCTGGAGGAGAAAGCCGCAGATAAGGCAGTGGTGGCGCCAGTAGTACGGTTCGGGGAGTGACATCCCTTGCTGAAGCGCTCGGCCACAAACCCGAGTCGAAGCTGCTCATAGTCACCTGCGACGACCTTGGCGTTAGCTACGCCACCAATTCGGCTGTCTACGATTCTCTGCGCACGGGTGTGGCGACATCGGCGGGCCTCGTCGTGCCGGGTCCCTGGGCTAGGGAGGCCGCGGCAAGTTACCGAGGTGAAGACGTCGGGGCTCATCTCACCTTGAACGCCGAGTACGACCTTTACCGTTGGGGCCCGGTTACTCACGCCCCCTCGCTGCTCGACGGCGACGGCGGGTTCCCCAGGACCCTCGTCGACCTCTGGGAGCACGCCGACATAGATGAGGTTCGGAAGGAGTGCCGCGCCCAGATCGAGCGGGCCATCTACTGGGGCTTTGACGTCAGCCACATCTCGGCCCACCTGGGTGCCCTCGAGCTGAGGCCGGAGTTCTTCGATGTAGCGCTGGAGCTGGCCGAGGACTTCCGCCTCCCGCTGCGGCTTGCCGGCAGTGACCAGCAACACAATGCCGGTTTCCCTTTCCGCCAACTGGCCGCTGAAACGGGCGTCCTGTCCCCGGACCGCCTGGTCAGGGTGTCGCGTGGCCGCAGCGCAAGAGCGGCCCTCGACCAGCTGCTGGCCGGGAACCCGCCCGGTGTGACCGAGCTGGTGTTGAGACCGGCGCGGGACACGGAAGAGGCGCGGGCGGTGATGCCCGACTGGGCGGCACGCGTCGAAGACCACGACATCGGAACAGCCGCCCGTTATGTGCACGCTCTGGCGGACCGTACGGGCCTCGAACTGACCTCCTACCGGGCACTTCGCGAGCTCCAGCGGGCCAATTAGCCTCACCTGGCGCCAGCGCAACAGTATGCGGCGTTCCGCAGCCACCTGATCGCCTCGGGCGGGGCCGTGCCGCTATTCGGTTTGTGCGAGACGGGCCCGATGCCCGCTTAAAGAAGTTTCGGGAACAAAGCGAAAAGGAGACGGCGGCCGCTCGTTCCAGGACGTCTCGGAAACGTACTAACTAGCACAGGTGTCGTGGCGATGACAGGAGCGAGTGGCCGCCGTCTCTCTCACGTAGTTCCCAAAGCCTCGGTAGCCCCCTATCAGGACAGTCGCCGGCCCACCCAGGCATCGGGCTCGGCCACCAGCCGGGCCACCCCTGATGGCAGTTCGCCCTTGACGACGTTTTCGACCGTGACGTTCTCGAGCACGGCCCTCAGGCTGGCCCGTACGGCCACCCAGGCCTCCTGCAGGTGCTGGGCCGCCCCCTGATAGGTTGCCGTCTCCGGGCGCAAGCCCCGAACCTGAGCCAGTGGGCCTTCGAGCGCCCGGATCACGTCGGCCAGAGTTATTTCTGAGGCCGGACGGCCGAGGTGGTACCCGGCCTCTCGGCCCCTGTGGCTGACGACGATCCCGGCCCGGCGCAGCTCGTTCAAGATGACGCCAAGGAACTTGGCCGGGAGGCCCTGGTCCTTGGCGATCGCCTCGGCAGTCATCGGTTCCGACGCGGCCGCCAAAACAAGGAGAGCTCGCACGCCGTAATCGACTTTCGCGGAGATTTGCACAACGGCAGTGTAGGGGCGAGGAGCGCCTCAACGCCTCAGCCGACGCGCCCGCTCACGTACTCGAGCGTCCGAGGGTCGCTCGGCGAGTGGAGCACCTGTTCGGCCGGGCCTGACTCCACTAACTCGCCGACCCTGTCCTCGCCCATCAGCAAGACCGCGACATGGTCGGAAACTCTGGCCGCCTGGAACATGTTGTGCGTCACCAGGACCACGGTGACCTCGTGGGCCAAGCGGGTAATGAGCTGCTCGACTTTGGCCGTCGCGATCGGGTCAAGGGCCGAGCACGGCTCGTCCATGAGGAGCACCTCCGGCTGTACCGCCAGTGCCCTGGCGATGCACAGGCGTTGCTGCTGGCCTCCGGAGAGCCGCACGGCGGGTTGGTTCAAGCGGTGCTCCACCAGATCCCACAGAGCGGCCTGGCGCAGGGCCAGTTCAGCCGCTTCCTTCAGGACCGACTTCTTGCGGATGCCGGCAAAGCGTAAGCCTGAGACGACGTTGTCGAAAATGCTCATGGTGGGGAACGGGTTGGGCCTCTGGAAGACCATGCCCACGCGGCTGCGCACCAGTTCGGCGCGCGTACCCGCGCCGTAGACATCGAGATCGCCCAGCAGCACCCGCCCCTCGATACGACCGCCCAGGTGGTCGTGGAGGCGGTTGACGGCTCGCAGCAAAGTGGTCTTGCCACACCCGGACGGGCCCACGAGCGTTGTGACTTGGCGAGCCGGCACCTCCAGCGTGAACCCCCGTACAGCGAGGTGGTCTTTGAAACTGACCGAGACGTCCTCGAAGCGCAGCGCAGGCGGTACCGGCCCAGTTACCGCCTCCGGGGACAGAACGGTGGATTGAGGAGCTATGGTCATCTGGCCCTCCTGGTAAGTGACCAGGCCGCGGTCCGAGCCAAAGCGCTCAGGGCGAGCACGGCAGCAAGTAAGACAAATGCAGTCGCCCACGCCTCTTGTTGTACTGAGGGGAAGGGCTCGGTGCCATCGGTATATATCAGCAGCGACATGGCCAGCGTCGGGGCGGCCAGCGTGAACAGCAGAGGCGCCGTTTCCCCGGTCACACGGGCGAGTGCCAGTAAGTTGCCTGAGATCAGGCCGGGGAGCGAGGCACGCAACACGACCGACCGGACCACGCGGGAGCGAGGCGCCCCCAGGGCGGCCCCGGCTTCCTGAAGATCTACCGCCACAGATCTGATCGCTTCCTCGCTCGCACGCACCATTATCGGCAGCATCAGCACGGCCAGGGCTACGGCCGCGGCCAGGGTAGACGGCCGGTGCATCGGGCGGACGAGGACCTCGAAGGCAAAAATGCCGATGATTATGGAGGGAACTCCACTCAGCACGTCCGCGCTAAACCGTAACGCCCCGGACACACGACCGGTGCGCTCGAACAGGAAGAGTGCCGTCAGCAAGCCGGCCGGCGCGGCAAAGAGCAGGGCCAGGCCCACCGTCCTGGCCGTGCCCGCAATAGCAGTCGAAATGCCGCCTCCCGGCACGCCAAACGGGACGACAGGGTGGACCAGGAACCCGAAGGAGAGCGCCGGCAAGGCCCGCGTGACGGTGTACCAGCCGAGCGCTATCAGTGGCGCGATCGCAGCTACCAACGCCACAATGCAGACCACCTTCGCCAGCGTCCCGGAAACGAGGCGACGGGGCAGGGACGCTTCCGCGGTCCCCGATGCAGCGATAACTGGCGGCGCGCTCGAGGCGCTCGTCGCCTCTACCTCCACCGGCAACGACGGACCGCCGGGAGCACCCATCGGTAAGGCCGAACTGGAGCCCGGCGATTTGCCTTTTCGCCTGAACAGTTGGCCCACGATGTTGACCACCACGGTCATTACGAGGAGGACGGCGGCCAGGGCTATAACCGAGCTAGTCCCGAGACCTGGCTGTGCCTCAGCGAACTGGTTGACGATCGCAAATCCCAGGGTGGCACCGGGTTCGGTCAACGAATGGGGCAGTGCGGGCCGGTTCCCGATGACCATGGCCACTGCGATCGCTTCGCCCATGGCGCGGCCCAGCGCGAGCGTCACTGCCGCTCCGATCCCAGGGCGGGCCGTGGGGAGCACAACCTTGCGGACCACTTGCCAACGGGTGGCCCCCAGCGCCATGGCCGCTTCCCGGTCCTCTACTGGCACTCCCCGGAGAGCCGTGCGCGAAAGGGCCACCACGGTGGGCAATGTCATAACGGCGAGGACGACCGCCGCCAGCAGGATGCTCGGCCCGTAAGCCGGTCCGCTAAAAGCCACGCCCAGGACAGGTAAGGAGCGCAGGAACGGTTCGACATCAGTTGCGAACAGCGGCGACAGGACGAGCAATGCCCACAGCCCGACGACGATGCTCGGGACTGCGGCCAGCAGTTCGATGAAGGTCGACGCCGCGGCGGCCACTTTGCGCGGGACGAACTCCGAGAGGGCGACAGCAGCGCCGAGCCCGATGGGAGCAGACAACAACATGGCTGCCCCCGTAGTCAGTGCGGTGCCGACGACGAGGATGCCTGTCGCATACTGCCCGGTGGTGGGCGACCAGGTGCCCGACCATACGAAGCTCAAGCCGTAGTGCGCGAACGCAGTGGCCGAGCCCGTCGCCACGCTGACCACGACGGCGATGACGATGGCGCCGAAAAGGGCGCCCCCAATGAGGTACGCCGGCCGGTAAGCACGGCCGCGCTTTCGGCCCTGCCGGCTTAGAAGCGCCAGACGTGTCTCGGGCGTCCCCCAGTGGAAAGCAGGGGCGGCCTGGACGCGTTGAAGCGGGGGGTCGAGAGTTGCTTGACCCCCCGCACCGCTAACGGTCTGGCTTCTTATCTCGTCCAGGATTTCACCCTAACCGGCAGCAATCTGCCGCCTTAGCTTTGTACCTTCGCCAAGGTGGACTTCGAAAGGGCCACCACACTTAGGGGCAGCGGCGCATAACCAAGCTTGGCCGCCTGAAGCTGCCCCGTTGTGATCACGTAGGTAAATAGCCGTTGCAACGCCGTCCCGGTATTGGCATTGGCCTGCTTTTCGTATAACAGCGTCCAGCTGAAGTTGGCCAGCGGGTAACTGTTTGCACCGGGCTCGTTGATGATGTCGAAGTTTGACGCGCTCAACAAGGACGCGGCCCGGACACCGGCCTGTTCGATCGCAGCGGCGGACGGCGCGACGAACGCGCCGGCCTTGTTCCTTATGGCTGCGTTTGTGAAACCAGCCTGAAGGGCGTAGCCGTACTCAACGAACCCGATTGCCCCCGGCCTTTGCGCGATGTACGTGGCCACGCCGCTGTTCAGCTGAGCTCCCACGCCCACCTTGGCTAGTGGCCAGGTCTTGGACGGGTCCGATGAACCGGTTTTGGACACCCAACTGGACGAGTTCTGGATCAGGTAGTCGTCCAGGTCCCAGCCGGGGCCAGAGGAATCGGCGCGGTGCACGGGCACGATCGGCAGGTTGGGCAGGTTACTGTCGCCCGTGACCGAAGCGAGGGCTGGGCTGTCCCAGTTGGTTATGATCCCCTCGAAGATGCCCGCCAGCGCCGCCGCGTCGAGCCTCAACCCTTTGGGCGCCCCGGGCACGTTATAGCTGATCGCCACCCCGCCGAGGTCAACCGGGATCTGCAGGACGGTCCCCTTAGCCAGGGCCAGGTCCTTAGAGGCCATCGGGACCTCCGTGTCCCCGAAGGCAACGGTGTTCTGCTGGATGTCACTGATCCCGACACTGCTGCCCGCCGGGGAGTAATTGACGGTGACGTTGGGGTACTTGTGGTGGTAGTTGTAGAAAACCGCCTGGAAGAACGGGTTGATCGAGTTGGCGCCCGCACCGTTGAGCGTGATGGCTCGACTGGCGGCGTGGACTACACGTGCGGCGGGCCGCGTTTGCGCGACTGCGACAGATGTGCCGGCGCCTAGAGGCACCAGCAAGGCCAACGCGGCAACGGTAGCACTCGTCTCTTCATAAGCTCTTCCTCCTGCTAAATCCCATCAAAGCTATTGAGGAAGCAATTCTACTAGAACGATGGATTGAATGCAAGAACTTGGCGCGCGTCGAAGCCAACGGCGCCGGAGCCCTCAGGAAGACGGACGGCCGAGCCGGTGAAGAGACCGCCAGGTTTGTGTAGCGAGGGGTACCTCCTTGGTTCTTGTCCCTGGCTAGTTGGTGTCCAGGTGGCCGCCGGGGGCGCCCAACCCCGCCTGGTAAGACGATGCGTCACCGCGGCGGGCTTGGGAGCGCCAGCCATCCAACCCAACAGGGCGGACGCCGGACACCGTCACGCGCTGCATCACCCGGTGGGCGTCGCCGTAGTCGTTGACGGCATAGTGCTGGGTGGCGCGGTTGTCCCAAATGGCCACGTCCCCGGCACTCCACCGCCATCTAACGATGTGCTCTGACCGCGTCACGTAGCTGGCAAAGACCCGCAGCAGGTCGCGAGAGACGTCGGACGGAAGGCCGACGATCTGGCGAGCAAACCCGCCGAGCAAGAGCGTCGGTCGGCCCGTCTCTGGGTGGACCCGCACAACCGGGTGCTCGGTCTCGAAGATCGTCGCCGTGAACGCTTCCCTGTGCCGACGAGCACCGTCATCGCCGTCAGACGCGAGAGCCCGGCCGTAGTCGTAGTCGTTTGTGTGTACCGCATGCAGTTCGGCGGCCAGCCGCTGCAATGGGCCAGGCAACCGGTCGTAGGCGGCCTGCGTGCTGGCCCACTGCGTATCGCCGCCAACCGGAGGGAGCTCAACCGCTCGCAGTATGGAGATAGCCGGCGGGTCTACGGCAAATGTGACGTCGGTGTGCCAGTGGTCGGCCCGTCCTCCGAGGTGCGAGTCCAGCTCGAGGACGAACTGCTGTCCCTCAGGTGACGGCAGCGTGGGATGGCCTCCGGTTAGTTCTCCCAAACGTTGGGCGAAGGCGACCTGGTCGTCCTGGGTAATATCTTGGTCCCGGAAAAACAGCACTTTGTGGTCGAGAAGTGCCGCCTGTATTGCGGCCACGACGCCATTTTCGGACCGGGCCAGATTGACCCCGGTTATCTCAGCACCAATAACAGGCGTGAGGGGATGGGTGCTCGGTTTTTCGGAGCTCGTAGGCCGGCCGGCCGTCGTGTTGCTGGTCGCCGTGGTGCCGGCAATAGTGGTAGCCAAAATACCTCCTTATCAGTTCAGTTCTTTCTTTGCGACAACAGCGCTAAGCGCTTCGGACGGGTTATTGAGATGCCCTTTGCGACATCAGCGCCAAGCCTTCGTACGAGTTATCGAGAAGCCAGCTGCCCGTCCCGACAAGTACATTGAATTGAATCAATCAGATTTATGGATACTATGGGAACCGATCGGGGGCGTCAAGAATTTCGGTGGTGAGCGTGGGAAAGGTGGGCTGACCAGGCTAGACGGCCGGCGACAGGGACCGCGCCGGCCGCTCACCGCCAGCCGCCGTCGTCAGTGACACTGAGGCCGGGGCCGTGGCACCGACTGACTGCGGTCCCTCAGTCTGTCAACGAACGGTGAAGCCCATCAGGCTCTGAGGTGGCTCGGATTGGACTTCGACCCCCGTAACCTGCGCGTAGGGCGGGCCGTCATGGCACCACTCGACCAGTTGGTCCACGGCCTCAGCGTCCCCTTCGGCCACCACTTCTACCCGCCCATCTGGAAGGTTGCGTGCCCAGCCCGAGATGCCAAGGGCCCGAGCCTGGTCTGCACAGCTGCCCCGGTACCAGACGCCCTGGACCTTCCCGCTAACCCAAACGTGCCGGCGCACCATATGTGGTCAAGCTAGCCGGGGTGGTCTGAGAAGAACGGCAAAGGGCCGAGCAGGTTGGGTTTTACGCTCGGGGCGGCGGCGGCGGCCGTGGTCACTGGCCAGTGTGTAAAGCGCCTTTGACACCCAGTTGAGTGACAAGTAAGCTTTACACATATGAAGAACCGGTTGCGGCAGCTCCGAGGCGACGCCGACCTGTCCCAGGGCGAGCTCGGCGACGCACTAGGCGTGTCGCGCCAGACGATCAACTCGATCGAGAATGGCCGTTACCTCCCGTCGTTGCCTCTGGCGCTGGCCATAGCCCGGTATTTCAACACACCTTTAGAGGAAATTTTCGAGCTAGGGGCTTAGGAGAGCGAACCATGGCAAGGACAATGGTTAGAGGGCACCGGGGCGTCGCCGCCGGGATCCTGGTCGTCGGCGGCTTCGGCGTGGCCGCCGCCATCTGGGTGAGCGGCGCCGGCGATTGGGCTATTGGCGCCCTGGCTATTTACGTCGTCCTGGCGGCACTCGCGTTTGTGTGGGCTGGCGGTTCTGGTGATGTGGCGGCCATCTTGCGGGTTGGAGGAGATGAGCGCCAGCGCGGGCTTGACCGCGACGCCACCGCCATCACCGGGGTCGTCATGAGCTTGGCCGCCATAGTTGGCGGCATAGTGCAGATCGCCCGAACAGGTGACCCCGGGGTTTACGGCCTGTTCTGTGTCATCGGCGGCGTGACGTACGCGGTAAGCCTGTTCGAGCTGCGCCGAAGGCGATAAGGACGTGGACTGTCAGTCGCTTGCTAATTGGGTTAGGCCAACGCGTCCGACGTCACGTCGAGGATGCCGGCATCCGAGCCCCCATTGGGAAGTACGATCGTCAACTGGTGCAGGCCGCGGACCTGCACCTGCAAGTGCGCCGCGCTGGTGCCGGCCTTGAACACCGAAACGTTATGGCCGTTGGCCGTGAACTTGAGTACATTGTGGCCGGATTTGAAGGCGACGGCCAGTGGACCGGAGTCGGACTGGTCCAGTATGACGGTGGCGCTGACCTTCGAATAACCGGTAGCGATCTGCCATGTGAACGAGGTATCGCAGTTTGTGCCCGTGAGGGCGAACCCCGTTTTCGACTTGTAACCCGAAATGGTCATCAGCGGGGTCGAAGAGGTGGCAACGCGATAGGAACCTCCCTTGCAGCTAGCCGCGATCGTGGGCTTGCCCAGTGCTTGGAGGGAAGCCGGCTTGGGGGCGGCCATCGACGGACTGGCCAGAGCCAAGCCCAGTGCCGCGGTAGAAATGGCAAGTGTTGTGACGGCACCCAAGACGTGTTGAGCTCGAAGTGCATTTGACCCAGTGCGTGCCATGTTCCTCTCCTAAATAGCGTGTCGGGTGAAACCCCTTATTGGGCCTCGAAGTCTTTGATGTCAGCGGGGTTGGCGGGCCGGTACCGGCGAAGCGGATAAACCCCGCCGGCAACGGCCTGCCCACCTCCTAACCGGAGCGTGCCCGGTACTTCAAGTGTGAGCAGGTCCGTGCGGCAGGCACCCTAGGGCTTTTCCCTAGTTCCCTCGCCCCGTGCAGAGGTTCGTAGTGATCTGGCAAGGAAATAGCTTGATATGGCATAAAAGTGACTGAGTGACGGCGAAGGTGCGAGGGCTGCAGGCGAGGCCGCGGGTCTGGGAGGAGGACTGGACGTGAGTTTGACGCGCTCCTCACCGACCCCCCAGAACGTCGGGCTCGATCAGGTAACCCACCGGGAGCGAGCTGCGTAGTATCGTTCGTCAGCGAGGGTTTGGTCATTGACGGGGGCGCCAAACGTGGCCCAGGAGGCGGGGTTGTTCGGAGGTGACGCCTTCGAAGGCACGCGAGGGTACCTGGAAGGCCGCTACGCCGTCCGAAGGGAGGGAGCTATGGCCGACGCCACAAACGTGGTGGCCGCGACTGCGACGACGGGCCAGACCGAGCTCGACGCCCCGCCGAGCTCGGAGCACTACGGGGCTTTTACGCTCGAGCAACGTGGCATCGAGTTAATCCCCGAGGCGGAGCGTCCGATGAAACCATCGGGCCTTTTCTGGATGTGGGCCGGGGCGATCTGGAACGTCGAGTTTGTCGTTTACGGCGCCCTGATTGTGTCCTTCGGGCTTTCCTACTTACAAGCCGTCAGCGCCATATTGGTCGGGAACCTGGCCTACCTGTTCCTGGGCTGGGCCAGCCTGCCTGGCCCCGAGACCGGGACCACGACCTTCATGGTCAGCCGAGCCCCCTTCGGCCGCAACGGCAACCGGGTGCCGTCCCTGTTCAACTGGATCACCCAGGTCGGCTTCGAAATCGAAGGCATCGTGCTCGTCGTCCTCATCGTCGTGGCCATGTTCGGCCACGAAGGGGCCCACGTCGGCGACGCGGGCAAAGCCGTTATCATCGTGCTCGCGGTCGCTATCCAATTCGTGGTCCCCTTCCTGGGCCACGCCACGATCACCCGGGTACTGCGTTACCTGTCTTACGTATTCATAGTCCTGTTCGCCGTTATGGCCGGCCTAGTGATCCCCCACGCCCACCCGAGCCATCTTCACCACCCGCACGGCTTCACGGACTCGTGGTGGCTGTGGACGACAGGCATCGTGCTCATAGTCTCTGCTGGAGGGCTCGGTTGGACCGAGAACGGCGCCGACTATTCGCGCTATCTTCCCCGTAACACCCCCAAGATAAAGACGATCTGGGCCGCCGCACTGGGCGGGCTCATCCCGTCAGTGCTGCTCGAACTGCTCGGGGCGACTGCGTACCTGGTCAGTCCCAGCGCCTCGGCCGCTACCGGGCTGCCCGACTCGTTCGCCAGCTGGTTCTTCTGGCCATTCGTCATCCTGGCGCTCCCCCAGTTGTTCTGCATCAACACCATTGACCTTTACTCGTCGGGCGTTACGCTCCAGGCCCTGGGGGTCCCCCTCAAGCGCTGGGGGTGCGTCATCGTGGACACCGTAATCTGTGGCGCGGTGACGGCCCTGGTGATCTTCAAGGGCAACTTCTTTACGGACTTGTCGGGGTTCCTCGATTACATAGTCGTGTGGCTCGGGCCATGGTTCGGGATCCTTATGGTGGACTACCTGCTGCGCCGAGCGCACTACGACACCGCCTCCCTGGCCACCAAACGGGGCGGCGTGTACTGGCGAAATGGTGGCATCAACTGGAAGGCACTGGTGGCGCTGGGACTTGGCATGTTCGCGGCCATGACGTGGATCGACGCTGCCTTTTATTTCCCCGCCTATAGCTCCTTCTTCTCCAACCGAACCCACGGAGCCGACTTCAGCTGGCTTTTCGGCCTGATCATCAGCGCTTCTGCCTACTACCTGTTGTCGGCGTCCTCGGTGCGCAAAGAGACTGTGACGCAAAAATGAGTTCTCCCGTTCGTTTTTTGGTGGTCGGTACTGGCTGGCGCGCACAGTTCTTTTTCCGCTTGGCCTCCCAACTAGACGAAGTTGCCCTCGCAGGGGTGGTCGTCCACCAGAGTCACACCACCGACCAGGCGGAGGCGATGTGGCACGCCCCCGGGTTTGCCTCCCTCGAAGACGCCATGCGGGAACAGAAGCCCGAATTTGTCGTCGTTAGTGTGCCGCGGGACATCGCCCCCCGTCTAACCACGATAATCGTCCGCCAAGAGGTACCCGTCCTTTTGGAAACGCCACCGGCTCGTGATCTCGATGAGATGCGTCGTCTTTGGGATGATGTGGGGACGAGCGGCCTGGTCCAGGTAGCCGAACAGTACCCGCTGTACCCGGGGCAGGCGGCCCGGCTGGCACTCGTGCAAAAAGGGGTCATCGGCCACCCGACCTCGGTCCAGGTGTCGTCGACGCACGGCTACCATGTGGTCGCCCTCATCCGGAAGTTCCTTGACGCTGGGTTTGCGCCCGCCACAGTGAAGTCTTCGTCGTTCACAAGCCCGCTAGTAAACCCCTCGGCCAAAGGCGGCTTTACGGGTGACACCACCACCCATCAGGCCGAAACCGTAATCGCTACATTGGATTTTGGCGCCGGCATGGGCCTTTACGATTTCACCACCAACCAATGGCATAACCAGCTCCGAGCACGGCGCATCGTTGTGCGTGGGAGCCACGGGGAAATAGTGGACGACATGGTGTACAGGATGGCGGACGAGCGCACCTTTGTTAGCTCGCCGTTGATCAGGCGTCAACTGGGTTACGACCTTGACCTCGACGGCTATGACACCGACCACATCAGTTTCGAAGGAGAGATAATTTATCGCAACCCGTATTCGGGGTTACGGCTGGCCGACGACGAGATCGCCGTTGCCTCGCTGCTCTCCGCCATGGCCAAGTGGTGCCGTCACGACGGGCCGCCTCCGTACCCATTGGCCGAGGGCAGCCAGGACCATCTGGTCTCGTTGGCTATTGATGCCAGCCTGGCCACCGGGGGTGCCGCAGTTACGACCACCAAAGAGAAGTGGGCGCCCTAGGCCATGACCGGGCCTTCCGTCTATTGGGACCGCGTCATTCGAGCACCCGACCGGAAGACATCGGTGCGAACGACGAGAAGCTATGATATAACATAAAAGTGCTAACGGTATACCCGCGAATACGCCCGCGGTGACGTTGTTCCCTGACATCAGCCTTCGCCAGCTACAGGCCAACCTGGCCGTCAACGGGCCTGAGCTCTATGTCGGCACCGACGGCCGCCGGCTCATCTGGTCCGGGCCCCAACAAGCGCTGCTCGTCCTGGGCCCACCCCGCTCGGGCAAGACGTCTTCTTTGGTGGTGCCCAATGTGCTCGCCGCCCCTGGGCCCGTGCTGGCCACCTCCACCAAACCCGACGTCTTGCAAGCTACGTTGCCGAGCCGCTCACAGCTGGGCCGCTGCTGGATCTTCGACCCGTCCGGCACTATCGAGGCCCCGCCTGGAGCGCACGTGCTCAGGTGGTCGCCCGTTCACGCGTCCCGCTCCTGGGAGGAAGCATTGGTGACGGCGCGGGTCATGACGACCGCGGCCAGGCCACAAGGTGCTTTCGGTGACAGCGCCCACTGGACCGAACGGGCCGAGGCGCTCCTGGCCCCGCTTCTCCATGCGGCCGCTCTAGCGGACGCCGACATGAGGCAGGTCCACACGTGGACCATGCGCCACGACCTTCATACGGCCATGACCCTCCTCGGGACCAGGGGCGGCGAGGGAGCGGACGTCGGCCTCGACGTCTTGGCCGGCATTGCTGACACCGAGGAACACGAAAGAAGTGGCATCTTCTCGACCGCCGCCGGGGTCCTGTCGGCCTACCGTTCAGCGCGCGCCCTCGAGGTGGCGGAGCGGCCGAACTTCGACCCGGGCCAGTTCCCCGTTGGGGCGGACACGATTTACGTCTGCGCCCCGGCCCGCTACCAGGCCCTGATGGCGCCTGTCGTCGTCGCCTTCCTGGAGCAGGTGCGCGCCGCCACCTACCGGGCCACGGCCGAGGGGACGCTTCGGCTGCCGGTCACCTTGGTGCTGGACGAGGTGGCCAACATCGCTCCCTTGCCCGATCTTCCCGCCATGGTGAGCGAGGGGGGCGGTCAGGGCCTGCTCACACTGGCATGCTTGCAGGACCTCTCCCAGGCCAGGGCCCGCTGGGGCGTGGCGGCGGACGGGTTCTTCTCACTGTTTGGGACCAAGGTGGTCTTGCCCGGCGTCGGCGATATGGTCACTCTCGACGCGGTCTCACGTCTGGCCGGCCAGGCAGACGTCGCCGTCCGCTCTGTGAACACGTCGGCCTGGTGGTCGCCGCGGCCTTCTGCCAACGTCACCTACTCGTCACGGCTTCAACCCAGGTTGCCGGTCGACCGGGCCCATAGCCTCCCTGCCGGCACTGCGCTCCTGATTAGCGGTGCCCATCCGCCCGGTCTCGTCTACCTGACCCCATGGTGGGCCTACCCACCTTTTTGTGAAGCCAAGCTGGTGCCGGCCCCGGCTCGTCAGCTGCCCCGGCCAGGCTTAGTGACAGGTGAAACGGCCGCCCGGGTGCCCCTCCCGCCTTCACCGGCGGCGGGGGCGCGGCCGGGTGCCGGTACCGACGATGTGGAGTTGCGCTGGCGCAGGGTGCCCGGCCAACGCCGCCTGCACCCTCCCCCGCCTCGCCTTTGAACATCCGACTGTCCCCTCCCTCTCGCACATATGCTCGTGCGATGACGTGGGTCGCTATTGCCCTCCACAGGTGTTCATGAGCCGGCGATGGGAGTAGACCCCCGCCTTCGGCCGGTCCTGGGTTTGGAGGCGGCGAGATCTCGGCCCGAGTTGCCAGCCACTGAGGCGAGAGCACGAGCGAGCGAGTTCCAGGCGCGCATCCGTGACACGTACTATCGGCCAGGGCCGGAGCCGGCCGCCATTGAAGACGTGCAAGTGCCCGTCGAGGGCGGCCGAATCCGGGCCCGTTGCTATTGGCCCGCCGGCGACGCTCCGTTCCCGGTACACCTGTACGTGCACGGGGGAGCCTTCTGGCTCGGCAGTATCGAAGGGTCGGACATCGCGTGCCGGGAACTCTGCGTAGCCTCCGGTGCTGTCGTCGTGTCCGTGGGCTACCGGCTGGCGCCCGAACACCTCTTCCCGGTGCCGGCGGAGGATTGCTACGCCGCCCTGTGCTGGGTGTCGGAGAACGCCGCGCGTATCGGCGCTGAGCCCGGGGTCATTTCGGTCGGAGGAGAATCGGCGGGCGGCAACCTTGCCGCTGTCGTCGCGTTGATGGCCCGGGACCGGCGGGGCCCGACGCTCGCGCTCCAGGTGCTCTCCATCGCCGTAACCGACCTGACCGGCAGCCAACCCTCCGTGGAACAGTTCGGTGACGGCTATTTGTTGAGCCGCGTCGGGATGCGCACACAGCGGGAGTATTACCTCGGCGATTCAGTCGACCCGAGGAACCCTTATGTTTCACCGCTTTTTGCCCCCGACCTCAAGGGCCTGCCTCCGGCGTTGGTGGTGACGATGGAGTTCGACCCGCACCGTGACGAGGCCGAGGCCTACGCCCGGCGCCTCGTGGAGGCCGGGGTCATCACGGTGCAGCGACGGTTTCTGGGCCACGTCCATGGTTCGGCGATGTTTACCGCCCTCATGCCCGAGACCGGCTACTACGAGTTCCTCGCCGACGCCATGCGGTCGGCGTACTCCGTTCAGCGGCGGTCATTGGTCCCTGGGGCCGTGTCCTGAAAGCAAAAACCTAAGGGCCTTCGGGCGGCGACGCCCACCGTAACAAGCCAGTAGGGCCACGGCCGGTCGGCCGTGGCCCTACTGGTTACCACTGTCAGGCGACGGCCTCGAGCTCCTCGTCCAAGATCTCTGGGACGCGCACCTCGACGTTGGCCCGTGCTGGGGGGCGCACAAAGAGGACCACGATGGCCAGCGCGGCCACGGCGAAGCCGGCGCCGGCCGCGAACGTCAGGTCCATCCCATGCACCAGCGCCGACCGAGCCGCCGCACCGGCGGCGCCGCCGAGGCCAGCTACCTGGCTGAGGCCGACAGCATGGGCGCCCGAGGTGAGGCTGTCGAACACGGTGACCAGTACGGCCAGGCCGAGGGCGGCGCCGAGCTGCTGCATCACGTTGATGAGACCGGAGGCAGCGCCGGCATCAGATGGGGCCACGCCGGCCAGGCCGGCGGTGGTGAGGCTCACGAACGAGATGCCCATACCGGCGCCGATCAGGAGGAGGCTGGCCAGGACCTGCAGATAAGAGGCGCCGGTGCTGAGCTGGGTGGCCAAGAGCAGCCCGAGGGCAGATAGCGCCGTCCCCATGACCATCAGCGCTTTGGCCGGCAGCCGGTTGACCAGCACCCTGCTCGTGAGCTGCGACGACAGGAACACCATTATCGGCGTGGGCAGGAAGCCGACGCCGGTGACCAAGGCCGAGTGCCCCTGGATGTCCTGGAGGAACTGGGTCAGGAAGAAGATGATCCCGTACATGCCGGCATACCCGAAACCACGGGCCACGTTGGCTGACGCCCGGGTCCGGTTGGCCAGGATCCGCAACGGCAGGATGGGCTCAGTAGCGGTGGTCTCGATGCGTACGAACAGGCCGAGCAGGGCCAGGCCAGCGACGAGCGGTACAAGAGTGGCAGCCGCGGCCCACCCGGCGGTGCCCGCTTCGACCAAGCCGAGCACCACGAGGGTCATCCCGGCGGTGGACGTCACCGCTCCGGCCAGGTCGAAACGGCCGTGGCGGCGCTCGGTCTCGACCAGTACCGCCCCGCCTACGAGGAGCACGGCCAGGCCGATGGGGACGTTGACGAACATCACCCAGCGCCACGACGCCCATTGGGTGAGCAGGCCGCCGGCGACCAGGCCGGTGGCTCCTCCGGCGGCGGAGACGGTGGTGAACAGCCCTATGGCCTTCACCCTGTCCGCCCCATCGGGGAAGATCGTGGTCAGCAGGGCCAGGGCGGCCGGTGCGGCTAGAGCGCCTCCCGCCCCTTGCAGGGCCCGGGCGACGAGCAGCATCCAACTCGCGGTGGCCAGCCCGCCGGCCAGCGAACTGAAGGTGAACAGCGCGATCCCGGCCAAGAAGGTCCGGCGCCGGCCGAGGAGGTCGCCCGAGCGGGCGCCCAGCAGGAGCAGGCCGCCGAAGGTCAGCACGTAAGCGTTCAACACCCACGAGAGCGAGGAGTTCGAAAAGCCGAGACTGCGCTGGATGTGGGGCAGGGCCACGTTGACGATGGTGGCGTCGAGCACCACCATCAGCTGGGCCGTGAGGATGACGGCTAGGACTATGGAGGGATGGCGGCGCCACCCGCTCTGCCCTCGCCGGAGATTTGATACTTGGACCATTGACTTCGGCCTTTCCACTGGTATCCTGAGAAGGGAATCGGAAGCTTCCTCCACTTAGTATACGGAGGGTGCCTCCGGTTTGCAAGAGCTTTTGGCCAGAAGTTTCTGAACAGCAGGTTCAGTGGAGGTGCGAGGGCCGTGACGGGCCACCAAGAAGGCAACGTCGAAGAGCGGCCGGCCGGCCGGCCGATGCGGGCGGACGCCCGGCGCAACTACGAGCGCTTGGTCGACGCCGCACGCAAGGTCTTCGCCGACCAGGGCGGCGGGGCGTCGATGGAGGCTATCGCCAAGCAAGCTGGCGTCGGTGTAGGTACCCTGTACCGGCATTTCCCCAAGCGCATCGACGTGGTCGAAGCCGTTTACCGCGACGACGTGGACCAGTTGGTCGGCTCGGCCGACCGGGGGATGTCCGAGCTGGGACCATGGCCCGCACTCGAGGCGTGGCTGCGGGCCTACGTCGACTACGGCCGGGCCAAGCGCACGTTCCTCAACGAGCTGCACGAGGCGTTTGAGAAGAACCCCGATCTAAAACCGGCGTCCCGAGACCGCGTCTGGGCCGCCTGCAACCGGGTGCTCAGCCGCGCCCAGGAAGCGGGCCAGGCCCGTTCCGACATCGACGGCCAGGATCTGATGCAGCTGATATCGCCCATGTGCATGAACAGCACGCTCACCGTCGAGCAGGGCGAGCGACTGCTCGGGATGGTGCTCGACGGCCTTCGGCCGACGACCCCGCAGCCGGCGGGGCCGTAGCCGGGCCCACAGCTAGCCGTTCTGGCTCGTGTCGCCGAGCACCGCGGCGTAAGAGCCGGAACCCAGCAAAGCCGCCGCAGGGTGCTCCCGGTCACCGACAACCAGCGACTCGAGCTGACCCGTGCTCGGGTCGAACACCACGTCGTCTACCTTTCCAAGCTCGTTACCGAGCTCGCTTAGGGCTCGCTTGCCGACGAGGTCCAACTTCCCGTCTACGGCGGCCTTTTCGTGGTCGTCGACGGGCACCCGGAGGACGCCGTCATCGACGACCATGACGGCGTCCGGTCCAAAGCCGCTCAGGTCGGACCAGTCGACGATCCTGGCTTTGCGGCCTTTGCCGATGACGAGGGCGCTGACCTGCTTATGGGCGACGTCTACGACGAGATGACGCACCGGCCCCAAGTCCTCGGCGCTGGCGCGGCTCACTGCCTTGCGGCCTACCGCGGCTCGGAAAGTCTCGCTCATCCGAGCCCCAGGCGAGCTCGGAACTCATCTACGGCTGCTCCCAGGCCGACCAGGTCATCTCGTACGAAGTCCTCGGTCAGGTCGGGGACGACCAGCGCTACTCCTGAAACAGCCAACTGGGCCGGCAGGGGGATGTACGCGGCGCCGCCTTCGGCCTTTTTGATCTGATAGCCGACCACAGCTCCTGATCCGCCGACGACGATGACGAGGTCAGACACGGTGCCCAGGCTGACGCCGCCTTCTGTAAGCACGTCGTTGCCCAGCACGTTGCGTCCGGTGGCCGGGTGTGCAACCTCATCGGGAGCATCCTCGGGGTCGACAAGGGCGACCTCATCCGCGACCATGACTGCATGCTGGCCAATGGCGTGGATTGCTTCGGCCGGTAGGACCTCTCGGCGCCGGCCGGCCAGGAACCCCCGCTCGTTGAGGGTAAGCCCGACCAATTCGCCTTCTGCGGGGCTATATATGACGTCGCGCACCTCGGCCACGTCTTCACCGCCACGTATTGTTACGACAGGCAACCCGCGGACCTGAGCCGCCGTCATCAGGAGGCTCACGACTTCCCTTTGGTGGCAATCACGCGACCGCCTCGTCTCCTTCGGCGCAACACCACGAATGCGGTGAAGAGTAAGACGAGGACCACAAGGGCGATAATCAGCCAGCCGAGCGCACTCATCAAAGGGGCGCTGATTTAGGGCTGGTGCGGCTCATTGGCCGCGTCCAGAACCTTTTCCTTGGCCCGGTCGATAACTTCATCGACTTTTTCTTCAGCGTCGTGCAATTTCCGTTTGGCCGCCGCCGCGGTGCGGTCCGCCTGGCCTTCACGCTTGAGCTTGTCGTCATCCGTTAGGGCTCCCGCCGCCTCCTTGGCTCGGCCCTTTAGGTCTTCAGCTTTCTCAGTCATATTTCGTCCTTAGCGCTCTAGTGCCGAACGAGCGTCTCCGCCTTTGCTGTGACCGAAGTGGCGCTCCAAGTGGTCTTACCCGACCTGACCGGGGTGGGAAACCTTCCTGGCCCTCAAGGGCCCTGGCGTCCGAGTAGCTATGCAGATAAAAACACCTGGACCACATCCGGCCGCCTAGGCGGTGATGGTACCGTGCCCGAAATGACGCCGACTGTCGCGTCCGAACGCACAGGGGTACGTCTAGCGGAGCTGGTGGCCGCGCTATCTCTCGGGGTAGACCTCGGTTTTGGCCAGCCCATGGAACATGTCTTGCGACAGAGCCTCATCGCCTTGCGCCTCGCCGAGCGCCTCGGGCTAGACGAAGCCGACCGCTCGGTGGTCTATTACGCCGCCCTTCTCGTCAACGTGGGATGTCACTCCGACGCACACGAACAAGCTAAGTGGTTCGGCGACGACATCGCCCTAAAGTCGACGAAGTACGACTATGAGCTGGGCAGCCTCCGCCAGGCGATCGCCAGCATGCGTCTCGTCGGTTCTGGCAACCCGCCGCTGCACCGTTTCCGGGTCGGCCTCGAGTTCGCTCTGTCGGGCCACCGCGAAATAGACGGGACGATCGCACGGCACGCGGCATTGGCCGGGACCCTGGCCGCACAACTCGGTCTGTCCATCGCCGTGCAGGAAGCGATTGCCGCCTCTTACGAACAGTGGGACGGCCACGGTTGGCCCGGCAAACTTCGTGGCGAGCAGGTCCCTATCGCGGCGCGCCTTGTGCAGCTATCCGAGTTCGCCGAGGTCGCCCACCGCATCGGAGGGGTGGAGGCGGCGGTCACCCTCGCCCGGGCGCGGGCTGGCTCCCAGTTTGACCCTGCGCTGTCGTCGGCTCTGTGCGCCGACGCCGGCGCGGTCCTGTCCGGGCTCGATTCGCCAGGCACCTGGGAGGCCGTTATCGCCGCCGAACCGGCCCTCACCGTGACGCTTTCAGGTGAAGAATTCGACAACGCGTTGCTGGCCGTGGCCAACTTCGTCGACCTGAAGTCCCCCTACACGCTCGGGCACGCCCGGGCTGTAGCCGATCTTGCACAAGAGACCGCCTCCCAACTCGGGATGCCAGCCGGAGAGGTGCGCAACGTTACGGCGGGCCGGCCTCGTGCACGATCTCGGACGGCTCGGTGTCTCCAACTCCATCTGGGACAAACGCGGCTCTCTCGGCCCGGGAGAATGGGAACGGGTGCGAATGCACCCCTACCTGACCGAACGGATGCTCCACCAGTCGGCGGCCCTCGCCCCCCTCGGGGCCATGGTCGTCGAGCACCGCGAGCGCCTCGACGGGTCCGGCTACCCCCGCGGAGTTTCGGGTGCTGCCATCTCGCGCCCAGGACGCCTTCTTGGCGCGGCCGACGCCTACGAGTCGATGTGCGAACCACGCCCATACCGCTCAGCGCTATCAGCGGCCGAGGCCGCCGGCGAACTACGCACCGAGGTGAGAGCCGGCCGGCTGGACGCTGAGGTCGTCGATGCGGTTCTCGTGGCCGCCGGGCACCAGGTTGCTCGCCGCCGGGACGGCCCTGCAGGGCTTACGGCCCGCGAGATCGACGTCCTGCGGCTCCTGGCCCGCGGGCTCTCGAGCAAGGAGATAGCCCGTCGCCTCGTGATCTCTCCCAAGACGGCCCGCAACCACACCGAGCACATCTATTCGAAAGCCGGCGTCTCGAGCAGGGTGGAGGCGAGCCTGTTCGCAATGGGGCACGGCCTTCTCCCGGGTGAGGGGCCGCTGGGCGCCTGACGACGGAAAAGATAAGGCAATTGCCCCATGTACCCCGGTTGGCTCCTGGTTACCGTTCGTACCAGCTGGTTCAGAAACAACGTAAAGGAGCCCAACATGCCTACCGTATCCAGAGACAGCGCTTCAAAGGTGGTCCGTTCGGCCGGCGCAGAGGACCGGACCGAAGAGTTCCTCGGCTATACCGTCAACTTCGTCTCGGTGCTCCAGGACGCCGACCTGGCGCCCTTACTGAAGGGGTTACCGGATGACAGGTGCCAGTGCCCGCACTGGGGCTATTTGTTCAAAGGCAAGATAAGCGTCAGCTATGCGGACCGGGACGAGGTCATCTTGCCGGGAGAAGCATTTTATATGGCGCCCGGGCACGCCCCTGCGGCAGAGGCCGGCACGGAATTCGTCCAGTTCAGCCCCAGCGACGAGCTCGCTGTGTCCATGAGCGTCATGGCCAAGAACGTCCAGGAGTTGCAGGCACGAGCGCCGGCATAGGCCGCGATTTCAGCTGCTCTTGAGGTAACCGGTGACCTCCGCGTCTAGCTGCTTCATGAGCGTCGCCGCGTCCACGTTGGACGAGTAGAGCTGAGTCAGGGACTTGATGATGGCGGCATCGACCGCGTCCGAGGCGTTCGGGGACGGGACGGGGGTGGCGTAGTTGACGGACGTCCACATGTCGCCGATCCCCTTCTCAGGGGCGGCCTTGGGCAGGTACCCATAAAACACCGACTTCCGGCCTGGGGTAGCCTGACCCGTAAGCGTAAGGTTGATCACCGCCCGTTTCGACGCCACGTACTTGAGGAACGCCCATGCCGGCTCTTTGTTGGTGGAGGCCTTGGTGATCGGGTACGCGTTCCACCCGACGGACGTGCCCATGTGGGTCTTCATGGGCCAACTGACGACCTTTACCTTGCCAGTCGCCTTGGCTGCCACTATTCCGGGGTTTTGCCACATCCCGCAGCCAAAGATGGCCAACTTGTCGTTGGCGAACTCGGTCACGTCGTCGAACGCACCGCCCGGCTTGGGCGAATAGCCCTTCAGGCAAAGAGACTGCGCGAAGGCGGCGGCCTCGATGGTCCGCGGGCTGGCCAAGGTGGACTTCGTCCAGTCGGCGTTGAGCAGGGTCCCGCCATTGGTGTAGGCCCATGGGGCGAACCAGAACATATCGCCGGGGTCGACGTGCATCAAGTATGTGCCAGGCGAAGTGCAAATCTTCGCTCCGGCCGCCAGCAGGTCGTCCCAGGTCCAACCGTCGTTCGGGATAGGCACGCCCGCCTTCTTGAACATGTCCGTGTTTACCCAGCACAGATAAACGTTGTAATCCGCCGGAAGGTAGTAGGTCGGGCCACCTCGGGAGATAAGTGCCTTGTTCCACTGCAGGAACTTCGGGTTTTCGTCAGCGAAGTAACCAGCCAGCTCCGTCTTGTCACGCTGGATGAACTTGTCGAGAGGAGCCACGACCCCCTTACTGATGAAGAGCCGTTGGATGTTGATGGCGCCCTGGAGAACATCGAACTTGCGACCCCCCGCCATCTGCAGGATAGCGGAATCGGCATAAGCTTGCCAGCTGGTCGCCGGGATGGGTACGGCATCGATGTTGATTTTTGGATAGACCTTGCGGAAGTCGGCAAAAATGACATCCCACGCCTTGATTATGTCGGCGGCGCCGTAGAAGGCCAGGGTCACATTTCCAGCTACTTGTACGTTCGGTTCACGTACGACCTCACCGGACAATAAGCGCGAAATGCCAGAACTGGCCGGTGCTGCCGCCACGGCGGCGGTTGCACCTGCAATTTTGAGGAAGTTACGACGGTCCATTTCTTCATCCCCTTCTTGTCATGGAGCATGATTTCATAATGTGCGACGGCACCAGAAAACTGGGCCATCATGATTGCCTACTACAGGTGCTACCGGAAGGACGTCATAGCCAGGCTCTCCGTAATGGCGCGCTGGGTAAATATGAAAATGAGGAGTAGGGGTAGTACTGTCATCGCCACGGCGGCGAACATAACGAGCGGTGAACCCTGGCGGTACTCTCCTTGCAACGACACCAGCCCGACGGTAAGGGTCATCTGGCTCTGGTTGGTCAAGTAAATACTGGGCCAAAAATAGTCGTTCCAGGTCGTCGTCCCGATGAGGATGGCAAGGGCAGCCAAAGCGGGCTTCGAAAGGGGCAATATGACCCGGCGCAGGACGCCAATGGTGCCGAGCCCATCAATCCTTCCTGCGTCGTCGAGGTCGCGGGGAATGCTCCTGAAAAACTGTCTGAGTAGGAAGATCCCGAACACGTTGACCAGCCCGGGCAGCCACACCGCCGTCTGGCTGGTCGCCAGGTGAAGGTAGTGCATGAGCACGTAGGTCGGGGCCGCCGTCACTGTATTCGGGATCATGAGCGCCGCGAGGAGGACGAAGAAGAAAAAGTCACGGCCCGGGAAACGTAGCCGGGCAAAGGCATACGCTGCCAGTGTGCTCGTGATCAGCGAGCCAAGGGTAACGATAGCTGTGATCTTGACACTATTGAGAAGGAACGTGAGGAACGGGATCAGGCTGAAAACGGAGGAATAATTGGCGATGGTGGGATGACCGGTCACCCACACCGGCGGTATCCGCAGGGCACTGTTCTGCGGCAGGAACGACTGGACCACGGTCCACGCCACCGGAGCAAGAAAGACGGGCATCAGCAGGAACAGCACCGTGTTGGCGCTGAGACGCCTACCCCTGCGCACTAGTTTTGTAGTGGCGGGCCGCTGACCGTAAGCGAGCAGCATTCAGTCCCCCACCTCGTCGTGCACCCAAAACCTGGCCAGGGCGAACTGCGCCAAGGTGACAAGTAGCAACACGACCAGGACTATCAGGCCGAGCGCGGAGGCATAGCCAACGTCGAGGTTGGTGAACCCGTTCTGGTAGATGTACTGCACAATCGACTCGGTGGAGTTCCCAGGGCCACCCTGGGTGATGATATGGACCGGGTCGAATATCTGGAACGCTCCAATGAACGAGATCACGATGACGAAGAACAACGACGGGGAAAGCATCGGGAGGGTGATACTTCGGAATATACGTGTGGCCCCGGCACCGTCGACTTTGGCTGCCTCGTAAAGATGACGTGGGATCATTTGCAGGGCGGCGAGCAGGACGATGAACGAGAAGCCAACGGTGTGCCACAGATCGACCCCGACGATGGCCGCCAGAGCTGTGTGGGGGTCCTCAAAGGCATTGAGGTTGTGGATCCCGAGCTTGCCCAGATAGTAAGTGATAAAGCCGAAGTTTGGGTCGAGGGTGTACTCGGCGATCAGGGACACGACCGCCCATGAGATAAGCACCGGAAAGAATATGGCGGTGCGCAAACCATAACGCAACGCCGTCGACATGCGCCGGTTGACGGCCATGGCGAGACCAAGCCCGACAACGACGTGCAGCACGACGCTGGCGATCGTGAACTCGGTCGTTACCAAGAGCGACTGCCATGCCACGTCGTCGTGGGCGAGGCGATGGTAATTCCCGAGGCCCACGTACACCGGCGGGGTCAAAAGGTCGTATTTGAAAAGGCTCAGAACGATGGCGCCGATTACCGGGCCGAGGATGAAGCACAGGAACAACAACAGCGCCGGGCTTATGAGCAGGTACCCGAGGAAGGCGTCGCGCCGTTGACGAGGGCTCATACGTGCCCGCGCCCGCATCGGGCTAATGGAACCACCAGGGCGCAACCCGACGCTGGCGTTACTCACACCCGCGGCCGCCACAGCCACCTGCACCGAAGGGCGCGCCTCGGCCGAGCGCGGATCGTCGGACGTCCTAAGGACGCTCACAGGCTGGCTCTCTCGTCACGGTGCGCGGCGCTCTCGGACCGCTGGGCTGCGTCCGGAGCGGCCAAGGCCTGGAAGTGAGTTCCCGGCGCCCCTTGAATCGAAGCATTTCGACTAAGTTACTGATTCCGAAAACCGGTTGTCAAGTGCTACACTCAAAGCACTTCGATATTGCCCGGACAGGAGGACCTGAGGTCGCCACGATCTATGACGTAGCCGAGGCCGCAGGCGTAAGCATCTCTACCGTCTCGCTCGCCATGAACAACCCGAGCCGTGTGCGCGGCAGCACGCTCACCCGTGTGATGGAGGCGGTCGACCGCGTCGGGTTCGTGCCGAAGACGGATGCGGTAATCCGCGCCCGTAAGGGCGCCGGGCGCGTCGGGGTAATTGCGCCTTTCACGTCCTTCGAGTCATTTGCCCAGCGCTTGAGAGGCGTGATCCGAGTGGCCAAGAAGGAGGGCTTCGAAGTAGTCCTTTACGATGAAGAGTCAGCAGCGGAGACGCGGCTGGCCAGCCTTCCGATCACTCGGCGAGTGGACGGTCTGATCGTGATGTCGCTTCCGTTCAGTGACGCCGTAGCGGGCCGGCTAATCGAACAAGGTGTACCGACCGTCTTAATGGAGCTTGGACGGCAAGGGTTCAGCAGCGTCAGCCATGACAATGTGGCCGGCGGTCGCATGGTGGCCGACTTGCTGGTGCGCCAGGGTCATTTGCGGCTCGCTTATGTCGGCCACGCACAGGCTTTGAACTACGTATCGCAGTCCCAGATGCGACTGGAAGGTTTCGCCAGTAAACTTCCCGAGGCGCCAGCGGTCCGGTTGGTACAACACTCGTCCTCGGCGGCATATGAGGCGGCTTTGGATCTCTTGTCTCTCCCCGACCGGCCGACGGGGGTATTCGCGTACAGCGACGTAATGGCTGGGGGCGTCCTGCGGGCTGCCCGCAAGCTTGGGCTAGACGTACCGGAAGAAGATCAGCGTGGTCGGCTTCGATGACTCGGACCTAGCGGAGGCGCTCGGCCTGTCAAGCGTTCGCCAGCCACTCGAAGAGTCCGGCCAGATAGCAATGGAGACCTTGCTCGCGCAGCTTGCAAATCCGCACAACGGTGCCAGGCAGATCGAGCTCGAGCTGTCGCTCATCGAAAGGGATACGACCGCGCCTCTGCGCTCGGACGCAACGAGCGATGGCCGCCGCCGCCCTCCACGCGAAGCGGGTCGACGCCGGGCCACGAAGGCATATGCCGAGGGCGGAGCTCGTCGTTGAGCCTCCGGATGCCAGACCTCGCGCCTCCGAAGCCCTCGCACCTTAGTATGCAGCCCGCAAGTGGAGGCAGAGCGGCAACGGCGCCTCTTGGCCCGCCACAACCTGGGCCCGACGTCTTGTCGACCCCCATGACGGCCTCCTATTTCGACGGCCTCGGTGACCCGACCGCGTGCACCGTCCGCTATAGCCGCCTAGACAGAGAGCCCGGACTGCGGGTGTACCCGAACCTGGGTGTTTTCGATGAGCACGTCGTCGCGGCGCTGCTCGGCTGCGAACCCGAGCGCTTGCGGGAGATTCGGTCAGCGCTCGATTCTGTCCTGAACGTCGCCTGTGATGAGCTGTTTGCGGGCCCGGGTTTTGGAGACTCTATTCGTTCCCTGCCCTTCGCTTCTGACGATGTCGTAGTGGCCGTCGGCGACTCCATCACGGCCGACGCGCTCTCCTGGATGGAACTGCTCGTCTTAGCGCTTCGTCGAGCCGGCCGGGTTGGACCAGAGGTAATCAATGCGGCCATCAGCAGCGTTACTACTTCGGACTTGATCGCCAACTTCGAATCCGTCGTCTCGAGAAACCCAAGTCATGTGATCGCCATGATCGGGACGAACGACGCCCGTCGGCATGGTCAGGGAGCGAAGGCCCGCATGGCATCGCCGAGTGAGACGGCTCGAAATCTCCAGTTGTACGTAGAGATGGTCCGGGACCTGAGCCGAGCACAGCTAATCCTTTTGACCCCTCCGCCAATCGATGAGGAGCGTGCCCGCCAACACCGTCCTTTTGCCGAGAGCCATGTCAGCTGGCGGTCCAACGAGGTCGTGGAGGTAGCGGAGATGGCTCGGCGTCAACGTTGCCCGGTCGTCGACATCCACCGCGCATTCTTAGGCCCATACCTGAGCACCTATTTGAGCGCGGACGGCGTTCATCCAAGTGTCGCTGGGCAGAAGCGCATTGTCACCGTCTTGGTGGACGCGCTTACGCGCGACGGGCCGGGTCTCTAGGGTCCGTTGGCCCGGATGCCCGTCGAGTACCTAACACCAGATAGCGCCCGTACCTAGGCGACGGCGCCGTCACCCTCCTCCGGCTCGACCTTGGCGACTAGGGCGTAGCCCTTGCCTTATCGAACATACGTTCGTAGTATCGGGCTGTGGGCGAAGGGGCTCTCTACGCCGAGTTGCACTGCCACTCGAACTTCAGCTTCCTGGACGGAGCCTCTCACCCAGAGGAGCTGGTCGAGGAGGCGGTGCACCTCGGCCTCACGGCCTTGGCGGTCACTGACCACGACGGGATGTACGGGGTAGTCCGCTTCGCCGAGGCCGCCGGTCCAGTCAACTTGCCGACGGTCTTCGGGGCCGAGGTCACTCTGGGCCTGGCCCGGCCGCAAGCCGGGGTGGCCGACCCCGAGGGTACTCACTTGGTCGTGCTGGCCCGGGACCCGACCGGGTACGCCCGTTTGTGCAAAGTGCTTTCCGTGGCCCATCTGCTGGGCCGGCAAAAGGGACGCCCGCTGGTCGACCTGCACCTCCTGGCCGCTATCGGGGCCGGCGCCAAGCTGGACCTCTCCACCATCTCCATGTCGGACAACGCCTCGATCCCCGACTTGCCCTCGCCCCCGGGCCCGGCACTGACTGTCACTGGCTCGTGTTGACAGGCTGCCGCAAGGGAGCGGTCCCCCAGGCGCTTATAAGTTCTGGCCCAGCGGCGGCCCGGGCCGAACTGACACGCCTGCAACGCTATTTTGGGCGGCCCAACGTGGCGGTGGAGATCTGGGACCACGGCGAGCCCCTCGCCTCGGCCCGCAACGACGCCCTGGCCGAAATTGCGTGCCAGGCCGGCGCCGACGTCGTCGCTACCAACAACGTCCACTACCACCGGCCCGCCAGGGCCCGGTTGGCAACCGCCATGGCCGCCGTGCGCGGACGGCGGAGCCTCGACGACATGGACGGTTGGTTGCCGGCGGCCGCCAGCGCCCACTTGCGCAGCGGGGCCGAGCAGGCCCGGCGCTTCGCCCGCTACCCTGGGGCCGTCCAAAGGGCGGCCGAGCTCGGCCTCGACTGCGCGTTCGACCTCAGACTGGTGGCCCCCCGCCTTCCACCCTTCCCTACCCCACCGGGGCACACGGAGATGACGTGGCTCCGGCACCTCACCGAAGAGGGTGCTCGCCACCGTTACGGGCCGCGTACTGCGCCAAACAACCCCCGCGCCTACCCCCAGATCGATTACGAGCTTGACATGATCGACAAGCTCGGTTTCGCCGGCTACTTCCTCATAGTTTGGGACATCGTCAATTTTTGCAACAAATCTGATATTTATTGCCAGGGGCGGGGGTCGGCGGCGAATTCGGCCGTCTGTTATGCGCTCGGGGTGACCAAAGCGGACGCCGTCGGCCTCGGCCTGTTGTTCGAGCGGTTCCTTTCCCCCGAACGCGACGGTCCTCCAGATATAGACGTCGACATCGAGAGCGACCGCCGTGAAGAAGCCATCCAGTACGTCTACGGCCGCTATGGCCGAGAGTGTGCTGCTCAAGTAGCCAATGTGATTGCTTACCGGCCCCGTTCCGCGGTACGGGACATGGGCAAAGCTCTGGGGGCTTCCCAGGGCCAAGTTGACGCCTGGTCAAAGCAAATAGATTGGGACCCCCTCCCGTCGCCCCGCGATGCCGGCCAAAATAGAAATAACAAAAGTAATACCGATATAGGTGCCGGCATACCGGAACAGGTGCTAGGGCTGTCCCGCGAAATCCAGGATTTCCCCCGTCACCTCGGCATTCATTCAGGAGGGATGGTCATATGCGACCGTCCCGTAGCAGAAGTATGCCCTGTCGAATGGGCCCGCATGGCCGACCGCAGCGTGTTGCAATGGGACAAGGATGACTGTGCCAGAGCCGGGCTTGTAAAGTTCGATTTATTGGGCCTCGGGATGCTATCAGCCTTGCACGTCACAGTTGACCATATAAAGACTTTTTACGACGTAGAAGTGGACTTGGCCGCGCTACCCCAGGATCCCGCAGTCTACGAAATGCTGTGCAAAGCAGATTCCGTTGGAGTTTTCCAGGTAGAGAGCAGGGCACAAATGGCGACCTTGCCGCGCCTGCGCCCCCAGACTTTCTACGACCTGGTAATCGAGGTGGCACTTATCCGTCCTGGCCCTATCCAGGGGCACTCGGTCCATCCCTATTTGCGCCGGCGCCACCACAAGGAAAAAATCACGTACCTGCACCCGTTGCTGGAGAAGAGCCTCAAAAAGACCCTGGGTGTACCGCTGTTCCAGGAGCAGCTGATGCAAATGGCTATCGACGTAGCCGGCTTCAGCCCGGCCGAAGCCGACCAGTTGCGCCAGGCTATGGGCGCGAAGCGCAGCGCTCAACGCATGGAACGCCTGCGGGAACGTTTCTATTCGGGCATGGCCGAACGGGGTGCCACTGGTCAGGTAGCCGACCGGATCTGGGAGCAGATGGCGGCGTTTGCCAATTTCGGTTTCCCCGAGAGCCACTCGGTGAGCTTCGCTTACCTTGTTTATTCCTCTGCGTGGCTAAAGCTGCACTACCCTGCCGCTTTCCTGGCCGGCTTGCTCGACAGCCAACCAATGGGTTTTTGGTCCCCCCAGACGCTCGTCCTGGACGCCCGGCGCCACGGTGTCGAGGTGCGCCGGCCCGATTTGAACGCAAGTGCAGATTTTTCCGTGCTGGAACCGGCCGGCGCCGAGGACAAAGACGACCGTGCGCCGGCGGTGCGGCTTGGACTGTCATATGTGCGCACGATCGGCGCCGAACTGGCCACCCGCATCGCTGCCGGCCGCCCCTACGGCAGCATCGAGGACTTCGTGCGCCGCAGCGGCGTGAGCGTGGCCCAGGCCGAGGCCCTCGCTACAGCTGGCGCCTTCGACTGCTTCGGCTTGGCTAGGCGAGAGGCCCTCTGGGCTGCCGGCGCCGTCGCCCAGTCTGGCGCCGGCCTAGAGAGCAACCAAGACACTCCGCAGGCAACGGCCCGGGGCGGGGATGGGGCCCCCGCCTCCGGGAGGAGCCTGGGGATGGGCGCCGACCGCTGCCAGGCGGGAAAGCAGACAGACGCCCGGGGCGGGGATGGCCCCGCCTCCGGGAGGAGCCTGGGGATGGGCCCAGGCGGGAAAGCAGACAGACGCCCGGGGCGGGGATGGGGCCCCAGCACAGAGCCAGCCGGGAACAGGCGGCCCAGGGGGCGCCAGGCGGCGCGCCTGGCTGGCCTCGTCACGGGAGCTGAGGCTCCACCCCTCCCTGGCATGAACGCCGTCGAGCTCAACCGAGCCGACCTGTGGGCCACAGGCCTCTCGCCAGACAGCTACCCGACCGAGCTTTTCCGTAAAGACCTGGAGGCACTGGGCATTATGCCGGCCGCCAGCCTGGCCCGCTCCCCAATGGGAAGCCTGTCATTGTCGGTGGTCTGGTCACCCACCGCCAGCACCCGATGACAGCTAAGGGAGTCGTTTTCATCAACCTGGAAGACGAGACCGGCCTTGTCAACGTTATCTGCCCGGTGCCCATTTGGGATCGGTACAAGCAGGTGGCGCGCTCGGCTCCAGCGCTTTTGGTGCGCGGCAAACTAGAAAGGGACGGCGGGGCGATCAATGTCCTGGCCGCCCGCATAGAAGCCCTCCCACCTCTGACGGGGCTGACAGCACTGCGCTCGAGGGACTTCCGCTGAGCCTGAGCCATCTCAAAGACCAGGCTCGACCATCGCCGCAACCTACGATCTCCTCAGGCTTTGGAGGAGACGAATGCCCCCGGACGGAACTAACGCAGGCAACCAAGCCGACCTCGAGCGGGCAGCACTGGTGTTACCCGCACTGACGCCTGGGAGCCTTCTCGACTTGAGCCTCGCTTCACTCGAGGCCGGCGAGCCGTTCCGCACGGTACTGCTCGACCCCCCCTGGCGCTTTCGCAACCGCACCGGGAAAGTGGCCCCCGAGCACCGGCGGTTGGCGCGCTACACGACCATGACCACCACCGAGATTGCCGCACTGCCCCTGAAGCGATTGGTGGCCGACCGGTCCCACTGTTATTTATGGGTGCCGAACGCCCTCCTGGCCGACGGCCTCATGGCCCTGGAGGCTTGGGGCTTTACCTATAAGGCCAACCTGGTGTGGCACAAGGTACGAAAAGACGGCGGGAGCGACGGCCGCGGCGTCGGATTTTATTTCCGTAACGTCACTGAGCTTGTGCTTTTCGGGACGCGCGGCAAACTGCGCACCTCCGCCCCCGGACGGCGTCAGGTCAACCTGTTCGCCAGTCGCAAACGGGAGCATTCCCGCAAGCCGGACGAGCTCTACCACATCATCGAACACTGCTCGCCCGGGCCTTACCTGGAGCTCTTCGCTCGTCAGCGTCGCCCGGGCTGGCTGGCATGGGGGGACGAGACGCCCGAGGCCGCAGTTCCCGAGAGGCGCCGCTAACCACGTTCTGGGTCGCGGAGTGCCGTTCACGGTCCCTTCGCGACCCAGAACCCGCAACCTGGCAAACGAGATCGGCACGGTGGCCGGGCGCCGATCCTCCATCGCCTTCACAATTGGCCCCCCTAGATCCCGGTAGCAAGGCCCGAAATCTACAACGGCGTCGGGCCTGTACCACTTTCGACCGGGCTAGCATGCTGGCCGTCATGGACGTCGACCAGGACACCTTCGAGGCGCTCGTCGCTGACGCCCTTGACCAGATCCCCGAGGAACTGGGTCATTTTATGGAAAACGTGGCCGTTTTTGTGGAGGATTGGCCCACGCCCGAACAGCTCGGCGGCCGGCGGGGCACGCTGCTCGGTTTATACCAGGGCGTCAGCCTCACCCGCCGCTCGTCGCTTACTTATGGCGGGACTATGCCGGACCGCATCACGGTTTTCCGGGGCCGATCAGCCGCATCGCTCGGGACCAAACCGACCTGGTCAACATCGTCACCCGCACAGTAATCCACGAGGTGGCGCATCACTTCGGCATCTCCGACGCCCGGTTGCACGAACTGGGGTGGGGTTGACAACCGCAGAGGTCAACCCGACCTCAAATCTGATCATTTGGGCCGGGCTCAGGTCACGACCCGCCCGTGGTCATTCGTCCTGCGGTCGCAAACCTTCGAGCAGCGTACGGACGACCTCCGCCATGTATTGCTCGTCCCCGGCCTCCTTGGCCATGAGCTCCTCGCCCAGCCAAACGTCCAGGTAGGCCCGGCCGAAGGCGGCTCCGAGCAGCGCTCGGGTTGCTCCCACGGGCGAGCCCGACGCACCGATCCGGCCCAGTTGCCGCTCGGCCTCGAGGTAGCTCTCCAACTGCTCGAAGGCGTAACCCGGCCCGTGGCCGGGACGGTTGAAATGGGCGCGCTGCTGTTCACGCAACTCCGTGTCGACGATGCCCCCACCCACGAAGGGCAGGACCGCCCGGTAGAAATGCAACGCGGCCCGCCCCACCCGGGTGAGGGTTTCCCGCACCGGCGGGCCGCCGGCCTGAGACGGCAGAATGGCGACGAGATCCAGGAACTCGGGAGAGCTGCCCGCAAACAGCTCGAGGAAAAGTTCATGCTTGTCCTCGAAGTGGCGGTAGATAGTGCCCTCGGCACAGCCGGCCAGCTCGGCAATGTTGCGAGTGGTGGCCGCCTGCAGCCCCCGCTCATCGATAATGCGCCGAGTGGCGTCCAGTATTGTCTGGCGGAAATCCCCTCGCCGCTTGCGAGGTTCAGTCTCGCCGTTAACCAACAGGTACGACGCCTTCCTCGGTCACCGGGCTATCAACGGGGAGCGCCAGCTCAGGTTGGGCACTCTCAACTCGAGCCGCCCGTACAGCCGCTGGAGCTTCGACCGGCTCGAGCTGATGAGCATTTCTGCGCACAAAGGTGGCTGCCAGCACCGAAGCGAGCACGGCAAAGCCGATGGAAACGTACAGGCCGTCATGGAGCGCTTGCACGAACGAATCGTGGACTGCCGTCACCATAACGGACGCCACACTACCATCGACACCCGGCACGCCACTTCTTGGCAACGACCCCGTAGCTGCGCCCGCACCCACCTTGGAGATGACCCTGTCGACGGTCGCAGGAGACAACCCCAAGCCCAAAAGGTGACTGCGGAAATAATTGTTGAAGGCGGCCGTCACCACCGCCCCCAGTAGCGCGATCCCGAAAACACCGCCTATCTGTTGGGAAGTGGTTTGGGTGGCGGAGGCCACGCCGGCTCGGCGCGGTTCGACCGAACCCATCACGGCAGACGAAAGCGGGGCCATCGTGAGGGCCATGCCCGCCCCCATCATGACCATCGAAGGCAAGATGACGGTGGCATAACTCGACCCCACTTCCATGCGCAGCGCCATGGCCAGCCCGCCCCCAAGCAGTGCGGTCCCGCCCGCCATAAACCAACGGGAGCCGAAGCGGTCCGAGAGCCGCCCGGCTACGGGGGCTATCAGCAGGAGCATGACAGTAAAGGGCACCATCCTTATTCCTGTCGCCACCGGGTCATAGCCGACCACGTTCTGCAGGTACAGCGAAATGAAAAAGGTCATTCCGAATAGGGCGAAGAACACGGCAATTGCCGTGCCTATCGACGCACTGAAGGTCGGGTTACGGAATAGCGAGAGCGGCAACATTGGCGACTCACGGTGCAGCTCGACCCATATGAACGCGGCCAGGAATATGGCGGCCAGGGCGTAGGAACCAAGGATCAAATTGTCCGTCCAGCCCCGGCTATTGCCCTCGATAGTGGCGTACACCAAGAAGAAAAGCCCGAGCGTACCGGTGATCGCCCCGCCCGGGTCTATCCGGCGCTGGCCCGAGGTGTCCCTCGAGTCCTGCACGACAAAATAGGTCAGCACTACGGCGGCGATGCCGATGGGCACGTTGATGAAGAAAATACTTTGCCAGTTGACGTTTTGCACCAGGTAGCCGCCTACCAGCGGCCCCACCGCCACCGCCACCCCAGACATGGCCGACCAGATCCCGATGGCTGCCCCGCGCTCACGGCCATGGAAAGTAGCCGAGATAATGGCCAGCGAACCGGGGAGCAAAAGTGAGCCACCTATGCCCTGGAAGGCCCGGAACGCGATCAGCTCGCTCATGTTGGTGGCCAAACCACACAGGAGGGAACCCAGGCTGAAAACAACGAGGCCCCCAATGAAAAACCGCTTGCGGCCGAACTTATCGGCCAGGGTGCCGCCGGTCAGCATGAAGGTGGCAAAAGTCAAGGTGTAGGCGTCAATTATCCACTGCAGTTCAGACACGCCCGCGCCCAGTTTGCGCTGGATCGTCGGCAAGGCCACGTTGACGACGAGGCTGTCCAACATCGGCATGAACAACCCGAAGACCATGGCGATAAGGACCCACCACTTCCTCCTGTCACCCACCGTCGCTGCCCGGGTGGAGCCACCCAGAGCCTGTACTTGGGCCATCGCCATCTCCTCTCTCACCTGACGCTCAGTCCCCATGGACATGTGAGTGAGCGCTCACCTACCTCTCTGCGTCAGTTTAGGAGTGAGTGCTCACTCACGTCAAGACCCAAACGTGGAGCTACTCGGGCCGGCACCGTCGGGGCGTGCCTCAGTCCGCTCTCAGGTAAGCCAGAAGTGGGTTTGTTCCCGATGACCGAGAGACCTAGGTGTAAAGCCTGAGCCATTCCTGTCTGCTCATCCTGGCCAAGACCGAGTTGGCTCTCCTCACGGTCTCGAGTGGGGACGAAAACGCAGGCGAATAGTGGTGACCGGGCCACAGGACGAGCCTGCCCGGCAGGCTGGCCAAGCGCTGCAGGCTGGAGTACATCTCGTCCGGGTCGGCCCCCGGAAGGTCGGTGCGGCCACATCCGTCGATGAACAGGGTGTCCCCAGACACGAGGTTGTCGCCGGCCAGGATGCATTGACTGCCCGGGGTGTGGCCCGGAGTGTGCAGGAGCCGCACCGAGACGGAGCCGACCTGTACGACGTCCCCGTCACTGTGCGCGACCAGCGATGACACCGGCGCACCGGTCATTTCGGTCACCCACGCGACCTCGTCTTTTTGGACGTGCACCTGTACGTCGGCTAGCTCGAGCAAGTCGACCAGGCCCTGGATGTGCTCGCCGAAGATGTCGCCGCCGACGTGGTCGGCGTGGTAATGGGTGGCGAGTACGCCGACCAAACTGAGGTCGGCGGCGGCCAGCCACCGGAGTATGGCAGCAACGTCATAGGCGGGGTCCACCAATAGCGCCTGCCGGCTGAGGCCGTCTCCGATCACGTACACGTGGTTGCGCATCGTGGCCGCGAACTGGTCAGCAGTAGCGAAGTCCTCGCCGGCCAACAGCTGGTGGAAGATCAGCTCCTCTGCCATGGGCCCCATCGTAAGTGCTCGTAGAAAGCGGAGCCGAAGCGGTCGCCAGTAGTGTCCCTCTAAGCCAATATCTTGGGGGGATGACCGAAGAGCTCAGCCTGCTGTGCGTCCACGCTCACCCTGACGACGAGAGTTCCAAGGGCGCCGGGACCGTGGCCAAATACCACTCGGAAGGTGCTCACTGCGTCCTCGTATGTTGCACGGGAGGGGAAGAGGGCGACGTCCTCAACCCGGCCATGAACCGGCCCGACGTGATTGACAACCTCCCTGCCATCCGCGCCAGGGAGCTTGACCGGGCCGCGTCCATCATTGGCTACGACGAGGTGGTCATGCTCGGTTACCGCGACTCGGGGATGCCGGGAAGCGAGGCCAACGCACGACCGGACTCGTTCGCCCAGGCCCCCTTTGAGGAGGCGACAGGACGTCTCGTGGCAGTGGTTCGTCGAGCCAAACCGCAGGTTATGGCCATCTATCCGGCGCAGCAGACGACCTACCCGCACCCCGACCACATCCGCGCCCACGAAGTCGGCCTCGCTGCCTTCAATGCGGCGGGTGACCCCGATGCGTTCCCCGAAGCAGGGCCGGTCTGGCAACCCGAGAAGCTGTACTACATGCTCTGGTCGAAGAAGCGCATGCTGGCGTTGGCTGAGAAGTTCATCGAGCTCGGGCTCGAGCAGCCTTGGGGCGAGGAGCGCTTGAAGAAGATGGCCGAGGCCCCTCAGGAGGAAGTGACGACAGTCGTGGACGTAGCCAGCTGGGCGCGCGTTCGGGAGGAGGCGCTACTTGCGCACGAGACGCAAGTGGACCCCAACTCGCCATTCTGGTTCGGGTTGCCCGCTGACGTAGCGGACGCTCTGGGCCACTACGACGAGTACCACCTGGCTCGCAATTTCTCCCCGTCACGACCGCCGGAAGACGACCTGTTCGCCGGTCTTCGTGAGCGTGCCCGCATATGAGCACGTCAACGGGATCGGCGCCGGCCACAGGCCCCACGGCCGCCGCCCCCACGGGCCTGGTCACCCTGATCGTCGGCGAGGTCGGCAGGGCGGGCTCGAAGTCGAGGGCCCGCTCCGCCGGGAACCGGACAGAAAGCACCAAAGACGCCAGTTCAGTTAGCCAATGGTGCTGCCGGTGGTCCAGCGCTGGCCCCGGGCCTATTGCCCGGGTGCGACGATGAGCCCGATCTCACGTTGACTATCGGTACCGACGATGCCTACCTGGTCAGACGGGGCGAGCTGGACCCCAGTGTGGCCTTCATGCAGGGAAAACTAAAGAGCACCGGGGACAATGCCCTACTGCTCAACATCCTGGGCTGGACCGCCACCCCGGCATACACCAAGGCGATGGAGGACTGGGCCGCCGCACCGCCGCCTTAATGTGCCGCCTGGGCAAGTCGGAGCCGACGGCCCAGCTCATCCCTACTACGCGCTGACCTCGTCCAGTTGCGCGCCGCTGCCGGCGAAGACATCTTCCAAACCCCTACCGGTCTCTCCGGGGCGACCGAAGAAGGCGAAGTTGATCTCGCGTTCGGCCCGTACGCGCCGGGCGTAGAAAACGACCACCAGGTACACGCCGAAAAGGGGCAGCATCCCGACAAAAACCCACCATGCGGCGCTGGAGCCGGTCGCCAGCGCGATCAGGGCGGGCACGGCGATGACACCGAGGAGCATCTCCAGCACATGCCTGCGGCGGGTCGTCGAATCAGGGTGCGACATGGTAGCGACGAGTCCCCCGCTCTGCCTTGGTGCCGACTGCACGTTTAAAACAGCTGACGACGAACTGGCGCGCCCGTTGAGATCTCCACGGGCGTGACGCGGCCACGACTGGTACTCACCCACTGCACCAACTCCCCTATAAAAAGGCAGCTGCGCATCGGCGACAGTGGCGGTGCAACAGCCCGATTGGCCATACAAAGACCAAATCTTTTGGACTCAAAAGAACCTAGCCCCCCCGCCGCGGGTGAGTCAAGCTTTCACGTCTCGACCATTATCGTTACCGGGCCTTCGTTAACCAGGCTGACCCGCATCATGGCCCCGAACCGGCCGGTCTCCACCTCTGCCCCCGCGCTGCGCAACCGCTCTACCAACCGGTCGACAAGTTCGTTTGCCAGCTCCGGTGGGGCGGCGTGCACAAAAGACGGGCGACGCCCCCTGCTCGTGTCCGCGTAGAGCGTGAACTGGCTAATAACCAGGACAGGTAGGCCCAACTCGGCCGCGGACCGGTTCAGATTGCCGGCCTCGTCAGGAAAAAGCCGCATCTGCCAGATCTTCGCCGCCAGACGGTCAGCTGACGTCTGGTCGTCGTGCAAACCGACCCCGATGAGAGCACACAGGCCCGGTCCGATCCGCCCGATCACCTCTCCATCGACGCGGACGGACGCCTCCGATACCCGCTGCACGAGGCCACGCATGGCGCGCATCATAATTCCCTCCGGGCCGACCGCAGTTCGTTGGTTAGGCAGGTTGGCCAAGGCTCTGGCCAACCTGGACTGCGTTGTGGTGAGTGACCTTCAGGGAGAAGCGGCAAAGATACACGTCAGCGCTGGTGGCCCGGTTGCCCGGTTAACGCACCATAAACTTGGCGGCCATGTCGGTCGCGGGAGAACGGGACCTGGCTTCACCATCCGAGTTGAGCCCGGTACCTTCGCCCGCGGTCCCTGCCCCCGGGGCGGTGGCCAAGCGCAGCCCGCTTCTCCTGGAGCTGGCCGTGATCGCGTTCTTGGGGTGGATCTACGATTGGCTGCAGAACCTGGCCCCCGTCCGCCTAAACCTGGCGTTGCACAACGGAGAGGGCATTCTTTCCTTCGAGGAGCGGTTCCACATCGCACCCGAGCGGTACCTCGACAGTTGGCTTACCCATCACCACGTCCTGGCCTACGTTTCCTCGGACTTCTACGACAATGCCATCTTCGGCGTGACGCTCGGGCTGGCGGCGTGGATCTGGTGGCGCCGGCCCGACATCTACCGTCCCTTGCGCAACGAATTGGTCCTGGCCAACCTGATCGGCTTCACCGTGTTTTGGTTGTACCCGGTGGCCCCGCCGCGGATGCTGACGGGGTTCACCGACATCGTGGAGAAAGTGGGCGGCCTCGGGTCGTGGCACAACACGTTGATCTCTCACGCGGACCAGTTGGCGGCCATGCCGTCCATGCACTTGGCCTGGGCCGTTTGGTGTTCGTTGGTCATTTGGAGGCTGGCCGGTGACGGGGCATGGCGCCGCGCCGCACTGATCCTCGGGATCGCTTACCCGCTGAGCACCGCCTGGGTAGTCATGGCGACAGCCAACCACTACTTGATGGATGTCCTGGCCGGGACGGCTACTACGGTCGTGGCGGTAGCGGTCGTAGAGCTGGGCCCGAGAGCCCTTAGGCAACTGCGGGCGGCGCTGGCGCTTACGGGCAACTCTGGTCCAGGGCTCAGCTAGGGCCAGCCGGCGGCCCGGCGCCCGGTCGTGTGGGGTGCCCTCACCGGTCAGTCATAAGTGGCCTCCACCCACCATCGCCGGCCCTCGCGGGCCAGCAGGTGAGCGGTGCCTTCGGCAGTGCACACCTGAAAACGTGCCCGCCGGCGTGCTCCTGCGTCCCACCAGCGTTCTTCGAGGGGCCAAGGGCCGGCCCAGGCGCTAATGGCCATCGGCTGACCACTACCGATCATGAGCCGGGCGGGGCGGGCACTAGCCATCCCACGGCTCCCGACACTTATCGGGTCTCCCGACTCGCCCGTCACCCGCGCGGGCAGCGGTGGCTGGTGGACGACTGCCGGGGCCAAGCCAGGGAGGTGCCCCGGCCATGGTGGTGCCCCGTCTTTTGCGGGCCCGGGTTTGGCCGGTTCTGGCCGGGAACGACGAACCGGCGAGCGACGGGCTTTTGCAGTACCAGCTAGGGCTGAGCCACTCGGGCCTTTGCTAGTGGTGCTAGCGGGGGCGCCAGGCCGCAGGGGTACTCGTGGTTCCCCCCAGGGGACAAGAAGCACCTGCTCCGTGTAGTCTCGCCCCCCTTGCAACACCGCCGTCAGGGCTGCTCCCGGCCCGAGCAGGCCCTGCACCCGTGCCAGGGCGCGAGCAGCCCTCGTGTCAACTGCGGCATCGTTGCCCCAAAAACCCAGCTGGTGGCCCTCGTCGGGACGCACTTCTTCTGGGATAAGGGTCAATTTGATGACCCCGCCCGATTGAGGGCCCAATCCTTCTCCTTGTTGGCCAGCCTGGGCCAGCCTTCCAGCTGCCAGCGCACTCGTTCGCTGATGGCGACCGCGTTAAGGGCCCCGTCATGGCGCCAACTACGACGAAGCGACGTCCCATACTCGGTCTCTACTTCTATAGCGAGACGGGTACAGACCAGCCCAGTCCCGCTGAGACGGCTGTGCAGCTCCTCAGCCATGGCTTTGCCCACGAAGGCAGCGGCGTGCAACTGTTCGGCTGGCGGGTCGAGCTCGGCCGAGACGACCCAATCTGGAGGCGGGACGCGAGCCCGTACGGAACGTTCCTCTAGGCCTCTGGCCAAGCGATGGGCAAGCAGGCCTTCGGCACCGAACCGGCCGAGCACAGAAGTGGTGGGGAGGGCCGCGAAGTCCCCCAGAGTCTTGACCCCTAGTCGTACGAGCAGGTCAGCCAGGCCGGCGAAGTCGCCGCCACCCGACAAACCACCCGGGCCGCCGAGGGCTGGAAGAGCAAGCACCTTGACGGAGAGGAGTGCCAAGAACTCAGTGCTTTTGCCCTTGGGCACCACCAGCGGCTCACCAGCCGGCGTCTGGCGGGCGGCCATGCCGGCGGCAAAGAGGCCATCAGCTATACCTACTTTGCAGCAACCAGCCCAACCGCGGCCGGCCTGGCTAGCCACTACCGCCTCCACCGCGCTTGACACCTTGGCCGCCAGCGCTTGGTCACCGCCCACATATCGAGAGGCCCCACGAGCCCCGAGAGCAAGTTGACCGGGTTGGAGCACTTCGGCTCCTGGAGCGAACGTCTCGACCGCGGCCACCACTGGCTCCCACCAGCGTGCCTCAGCCGGGAGGTCCCTCAGCAGGACCTCCAAACCCGGGCACCGCGCCTGAGCCTCCCGCCGGCGCATACCGGCTCGGGCGCCGGCGGCCCGCGCCGCGGGCGAAGTAGCCACCACCTGGTTGGCCGCTATGACAGCCACTTCGCGAGAGGCTTGTCTCCCTGCCGCCATAACGGCCCAATCCGGACAGTAGGCAACCAGGGCTCTCGGCTGGCTCATATCACCTCACCCAGCAATACCGATACTGGTCGGCCCCTCTACCCGGTCGCCGGCGACCAGTTCGAGCTTGGCCACTGGCTCGAGCCCGGGCTGGCCAAGCTCAGGCGGGCCAAACCAGATCCGGGCCTTCTGTGGGCGAGAAGCCGAGCCTCTGCCGCTCGCCACCACCTCGACTTCACGGCCCCACAGGTGCCCACAGCCGTCCTCCAGCCCACACCAGCGACCGGTGACGATGCCTAGCCGCACGGCGGCCGAACCAGGCCAACCGTCCCCCATAACGGCGAGCACCGACCCTCGTTCGCGGGCTCGTGCCTCCAGTTTGCGAGCGTCTGAGTAGCTCACCTGGCCCGCAGCCCGCAATAGCACCACATCAAAGCCTTCGAGCAAAGCTGCCGTCACTGTGGCCCACTTAGCGCCGGGCGAGGGTACAACCGCTAGGCGCTCCAGGTTGATCCCGAGCTGGCCGGCAGCCACCAACCCAATGTCAGTTGCCCCTACAACGGCACACCAGGAGCCGCCGGCGCACGGGCCAATGAGCAAGGCCAGGGCCAAAGAGGTCATACCTGGCGAGGTACCTCGCCCGATCACCACTGTGCTCCCCCGGCGCAGCCCTCCTTCAGGGAAAAGGTGGCCCAAAGGAGCCCCGAGCGGGAGCAGACGGTCCTGAGCCAGGACAACACCGGCTGAACTTGTTGAGGCCCCGCTTTCAACAGGGACTAGTCGCTCGTGGCCCATCCCTGCAGCCTAGCCGGGGGATGGGAACATATGTTCGAGAGATCTATGGTTGGGGCAGGCCCCAGTCGGCAGCCCCGGACGCGTCGGCGCCCACACCTTCTAGCTCGCCTTCGGCTACATGGCCGTTCCCGTTCGTAGCTTCTGCCACCAGCTCGGGTGCCCACTCGACGGGATTGGGCAGCGCGGCCGAAACCCGCTCGCGCTTGAGATGAGCAGTCGCGATCCGATCGTGGTAGTTGTCAAAGACTTCGACAAAGCGCTCCACCTTGTACACCCGCCCGTCGATGCCGCGGCTCCACTTGCCCTCGATGACTGCCTCGACGTCTTCGCCACTCAACGTCTTGTGGCTTTCGAGGGCATGCGCTACCGCATAAATATCCACTTTGCTTTGCTCGAGCAGGTCGTGGGTGCGGGCCAAGAGATCACCGAGCCTGTCCTCGACCTTCTTGCCCCCCTCGCCACCCATCATGTCTCCTTCACCCCCGCCCGGCGGCCAGCCACCCGAGTTACGGCGGACGGCGCGCGAAGCGATCGTGCTGCCCATGCCCCAGTAACCCTCCATCAGCTGCGCGATCGTCGTAGCCGATTCAAGGTCCCCCGAGACACCCGAAGAGGAGTCGCCGGAAAAGAACATCCGCTCGCCGGCCAACGAAGCCAGGCTCACCATTACGTCGGCCTCGTACTCGCTTCGCCAGCTAGTGAAGCGGTCCTCGGGCTTTATCGATGAGACCATACCGAGATAAGTGCTGCCCTTTTCGATCGTAGCGAGGTCGATCTCCAGGTGCTTGCGCACTTTGTACGCCACCACTGCGTGGCACGCCTCGTGAATTGCTACGGCGTGGCGCTCGCGCTCGACATATTCCACCTCTTCGGGCGGGCCGAGCTCTTTCAGCCTCTTTGCGTCCAGCACGTCTGCCCACGTAATCGAATCGTGCTTGTTGCGCAATGCCACGATGAGCGATTCATTAACCAGGTCCTTTATCGTGGCCCCCGTCGCGTATGGGGTTATCGTGGCCAGCTTGTCCATGTCCGCCGGCGTGAGGTCGTGCCTTACATTCTCGAAATAGCCCTCGTAAGTGCGAACCCGCCCTGCCTTAGAGGGGTAGCCGACCCGGAAAATCCGGTCGATACGCCCGGGCCGCAGCATGGCCTCGTCCAGCGAGTTGGGCATGTTGGTCGCCATCATGATGAGGATCCGGTACTTGGGCGGCGGCTTCGGCTTCATCCCCAGGATGCGCCTGACAAAGCGGTTCATGAACCCACGAGGTTTCTTGAGCCCCGACATTTCGCCGAGCATCGCCTGGAGGGTGCCCGCCCCGCCTCCGCCCATCATGCCGCCCATCATCATCCCCCGGTCCCGGGCTCCCCGCCGGCCGTCCGGGACGGACGACCTGTCCGCCTGGCCCGCCATCTGGTACGAGGTCAACAAAGCAGAGACGCTGCTCTCGGACAAGTACGAGCCGCCGTGGCAGTCGCTGGTCATCCACGGTCCCTGCTGCTGCATGCCGCGCACACCACCGGGGCCGAAAACACCGGGGCCGCTCATCATCCCGCGGTTGCCGAGCGAGTCAGCCTCGTCGAAGAAGACGATTACTCCGCCATAGCGCAGGGCCAGCTTGCGCAACTTGCGGAACACCGACTTGACCTTGAGCACCCCGACGCCCATGAACATGTTGATGAACGCGCCCGGGTCCACGAACACGAACGGCTTGCCGGTCTCGCCGGCTACCGCTTCGGCCATAAGGGTTTTGCCTGTGCCGGGAGGGCCCCAGAGCAGGATGCCACCCGGGACATAGCCGCCCCTCTCCTCGATGGACTCCGGGTCTTCCAGGAAGACCATGCTCTCTTTCACGTGCTGGACCACGGCGTCCTGGCCCCAAACGCTGGAAAAGCGCGTCTTGATGTCGTCTGGGAAATAGGTGTCGACCCCGCCACGGGAGAGGAAGAAGAAAATCGCAGCAAACTGCCCCACCACAAGGAGCAGGATGAACACTACGTACGCGATATAGCCGGCCAGGCTGACGAGTTTCGAGGGGATCAGGAACAGGCCCTGTATCGGGCTCGTGTTGAAGGCCGCCCCCGCGATAACGGCGGCCAAAGCTATGAGGATTATTATGGTGAAAATCCGCTTTGCCCGGTAACGCGCCCAATCGCTCATGCGGCCTTTGGGGCGGTTGGCCGCAAACACTTTGTCTGCCCAGAAGTGGTTGTACGCGCCCCAGTGCTCGCAAACGATGTAGTGGATCTGCCGAATTAGCTCAGCGGCGAAAAGGACAACCAGCCACCACTTGGAGCTCCACGTCTGGACGAGACCATCGTGCGCGGTGAGGAGCGGGTCGGAAGAAAGGGCGTACCAGAACAACAGACCCCAAACCGCGGCAATAAGTATGAGTAGGCGCGAGCGCATCCACAGCGAACGCGGCCTTCTTGTCTCGTAGCGAGGGAGCACTTCGACCGGCGGCTCATCGCCAGGCACTTGCGAGCCATCCCAGCCGGGCACCACTCCATTGCCGTCGCCCCCTCCGACGCCGCCGTAGGGGGGTGGTGCGGGTTGGCCGTGAGCACCGACCACGTCCAGCGACGCCGAGGTTCCTACCAACGCGGGTACCTCGGCCTGTCCCGAGGGGGAGGAGGGGACGGTCGCGGCCGCGGCGGCCCAGTCACCCGGTTGCCATGCTTCAGGGTGCCACTCGGAAGGCCGCCACTCGCTCGGCGCTGCCGGTTGAGGCGCTGGCGCTGCCGGCGGTTGACCATTGCCTACTACCTCTGCAGGACCTGCCACCCCGGCCCCGCCCCAGCCGGTGTTGCTGCCCGCTCCGTTACCACCATCTCCACCAACGGCTCCCACTCCACCGAGCTGAACCCCACCGGGTGGCGTGTTGTCCACACCCGCGGCCTGCTCGGGCTCACCCACTGGCTGGCCGTCCGCAGCGCCTTCAGGCGTACCAGGAGGCTGCGGTCCCTGGCCGTCGTAGGGTGTAGTCATTTATTTCCCCTTATCTGTTACGAAAAAGGTGTCCATAACGTTGCTGATGACCGACTGCTGCTGTTGGAAGCACGAAGGGGAACAACCGACCATCAGCAACCATATCTTGCTCGTAGCCGAGTTGACCCATGTCGACTGCTCGTACGCGATCTGACCACCTGAAGGACCCTGAAGCTCCACCGAAAGCACGATGCCGTGCAGGGCTCCCTTCACCTGTTCTGTTGGCTGGCCCAGCACCTGGACGTTGTCCCCCAGCTGGCTCAGCTCATCTACCGGGACCAGGACGTCGGTCAGGCTTTCCAGCGACAATTGCGTCCGCTCAGCACTGGTGAGCGGCCTAACCAGCGCGATGGCCCATGGGTAACGAGACGAACTGAAAGCGTCCGCGGCTCGAGGGCGGGGGTTGGCAGAGGCCACGGCCAGGAACTTCGGACGGGTAGTGATGAGCGAATGCAGCGAAGAGTCTTTGTCCACCGAGCTAGAGCTGAAGACCTTCCAGCCGGAAGGCAAGCTGACGTAGATCTGCTGCGCGCGGCTGGCCACGGTGTGATTGCTGGAGCATGCGGCCAAGCCGCCGCTCAGGATGATGGCGGCGGCCGCGGCAAGTGCGCGGCGCCCCTTTCTGGCTCGGCCTACCGTGCGGAGCGACCGTGCCAACTGCCTAGCTCTCCTGGCCGGTGACGGTGAAGCTACCCATGATCTTGTCGATCGTCGCCTTATGCGCGTGGAAACACGACGGCGAGCACCCAACCGCCAGGACCCATACCTTGTTGGTCGGGCTGTTGATCAAGGCCACCTGCTCATAGGCCACGGACCCATTCGAGCTCTTGGCTTCGTATGCGATGCGACTGCCGCGCAAGTCTCCCTTCACCACCATTTTGGTTGGCGCCAGCTGTTGGGCCGCACCCTGCTGGGTCAGCGTGGACACCGGAAGTACCAGGTCGGACAGGCCGCTCAATGAGATCGACTCTGCGTCGGAGCCACTGAGGGACTCCACGAAGTTGTAAGCCCACGGGAACTTGCCCGAGAGATCGGGCCCGCCATGGCTCTCCAAGTGGGGGTTGGTGCTGGCAAAACTTACAAACAGCTGGTAGCTATTGCCGGCCGCCTGAGCCTGGGAGGTCTCGGTAGGGTTGACCAGTCCCATATTTTGCAGAGTCGTGTGGTTATACACGGTCCAGCTACGAGGAAGCTTGAAGAACACCCCTTGCGCCGAACTCCCGGCATAAGTGGCGGAAGTCGAGCAGCTGCTAGCCAGCACGGCCAAAAGAGCGCCGAACGCGATAAAGCCGGCGGCAGCAAAGCTGCGGCCGCGGGCCCCCGGGTACCTGCCGGTTACGCGCGCATGTAATGGGCTCAAGTACCTCAAGGGTACGACAACGCCTCCGTCAAGGATGCGGCTGGCCCCCACTTTTTCCTGAGCGTTAGCTAAGCGGGCCGCCAAAGGCCTCCATAGGTAGCAAGTGTTCATGCGGCAAAGTCCCCACGAGACGCCGTCGCCGCCGGCTGTGACCCATAACGTGCCCAGCGAGCGCCAACCCCGCACCCACGATATGTGCTGCCCATCTGGCCCGTCGCGCAAACCCACCCGTCACGGCCGGCCGTGGCCAGACACCCGCAGGGGCGTGCCAAACTGGACCAATGACGATGCGGGAAGACTGCCGGCACTTCCAGAGCCGGACCTACTCGACTGGCGAAGTGGCCCGTTTTTGCGTGCTCAACCTCGCGCCTGAAGCGCCCTGGCGCTGCCCGGCCACCTGCCCGCGATACGAAAAGGACATCATCGACGGCAGCTTCGTCGTGGGTTCCATGGTCCGCCCGCGGGTCGAAGAGGAGCCGGACATCCCCGAGGGCGAGGTGGCCAGTGTCCTGGACGCGGCGGATTTGATCGTGACGGCCGCAGGCCCGGAGATCCTGAAGGAAATCGAGCGCAAAAGGGAGACCAAGCCCTGGTGGAAGGTCTGGAGGCGGAAGGAGGATGGCGGGCTGGGCTTGAGCGCCCGCTGACCATCCTGAACTCATCCGGCCTGAACTCATCCGGCCTGAACTCATCCGGCCTGAACTCATCCGGCCTGAACTCATCCGGCCTGAACTCATCCCGAGGGATGACCGCCCTGCGCAGTCGCAAGCTCGCGACCGGCAGCGCAGCGCCTCTGCTGGCCGGTGCCGTGCTGGCCGGCGTCGTGCTGGCCGGCTGCTCTGGCGGCCCGTCGCCGCACGCGTCAAAGGCCACCTCCTCGTCCGTGACGCAGACCACGAAACCCTCCACGTCCAGCCTTTACAACTGGCAGAGGGACCAAGGTGCCTCGCTTGGCATTGGCGGCGGTAGTACAAGTAGTTTGTCGAGCGTCGTTGCGCCCGCCGTTGGGGGGGACTGGTTGATAGCGGGCACTCAGTACGGTGGCGGCGGCTCGTCTCTGGCCACCGTGTGGACATCGCCCGACGCCGCCAGGTGGACGAAAGCTGCCCTGACGGCACCACCGGGCGCGGGTGCGACAGCAGCCGACGCGGCCACGAACTGGGGCAACCGCCAGGTCGTGGTGGGCTCGGTCGGGACGGGCGACGCTATGCGGGCCGCAGTGTGGGTCTCCGCCCGTGCGGGCCAGGTATTCCAGCCGGTGACCGATAGTGCCGCGTTCGAGCCGCTGGCACCGGCGTCGGAGCCTGGTCAGGGAGGCGCAGTAATGGATGCCGTGACAGCCGGGGCGTTGGGCCTGTTCGCTTCCGGCGCGATGGACGGCAAGGCGACGGTGTGGTTCTCGACCGACGCCCGCCACTGGCAGGTCCTGAGCGGGGCCGACAACGTGATCGACCAGGCCCCTGGTGCCGTCGTGAACGCGGTCCTGTCCACACCGGCCGGCGTGTTCGCTGGCGGGTCTTACACGTCCGGCACAGGGTTGTCGGCCGCCTTGTGGTATTCATCGGACGGCATCCACTGGACCACGGTCCGTGACAGCGTGACTTCGCCGTTCGGGCTGGGTGACCAGGTCATCACCTCACTCGTCGGGATAGGGGGACCGACCAGTTCCGGACCAGGAGTTCCCGCCCAGAGGGGCCTGCTAGCGGTCGGCGGCGTACGGACAGGACCGGCGTGGCAGCCGGCGTCGTGGATCTCCCCCAACGGTTCTTCTTGGAGCCAGACGTCTGAGAGCTTCCCCCTGGACGGTGAACCGCCACAGAGCCCTGGTGCCCTCGCTTACGCGGCGACGGACACCGGGGACAACATGTTCGCCGTCGGCGGTAGCCCCGGACGCCAACGCCTGTGGCAGTCGACCGGAGGCCTGGCGTGGAGCAACGTCGCGCTGCCGCCAGCGGCAAGGGCCGATCCCGATTGGCACCTCGGGTTGGTGGCTGCCGACCTGGGGACGACCGTTCTGGCCGACAACATCCCGGGCCAGCCGTACGTGATGGTCCGAAGGGACGGGGCCTGGGCGCAACCAAGCGCGAATGGGATATTCGGTAGGCCTCTGCCTACAGCCATCCCTACCAGCCTCGTCGACGACAACGGGGCTCTGCTTCTGAGTGTGGAACTGTCCACCCCAAGCCAGGCCCTTGGCCCCGGGACGACCTCTGTCGCCCTGCTTTCTTCGAGCGACGGGAGGACCTGGCGAGCCTTCAGTCCTTATGCCTTCCACAATGCGACGGTCAACCAACTGCTGCCTGTGCCCGGGGGCCTGCTGGCTGTCGGCGCCGCTCCACTGCCGCCATCGGAGGCCGGGGCAGGAGGGGCAATGACGGGAGCCTTTGCCAGCTTGTCGGCCAACGGGGGCGCCACTTGGCCCACCGAGCCCATCAGCCCAGCGACCCTTGGAGGGCCCGGCCCAGCTGTGGCTCAGGGGACCAGCAACCCGGGTGCCGGAGGGGCGACGGCCCAGAGTGAGACGACGACAAGTGCCGGCGGGCTGACAACCAATGGTGGGGCGAGCACGAGCAGCGGGGCGGACGTTGATGGCCAGACACCGGTAGGCCCGTCGCTGGCCGGGCCGTTCTCGGCGACGGCGGCCGGGCGGCTCGGCAACAGCGAGTACGTGGTCGGCGTGGCTGGGCCTGAAGCAGTCGGCTGGTACAGCCCCGATGGGAGCACTTGGGAAGCTCCCCAACCGCTGGACGCCAGCCCACAGCTAGCCTCGGAACTGCCCCTGGCCACCTGCTGGGCCGGAGCCAGTGCCGTGGTCGTAGGTTCAAGCACCTCCACCGCTCCGGGCATTATGCCAGCCGCCTGGGTCAGCACAGACGGCTCTTCCTGGACCAGCGCCTCGTTCCTGACCTCGCCCCCTGCCGGGTCGACAACCACGGTCGCGGGGTGCCTGTCCACCGGGAACGGGTTCATCGCCTATGGAGGGTCCACGGGCGATGGGGCCGTCGATCAGCCGGCCCTCTGGACATCGAACAACGGGACAAAATGGCAACAGCTCGCCGCCACCTTTACGGGCCCCGGGGGCGGATTGGCCAGCGGACCTGAGGTAGCGCCGTTGGACGGCATAGCCCTTGGGACGACGACCTGGCTCGGGTTGAGCGGGCACGGAGACCTCCCCTCCGAGGTCTGGCCTGCACCGGTCGGCGGTGCGGCTTCCGCACAGGTCACGCTGGCGGGGCTGTGGGCGTCGGGTAGCGCCGGCGACTCCTGGCAGCAGCTGGATACGAGCGTGCCGGCGTTTAACGCGACGATCTACGCCCAGGCCGACCAGGCTGCCTATGTCGGGCAAGACCCCGTTGTGGCCGGCATCGTAGACGGACGGCTGGCTATTTGGTTCGGTACACCGGCGGTTGCGACTCCCCGCAGCTGAGGGGCCGGCTCTGCCCTTCTGCCGGCTCTGCCCTTCTGCCCGGCTCTGCGGCTTGTCGGGCGCCTAATCGTATAAAGGTATGTACTGACGGCCCCTTCAGAGGCGCCGACGGGTGCACTTATCGACGCGCCACCGGCGTCTGTAGCACTTATTATCCGTTTTCGAGCTAAAGGTGCACGCGACGCGCCTCCGCGAGCATCGCCCGCGCGGCCGCGAGCATATCCCGCGGTGACATGGCGGCTGTCAGATGGCAAATCTTCCAGCCCGCCACACCGAGGGCGTTCAATTTGCGCCGTTCGCGGTCGAAGGCAGACAGCGATGCCAATCGGTGCGCCCGGCCAATGATCTCGACTCCCACCTTGCGTTCTGGCCAAGCGGCGTCGAGCACGTACACACCGGCACCAAAAGCCAACACAAAATGCACCTCGAACGGCCTGAGGGGGGCGAGGGCGCGAAAGGCCTTCGCCTCCAGAACGCTGTCAGCACTGACGTCGCTTCCGCGGGCCTGCAGCAGGCGCTCCAGGGATTCTCGCCCCGGCACGTTCAGCCTCGCCCGAGCAAGGCACTCCTGTAGCCGCGACACCGTCCAGCGCCGGGCAATCAGGCCTTCGTCCAGCAACCTCTCCGTCAGCAGCGGGCCGAGCCGGCCTGATATGTCCACCAGTGTCCGGCAGGAAGACGTGACGAGCACCCCTCGTTCCCGGACGACGTCGTCAGGCCTAAGGTCAACGGCCCGGTGCACGACGACGCCTGGAAGCCGGACGCCACAACGGCGCTCGACAGTCAATTCCACTCCGCCCGCAAGCTCTTGCGCGCCGTACTCGAACCGGTGCAAAGCCGCCGCGCTGCTATGAGACACAACGGCCCGAGGGCCTACGGCCAGTGCCGCTCCGATGATGCCTTCCGATCGCATGGGTGACACGCCGGCGGTGGCATACACACCGCGGCGGACTCGCCTGAGCTGGCCAGCGGCTTCCGCTCGCAACAATTGGGCGTTGCTCACGCCGATTTGCTTCGCTTGTGTCACCGAAAACAGCCCCTGCTGACGGGCCGCGAGCTGGCTGAGCGCCCCGCGTGTGGCTTTGTCCATGGCCGCGAGTCAAGTCCGGACCAGTGACAGCAAGGGCCGGCGAGCCCGTGGCGGGCACCCCGGTCGCGACCGGCCGCAGCCGCGCTCACAGAGACCTGAGGAACGTCTCCACTTCCGCCCGGGATTTTGTACGTCTCATCGGCGGGAGCGAGTCAACCAGCTCCCACCGGTAACGGGCTTTTCCGAGGCGCCGGTCGAACACGGCCACCACGCCGCGGTCGTCGCGCGAGCGGATGAGGCGGCCGGCGCCCTGGGCCAGGAGGGTGGCCGCTCGCGGTACGTCGATCAGCTCGAACGCTCGCCCACCTAATGCATCGCGCCGGGCGCGCAAGAGAGGGTCGTCCGGACGGGGGAAGGGCAGCCGGTCGATCGTTACCAGCGACAACGAGGACCCGGGTACGTCTACGCCCTGCCAAAAACCCATGGTGGCGAACAGACACGAGTGCTCGTCAGAACTGAACACGTCCACCAGCTTCACTTTCGGCAAGTCGGACTGCGTCAGGACTGTCCACGGGACACGACCGCGGACCACATCGGCGGCTGCTTTCATTGCTCGCCAGCTGGTGAACAGGGCCAGCGTCCGTCCTTCGGCTGCCTCGATCAGCGAGATCAGTTCTTCGTGCATCGCGGCTTCGAAATTGGCGTCACGAGGGTCCGGCAGGTCGACCGGGCAGTACAACAAGGCCTGTTCCTCATACGAAAAGGGGCTCCCGACGTCCTGTTCGTCGTAGCTGCCGTCTGCCAGGCCGAGCCTTTGGCCAAGGTGAGGCGGGATAGTGGCGCTGGTGAGGACGGCAGTGGGAGCGTCGTCTCCCAGCCAAAGCCTTTCCCGCAGGAGCTCGCCCACGTCGATCGGGGCAACGCGTAATACGGGCGCGTGCTCGGGACCTTCGACCCAGGCCACTTGTCCTTCGGGTAGCTCGAGGATCTCGTTCAGCTCGTCCACTAGGAGCGAGGCGGCCTTTTGGGCACGCAGACCACGTCCTCCCGCACCTAACTTGCCCATCCCCACTGCGGACTTTTCCCCACTGGGGTTCCTACCCGACCGCTCATTTCCGGCCCCTGACCTCGCGTTGCGGCGGTCGCCAATTCCACCGCCAGGCGCTGCGCCGCCTGCTGCGGGGCGACCAGCTTTACGTAACTCCTCCAGCAAATGGCTGACCCGTTCCCTGAGCAATCCCAGCGTGCGGGCGACGTCTTCGTCCAGCGGCCGGTTTAAGGGCTGGTCGCGTCGAGGTCGTAACGCGCCGCCAAGCAATAGCGCGCCGTCCTCCACTGCGGCGGCCGCAGAGCTGTCTGCCACCAGTGGGCGCGCCAGTCGGGCCAGCGCCACCAGACGAGGTTGGCTGAGATCGAACCCGAACGCAGCAGACGCAATGTCCTCGAGCTCATGAGCCTCATCGAAGATTACGAGGTCGTGGGGGGACAATAGGTCCGCTTCGCCCATAGCCAGCGATGTGGCGTAAAGGTGAGTGTTCACCACCACTACGTCAGCCTTTGCGGCACGTTGACGAGCGGCTTCAGCGAAGCACTCCCCTCCCGAAGGACATTGGGCCACCCCGGGGCATTCTCGCCAGCCCGTGCTCACTTGCGACCAGGCGGCATCGCTCGGTTCCCACGCCAGCTCCGCCCGGTCACCCGTAAAAACCGGGGACTTGCCTCCGGCCCGATCGCCCTTTACCCCCGTGGCCTTCCCTCGTTCTTTGGTCTCCCTGCCTTTGGCCCAGGTCACCAACCGCCGCACCTCGCGTCCCAGAGGGCCCAGCCCGCCAGACCCTGGCGCACCAAAGCCGTCATCTGGTCCGAGCAGAAGTTGCTCGCTACCACCCGAAAGCTCTTCGACCCGTTGGCGGCACACATAATTTGAACGACCCTTTAGTACCGCGTAACGGAACCGCGCCCCGATCGAACGGGACAGCTGAGGCAGGTCACGATGGGCCAGCTGGTCCTGAAGCGCCTTGGTCGCTGTGGAAACCACTACCCTTTGCCCAAGGGCCAGGGCCGGCACCAGGTAGGCCAGGCTCTTACCGGTCCCGGTCCCCGCCTGCACTATTAGATGACGCCGTTGCTTTATCGCCGTCCCGACAGCCTCGGCCATGGCCAATTGCTGTGGGCGCTCCTCGTGCTTGGGCAAACTGGCCGTGCCGCGGGCCAGTGCTCGGGCGATAACCGGGTCAGCCTCGGCCTGAAGCGCCGGGACGGTGGGTGACGTCACCGGAACTACAGGAGTCATCCCCTCCCCCTGGGACTGGACCGTGGTCTTATGCCCGTTTGTACGCTCTGGTGGCAAGCGGGATGAAAACTATGAGCGTGGCCGCGATCCAGGCCAGGCTCTGCCACAAGGCCGAGCCGAGGCTCTGACCAACCGCAGATTCCACTGACCGCCCCAAAGCCAGGATACGGAGGGCGTTGATCACCACGGTAAAGGGTTGATGGGTGGCAAAACCCTGCAACCACGTGGGCATCGTAGAGATCGGCACGAAGGCCGAAGAAACAAAGGTCAAGGGGAAGACCCAGATCAGGCCGAAGGCCTGTACCGATTCCTCGTCCTTGACAGCCAGGCCGATGTAGGCCGATACGCAACAAACGGCGAGGCCGAGTAGTTCTGCCAGCACAACCATGCCAACGGCTCCGGCTACCCCACCGGTGAAACGAAAACCGACGAGGTAGCCAACCCCGATCATGATCAAGGTGGTCACCAGTAAACGCAGTACGTCTGCCGTCAAGCGGCCCGTCAGGAAAGCGGAACGAGCGGTGGGCATGCTCTTGATCCGGTCGACCCCTCCACGCTGAAGCTCTCTGGACATACCGATGGCAGTACTGAACGAAGCGAAACCAGCCGTTTGGGCGATGATCCCGGGGATCAACCAGTTGACATAACCGCCCGGGACCGGCACCTGGATGGCCCCGCCAAAGACGTAGCGGAACAGCAACGTGAACATCACCGGCTGGACGACGGTGAAAAAGACGTACGAGGGGACGCGCATCCAAACGACCAAGTTGCGCTTCGTGATGACCAGCGAGTCCTCCACGGCCCAGCGCGCTTGTTGCCATAAGCCGGGCGTAGTGGCACTGGCGAGGCCCGGGCCCATCGGGACCTGGCTGACGGCAGTACCCGAGGTGGTAGTCATACTTGGGTCATGTTATTGGCGGCGATGACGTTGAGGTTGGGCTATTGGGGCGGGCCCGTCATTCTTCCCGATGCTGGCCTCGCCTTCGCCGCCCGCTTGCCGCACCGTCGGTTACGGCGTCGTCTTCGGCTCCGTGGCCCGTAAGCGACAGGAAAACATCGTCGAGCGAAGGCCGGCGCACTCCCAGCCCGGTGGTGGCGATGCCAGCGGCGTCCAGGCAGCGCACGGCCTCTACCAGAACCTCCGAACCTCTGTCGCCGGCGTGCACTTGGACCCGCCCGGCCTGGGCGTCGGCCGTGGGCGGCGACTGGCCCAGGGAGGCGACGGCCTCCACGGCTGCATCCAGTTTCTGCCGGTTTGTAACCGAGAATTCGACCACGTCACCGCCAATCCGGTCCTTCAGCTGTTCAGAGGTACCCTCGGCGATGACCTGACCGTGGTCGATAACGACAATGTTGTCCGCCAGTTCGTCTGCTTCCTCCAGGTACTGGGTTGTGAGCAAGAGCGTGGCCCCTTGCGAAACCAATTCGCGAATGATCGCCCACATGCCCAGGCGGCCAACGGGGTCCAAGCCCGTAGTGGGTTCATCCAGGAACAGGACCTGCGGCCGGCCGATCAAGCTGGCGGCGAGGTCGAGGCGGCGCAACATACCACCGGAATACGTCTTGGCCGGCCGCTTAGCGGCATCGGAGAGGTCAAAGCGCTCCAGCAGTTCTGTAGTGCGTCGTCTGGAGGTCGGCTTGCCCAAGTGGTAAAGCCGTCCTGCCATCTCCAGGTTTTCAAAGCCGGTGAGATCGGGGGTGATGGCGGTCGCCTGCCCGGCCAGGCCAATGACACGCCTCACTGCTGCGGCCTGGCGAACAACATCGAAGCCGCACACCGTTGCCTTGCCTCCACTTGGCGCCAACAGTGTGGTCAAGATCCTGACGGCAGTGGTCTTGCCGGCGCCGTTCGGGCCGAGCACGCTGAGGACCTTGCCTTCCGGGACGGAAAAATCGACACCTCGCAGCGCGTCGACCGTGCCGAAGGACTTTCGCAACCCCTGGACGTCGATTATCGGCGCGGTCACACGCCATCACCTACGGTCTCGTAGTCGGCCCCGGGCACGTAATCGGCGTCCTCACCACCCTCGGCGTCAGCAGTTCCTTCGTCGAACCGGCCTACCCGCATGTCCCAACTGAGGGCGTCCATGAACACCCACGTCCGCCTGTGGATAGCACATGGCCCGTACGCCTGGAGAGCCATTTTGTGCCGCCAGCAGGGGTAGCCCTTGTTGTCCTGGAACTCGTAGTGGGGGTAGTTCGGGGCCAAAGCTCGCATGTACCTGTCACGAGTGACCTTGGCCAGAATGGACGCGGCGGCGATCGAAAGACAGCAAGCGTCGCCACGAACGATCCTCACCACGTTGCCCGTACCCGCAAAGTCCCATTTCCCGTCGATCAACACCATATCTGCCTTCAACGCAAGACCAGCGAAGGCTCGTTGTGTAGCCAGGCGTTGCGCGGCCGCCATACCCAGAGAGTCGCATTCCACCTGCGATGCAGCCCCCACAGCCCAGCTTTCGCACCAACTCGCAACCCGGTCGAAGAGCAGTTCCCGGCGTTCCTCTGTAAGCATTTTTGAGTCCCTCACCCCGTACACTCTTTTGGCGCGGGGCAAAACAGCAGCACCTACCATGAGGGGGCCAGCCCAGGACCCCCGGCCGACCTCGTCGACCCCAACGACGACGTCATGGCCACCGGCCCAGGCTTCCCGTTCGAACGCCAGTGACGGCGGGTTACCGTACACGGCTCTCGGGTAACGGGCCGGGGAAAGCTTGCTCGCCATGTACTTGCAGCGCCTACGCCAACAATGCGATCTGGTCGGCTTCAGATCCGTCCGGCGCGCTCCCGAAGAAAGCTTCGATCACTTCGTGACCAAGCTCCGCCGTGGTAAGCCTGAGGCTCAAGGCCAGCACGTTGGCATCGTTCCACAGGCGCGCTCCTCGCGCCGTCTCGGCGTCGGTGCACAGCGCCGCCCGGGCGCCGGCCACCTTGTTGGCCGCCATGGCTACGCCGGTACCAGTGAAACAACAGACAACGCCTACGTCTGCCTGTCCACCCGCCACCGCCTCTGCCACCGCTTGGCCAGCCTCCGCCCAGCGCAACGGGTCGGCCAACACCAGGACTTCGTGACCGAGGCGAGCGAGTTCGGCTTTGAGCTCCTCCGTCACCGGGGTGGGCTCGTCGGTACCGAACGCCACTCGCATCGTGTTCACGTTAGCAACGGAGGGGAGTTCCGGGACACAACCCCGCGAAGAGCTGGCTGATTTCGCCACAAGGGACGGGATCAAGACCTAGGGCCAAGACGGTACGACCGAGCCCCAAGTAGCAGTACGCCGGCGCCGGCATATGATGGCGCGGTGAACGTTGGGCCTCGCCGGCAGGGGCCGCCCGAGGAAGCGGCGGCAGTTACTTCGGGTACCGCCGCCGCGGTCCCGGATGCGCCACGCCCGGTCCCCAAAGCGGCTGCAGTTGTCCCGGTGAAGGCCTTCTCACGGGCCAAGATGCGTTTGGCGCCCGTCCTCGGCCCCGAAGGCCGGGCCGCATTGGCGCGGGAAATGGCTGAGCACGTACTAAAGGCGGCTCGTCCCTTATCAGTGGTCGTTGTCTGCGACGACGAGGAAGTAGCTGAGTGGGCAGAGGATTCTGGGTGCCAGGGCGTTGCGCGAGCCCGGCTTAGGTCTAAACGGCGCGGTGAACGCCGCGGTAACACAACTCGACCAAGAGGGCTACCACAGGTTGGTCGTTGTCCATTCCGACTTGCCCCGGGCAACTCAGCTGGCGTGGCTAGCTGACGTTAAGGGCATCGCCCTCGTCCCTGACCGCCGCGAAGACGGCACCAACGCGATCAGCCTGCCAGCTGGTGCCGGCTTCCGTTTCTCCTATGGCCCAGGGTCGTTTTTGCGGCACCAAGTAGAGGCGCACCGCACCGGCCTGGGGTACGAGGTGATCCACGACCCAGAACTAGCGTGGGACGTAGATTTCCCAGCCGATATCGTTGCGCTCAGGCCTTAGGGTCTCTGCCCAAGCGGCTATTGTCTTTCTCTCCGTTGGTGCCCCTCGAACCGATTCGGCGCAAAACGACCGGCGGCTGGTACCGCTGCTAAGTCCGCTTACTACCTCTTAGACGCCCGTGACGACTTTGCGGGAGCCTTGCTGGCCTTAGTGACCCTCGCAACGGCCTTCTTGGCCGGTGCCTTTGCTGCTGCGGCCTTCTTAGTCGGCGCCGTCCTCGCTGCAGTCGTCTTGACTGTGGCTTTGGCGGGCCGGCCCGGCGACCGTGATGTGGTGCTCTTTGCCGTGGCAGCCACTTTGCGTCCAGTCCCCTTGGCGCTCGCGGTCTTGGTCGCCTTGGTCGCCTTGGTCGCCTTGGTTGCTTTGGTCGCTTTGGTCGCTTTGGTCGCGGATGCACGGCCAGCCGAGGCTTTCGCCGCAGCGGTCTTCTTGGCCGCGGACTTCTTCGTATTGAGGTCGGCTTTGAAACCGGTCGCGGGGCTGAAACGAATGCCCTTAGATGCTGCGATCTTGACGGGCTGACCCGTGCGGGGATTGCGCCCTGTACGTGCCTTGCGTGACGTCGGGTTGAAACTACCGAAACCGTAAATAGTTACCTTGCTGCCCGACCTCACCTGATCACCGATGGTGACCACGAAAGAGTCGACGGCCTCCTCGGCCTGGCGCTTCGTAAGGCCTGTCGTGCTTGCTATCTCTTCTACTAGCTGAGATCGGTTCAACGCCACCTCCTAAGGTGTGCGGGGGAAGTTTGGGAATTGCGCGCGTCTAGACACATCATCAAATACGGTTTCGCACGCTGAGTCAAGCATTTCCTGCGCGAACCCGCAAGAACGCCCGCCTCGAGCCGTTACTGCGGGTTCAGATCTGGGAAGATAGCGGTCCAATGAGCCAAACATCGGGGGTTGGTGGTTCCGGATCGGGCGGCGCCGGTGCCAACGAATTGAGCGCCGAGTGGGGACGTCTGCGGGAGGCCGACATTTACAGCGTCCCGTGGAGGAAATGGGGTCCCTACCTGGCCGAAAGGGCGTGGGGGACCGTACGTGAGGACTACTCGGCCAATGGTGATGCCTGGTCTTACTTCCCTTGGGAGCAAGCGATTTCTCGGGCCTACCGATGGAACGAGGACGGCATGGCCGGCATCTGCGACGACCGCCAGTTGGTGTGCTTGGCCTTGGCCTTGTGGAACGGGCACGACCCAATCTTGAAAGAAAGGGCGTTCGGCCTGACCAACACGCAAGGCAACCACGGCGAGGACGTGAAGGAATGTTGGTGGTACCTGGACGCAACACCGACGTCGAGCTGGTTGCAATGGCGCTACCACTACCCTCAACGTGCCTTCCCGTATGAAGATCTGGTTACGGAGAACGGGCGGCGCGACCGTCAGCAACCCGAGTACGAGCTCATCGACACCGGCATCTTCGACGACAACCGCTACTTCGTCGTGACCGTAACGTGGGCGAAAGACGGGCCGGAAGATCTTTTGTGGCAGATAGATGTAAGCAACGCCGGCCCCGATCTGGCGCCCATCGACATACTGCCCACGCTCTGGTTCCGCAACCGTTGGAGCTGGGAATTCAGCGGTACCCGTCCGTCGATCATCATGCGACCGGGTACCGAGCAATTCCTTACCGTCGAGTGCGAGGAGATTGGCGCTCGCGTCCTGGTGGCTGGACCGGGCCCGACGGCCAGCCGCCCGAACCATTGTTCTGTGACAATGACACCAACACGCAGAAGCTATGGGGTACACCCGGCCCGCCGTACCCAAAAGACGGGATCTCGGACCACGTTGTCCATGGCACCGCATCAGTCAACCCGGCCCAGAGCGGCACAAAGGCAGCCCTTCGTTACCACCTGGAGTTGGCCGCCGGGGCATCTGCCCGGTTGCGGTTGCGCTTTGCGCACGAAGCTCTCGACCTGTCCGGTGGTTTCGACGCCGTGCTGGCGCAGCGCAAGGCCGAAGCAGACGAGTATTTCGCCAGTATCGCGCCGCCTGATGCGACGGCCGCGGAAGCCAACGTCATGCGCCAGGCGGCAGCGGGGATGCTCTGGTGCAAGCAGTTTTACCACTACGACGTACAACGCTGGCTGGATGGCGACCCGCCTCAGCCTCCGCCCCCTTCTCAAAGGCTGAGTGGGCGCAACCACGATTGGTCCCACGTGGCCAACCGCGAAGTTATCTCGATGCCCGACTCGTGGGAGTACCCCTGGTACGCCGCATGGGACCTGGGGTTCCACGCAGTAGCGCTGGCCCATCTCGACCCGTCCTACGCCAAATCACAGCTCCTGCTGCTGTGCCGGGAGTGGTACATGCACCCGGACGCTCAGTTGCCCGCCTACGAATGGGACTTTGGCGATGTCAACCCACCCGTACAAGCGGGCCTCGTTATGGCGGTCTGGCGCATTGATGCCCACCGGAGGGCTCAGCAAGGCCTGGCGCCCGACAACGACTTCCTCGAGCGGGCATTCCATAAGTTGCTTCTCAACTTCACTTGGTGGGTCAACCGCAAGGACGCTGAGGGCAACAATGTATTCGAGGGAGGGTTCCTGGGCCTCGACAACATCGGGCTTTTCGACCGGTCCAGACCACTCCCTGTGCCAGGTGTACTCGAACAGTCCGACGGGACAGCCTGGATGGCGATGTACTGCATCTCGCTACTGGAAATCGCGCTTCGGCTGGCCGACACCGACCCCACCTATGAAGACATCGCCATCAAGTTCTACGAGCACTTCGCCTATATCGCATGTGCCATGCACACGCAGGGGCTCTGGGACGTAGACGATGGCTTTTTCTACGACGTGATCAAGTTCCCCGACGGGCACTCAGTACCGGTCAAAGCCCGTTCTCTCGTCGGGGTGGTTCCGCTCCTGGCGGTCACGACCCTGCACCCGGCGTTAGCCGCCAAGCTTACCGACTTCGTCGCCCGCGCCGAGTGGTTCCAGGAGAACCGGCCCACGCAAGCGGCGTACATCGCCCATACTCGCGTACCCGGGATGCAAGACCGGTTGCTCCTTTCGGTCGCAGACGGCGATCAGCTGCAGCGCGCCCTCCGACGCGTGCTCGACCCGGACGAGATGCTGTCCCCCTATGGGATCCGAAGCTTATCGCGCTACCACATGGAGCACCCTTTTACGTTGCAAATCGGGGACGTCACGGCCCAGATCGACTACGAACCGGCGGAGTCGACGACTGGCCTCTTCGGTGGAAATTCCAACTGGCGGGGACCGGTCTGGTTCCCGCTAAATTACCTCTTCATCGACGCGCTGTACCGCTACAGCCGGTACTACGGCCAGTCGCTAAAAGTCGAGCACCCCGTCGGCTCCGGAGCGCAATTGACCCTTGACAAAGTGGCGGAAGAAATCACGCGTCGGCTCGTGTCCCTGTTCCTACCGGGCGCTGATGGGCATCGTCCGGCTCACGGTGGCAACCCGCTCCTTCAATCAGATCCGGCGTGGCGAGATCTCATTTGGTTCCACGAGTACTTCCACGGAGACACTGGTGCTGGGCTGGGCGCCTCCCACCAGACCGGGTGGACGGGCCTCGCCCTCCACATGATCGCCACAAGAGCTTTGACGACTGACGAGCGATGACTCGTTCAGCGTCAAGGCGACGCCGGTAACCTGGCCCCGTCCAGGACCGCACCGGCGGCAACCACCCAGCCATCGCCCAAGACCGAGAGCGCATCGACAACGGCGCCCGGGCCCACGACCACGTTGCGGCCAAGGACCGAACGGTTTACGAACGCGCCCGCCTGGACGTGGCCACCCTCGAGGACAACAGCTTCACGGACAATGGCCCCTTTTTCGATGGTCACGTCCCGGTGCACGACGCTATCGACGACTTCGGCTTCAGGGTGAGCGCCCGCTCCGCGCCCGGAAATGGCTCCTTCACGCTTCGCCCACGCCAGGTTGGCCTCGAGGTATTTGGCCGGCGTGCCCATGTCGGTCCAAAGCGCATCAAATCCGAGGGCATAAAGTTCGCCCCGTTGCACTAGAGCGGGGAACACTTCCCGCTCGACCGACACGCGTCTGCCCTCCGGGATGAGCCTCAGAAATGACGGCTCCAACACGTACACGCCCGCGTTGATCAGGTTGGTGGGGGCTTCCTGGGCGCCCGGTTTCTCGATGAAAGACTCGACCTTGCCGGTCGCATCGACTACAACGACACCGAACAAGGATGGATCCTCCACCGGGGTAAGGGCGATGGTGGCCTGTGCACCACGGCTCCGGTGGAACTCGACCAGCGCAGTAACGTCTATCTCCGCCAATACGTCGGCGTTCATGGCGATAAACGTGTCTTCGCCAACGCCTCCGTACCGAGCCGCGAAGCCAATCGCGCCGGCTGTGTCGAGAGGGTTGTCTTCGACGGCATACGTGAGTGCGGTACCGGCACACCTACCGTCGGGGTACGCCGCTATGAAGGCATCGGGGCGATAGCCGAGGGACAACACAACCTCGTCGACCCCGTGGCGAGCCAGTTCCTCGACCACCCTCTCTATAACAGGACGGCCCGCCACCGGGAGCATCTGCTTTGGGGTCGAAAACGTGAGAGGGCGGAGCCTGGTCCCCTCTCCACCTGCCAGCACCACGGCTTTCATGGCTACGCGCGAGGAGTGCGGGACTCACCACGTTTTGTCAACGCCATCCTCCAACGATACCCGTGCCGACGAGCCCATTGCTTTTGTCGCGGCCACAAAGGACGTCTCAGTTAGAGTGCGGGGTGTGAGGAGCGTTGGTCGGCCTCTACGTGTCCTTATCGTGTCGGCAACGGTGGGCGCAGGAGACGCAGGCAACGCGCGCGAGTTAGCACGCCGCCTGGTTGAAGCGGGTCACGAGGCCGAAGTCCGTGATTTCCTGGAGACTCCCCCACTTGGGATCGGGAAAGCACTGAGCAAAGGTTACGAAGCCGAGCTCAAGCATGCTCCGTGGGCCTACGAACTGGCGTTCAGAATGTGGTTCTGGTTCCCTTTCCTGCTGGGACCGATGGCTCGGTTCCTCACCGTGTTCACCCGAAGAAGGACCCTTCAGTGGGTGCGGGAAACCCACGCCGACATTGTGGTTTCGACCTACCCCGTGGCAACTCAAGTACTGGGTGAGCTCCGCCGCCGCGCTAATGGGCGCCGTAAGGGCCGCTCGGCCTTGCGCGTCCCGGTGGTCAACCTCATTACCGATTTCGGGTTCCACCCGTTCTGGGCACACCGCGGCATAGACCTCAACTTGGCCGTACCGCCAAGTACCGCCGAAGCGGTAGGGCGCCGGACGGGACGTCTGAGCCTGACCTGTGGGCCTCTGGTGAGCCCCGAGTTCGAGGCTGCCCCGGCGCGGAGGGCCACCGAACGTGCCCGGCTCGGTCTTCATCAAGACGACCTCGGGCGTCCTTATTTCATCAGGCTCTTGGGGCGTGGGCGCCCTGAAGGAAACGTTCGAGCTGGTGGCCAACGAAGCCGGGCTCGTGCCCGTCGTGACCTGCGGCCGCAACTCGGCCCTTCGAGACGACCTCGAAGAGCTGGCCCGGGAGAAGGGTTATCGCGCCCACTTGCTCGGCTGGACCGACGATATGGCCGGGGTCATGGCTGCCTCCGACGTGCTAGTCGAAAATGCGGGCGGTTTGACGTCCCTCGAGGCCATGGGGGCGCGGCTCCCGGTGGTAACGTTCCGGCCGATCCCTGGGCACGGGCGCAACAGCGCTGCAGCCATGTCAGCTGCCGGGGTCAGTTGCCTGGCCAGTACCGGCGACGAGCTTGTGGAGGACCTGGGGAAGTTGGGCCGCCCGGGGCCGGCCAGATCGGTCCAACTGGCCGCGTCGGCCAATCTTTTTTCCGGCGATGCCAGCGCTGCGGTGGAAGCAATGGCAACCTTCGGCGTGCCACCCGAACCGCGCTTGCGCCCGGTGGCGCGTATAGCCCGGGCTGCTTCGGCCGCCGCCCTCGCGGGCGCCATATCCTGGGTCGGCCTAACGGGCGGGGTGGGAGTAGCCGCAGCGGCGGGGATTGGTGTCGCCCACCCTCCCGAGGGGACCCCGAACGTCGTCTACCTTGGCGTGCGGCTGAGCTCCGAGGAGCTACCGAACCCTTCGGTCCAGACGGCTCTGGCGCATCTGGACGCCAGTGCGGTGGTTGACGTCAACACCGCCTACGACCGGCCGAATGCTCTCAGGGCACTCGCCAGGCGGGGTGTCGATCTGGAAAGCGGTGGCATTTCTAATAGGCCTGGAGCCAACGACGAGCCGACCGCACCCTGGACGTTGGCCCTGTCGGACTCCAAGTCAGTCCAAGTTCTCTCTGTCCTAGCGGGCGTGCCGGTCGGCGTGCTGGTGCCCAATCGCAGCCTCAGCGCTTTCGATCTGGTCGACGCCAGCGCTGCTCACGTGTTGATGGTCGTTCCGGACGCGACCATGCCGGTACCGCCAAGTGGCCCCTTTCCCCAGGAGGATTCTGGGCTTGCCCGCTCTGCAAGGAGACCAGATCTATCTCGTCAACGGCCTTCGGGTCTCACCGAGACAGCTCGTTGTCCTCCTGTCCAACCTCGAAGCCCAACTGGCCGGCGTCGGGTTATCGAGCGCACCGTTTAGTTACCTACAGTGAAAAAGGCCGAGGCAGCAGTCGCAGCCGCGGTGGCCGTTGCCGTCGCCGCGGGCGCCTTAGGGCAGCTCCTCCCGGCCGGCTCTAGCTGGCGCCGTTTGCGTAACCGGTGCTTACCGGACCTGGCCGGTGTAGGCCAGGCCGGGCACGTCGCTCTTACCTTCGACGACGGCCCCGACCCGGTGTCCACGGTGCCCTTCCTCGACGCTCTCGATGCCCTCGGTTGGCGGGCAACCTTCTTCATGTTGGGGGAGATGGCGGCGGCCCACCCCGACGTGGCGAAGGAGGTGGCGCGGCGGGGACATGAAATAGCGGTGCATGGCTACGCTCATTCGAGCCACATCCACCACGGGCCGCTGTGGGCCACCCGTGATGTCATCGCGGCACGAGACACGATCGCCGATGTAACCGGCCGGGAGCTACACTGGGTCCGGCCTCCTTACGGGGCCTTGTCGGCCTCGACTCTCATTGCCGCCCGGCAGGCTCGTCTGGCCCCTGTGCTGTGGACGACCTGGGGTCGGGATTGGCGCCTCGAGGCGACGCCCGGCTCAATAGTCGAAGACATCTCCTCGACGCTCGTGCCCGGGGCGACTGTGCTCCTCCACGATTCGGATTGCACGTCCGCGCCCGGCAGCTGGAAAGCAACATTGGCGGCCCTCCCCGCGCTGGCCGAAATCTGGGCCGGGAGTGGGCTCACAGTCGGGCCACTGTCCGAGCACGGCCTGTAGGTCGCGTATCCCCGGCTAGCGGCGCGGCTATAGCCCAATTCGGTATGGGTCCTTACGCTCATTTTCCGAGCCCAGCCTTGGTCAACTGAGCTCACGGTCATTTACAGGGCCTATCCCGGCTCCCTACGGTCGCCTTTTGCCGGCAGGACGCCGGCCATAGGAGAAGGGGCGCAAGGCCGGCATGCAGGCGCACCCCTTTCCTCCCGGTTGTTGGCCAAGGTAAGGAGAAGACGTTGAGACTAAGGACGGCCCGTACGGTGTTGCGGAAGGGAGCGCCGGTATTCGTGGCCGCCGCCACACTCGCCGGTCTGACGCTGTACGGAGCGGGTGCCGCGGCGGCACAGGCACCGCCGCAGCATTCCGGCAATGTCAGCATCGGAGCGACCATCAGCGGGTCGGGCATCAACCCTGCGATCGAATGTTCTTGGGTCCTGACCGACGACAACCTCGCTGGCGGGGAGGAAACACAGCAATACTCGAGCGCCCTCGGTGCCAACATCGGGTCGAGTTCGGGCCCAAACCTCACTCAGCCGGTGCAAGGTAATGGATGGTCTGGGGTTGGCCCGACCGCTCCCTCCTTTGGAGGAAGTACAGGGATACAGTACGGCCTCGACGACGACCCATCACTCTTCCCAACCCCATCACCGTGCGACCTGAACGACGCCAGCCCGCCGGCAGTAACGATGAGCCCGGGGACACAGGCGGCGCCGACTGCCACAGACGTCTCGGTGCTCCCGAACTCCTTCGACAACCCCGCCCCGAGGCGGGTGGAGTTCTGGGCGGCGACCGATGGCGCCACGTCCGTTACCTTCAACGTCTTCTACCCCAACGGCTCTGAGGATGCCGAGGCAGGTGGCGTGGAGATAACTAATTGCCAGAACGAGACTAGCTCCGGCTCCTTGTTGAACGAAATGTTCACGGCGGCCGGGCCTCAAGCGGCGGGAGCAAACGAGCTCAGTGCTGCTGCCATCTCGAACGTCAGCGGGACCGGGATCGTTGACCTCTGCAACGAGGGTCAGAAGGACCTCTGGCACCAGGCGCTCATGATCAGCAAGGACGACCCCAATGGCACCTACACGGTAGAGACCATTGCCTCCAATGTGACCGGTGGCCAGTCTGTGAGCTGGTTCAGCTTCATGGTGATCCCGTTCTTCCAGCTGGCGATCGACTTCAGCTCCCTGAGCTTTGCCAACAATGGGGCCAACCAGTACGGAGTCAGCGGGGACACGACCTGGGCCCCGCCCACCAGCTCCGCACCGACCGTCACCAACGGAGGCAACTCCGGAGAGCAGATCGGGGTCGCTTTCCCCAAACTCTCCTATACCCCTGGCAAGGGCAGCCCTGTGTACATTTCGGAGTTCAACGCCAATCTCGGCTACCAGCCGGGCGACGTGCTGAAGACACCGATCAACAACATCGCCGCCGTAGCTAACCCGTCAACCGGACCGGCCACTTATATAGGCAACAAGGGTGCGAACACGACGGCCAGCGGCCCACAGCTCGTATGCCCGAACGACACCTCCAAGCTCGACCTGTCCGTGGACCCGCCCGCCGGCGCGCCCTCCGGCACCTACACTCCTCCAGCGGGGCAGGGCTTGGTCGTCTGGGCGCAAAGCGACGTCATAACTGGCTCAGGCAACATGGGATGCGTCACCGACAATGGCTCTCCCTATGTAGTGACAACTCCCTCCGGTCCGGCGTTCAAGACACTGACGGATAAGAACCAGTACGCCCTGGTCAGGTCCTGATCCATCGGAGCCGAGCGGTCACTCACCGCCGGCCGATAACAACTGACTAAGGAAGAGGGGGGTCCTTCGGCCCCCCTCTTCAGCGAAATGGCCAGATTTTTCATCAATTTTGACGTTGTAAGCTACGCAATGCTCGGTCAGCCTGGCACCGATGAGCATCAGGCGGCTCGCGCAGTTCGTCGGCGCCATTTTCTGTGTGCCCACTCTGTGTGTGACAGCCGCCGCAGTAGCGCCGGGTACGGCAGCGCTGGCGAGCACGCCCACCCTGGCGCCATCGGTGGGCGCGTACCCGACGGTCATCCGTTTCGACCAGGCACTCCGAGGCGGCGAGTACCAGGACACTTTTGGCGTTCTAAATAGCACGGGCAGTGGGGAGAGCTTCACCTTCGGTTTGGCGGGCACGACGGCGCCGTGGGTTCACGTGGTTTCCTCCGGCGATCACTCGATGGGGATCAAGAAGGTTTGGGCTCCCAGTGGTCCCCGCCCGTCGACCGCGGTGCTCGAGCTCCAGGTGCCCGCGACGTTGGCAAATGGGATCTACAAGGGTGAGCTGACCATTGCTTCGGCGCCCCCAAAGGTTACGAAGAATGGGCAGACCCCTGTCGGCCTTGGTGCAGCCATCGGAGTGGTTGTCGACGTAACCGGGACCGAGGTGGTGGCCGGCGACCTGGTGAACGCCTATACGACGTACCCGAAGGTGGAGGTGGGTTCGCCTGTCAACGTCTTCGTGGTGGTGAAAAACGGGGGGAACGTAGCGCAGCAACCCGGGTTCGCCCTCAAGGTCACCAAGGCCCATAACAAGAACGCACAGTACGCCTGGCAAGGCACTACAGGGCCCGCCTTGCTGCCCAACCAGACCGCGGTGTACGAGGTGGCTTGGCCCGGTGCTTCTACAGAGACGCAAACTCTTGGAGCCTACTCAGCCACTATCAACGTAGCTTTCGGTAGGAAACACATCGGCACGGCGGACCTCGACTTCCAACTGGTCCCGTACGGGTCGCTTCACCGTGGCGGGAAACTGCTCGACATCAAGCTGAGCAATCACCCTCAAGCGGGGTTCCCGGCGGCCGTACAGGCGCAGGTCAAGAGCACCGGCGAGGTACAGCAACAGACTTCTTTCGTCGGCCAGCTCTACCGGAATGGCCGGCTCGTCGAGGGCATCAAATCCCCGGTGCCCATCCTCCTGCAGCCCGGGCAGGACGGCACCATAACGATGCCGGTCCCGGTGACCAAAAACGGCGAGTACAAGTTGTCGGGGACCGCCAATTTCGGAGGCGCGCAGAGCAACCCGGAGACCTTGACCTTCCGAGTCGGGCCGGCGCCTATACCGCTCATGTACGAAATCGGGGCCGGGCTCGTTGTCGTGCTGCTCGTCGCGCTGGTGGTCGCGGCGGTCCTGTGGAAACGCCGCCGCCCAGGCCCCCCCTCCTGGCCTGAGCGCGGGCACGCTCCGCGTCGCTACCCGTCGAGCCATAGCAGCACCCTGCACGTACCTCCTCGCACCCCGGTCGGGAGTTCGGGGAGCCGCCAGCAGCGGGCGCGGCCGAGTTGAGCGGCCGGCACGGGTCAGAGCTATGAGCACGCAGCGCGATTGGCGCCGGGGCGTCGCCGGCGAGAACGCAACCTCAGCAACCTCTCCGGGTCTGTTACCGGAACAGTTGCTCAGCCAACGTCCCGCGCAAGGACTACTCGACCCGTCGCTCAAGACCATTTTCGACGACCTGGTCGAAGGTGTCCTGGTCGTCGACATCGCCGGTCACCGCATGTACTCCAATCCGGCTCTGAACGACCTGGTGGGTGGCAATGCCTGCCACCCCATGGGGACACCGGATCCCCCTTCCTACGTACCGTTGGACCAGCGCCAGCGCTACTTCCTGGCGCTGAAAGGTACGTCCTCGCTTCTCACAATGGAGGGTTCAGGGGCAGCCTCGACCTGGCTGGAGCTCGTGACGGCGGGTAGGGCACGAGTGCGCACAAAGGTGACCATTAGCTCGTTTACAGGTCCTCGGGGTTGGCGTTTCGCCGTCTGGCTCCTAAACCCCGAGTTGGCCCAGCCGGTGGCGCGCCCTGTTGGCGGACCGGGCGCATATGCTGGTGCGTCGCCGGCACTTGATGCCTTCTCGGGTTGGGGGCCGTTGTCAGCTGTCGAAACATTGACCCGGCGGGAAAAAGACGTCCTCCAGCTTTTGCTGGACGGACGGCGTGTCTCGTCCATAGCAAGGACCCTGTACCTGAGCCCCCAGACCATCCGCAACCACTTGAAAGCGATCTTCCGCAAGTTGGGTGCACATTCTCAAGCCGAACTATTGGATAGCCTGCGGGCTGCCCAAGAGGCCGCTGCGACAGGCCTCACGAGAGACGTCTCTCGCGGTCCCGCAGGCACACCTCCGGTCCCAAGGTCTTCGGTGCCCGGCCTCATGTGAGGAGGCGAGCCAAATGCTTACAAGGGAGCCCACGCTGGCGCAGGACCTCGGCGACCAGCCCGAAGAGCGGTACTCGGGGCGCGGCAGCGTGGACGTAACCAAGGCCGTGGTCCTGCTGGTCGAAGAGGACTTACAGCTGAGGCGTCAGCTACTACAGGCGATCCCCGGCAAGGCCGGCGCTCAGGCATTTCCAGGCCTGGACGAGCTCGACGGGGCCAAGTTCCGGCCAGGCAGCCCGGTGGTACTGGTATTAGGCCCGTCTCAAGCGACGGCCGAGGCGCTCGAACGCGTCGGCGAGCTCCTGCGAGCCACGAGAGGCGCCGGGGCCATTCTGGTCGTAGAGCATCCCTCCGCCAAGCTCATGAGCCTGGCTCTGCGTTCGGGCGTCAATGACGCCCTCGAGCTGGCCGAGGTGGGCCCTCAACTGGCCCGCACTATCGGCGATGTCGCCTTTCGGTTGGACGAAGAGCTGGCCGCCCCTCCCATCAGGCACGAACCTGGGTCCGGCGGGCGTCGTCGCGCTTTTGTAACCAGCGTCTTTTCCCCCAAGGGTGGCGTAGGCAAGTCCGTCGTGGCCGTCAACCTTGCGGCCGCCCTGGCCCGCAGTTCTGGCGAACCAGTCGTCGTCCTGGATCTGGACCTGCAATTCGGTGATGTGGCGGTAATGCTCCGGCTGCAGCCGTTGCACACTTTTACCGACGCCATCTCGGCCGGCGACCGACTGGATGAGACGTTGCTGCGTAGTTTCCTGGCCCGGCACGAAAAGAGCGGGGTGTACGTGCTCTCCGCCCCTACCTCGCCGTCGGAAGCCGACCAGGTTGACGCCGCCGCCATGCTCCGGGTACTCGACCTGCTGCGGGATATGTTCGGCCACGTCGTAATCGACACGCCTCCTCACTTGAGCGAGGTTGTCCTCCAGGCCGTGGCCGAAAGCGACCTGGTCAGCTTTATCGTGGCCATGGACGTGCCCTCGGTGAAAAACGCCAGGCTGGGGTTGCAGGCCTTTTCCCTTCTTCAGCTCCCATTGGCCAAAGTCGTGCTCCTTCTGAACCGGGCGGGTTCCAAGGTCCACCTGGCCCCCCACGACATAGAGAGGGTCCTGGAGATGAAAGTCGACCTGTCGCTGCCTTCCGACGTGGCCGTGACCCAGTCGGTCAACCAGGGCGTGCCGGTGCTGCTCGAGTACCCCCGCTCGCCGTTCTCCGGCCAAGTCCTCCTGTTGGCGAACCTGGTGCTGTCCCGCGCCGACGCCGCAGGGCCAGGGACGTGGACGGCCAAACGATGAGCTCAGGGGCGAACGGCAGCGGGTTTCCCGGGTGGGGAGCTGCGAACAACGGGAGCGGGTTGCCGAGAAGCGCAGCCCAGTCCAACGGGAACGGCAGCGCCAAGGGCGCAGACGATCGCCCGGCCCAGCCCGGTTCGGTCAAACCGCCGGGCGGCGCCAGCCTCTACGGACGGCTGCAGGAGGGCATGGGCTTCGCCGACCCGAGGGCCGATGCTCTCGACGCCGTACGAGTCCGCGTGCACCGCCGAGTAATCAGCGAGCTCGGCCCCGTGTTTTACAACAACCTGGTCGATCAAAAGGAGCTGCGCTCGCGCGTCGAGCGCATCGTGCAAGCGGCTCTGCGGGCGGAGAAAACGGCGATGTCGGCCGCGGAGTCCGCCCAAGTGGCCCAAAGCGTGACGGACGACGTGCTCGGCTATGGGCCGATCGAGCGGCTGCTAAACGACCCGACCATCTCAGAGATCATGGTCAATGGCCCCGACAAGGTCTACATAGAGCGCAACGGCAAGATCACGCCCACGAAGGTCTCGTTCCTGGACGAGGCCCATTTGCGCCACGTCACGGGGCGCATCGTGGCTGAGGTGGGCCGTCATATCGACGAATCCTCGCCCATGGTCGATGCCCGGCTGCAGGATGGGTCACGCGTCAATGCCATCTTACCCACCCCTGGCCGTGGGCGGGCCCTTCCTTACCATCCGTAAGTTCGCCAAAGATCCCTACACGTTGCAGGACCTCATTGGCTTCAGCACGTTCACTCCCCAGGTAGGCGAGCTGCTCGAAGCCTGCGTCGAAGGTAGGGCCAATATCCTGGTGTCCGGCGGGGCCAGCACGGGCAAGACCACCCTGCTCAACGTGATGTCGTCTTTCATCCCGTCCGATGAGCGCATCATCACCATCGAGGACGCCAAGGAACTCCAGCTGCGCCAGCGCCACGTGGTCTCGCTGGAATCCAGGCCTCCGAACACGGAGGGTAAAGGCGAGGTCAGCATCCGGGATCTGTTGCGCAATTCGCTGCGGATGCGCCCGGACCGGATAATCATCGGCGAGTGCCGTTCGGGTGAGACGCTCGACATGCTGCAAGCGATGAACACGGGGCACGAGGGTTCGCTCACGACGGTTCACGCCAACAGTCCCACGCGATGCGCTCTCCCGCGTCGAGACGATGACGTTGATGGCGGGCTTCGACCTTCCCGTACGGGCCGTCCGGGAACAGCTCTCCTCCGCCCTCGACCTCATCGTGCACCTGGCCCGCCTGAAGGACGGGACGCGGCGGGTGACCCAGGTCACAGAGGTCGGTCACATGGAAAGTGACGTGATCCTCCTCCAGGACATCTTCGTGTTTGACTTTCGTATGGGTTCCGACGCCGTCGGACGCTCGCTGGGCCGCTGAAGGCTACGGGCCTGCGGCCCCAGTTCACCGAGAGACTGGCCGACCGCGGGGTCAAGGTCGACCCATCGATTTTCGAGCCTGGCGGCGATACGCGGATGGCTTCAATCAGCCGACACTCCATGCCCAGCCCGTCGGTTTGGCCTCGATGACCGCACCGACGACAGGTTGGGACCACACCGTCCTGGTCCACCTGGAGCGGCTAAGGAGCCCACTAGGTGTCGTGCTGCTGGCGGCGGCGTTCTCCCTCTTGCTGGCGCTGCTGCTGATCCGCCAGCGCCGCCAGCGCAATGTGACCTCCGTCCGGGAACGCACTGCCGTCCTGAGCACCTACACCGCCTCGGCCCGCCGACGGCAGGCGATGCAGGAGGTTCAAAACGAGCGCAAGACCGGTTACGGCCCAGCTGACTGAGTTCATGCGTCGTCGCCGGCCCCCGAGACTTGAGCCAACATCGTCGCGCCGTACCGCCTCACCCCGGTGGAGGGGTCGACAAAACACCGATGATGCCTGGGCACTCTTAACGCTCCCCGCCCTCAAGCGCCTCTCGGTAGCCCTCGAAGCGCTACGTTGGGGAGAGCCGCGTCGGCCGGTGGTTCACGATGATGCTCGACAGGTCGGGAGCCCGCGCCCGCCTCGGCGAACTGTTTGTGATCTGGCTCCTCGCCGGCGTAGCTCGTCCTGCTCCTGGCCTGGGTATTGGCCGGATTGTTAGGCGTGCTGATCATGCTCGTCGTGCTGCTCGTTATACCGCCAGCTGCGTTGCAAGCTGCGGTCGACCACCGGGCCAAGCTTTTCGCCACCCAGCTGCCAGATGTGCTGAAACTTACCGCCAGCTCACTCCGGGCCGGGTTTTCCCTCCTGCAGGGCCTCGAGGCTGTCACCAAGCAAATGCGTGAGCCATCGGCGGGAGAACTCCAACGGGTGTTGGCCGAAGCCCGCCTCGGCCGCCCGGTCGAGGAAGCTCTCGAGGCGGCGGCGGCGCGGATACGCAACCGCGATTTTTCCGAGAGCGTCGCCGCCGTGCGCATCCAACAGGAAGCGGGCGGGAACCTGGCTTCCTTGTTCGACACATTGGCGGACACCATGGTCCAGCGGCTCCGGCTGCGCCGCGAGGTGCGCACCCTAACCGCCGAGGGCCGCTTGAGCGCCTACATACTCGGCTTGATGCCCTTGCTGCTGGGCATTCTCATCTTCACCATAAACCGGCCCTACATGGACGTCCTGTTCCAAACCTTCGCCGGGAAGGTGCTGCTCCTCGGCAGCCTCCTGCTCCAGATCGTCGGCTTTTACTGGATGTACCGAATAGTGAACATCGAGACTTGAGGTGAGCGCCGTCATCCAGCTCCTGATCGTCTTGGTCCTCGGCGCCATCTTCCTTTCCGCCACCGCGGCGATCTGGGTACAGCGATCTCCCCGGAGGGCGACGCTGTCGACCCTGAAGGTGGCTACGGCTACGACCAAGGCCTCCGCTCCGGCCCGAGGTACCGCTGGCGTCATCCCCCCCGTCACGGAAACGTCAGGCTCCGACGACAGGTCGTCCAAGTTAGAGGAGCGTCGCCAGTTCTGTCATTGACGCCATAGCTTTGCTCGCTCGCCGGCTCAGCCCGCCCGGGTACTTGGCCGGCGTGCAACGCCGGCTCGCGCTGGCCGGGAAAGGCCGCACCCAGGACGCCAACCGCTTCCTGGCCTTGCGCCTGGTTTCGTTGGTCCTCATTGTCCCGGCCTTTCTGCTTCTGTCCTTCGCCGCCCTTCCCGGTCTTTACCGGCTACTGGCCTTTTTCCTGCTGGCATCGCGTCCTGGCCCTCGGCCCGGAAGCGGGCCTCAACCGGGCAGTTGGTGAACGGCAGGACAACATCCGCCGGGACCTGCCCATCCTGGTGGAGCTCCTCATGATCAGTGTCGAGGCCGGACTTGGCTTCGACCAGGCCATGGCCCGGTCTATTGGCTCGGTGCCCGGCCCATTGGGCGAGGAATTCTCCCGGTTCCTGGGCGAGGTGCGCATGGGTTCGGACCACAGGGAAGCGCTCGAGGCCATCGACCGCCGTACTGACGTGGACGAGTTGCGCTCCTTCCTTATGGCGCTGGTCCAGGCGGAGACGTTCGGCACCCCAATCGGTCCCATCCTGCGGTCCCAGGCCCAAGAGGCCCGCATCGCGCAACGCCAGCAGGTACAGGAGAAGGCACAGAAGGCACCCGTAAAAATGCTTTTCCCTATGGTATTTTGCGTCCTTCCTGCCCTCTTCATCGTCATAATCGGCCCCGCAGCCATAGAGGTCTACAACAACATCATAAAATGAAAGCTGCGAACAAGATCAGCTCCCTCGCTGCCATGGCGCGATCCTGTGGGTCCCGCCGCGGTCGTCGTGATGACGACGGGCGCATCGCTGGTGGAGTTCGCCATCATCCTTCCCGTTTTCGCGCTCATGCTCTTCGGCATGATCCAGTTCGGCTTGGCGTTTGCCGGATGGGACGAACTTCGCAACGCCGTACAGACGAGCGCCCGGGTCGAAGCCAACAACGGTGTGACTTCCAGCCCCAATTGTGGGCAACCCGATCCCGGTTCCAACCTCGTGTGCCAGGTCGCCCTTTCTATAGGCGCCCCGGTCGATACTGCTCCCACCCCGCTCGATAACCTGACGGTCCCTCGCCAGGATTCCACGGCTGCGCTTCCCCGCTTCTGACGTGCGCTGGTGGCTACGCATGGCTCGACGGCTACTACATCTCTGAGGGCGGCCAATGGCTTCAGATTGTGAACAGCAGTTCAACTTCCCCGGATGAGATCACTCGACAGCCAGGCTTTCTGGAGACGGCGTGGACAGCTGGAGCTGCACCACGCCATCCGGAACTTGCGCGGCCGTGACCACGAACGTCACGGGCCAAAACGACAACGCGCTCGCCAGCGACAACATCATTATCAACGTGGGCACCAATGCCCATCAAGTCCAGGTCTGCGCTCAACGACAGATACAGCTCTTCACGGCTTTCCCCGGGTTACAGAATCTGCACATATCCACGACCAGTTCTTTCTATATCCCGCTTACTGGCACCAGTAGCACACGTGCTGGGCTGTGCACCGACCCACCCTGCGTCTACCAATCGACGCCCGAGGTAAATTGTGGCTAAACTTGAAAGTCAACGCGAAAGTAAGGACGAAGGCGTCATCCTTGTCTTTTGGGTCTTGTGCCTTTCTCTGTTGGCAACACTGTTGCTCGGTGTAATCGGCTTGGGAAACCTGCTCCAGTCGGGTGACAATGCCCAAAATGCCGCCGACGCCGCCGTACTCGCCGGCGAGGATGTCCTGGTACAGCAAGGGAGCCATTACCCTGGTCTCTTCACCGACTCCGTGCAGATTCCCCGAAGTGCCAATTGCCAGGTGAACCTCTCGAGCTGCGGAAGCTTTAGCTGGTTATCTGGCTTATTACATCTATCAGCACGGAGACTGGCTTGAAATCGTGACGAGTTCCAGCCCTCGGGCGAGGCAGATCTCCGCAACCTCCGCACTGCAGTACGGCATTGCCTACGGTGGTTGGACTTGTAGCGATCGTACCCGTACTAGTCGCCGTCACCCTGGACCGCCGGTCTGCATCCAGTTGACGAGTGGCGCCCCCTGGCACTCGTCTAGCGTGGACGGCTCGTCTAACCTACGACACCACTATCTCCGCCGCAATTATGGCCACCAACACCGCCACTTCGATCCTACGTCAGTACGGCTTCAGTAGCTATTCCGGGTGCGCGGCCCCCACGGGCTTCGCAGTAACAGCGGGAACAATGGGCATAAGTTGTATTGGTTATGATGCCGGCGGCACCCTGTGGGTGAGCGTACCCGACTCGTCCCTGTTCCCAATCGGCGGCATAACCAAGATCGAAAAGGCATCATGGGCCGACCTGTTGCCGAACGGCAGCACGTCCCTGTGTTCTCCCGGGAACTGCGACTGAGGCTAGGACGAACCGGCCGTCAGTTACTCCGGCGCAACGAGTGGGTCATTTCGTCTGCAGGCATATCCACCGTCGCCCGACCTCGAGCGGTGAAGCAGCTCAACGTTCGCACGTTCGAAACGGACGGTCCAGCCGTGTTCCTCCATGTTGTCCAGCTGCTGCAACATTTGGGCCTGAACACGGTAGGGGTACTGGGGAACGCCGGTCCATGCCAGCGCCCACGAGCCACAGACTGAATCCTGCGTCATCACCAACGGGTTGTCTCGATTAAGTAGCAGTGGCACGAGATTGTCACTGGCAGCGACGGTCACGCCGGGCGGCAACATTCGTTCGGCCCTCCATACACTGGCAACCGAGGGATCGGGGTCGAAGATCTGGAAATGGTCGGTTACCAACGACGACAAGGGGAAATGGACCGAGATAACAAGCGCGGAAATGGCCATGGCGACGGCCGCAAACGCGGCACGGTCTCCCGTGGGTATGACGCCAGCCTGCCCACCACGCATCTCCCGACGATCACAGCCAGGCGGCCAAACGGCCTTCTCTCCTCCATCGTGCCTACGCCAGCGCACCGACGCGCCACAGACCGTCGATAACAGCCATGCCGATGATCGGCGCCAAGGGCGCACTGTACTGGAACGCGGTGGACCACACATTCGGTCGCTCTGAAAGTATGCGCTCTAATAGGAGGGGCACAGCCAAAATCACGATCGGCGACACGAGGGATAGCAGTGCACCAGGCACGAACACCCACGTCAGGAGCCCAAGTTTGGTTTTCGGCGACACCATCACGTGTAATGTCGCCACTGGGTGCATGACGACATAGCGCAAAGCCGACCATGGCCCAGGACCCAGCTCCCCGTAAGACCAATGCGGGTATATTCCCCCGGAAAAGGCCGGCACCACGACCCCGACCAGAAGCCCGAAGGCGGTCACGCCGATGGCGGTTATAAACACGCCAAGCTGTCGTCGTCCTCGAACGAAGGCGTAAACCCCAAACGCGGCGACAACCAGGGCCAAGTCTTCTTTCACCAGGAGGAGAGTCAATATCGAGATCGTGGCCGCTCTCCATTTCCCGGCGTCGGCTCTGTCGATGGCGACGGCCAGAATCGGCACAGCAAACGCAAAAGAGTGAAAATCGAAGCCCACGAGGCTTTGGATTTCCCAGGCCAGAGCGTACGCCGCGACCAGGCACGTGGTCGTGAGCCGAGGTATTCCTGGCTCCGCTCCAAAACGCCTTTCGGTGAACATCCAGACCGGGATTATGGAGAGCGCCACAAGTATGGCTTGGTCGACCAGCAAGACAGCTGGGTTCGGCCAGATCCAATAGGTAGGGACTAGAACCGCGACCATCGGCTCGAAGTGGTCGCCCAGGAGGTTATAGTGAGCGCCCTTAAGTGCAACTAGGGGCAGCCCGAAATGTGCATAGCCCCTGAGCGCCTCGTAATAGACGCCGAGATCGAACGCATAGGTCAACAGACGCGCGTTTTCCGCCAACGACAACACCGTGTATAGCAGTCCGGCGACCACAACAATGACGGCAAGAGGGAGTACGATGAAGACCACCAGCGCCATGCTCGATTAGACAGCGGCAGCGGGACCGTCTCCCTAAATACGCCCGGAGAGCGTTGCGCCCCACCCCGTTCACTAAGTCGGTCGATCGATGCCAACGGCGTCCGACATTGCTCGGCTATCGGGTCATCGGATGTACTGCCAAGACTGGATCCGTCCGAGTTGCGCCAGAGTTCTCGCACGCTGCCTGTTGTCGACAGCTTCGTCGCCTGAAGCTGACCCAACAACCAAGAAAGCGTAGCGACCACGAGCACAGCGTTGCGTGCCGCCGCTACTGTTGTCGGCCCAAAAAAACCCTGGTCCGAACGCGTGAGCCTCCCCATACAGGACCGGGAAGACCAGGGTCGTCAGCAGGGCGGCCGCTAACCAGCCGCGTCGAATTGGCCAATAGGCCCACAGTGGCGCCAGCCATACAAGGTACTGAGGAGCAAAGCTCTTCTCCGCCAATACCGCCACCGAGAGGACCGCAAGACTAACGGCGACAACGGACAATTGCCCTCGACGAGCGAACGCCCAGATGGCTAGCAACGCGGCGCCGGCGGCAAGCATGACGACGACCGAGATCACGAGGTGGTCTCGGCCGGCGAGCTCGATCGACCCAAAACCCGCGACCCATCGTGCATGCAGCGGGTCTGCAAGAAAGGCGATGCTGCCCTGTAGGCTCGACAGCTCGAAACCTCTGTGGAGCTGATAGCTGAAAGAGTTGAGCAGGCTCCCCGGTGCCGTGGCCACCTGACCGACCGTCAACAAAGCAGCCGGTACACAAACAATCCACAATCTCTTGAGCGGCCATTTGCCCGTCTGTACGCGCTCTGCGATCATGAACCCCGGAAGCAGCAGGAAAGGGAACAGCTTGAGGAGCCCGCCCACTACCGCCCAGGCCCAGGCTCGGCCCCACTGCTCCCGCCGCGCCGCCCTCTACGGCCAAGAGCGCGGCCAGCGCAGGAAAAACGTCGTAACGGGCGAACACTACGGCCGCCGACCCGACAAGCAAGTAGAGGCACGTGCGGCGTGACCAACCTGGGTATTCGGCGAGGCCGTCACTTGAAAGCACGAGAACAACGGCACCGGCGGCGGCCAGCAGCGCGAAACCGAGAGCATACGAGAAGGGAAGAGCCAGCGGTGCCAAAAACAGAGCGGTGGCGGCCGCCGGGTACTCCCTGGGCAAGGAATGGAACAGTGGTGATCTCAGCGCCGCATTCGCGTAGTGTTCGTACAGAGCCAGGTCAGGCGAATATGCGACCATCAAGTTGTGAATGCCAGCGGCGAATATCATCCCGGCTGCTACAAGGATCACGATCAGTCCCCCGGCGCTGCGCCACCGCGCTCCTATGCGAGCGATGCGCGTGGGTGCGCTCACGTCTGGCACAAAGAGCCTGGAGCGACGTTGAGGGTGAAGTTCAGCGTCCCGGTGTCTCCTGCGCTATCGGACACGACCAACGAGACAATGTAGGTGCCAGGGTCTTGCGAGCAATCTGTGGGCTCTACCTTGATTTCATGGTCCGGCCAGTCCGGTATCATAAAGGGGGGTACGCTCCCCTGTAGCTGGTACGAGTAGGTCCCGGAGCCACCAGTAGCCCAGAAATGGATGATTTCGGGCTGCCCGTTCATCAACATCGGGTCGCTGCAGCCGGTCTCACCGCTCGTGCACCACGCTTTTACCGGCGCGCCCGTCGATGTCCCTTTGATGGAGCTGCCCGCGACTTCGGAACCGGGGCCGCTGCCGACAGTACCACGTTGTTACCAGCGTTTCCCGGAACCGGGGTTGGTGCCGACTGCAACGTTGTCGCCAACGTTATTGGCGACGTGAGAAGGACTTCCGCTACCTCGGCCAAGGTACAGCAGAGTTCCTGTTGCCACCATTGCCACCAGCGCCACTAACAGGACATACTCGAGGACGCTGACGCCGTCCTCGATCGTTCTATAACGCCTCATGTCAACGCTAGGTTCCGCTCGGGGCACACAAAATAGACGCGTCACCACGGCATCTCGCCAGAAACCGCTCGCCGATTGCTTCAACCATTCGCAGTGACTTACGTCACCCATGGGGCTTTCGCCCGGGAGTCTTTCGCGGCGTCCGTGGTTGCCGACCAGCCTTTATGCGCCGGCGTGCAGAAAGCGACAGATCGTTACCCGTTGCAGTCGTAGTTGGTGTTTATAACGTTAGCGACGTTGTTCAGCTGGTTATTGACGGAATGCCCAAGAAACACAAGCGCCCCGATAGCAACGACAGCGATCAGTGCCAGCAGCAGGGCGTACTCAACCAGACTTGCGCCCACGTCGCCTCTGCCCGTGAACCTCCGCTGAGCCCAATCCACGAGCAGCATGGACCAAATCATGATCCGCTTCACAGTCAGATCTCCTCTTTTGCAACAGGCCCACCAGGACTGACAGGCCGGCTCCCGCCTTCTGGCGGGCATCACATCAGTCTTCACTGAAGGTGGCGCTACTTCCATGGGCCAAAGGGCTCATTTTCCCAGCCCCAGACCTGGCGATCTCTGCGGATCTGCTTTACGCTTGCCAATGACGCATCTAGTAGAAGATGGGCCGGTTCTGGTGACTCTGAGTGATATTTCGACGGCGGGCTTCGATGGTGGAACGGTCGAGCGCTCGACCGCTCAGGACGTAAAGTACTGAGGGCGACGCGCCCCCCACTTACCGCGCCTTCACCCCGCGCTCATAGTGGTAGTCGGTGCGTGTGCAGCGCTCTTCCACGAAGCGATGAGGACCGGCCTTTCCGGAGACGTCTTTTACCAGTTGTCCGCCGGCCAATGGATGCTTGCTCATCACGCGGTCATACGACGGGACGTCTTCTCCTACACGGTCAACGGTCGGCCGTGGTTCGCCGAAGAGTGGGGCTTCGAGGCACTATTAGCCTGGTCGGTAAAACATCTCGGCGCCGTCTCCTACTGGCTTGTCTCCGCTGGAGCTTGTGTGGCCGCCTTGCTCGCCGGCGTGGTCCGGTGGAGGATAACCGGCGCTGGCTGGCTCTGGACGGCCGCGCTGTCGTGCCTGGCCGCCGCCGGCCTCTCAATAGGGCGTTGCGGCTCGCCCGCAAGACCTCAGTTATTTTTTCTTCGCCTTGTTGCTACTTTTCCTCACGCTGGGCCGACGCCGCCACAGCTGGCTCGTCGGGATCCCCGTGCTCGCTGCTCCTTTGGGCCAACATACACGGGAGCTTTTTGCTGGGCCTAGGGGTACTCGGCCTGGAACTCGTCTGGTCTTTTGTACCGCCGGTCAGGGGCCGGCTATCCCTCTATGCGCCACTGCCGCCGAAGGTGGCCGCCTTGACGTTGGCGAGCAGTTTCGTTGCCACTCTGGTCAACCCTCACGGGCCCGCGTTGATCAGCTATGCCGTGAAGGTGAGCACCTCGTCCCAATTGGGCGCCTTCATCGCCGAGTGGCAGAGCCCAAACTTCCACTCCTACCTGTACCTCGGAGTGATCATCGGCCCGGTGCTACTCCTGATCGGCCTTATCGCGTTTTCCAGCACCGTCTTCGCCCTCGACGACGTAGTCCTGGCCTGCCTGTTGTTCTTGGCCGCGCTCCACGCCGTGCGCTTTACGCCCTATTTTGCGCTGGCGGCATGCGCCATGTTGGCACCGTGGAACCCGATTAAGAGCGAAACCATCCGCCCGAGCCTGCTTACCGTACCCCTGAGCGGCGTACTGGCAGCGGCCCTGCTTCTGAGCCCGCACGTCCCGGCCAGCGCCACGGCGGTAGGCGGTCCATCCGGTGCACCCGTGGCGGCCACCAACTACCTCGAGAGCCAAAGCGGCAGGGTGTTCACCACCTATTGGTGGGGCGACTACCTCATTTACCGGCATATCCCGGTGTTCGTAGACGGCCGCACCGACCTTTACTTCGGGACGGACATCCTGCAAACATATCTGAAGGTGTCCGACCTGAATGTCGACCCCGACACGGTGTTCCGGCACTGGGACGTGCGCTGGGTCATGTGGAACAGAGGTTCAGCCCTCAGCGTGTTCCTGTCTCACGACCCCCACTGGAAGATCGCCGATAAGACAGAGCGCGGCCCTGGTGTTCGAGCACATTGGGAGCTGGTAACCCAGGCCCTCCGCTCGCGTCTAGCCGATGCGGACGATGCCCAACCTGACGGCCTTGGCCACCGCCTGCGTCCGGCTGGTAGCCCCGAGTTTGGAGTAGATGTGGGCCAGATGGTTCTTTACCGTCTTGCCGCTGATGAACAGCTTTTTGGCCACGTCACCCGATGACGCCCCATTGGCCAGCATCTGGAGTACCTCGATCTCACGGCGAGTGAGGACGGTGTTAGGCCCGTCTCTCCTGGGCGCGCCTCTAAGAAAGACGTTGGCCAGACCCCCGCCAAGCTCGCCCGCCCCCAACGCCGCCGTCGTCACCGCCGCCACCATTTCGGACGTGGAACAGTCCTTCACCAGGTAGCCGACGGCGCCGGCCGCGAAGGCCGCCCTTATGGTGTCCTCGTCGGCGAACATCGTCAAAATTATTACGGGAATATCAGGCAAGTACTGTTTCAGTTGACGGGTGGCGGCAATACCATCCTGACCAGGCAACGAGAGGTCCATGAGCACGACGTCCGGTTGACACTGGCGGGCGGCGAGCAATACCTCATTGCCGTCACTGACTTCAGCCACCACCGAGACCCCATTTGCCTCGAGGGAACGGCGCAACCCTTCTCTCAGTACTATGTGGTCTTCTACCAACATCGTGTGTACTGACACCGTTTGTACTGGCATCGTCTCAACTACTGCGCTCAACTTCGCCGCCTCCCGTTACTCACCGGCTGCCCTAATTGCAGCCTCACCATCGTCCCCTTTCCGGGGGGCGATGCGATCCCGAACCGTGCGCCTATGGCGTCGGCCCGCTCCCTCATCCCGAGGATCCCGAATGCATCCCGGCGTAGCGGCGCCGTGGCGGCTAACCCTTTGCCATCGTCGATGACCTCGAGTTCTGCGCCCACCGGGTCGCAGTGCCAGCGAACGTCGATGTGTTGCGCTCCGGAGTGGCGTTCCGCGTTGTTGATGGCTTCTTGAGCTATGCGCGCCACTTCTCGCTCCGTAACAGGTGACAGGCTGCCATCGCCCTGGGTGCGCAACGAGGTGACGATCCCTGAGCGTTGCTCAACGCGCTCGAGTAGCCCGGCCAGCGCTTCGGCCAGGTCCGTTTCCTCGCTTACGTCAACGCGGAGATCGGTCAGCTTGCTGCGGACCTCGCGCGTCGCCTTGCGCACCTCGTCGGCCAGGTCCTGAAGTTCGTCGCCGGTTTCTTCGGGCCCTGAGCAACTGTTGCCGTTCCTGGACTCGGTGGCCATTCGGTCCAAGGAAATGGCTACGTAAGCCAAGGACTGACCCAGCCGGTCGTGCATTTCCCGAGCGATCCGGCCCCGTTCCTCCTCTGCTCCGAGCGTCCTCAGCCGCCGGAACCAGCGGGCGTTGTCTATGGCGAGGGCGGCATGGCGAGCGACGTCTGCGACGATATCTGCATCGGCGTCCGTGAACGGCTCTGGGTTTTCTACCCTCTCTACGGCCAGCAGGCCGACCAGCGTGTCGCGGGCCCAAAGGGGGACGTAAAGGCCGGAAATAGCCCCCAGGGCCACGCCCTCGCGTTTGGTTAGCTCGGAACGGAGCACGGGGCCAAGAGAACTGGTCGCTTCGACCATGGCATCAGGCAGCTCACCTTGACGAACCGACGCGGGCAACTCCAGCCCATCGGCGACCGTGACTTCCCAATGGCCATGCTCTGCGGTCGGGTCGGCCAGGAAGAGCACGACGACATCGGGTTGGAGCAGATCGCGAAGACGCACAATCGTATTGGCGATGGCCGCCTTCAGGTTTAGCGAGGCGGGCAGCGAAGCCGCCCTGGCGTGCAGTTCGAGCAAGAGGTGGTTGACTTCGGCCAGGGCGCGCAATCGCTCGAGCTCGCTGGTGTTTTCTCTCATCCCCAGGCGTAGCAACCAGTCGCTGTAGGAAGCGAGCAAGCCGAGAGCTCCGAGAAGTGCGGCCCGTTCGATGCCCTGGGAGGCGACTGAACGATCGAGCCCTCCCAACAACCCCGCCACGCCCAGCCCCACGATCGACCCGACCGTGGCCAAGGCGACGACGGGGGGCGTGATGCGCAGCCCGGCGATGAAGACGGCCGCGCCCAGGCTCAAAAGGAACGGTGACGTCACGGAGCCGGTGAGGAGGACTACTACCAGGCAAAGGCCAACCTCGATGCAGACGTCGAGAACGGATGGCCTTTCGGCCGGCACCTGGCGTCGCGACGTCGAAAAGCGGAACCGCAGAGGCCAAACTGTCCGGATGATGGCGTAAAGCGCCAGCGCGCCACCGGCCACCACCTCGCGCTTAGTTGGAGAGCCCGAGACAACGACCATAGCCAGGAGAGAAAGGCACAGCGCGGCCCAACGCAAGGCCACCACCAGCTCTGTGAGGCCCCACAGCGAGCGGCGTTTCCCGGCTTTCATGTGTTCTTTACGCTGAAGCTCGTTCGTCTGCACCAAGGACAGCTTCTCGGCCCTGGTCCCTTCGGCTCGACCAACCGCTCTGGTAAGCAAGTGCAACTGCCGCCAGTTGCGACGTGACACCGAGCTTCGTGAGGATGGACCGGATCTGGCTCCGCACAGTGGGCATAGACACGAACGATTGGACACAGATGTCCCGCGCTTTGGCCCCCCGCATCAAGGCGGACAGGACTTCCTCTTCCCTACGGGTGAGCCGGTTAAATTCCAGAACCTGTCTGCTCATAAGTAAAACTCGTCCCTTCCAAGCCGCGGGCGCTCCGCGATCTGTAACGCGCGCCAGAAACCCGGCACACCGTGCCGGGCCGCTTTCGCTCCACTCCCCCTAGCCCAAGCGACCAATTACGGGCTAGAGATCTCCGCGTCCCGATGCGTTGACTTTCGGGTTGAAGAGGCTCTCCAGGGTGGCTCAACCGACCGGCGACTGTTGGCGAGCCTACTCCTCCTGTCCACTGTTTCTTTGCAATCAAACGATATTCCCTGAGCCAAGCTCAGGAAAAGGACAGTAGGCTCGCCGGGTGCCCGGTGTCCATAGGGGAACCCCCTAATCTTTAGGGTCAGGAAGGCGCCGCGACCCTAGGGGTCCTTTTAGCCCATTTTAGGGTGGCCCGACTTGGGCGTGATTAGCGCAGTTCGTCCGATTCGCGTGTGACGAACGTTACATCTAACGCCTGGTCTCGAAGCGTCGCTGAGGTCGTGACCAAATGGCCCTTGTCCCTGAACCAGTTGTTGTGACATCAGTCTCTACGCCCTTTTCTGCCACGATCCGTGCCCAGATGCCCGCTGCGGGCGCCGAAGCCTTTTCCTTCCGCCGTTACCTAAGAGCGATCCTCTGTAGCCAAAAATCGGAGGGCCAGCTCCCGGCGGGAAGAAATGCCGAACTTGGCGTAGACGTGGGTGAGGTGGTACTCAACCGTCTTGACGCTGACCGCTAGCTGCCTTGCGATCTCAGCGTTCGACGAACCCGATGTGGCCAAGCGTACGACGGCGTCTTCTGTCGGCGTGAGTAGACGCTCGCCACGTGGCGAACCGACGGTGCGGCTAATGCCCATCTTCTCGAGCGACCGCCCTGTGATAAGTACAAATGCTCGCGCTCCGCACGCCTCAAAAAGCTGTCTCGCCACTTGTAGTTCTCGTGCCGCCACTTTGCGTTTGCCGGCGCGGACTGCCGCGCTCCCCCACGACAGATGGGCAAGGCCTAACGCCAGTGGCATGGCCAGCCCCTCGGCCGTGGCCACAGCGTCCGAGAAAAAAACCTCTGCCGCCTCCCAATCACCGCGGGCCGCGGTGAGTTGACCGCGACACCGCGCCGCCGAAGCCTGCGCTGAGAGCCGCCCTGTAGCACGGGCCCTAACGTCGAAATCGTCGAGAGCCGAAGCCGCCTCGTCAAAACGGCCCAACGCCACAAGAGCTTCGCCGAGCACCGGGCCGAGCGAGTGCGCACCGGGTTCGCGCGAATCACATACGTCCGTGAAGTCGACGGCGGCGCGGTAGAGAGCCTCGGGGTCATCGCGCGCCAAAGCAATGAAGGCGCGAGCGGCGCTGGCGTAGGCGAACGAAGATGGCGTGGCCATCACCGCCGCCCAATGAGCAGCGAGCACGGCATGGCTCTCGGCCTCCGCAAATTCCCCTCGTGCCGCCCGAGGCAGGGCCGCCAGCCCGTGCAGCATAGGCAGTTCCCAGGCCCGCTCGGCCTCGGTGGCGAGCGAGACGGCCAGCTCGTTGTGCTCTATGGCCTGGTCAAAAAGTCCCATGCGGAAGGCCGTCTCGCCCATGAACCCGACCGCCTGGCTTAACCTAAATGGCTCGCCGACCTGCTCCCTCCCGATAACCTCGGCGAAGTCGGCCCGCGACCCGGCCAGGTCGTCAGTCCACAGGCGGATGATCCCACGAGCTACGAGCGCGTCAAGGCCGCCAGGGCCGCCCACCTTGTCGAGTTGCTCCAGTAAAAGCAGAGCATCTGCCGCCTGCCCGGTGAGTGCCAGCCCGACAAGCCGAGACAACCAGGCGAAGGCGGCGACCCAATCGTCGGATGCCCTCCGCTCGACCGCTTCTGTGCCGAAGCGCAACATCGCCGGATAGTCGAGCCGGAGGATAGCCAGAATTGTCAGTAGAGAAGCGATACGGACGGGCAGGTCGGGCGGCCCGCCATCACCACCTCCGCCTTGTTGTATGTCCCCCCATGCCCTCGTCAGTAGCCTGTGGGCTTCGCCGGTTCGGGCCGACAAGAGGGCGAGATAGCCCTGGACATAGTCGGACCAGGGCTCGTCCGCCAACGCGGCCAGGTCCTCGGCCAGAGCTCGAGCACCGGAGACGTCACCAGATGCCAGGAGCGCTTCGGCCGTAGCCAGGAGCCGGGCCCGCCTCGCTGGGCCCTGCGGGGTCAGCCCGAGCGCCATCCTGAGCTCTATGGCGCCGCGCTGGAAGCGGCCAGCGGCAATGTCTTCGCGAGCAAATTGCTCGGCTTCGTCGGCTAGGTCCGGGTCCGGGCCTAGAAAAGCGGCCGCCCTGTGCTTCAAAGCCGCTCTCCCAACGAGGGCTAAGGCCGCAATCGCGTGCAGTTTCCTGCGTTGACGGGGCGGCAAATCTTGGTAAACCGCCGAGCGCTCCAGAAGGTGGGGGAAGCTCACCTCCATGCCACCGGTGCCCGGGACCTCGTGTAACAAGCCCGCTTCGATAGCCTCGCCGAGGGCGTCGGCGAAGTCCTCAGGTTCGTGCAGAGCCCGGAGATCGACGACCTTGCAGGTCGTCCCCAGTACCGCCGCCAGCCTCACAACCTCTCGGGCAGGGGCGCTGCATGAGCTGAGCCGAGCCAAGACCGTGCCGGCCAGCTCGGCCGGGGCGGGTAGCGGGCCCTCGCTTCGTTCGAGGACGGCGGGCGGTAACTGCTCGAGTAGCGAGCGGGCATACAACGGATGCCCGGACGTCTGCTCGAATAGCCTCGTCGCCGCCCGCCTCGATAGCGGCAAGCCTGTGACCGCCTCCGACAAGCGGACAAGCTCCGGGATGCCGAGGCCACCCAACCGGACGCGCACTCCCCTCTCGACCAGAAGCCTGCGCCACCCACCCCCCAACCGCCCTGCTTCCTCTGGCCTGTAGGTCATCACGACCAGGATTCGCCCTGGAGGTAGCCGGCGGAAGGCGAAGCGGGCCGCCGCCAGCGACTGGCGATCGGCCCAGTGGGCGTCGTCGATGACCACGACGGCGAGCTCGTGTTCTCCGACGAGACGCAAGAGGCTCGCCCCGACCAAAAATGGGTCAGTTTCGGGGTCGAGCCCGTCCACCAGGTCGGCGATATAGCCAACGCCCTTAGCCCTGGCGGCATCCGCCAACTGCCCGAGCAGCCCCCAAGCAAGGTCCACTTCGTCCTGGTCGGCGCTGGACCAAAACACTCTCGACGGGTCGGTCTGGCCCAGGAAATGGCGCACGAGGGTGGTCTTTCCAATACCGGCTATACCCTCTACGGCCACTATCTGCGGAGACCCTCCGCGCGCCCTGACCAGGGCCTCTTCCAGCAGCGCCAGCTCCGGGCGCCTTCCGACAAAGCCGTCCGGACCGGCCCGTCGAAGCTCCGCCGGCTCGCCCTGTACTGGACCGCGTCCATTTGTGCCATCGGTGCCGGCGGACGTCTGCCCCGCGCCGCTCGTCGCCTCAGCACCAACAGTCGCCAATGAACCTCCGTTCAGGCCGGGACCTAACGTGCCTGTGGCACATCTGGCCCACTTGGCCCAATTTGGCTATAGCCTGCCAGGCCAAAAATGGTCACGGCGCCGGATCTGCAACGTACAGACTTGTCTCTGGAAAACCCTGCTTCCCGGACGCTGCACGTAGTCGTACGAACACTCAAACGTGGTGCCAGGGGTTCGTTTAGCTCGTCAACAACAACCTGTCAACGAACCGCGACTCTGGCGTCCCTTAGGATCCCATAATCACATGTCTTGTGCCTATAGCCGGCTCTTAAGACCCGTGTTCGTGCTTCCTGTCATGCCAAGCTGTCCGCGCTAGGTATATGGCTCCCTTGATGCAATGTCTGAGCGAGGTCGCCGCAATCTGACGGGGCGGTCCAACGGGGACCCCGGGTTGCAGCGACGCTGAAGCGGTGCCGAGGGCCATGTGCTCATCGTCCGCTCGATCTCGACCGAGGCGATGTTCTGCTCGAGCTGTTCCAGGCTGGACGCTCCGGGGATGGCAGCCACTGTCGGATTGCGGATCGCCCAAGCCGAGCGCGATCTGCGCCGGTGTGGCCGAGTGCGCATCGGCCACAGCTCGCAATGTTCGGGGCCAACTCGCTTATGGTTCTTGTCCGGAAAAAAGGCGCCTGTCGACCGGGGCCCGGTTTGTTGGCCGGCCATATTTCCCGTGTGACGACCTCACAAAAGACCGCCTCCAACGGGCCAATTGCGCTGCCGAGGATCGCTTCGCTGCGTCCTCACCCGTACCCGGTTAGCCAGGCATTTAGCTGGCGCAAACTGGCGAAGGTGGAACTAGGGCCCGTCGGCAGGCTGAGGCTGTCCTGGTACAGGGCGGCCACGGCGGCCGGCACCCAGCCGCTGTCCCAGCGGTGGGCGACATACTGGAAAGGGACCGCTGTGTAAAGGATGCCTTTTGATGCCAATAGCGCACCGTAGTCTGACAAGTCCTGAGGCGAACACGCTGACCCCCCAATCCAGATCCGTTTCTGGGTCAGGAACGGAGCTCTGTGGGCGGCAATAAAGGCCGGCGTCAGCTGATAGTCGGCCGCAAAATTCGCCTGCGTGCCGTAGTTTGCCGCCGGGACCTGGGCCAAATTGGCTATAGGACGACATATCAGCAGGAAAGTCCCAGGAAGCCGCCATGGTAAATAGGTTTGGGTACGTGAGGAGCAGGTCCTGGCCTCCGTTACCGGACTTCGAGAACCCGATGAGCCAGTTTTGTTCAGTGCCAGTAGCAGCCAGGTTCTGGTCTACCCATGGCACCAGCTCTGTAGCCATGAACGACTCGTACTGGAGGTTGGGGTCAGTGGGATTGTTCGCGTACCACGGCTCGTCCGCAAAGGTGGGCTCGACGATGGTCAAGTTGTACTGGTCCTCGGCGTCCGACGCCTGCAAGGTCTTCAGGCCGTCACCGTAGGTATCGCCCAGCCCGGCCTCGACGGGAAGCACAAAGAGGAAATTGTGTGCCACCCCGGCCGCCGGGTGGGTGGGGCGTAAAACCCGGAGGGTCTGGACCCCGTAGCCGTTCTCGGGGGAAATGACGTCGTACGTTTGGATAGCGTTTGCGGTGCCCTGATAGCCCACCTGGAAACCAGAGTTGCCACCCGACCAGTTTCCGGCCGTCGCCACGCCATTAGCCATGATGCCGGGCGCGCCGCCGGTCAACGTGCTGGCACTGGCCGAGAGGACGACCGCGCCGTTCACGGCCAAGGCGAGCGTGGACCCCACTGCCGTCAGGGTCAAGGTCGTGCCGGGGGCCAATGGGCGCGTTCCTATGCCGCCGAGCTGGGACCAGTTGCCGTTGTCCCGCGAGGACAGCATGAGCTCGGGGCTGCCGTTGCCCCAGAAGTAAACACCGACGTAGAGGTCACGGCCCCCGGCCTGGGCCCTCACCGCGGGGCCGACCCACTGGTCAGCCGCTGAGCGGCGTGGAGGTCACCTGGACCTCGGAGTACTGGTCGCTACCATAGGCCTCACCGGTGCGGATGTCACCAGAGGTGCCGCTGGAGTTCGTCCCCGTAACTTCCTGGTTGACGATGGCCAGCCCCCCGCCAGTCATGTCGGCCCACCCTGCCCCGAGGGCCCCGTCCGCTCTGGCGAAGGTGTCCTGGTGCCCAAGGGCGCCGCCCGATGACCTACGCGCCGCCCGGGTGCCGTGAAGCACCGGCCCGGGTCCCACCGTGATGAAAAAGCGACGGGCGGGACTCTTGTTACCTTTGCGGGCTATTAGCTCAAACGCGACGGTACGAGGCACAGTAGTGGGGTTGGCCCCGATGGTCACATGAGCCGAGAACATCGATGAACAGGGGCGGGAGTTGGTGGCAAAGACAACTACGAAATTCTGATGTGACAAGAGCCGTTGCTGGCACGTAGCGGCGTTCCTCACCCGGCCGTTGACCGTCACAGTTCCTCCGTGAAAGCTAAGTGCTGATGGAGTAGCACTTACGGCCAGCACGGAGGGGGCTGGAGCGGCGGTCGCGGCGTTGAGGGTCGATGCGCCCGCGGTGGGCGCCGGCACGAGGACGGCAACGACGAGCGCCACGACGCCAACAACGCGCCTCACTTGGTAACCCTCAAAGTCCAGTTGCAGGTAGCCGAAACCTGGAGATTGAGGAGCGCATCAGCTTGTTCAGCAGGGTCTCGCCGAAGCGACGGCGGGCGCTCCCAGGCCGGTGGCGGTGGAACATGCTCGCGCTAATAGGAGCACCGAAAAGGGTGTCAACTGGGGTTTCCTCCGATGGGCGGTCGTTCTAAGTAAGAGGGGTCGTCGCTCGCTGAGTAGCGCAGCAACTCAAGGTCGAACGAGACCGGCAAAGCGGGCAACGTGGAGACGATGTTCGCCTCACCTCTAGGGCATCGGGCGCGAACCTGAACTACGGCTGCGGAGACTCTGAGAGCCAACTAAATCCGGGGCTGGGACGGCTACGGCGGGTCATGGCCCATGCTTTTGGGACGAAGCCCGTTCAAAGGCTGTGTGTCTGTGAGCTGTGCTGAGCGCAGGCATCAATGACATACCAATGGGCGTCCCGGCGCCAGCCTGAAGTTACCGGCGGTTTTGTGCAGTTGATGGGGCCGCCGTCGCCGAGGCCACGTCCCGGCTGATGACCCGGGCCGGGTTACCCACCGCCACGGCTCGGGCCAGCACGGACCTGGTGACGACGCTCCCGGCCCCGATCACGGCCCCGGCCAACCGGGCTGGCTCAGCTCACGTTGAACGTGAGGCCGGTCATGGGGAACGTCTCGGTGCCGCTGGTGGAGCAGACCTCCACGCCGTACTCGAGCTGGGTGGGCACGTCGGTCGACTTGGCGTAGCCGTTGGCTACCTCCCACTGCCATACGGCCAGGATGTTGACCGAACCCGATTGCTCTTGGTTGACCATCATGAAGATCAGCTCGCTGCCGTTGGCGATGAAGGTCGGTAAGCCACACCGTGTCGATGAACTGGTACTGCACGCCGTCGATGGTGACCGAGGCCTGGTGTACCAGTAAGCCTGGGAGCCGGCCCACTGGTTCCAGATCATCGTCTCGTTAGCCCAGTTGTTGGTCCACAGGTCGTAGGCGGCGTCCCACGAGCCGGCCGAGGGGTAAGTCCTCTGAGAAGGTGGACGTGATCGAGTTGAACGCAGAGATCGGCTTGGTCGTACACGCCGTTGCGCCCGCCCACGTCGTACTCGGTATCGGGGTAGGTCTCGACCTGGCCGCCGTTGTCGGGTTGGTCAGACACGGCGTACCAGCTCGACTGGTTGCACACCGAGATGGTCTGTGGCCCGTGCGACCCGCTCCAGGCGTCGTTGTTCACCCACCAATACTCGGCGCCACCGGTCGATGTTCTCGGTGCCCTCGGCGTCACTGGTGGAAAAGCCGGGTTGGTGCAGTTCCCCCGGCCGGCGGTGAGGCCGCGGCCGTTGTGGTCGTGGGGGCGGCCGTGGTCGTGGGTGCTGCTGGGTAGCCGCGGTGTGGCTGCACCACCGGTCCCCGGCTGGCGCACCGATCCCCACTGCAGCACCCGTACCCGCAGCGGTTCCCGTCCCCGCTGCAGCAGCAGCGGTGGCGGTCGTCGGGCTGGCGTGGGCCGTCTTGGCCCTGGGGTTGCCGGTGTTGAAGCTGAGGGCTATGGCGCTGACCGGGCCCGGGGCCTGGGGGCCGGCGACGGCCTGGTGGGGAGGGCTAGCGTCGCCGAAGGCGAACACGGCCCCGTCCCGGGCCGCCAGCCAGTAGCCCTTGCCGTTGGCGGTGGGGGCGATGCCCACGATGGCGGCCTTGAGCGCCCCGGTCATGGAGCCGTAGTTGTGGGCGTCCCCGAACGGCACCACCTTGCCCTTGGTGGTGACCAGCCAGTAGCCCTTGGCGTCGGGGGTGGCGGCCATGGCGGCCACGGCCGAGCCCAGGGGGGCGGCCAGCTTGGCCGCGCCCAGGGGCACGGCCCCGAAGCGCAGGACGTCCCCTTTGCTGGTGGCCAGCAAATAGCCCCGTCCCGCCGGGGCCACGGCCATGCCCACCACGGCCGAGCCCAGGTGGCTGGCCCCGGCCGAGCCAAAGTAGCGGGCGTCGCCGAACGCGAACACCCCGCCGTCCCCCCCGAACAGCCAGTAGCCCCGCCCACCGGGGGCCCGGTGATGCCCACGATGGGCTTGGCCAGGTGCGCGGTGGCCATGGAGCCGTACACCTTGGCGTCGCCGAAACCGTATACCCGGCCGTGGGCGGTGGCCAGCCAGTAGCCGCCGGCGTCAGGGGTAGGGGCGATACCCACCACCGGGCCGCCGCCGGTCGTCTTCAGCGAGCCGAAGCGCCCCGCCCCCCCGAAAGCCTTCACCACCCCGCTCGAGCTGGCCAGCCAGAACCCAGGCCCGGCCTGGGCCGGGCTGGCCGAGCCGTCCGAGGCCACCACTATTGCCAATGAGCCGGCGGCGACACACACGGACAGCAGGGCCAACCGCGACTTGGGGACCCTGCGGGCACGGACAAAACGGGGCGACACTACTGTTCTCCTCCTGCGCATGGACGCCTCCCGTTTTTGCTCGGGCACGTCAGCCAAGTACGGCAAACAATGGGTCTTAGAGGTCCCCGTCTCCTCCGGCGAGAGCGTTACGAAGACAGTTCACCTGGACCGGAAACGCAGTCTGACGATAACACGAGATGGCGCCAGGTAGCGCTTGGTTTCGTTTGAACAGTGCCCCGGGGGATGAAGGTCGGCCGATTAAGGGGGTTTTCCTCCACCAACCGGCCAACCAGGTGCTCTGCTATGGCGAGCGACGACGTGGCCGCGGGGGACGGCGCGTTCCTGACCGCCACGATCGAGCCCAGGAAATGGACCTGGAAGTCGTCGACCAGGGTGCCGTCGGCCGCCACCGCCTGCGCCCGCACACCGGCGGGACCACGGACCACATCATCCGCCCTTCAAGCCCGGTATATACCTGCGGGCGGCAGCCACAAAGAAATGCTTCGAGAGCGAAGTAGCCAGTTCGCGGCCGCCTGCCCTCCAATGCTGGCGGCTCAACCTGCGGAAACCAGGCCATGCGATCGTCTCACGCAAGTCGGCGAGGTTTAGCTTGCCCCAGCCTATATCCCTCTCGGGCCAGCGCCAAGACCGCGTTGGCCCTATGTCGACACCCCCGTCTACACGGCGGGTGAAATGAACGCCGAGGAACGGGTAGCGCGGGTCAGGGACCGGATAGACGAGCCCTCTTACCAGGTATTCGCGGGCAGGCACCAGGCGGTAGTACTCGCCGCGGAACGGGACAATGGCTGGGTCAGCGACATCGCCCGCCAGTCTGGCTACCCTGTCACTTTGTAGGCCGGCACAAAGCACTACGCAGTCCGCGTACACGTTGCCCTGAGCCGTAAGGACCTGGACGCCTGACCCGTCCGGAACGAACCCGGTCACTTCGGTCCCGAGGATAATTACGCCACCACGCTGCTTGCAGTCCTCCATCAGGTGCCGGGCCACCCGGCCGAAATCAACGATGGCAGTCTGCGGTGAGTGAAGAGCGGCGACACCCCGACATAAGGCTCCACGTCCGTGATGGCGCTGCCCTCGAGCCAACGCAGACCGGGCACCCCATTTGCCAACGCCCGCTGCTCGAGCCGCCGCAGGGCCGGCAGTTCCGAGTCCTCACGAGCGATGATGAGCTTCCCGCACTGGACGTACGGCAAGCCCCATTTCTCACAGGCTTCTTTAAGTAATTCTCGGCCTCGTGTGCATAGCTGAGCCTTAAGCGAGCCGCTGGGGTAGTACACCCCGGCGTGCACGACCCCGCTGTTGTGCCCTGTTTGATGAGCACCAACCTGTGCCTCTTTTTCTATGACGGTCACGGTCGCACCCGGGTACAGGTCGAGCAGGTGGCGACCTACAGCGAGCCCGACAATGCCGCCGCCCACAATGATGAAAGACTTCGCCCGCAACTTTGGCTCGGCGCGCTCGCTTTCGGCTTGAGCGGTCGAGTCAACCACGTAGTCCAAAAGGACTAGACGGTGTTGGTCCAAGACCGCTTTTATTTTCAATCGTCATATGTGTCCTAAGGAAGTAGAGGTCCCGACCAGGGCCGACGCCGATACAACCGGCCAGGGACGAGCGCATCGAAGTGCCGCGAAGAAGTTCGAGAACTCCATCATAGTTGGAGTGAGGGGATGACCGCGAACCGTGGTGAGCGCCCGGTCAGAAAGGCTCCAGATGCGCCTTTTTCGCCGTATCAAGAGCGAATTCCGCTTCTCGTATTTCGTAGTACATACGGCCCATATTGGGTAGACAACTTGGCAAGTCACTCCGGCCAGGACCACGACCGAAGGTAGGTAAAAGGGACCAGGATTTCGGATAACAGAAAGTCCGACGAAGTCCTCCAACACTGGCTCGTGTTGATGAGGGCACGCAACGTTCATAACTTTGCCGGGGGAATACCGCGCCCTACCGGCAACCATTACTGTCGCTTCGTGCTCCCCTCTCCGCCCGCACCAACTGAAGGTGCTCGTGCCCAATCGAGCAAAGACGTCATCGACCTCCGGTCTCCAGCCCCCGAACGTTGGGCTGAGGACAGCACCCATCGTGAGGCCACAGTTGGTCCAGCAGCGCCCCTGACCAGCAAGACGCAGTACCCGCATCGCGCCCAGCCAACGGGCTAGTCAAAGGAACGGGCTAGTCAATACGCAGAGCCCGAGGACGGGCACGAGAACGCCGGCATCGGTTCGTCGCTCCGCTCGGCCACCGTTGCCACCCTCGTCGAAAAGGCACGCCAGGCGGATGCCGGCGCATGGGAGGAGCTGGTGGCCCGATTCGGCGGGATGATCGCCGCCACCGGACGGCGTTACCGGCTGACGCCTTCAGACGTCTCCGAACTGCAGCAGACGACGTGGCTTACGGCTGGTCGAAAACCTGCACCGGATCGAGCAGCCGGAGCGGGTGCGGCAGGGTGGCTGGCGACCACGGCCCGGCGGGAGAGCTTGCAACTGCTTCGGCGGGCGGGCAAGTACCATTCGGGCGCCGACCAGATGCTGGCCAACATGCCTGAAAGCACTTGCCGGACCCTGACGCCCGGCCGATCGCCGAAGAGCGCGAGACCGTACTCGGGCGGGCTGGGACCGGCTCAAGCCTCGCTGCCAGGAACTCCTCTCCTTGCTGATCAGCGACGACCCCGTGGGGTACAAGGACCTGTCCAAGCTCCTGCAGATGCCGGTGGGCAGCATCGGCCCCACCCGGGCGCGCTGCCTCGAGCACTTGCGCCGGCTGGTCGAAGAAGAGGGGATGTCCGGCATTCACGAATAGGCAGCGTTGCAGGACGCAACGGCCGTTCGCCGCAACGTATCTCGCCGAGGACTGGCGGCTCCTAAACCTGATGCCACGTCTTTCACGCTGCGTAGCAGCGTGTGCCGCCTTTCCTGCGTCATTTTGTCCTGGCTGGTCTACCTGGCCGCCTTAACCGGAGCTCGACCGTGTCGATTGCGGGTGTGGCGTGAAGATCCTGCAAGTCCACAACCGGTACAGAGCTTCGCCCAGCGGTGAGAACATCGTCGTAGACAACGAGGGGTCCGCTCTGAGCCAGCGCGGGCACACAGTTGAGCGCTTCGAGCGCCTCAGCGAGGACATCGAAACTTGGCCCGCGCACAAGAAGGTGCTGCTCCCGGGGCAGGTGGTATGGAGCCAAAGCGCTTTTCAGTCCCTGAGCCGCCGTCTACGTGATTCGCGCCCAGACGTCGTGCATGTGCACAACACCGTCCCCCTACTGAGCCCCTCCGTCCTTCACGCGTGTTACAAGGAACGCGTCCCTTAGTCGCCACCCTGCACAACTACAGGCTTGTATGCCCCGCCGGTACATTGTTCCGGGATGGTGCCATTTGTCACGATTGTGTTGGCCGCCTGGCTGTCCCGGCGATAGGTCGCGGCTGTTACGGCGACTCGCGTGCTCAGACACTCCCGCTGGCCATCTCAACTGTCGTAAATAGGCACGCTTGGCGGACGCTGTGTCTGCGTACATCTGTATCTCCAAGTCACAACGGGACATAATCCAGTCCGCTTGGCCTTCCCGACGACCGGGTCTTTGTCAAGTGGAACATGATCCCACCCATTGGCCGAGCCCGGCCTTCGGAGAAACGGCCCACCATTGCCTTCGTTGGCCGTTTGGTCGACAGCAAGGGTGTTCCCGTCCTGATGGAAGCGTGGGACCTCTATTCGTCAACCTCTACGAACGGTGCACTTCGTCTGGTCATCGCGGGGGCGGGGCCGCTAGAGACTTCCGTCGCGGCGTGGGCTCGAAACCGGCCAGACGTCGACTTTGTTGGCCTTCTCAGCCCAACGGAGTGCAGGGTTCTCATGGAGACGGCGCGGGCAGCCGTGATCCCCTCACAATGGGAAGAGCCCTTCGGCATGGTCGTGGTCGAGGCGATGGCCGCCGGCGTCGCTCCGATCGTGTCAGCGCACGGGTCCTTCCCGGAAATGGTGGTAGACAACCACGAAGGGATCCTCTTCCCCCCCGGTGATGCAAAGGCTCTGGCGAAGGCCTTCCACGACGTGGCGACGAGGCCTGAACAGTACGAAGACTTTGGCCGCAATGCGCGGAAGGCTTACGAGGAGCGATTTGACCCGCACTTGAACATGCGCCAGCTGGAGTCGATTTACGAGTTCGCCATCGATCACCCGGTCTGGAAGAGATCCCGACGCCGGGCTGAACATGGTCAGCTCTGTGGCAACAACGCCTGAGCTATAGAGCCCAGACCCGACTGCCAGGTCGGTCTAGCTGATCTGTCCGCAATCTTTGAACCAGCTTTGTTCCGACCCGGGGCGAGCTGACCGGTACACCGAACACCGAGTGTGCCCAACTACGGACGGCCAGCGCCACCCCCCGGGTCGCGGGAGCTCGAGGCCGAGCTGGCCACCCTAACGGTTTCCGGAAATCTTTCCGCCAGTCGCTGGTGTGCCCAAAACCTTCAGCACCGCAGCGGCGTTGGCGACTGAAGGGCACGACAGGAAGTGGACCTTGCAAGTCATTGGCGTAGCCCTCCTCGGCGTTCTTCCGTTGGCTACCCGCCAGGCCGTCGGCACGCTCGGTCACTTGGACTGACGAAGCTGGAGGGTCGTCCCGGGCTCTTCGTGTTCTCGGTTGATCCTGGCGGGACAGCCGCTACCTATGCCGAGACGGCTGCGGGCGGACGTGCTTCGATCGTTTCAGGGGCACTTTGCGTTAGAACAGCATCATTCGGCTGATCGCGCCGGGCCACAAAGCGAGCGGCAACAACCTGACCGATCATGAACACGGCCATCCCGATTGCGAAGGCGTACGCCGCGCCGATTACACCGAGCTCCGGTGTGAGCGCCACCACCGCCAACGTGGACGGGACCGCGGCCACGATCGTAACGAAGAACAACAAATGGGTTTGCTTCGTCGCCTTCAGCTTCAAGATGGCACCCAAACCGCACACCATGATGAGGTATGAGACGGCCATTATGATCGCCACTGAGGCGTACTGGCCGAATTGAGCTCCATAGAAGAAGGTCAAGAGGAACCTGCCAAAAAAGATTAGCACTAGGAGGATTAGTCCCAAACTTGCAACGCCCCCCGCTGTCACCACCAGTCCAACGCGATTGAGGGCTTTCCACCCGCTCTTCTCGTAGGCACGGGATGCCTCAGGGAGCCCAATGCTGCCTCCTGCCTGCACCAAGACCACGGAGGGCCCGTTGACAAGGTTCTGCGCCGCCTTCAATCCGCCAAGTCCCACCGGCCCAAGAAACACCGCAGTAATGAGGCCGCAAAGCGGGCTGAACCCCCAGGACGACGTGGAGCTGGCCGCCAGCCACCCACCTACCGCCCACTTCGCCCGGAGCCAATGTGAATCCGCCCAAAAAGGACGGCCAGACGCCGAACTGCCATAACCCAAAAAGGCGCCGGCAAGGGACCGAAGCCCCAGGCAGCGATGGCGAGCGGGGCCGAGTGGATATGCGCAATGAATAAAAGGCCAAACCCAACCGCCTGGATAAGGTCGAAAACAAGGTCATTGACAAGCGCTTTTCCCGGCTTGCCCTGCATAAAGCCTATCCAGCGCCAGTAGTCCTGGAGCAACAGGAATATTATCCACGGTGCGACA